>NZ_LN831039.1:5527755-6255511 GCF_001457595.1 Mycolicibacterium smegmatis | reverse complement strand
AAAGGCCCCGAGACCGAGCATCTGCTGGCGCTGGCCGGTTTGTGAGCCGTGGGCACACGATGAGCGTCTCGACCCGGTGGACCGTCGCGGTCCTGGTGGTTCTGCTGGCGTTGGGCACCGCATTCTGGCTGGAGTTGCGTGACGACGGCGCGGCCCCGGGTGCCGAGGCTCCCAGCGCGACGGCGCGCGACCACCGCGACGCCGACACCCCCGAGGCGCTCGCCGAACCCCGCGCCCGCGCCGATCTGCCGCCGTGCCCCGGCCCGGGAAACGGGCAGGGACCCGAGGCGCTGCGCGGGATGACCCTCGAATGCGCGGGCGACGGAGACCCGGTCGACGTCGCCGCGGCGCTGGCCGGCCGGCCCGTGGTGCTGAATTTGTGGGCGTACTGGTGCGGCCCGTGCGCCGACGAACTGCCCGCGATGGCCGAGTACCAGCGCCGCAACCCCGACGTCCTGGTGCTCACGGTGCACCAGGATGAGAACGAGACGGCCGCGCTGCTGCGGCTCGCCGAACTGGGCGTGCGGCTGCCGACGTTGCAGGACGGCCGCAGGCTGGTCGCCGCGGCACTCAAGGTGCCCAACGTCATGCCTGCCACCGTTGTGCTGCGTCCGGACGGTAGCGTTGCCGAGATCCTGCCCCGCTCGTTCGTCGACGCCGACGAGATCGCGGCGGCGGTCGATGAGTTGATCCGATCGAGCCGATAGGAGCACCGAGGGTGAGTTCGACGCCCGAGGGGCTGGTTCCCGACGCCGCCCCGCCCTGGCTCAGACCGCTGTTGGACAACGTCGGGCACGTGCCGAACGCCTACCGCCGCCGGGTCCCGCCCGAGGTGCTCGCGAGCATCGTCGAGGCCAATCATCAGGCCGCCGAAACCGGTTCGCGGCGCGACGCGGCCGTTCTGGTGCTGTTCTCCGGCCCGCCGGACGCGCCGGCGGGGGTGCTGCCCGACGACGCCGACCTGCTGGTGACGGTCCGCGCCTCGACGCTGCGTCACCACGCCGGGCAGGCCGCGTTCCCGGGCGGCGCCACCGATCCCGGGGACACCGGCCCGGTCGCGACGGCATTCCGCGAGGCCACCGAGGAGACCGGCGTCGACACCAGCCGGCTGCACCCGCTGGCCACGCTGGACAAGATGTTCATCCCGCCGTCGGGCTTCCACGTCGTCCCGGTGCTGGCGTACTCGCCGGATCCGGGCCCGGTGACCGTGGTCGACGAGGCCGAGACCGCGGCGGTGTCGCGGGTGCCGGTGCGCGCGTTCATCAATCCGGAGAACCGGCTGATGGTGTACCGCGAGAGCAACACGAGCCGTTTCGCGGGTCCGGCGTTCCTGCTCAACGAGATGTTGGTGTGGGGTTTCACGGGTCAGGTGATCTCGGCGATGCTCGATGTCGCGGGCTGGGCCAAGCCGTGGAACACCGACGACGTGCGGGGACTGGAGGAAGCAATGGCGCTAGTCGGCCGTGCGAGCAGTTACGGTGAAGCCCATCGTGGAACTGGAATTTGATGACACCCTCGCTGTGGCTTGATCTGGCCGTCGTCGCCATCGCCTTCGTCGCCGCCATCTCGGGTTGGCGTTCGGGGGCGCTGGGCTCGTTGATGTCGTTCATCGGCGTCGTGCTCGGTGCGGTGGCCGGTGTGCTGCTGGCCCCGCACGTGATCCCGCACGTGGACGGCGCGCGCACCAAACTGTTCGTGACGCTGTTCCTCATCCTCGCGCTCGTCGTGGTCGGCGAGATCGCGGGTGTGGTGCTGGGTCGCGCGGTGCGCGGCACCATCCGCAGCGGACTGTTCCGCGCGTTCGACTCGGTCGTCGGCGTGAGCCTGATGCTCGTCGCGGTCCTGGTCGCGGCGTGGCTGCTGGGCAGCCTGCTGACGTCGTCGGACCAGCCGAACCTCGCGGCCGCCGTGAAGGGTTCGCGGGTGCTGTCCGAGGTGGACCGTGTGGCGCCGACGTGGCTGCGCCAGGTGCCGACGCGGCTGTCGGGGCTGCTGGACACCTCGGGCCTGCCCGATGTGCTCGAGCCGTTCGGCCGCACCCCGATCGTCAACGTCGACGCGCCTGATGCGGCGTTGGCCGACGACGCCGTGGTCGCCGCGACGCGGCCCAGTGTGGTCAAGATCCGCGGCGTCGCGCCGAGCTGCCAGAAGGTGTTGGAGGGCAGTGGATTCGTGGTCGCGCCCAGCCGCGTGATGTCCAACGCGCACGTGGTGGCCGGTGCCGACAGCGTGACCGTGGAGGTCGACGGCGAGACCTACGACGCGCACGTGGTCTCGTACGACCCCGACGCCGACATCTCGATCCTCGACGTGCCGAACCTGCCGTCGGCGCCGCTGGCGTTCGCGGCGGACCCGGCGCCGCAGGGCACCGATGCCGTGGTGATGGGCTACCCGGGCGGTGGCGACTTCCTGGCCACGCCCGCGCGGGTGCGCGAGATCATCGAGCTCAACGGACCCGACATCTACCGCACCACCACCGTGACCCGCGAGGTTTACACCGTCAGAGGAACGGTGCGGCAAGGCAATTCGGGTGGGCCGATGATCAACCGGGCGGGCAAGGTGCTCGGCGTGGTGTTCGGTGCGGCCGTCGACGACGTCGACACGGGCTTCGTGCTCACCGCCAAGGAGGTCGAGCGCCAGCTCGCCAAGATCGGCAACACCGAGCGCGTCGCCACCGGGACCTGCATCAACTCCTGATCTGCGTCAGGAACCTGCCCAGCTGCTCGTTGACGGCGTCGGGCTGCTCCTCGTGCGCGAAATGCCCGGCGCCGGTGATCGATACGTACCGGCCGTGTGGCGCGAACCGCTGCGTGCGGTACACCGGGTCGGGCAGCACGTAGGGATCCTCGTCGCCACGCAGGTGCAGCACCGGTACGTTCACCGGTCGCCGCATCGACGCCATGAACCGCCTGCCCTCACCGCGCAGTTGGCTGCGCACGGCCCAGCGCTGGTATTCCAGCGCCGAGTGCGCGGCACCGGGAATCTGGATGGCGCGGCGCAGATGTCGCATCGTCTCGGCGAAGTCCGGGGTCTGCTGCCACGCGTCCCCGGCGCGGCTGCGGACCACGCGCTCGAGTTCGGCGGCGTCGTGGCGGGTGAGCTTGCGCTCGGGCCACATCGGCACCTGGTAGCCCAGCATCCACGGCAGCAGCGCGCGGCCCTGATCGCGGCGTCGCAACGCCGAGGCGCGCAGCGCCACCGGATGCGGGGAGCTGATGACCGCGATCGCGTTCACCGCGCGCGGATGCAGCACCGAGGTCGCCCAGCACACCAGGCCGCCGTCGGCGTGACCCACGAGCGTCGCGGACGTGTGGCCCAGCGCGCGCACCAGACCGGCGGTGTCGCCGGCCAGCGTCCAGCCGTCGTAGCCGCGGGGCGGTTTGTCGCTGCCGCCGTACCCGCGCAGATCGACCGCGACCACACGCGCGTCGCGCAGGCCCGTGAGTTGGTGACGCCACGACCACCAGAACGATCCGAAGCCGTGCAGCAGGATGACCAGCGGCCGATCGCTGGTGACTCCGGGTTCGACTGCCTCGGGCGCGGCTTCGACGACGTGGAAGCGAATGCCGTTGGCGTGCACCTGCAGATGCCGCCACGGCCCGTCGATCCGAGTGACCGAGGGGTCAGGTGCCGGCATTACCAGCCGGACGGGTCAGAGGCCGGTTTGGCGTCGGCGTCGACCTGAGCGGGGGTCTTGTCGTGGCCCGGCGTCAGTGCCTCACGCGTTTCCTTGACGGATTCGATGGTCTGGCGCGGCCCGCGGATACGGCGCACCTTGAGGAAACCGAACAGCGCCAGCGCGCCCGTGACCACCAGCATGATGGCGAACACGATCAGGAACGCGACCCACCGCCACAGCCACGTGTCGAGAAGTTCGGCCAGGAAGAAGAAGAAAAAGAACGTCGAGTAGAACAGCACCACGAGCGCGGCGATGAAGAAGACGCTGCCCGTGAGGCCCTTCTTGACGTCGCGCGTGATCTCGGCCTTGGCCAGTTCCACCTCGGCGCGCACGAGCGTCGAGACCTGCGCGGTGGCGTCCTTGACCAGATCGCCGATCGACGGATCCGGCTTGGGGGCGTGCGGATCCACCAGCGGAATCGAGGTCACCGTTGCCGGTACGCCGTTCCTGCGGTCGCCAATGCTCACGGACACATCCTCCCCGGATTCAATGCGTTTCGCGGTTCATGTTGCCATGCGGGCACGGGGTAAACGATCCGGGCCAGTGAACCGACCCCAGTAGACTTCCCCGTAGTTCATTGGGTTACGCGGGTCGGGCGCGTCGATGGGAGGACAGTTGGCGAGCAGACACCGCTGGCGGTTGCTTGTTGGTGCACCGGTTGTTGCCTTGTTCGCTGTGCTTGCTCCGTGGACTTCGGGGCACGCGCAAGCCGCACCTCCCGTGGTGCTCGGCGGCGGGTCGGGCATCGTCGTCGACGGCGAGTCGTTCTGCACCCTCACCGCGATCGGCCACGACAACGCGGGCCGGCTCATCGGGTTCACCTCTGCGCACTGCGGCGGGCCCGGCGCGACCGTGGCCGCCGAGAGCGACGTCGCCGCGGGCGTGCTGGGCACGATGGTCGCGGGCAACGACCTGCTCGACTACGCGGTGATCGAGTTCGACCCGCAGAAGGTCACGCCGACCAACAACATCAACGGGTTCCGTATCGACGGCATCGGACCGGATCCGCGGTTCGGCGAGATCGCGTGCAAGCTGGGCCGCACCACGGGCTATTCGTGCGGCGTGACGTGGGGCCCGGGCAAGGATCCCGGCACCATCGTCAACCAGGTGTGCGGCCAGCCCGGTGACTCCGGGGCGCCCGTGACGGTCAACAACCTGCTGGTCGGCATGATCCACGGCGCGTTCACCGAGGATCTGCCCACGTGCGTCGTGAAGTTCGTGCCGCTGCACACGCCCGCGGTCACCATGTCGATCAACACTCAACTGGCCGACATCACCGCCAAGAACCGTCCCGGCACGGGCTTCGTCCCGATCCGGTAGCTGCCAGACGCATGAACAGAACTGCCCGGTCTCCGAGGAGACCGGGCAGTTCCGATGCTCGTTGCGAGGTTACTTGCTCGCGCGGATCGCCTCGAACACGCTGGGATCCACCAGGGTCGAGGTGTCACCGAGTTCGCGGCCCTCGGCCACGTCGCGCAGCAGCCGGCGCATGATCTTGCCGCTGCGGGTCTTCGGCAGCTCGGGCACGATGTGGATCTCGCGCGGTTTGGCGATGGGCGAGATTTCGCGGGCCACCTCGGCGCGCAGTTCCTCGATCATGTTCTCGGGCCCGCCGTGAGCGCTGGCCTTGAGGATCACGAACGCGCAGATCGCCTGTCCGGTCGTGTCGTCGGAGGCGCCCACGACCGCGGCCTCGGCGACACCGGCATGGCCGACGAGTGCGGACTCGACCTCGGCGGTCGAGATGCGGTGGCCCGAGACGTTCATGACGTCGTCGATGCGGCCCAGCACCCAGATGTGGCCGTCGGAGTCGTACCGCGCGCCGTCACCGGCGAAGTACCAGCCCTGCTCGGCGAACCGCGACCAGTAGGTGTCCTTGAACCGTTGCGGGTCGCCCCAGATACCGCGCAGCATCGCCGGCCACGGCTGGTCGAGCACCAGGTAGCCGGTGACGTGCTCGGCCTCGTCGGCACCGGGCACCAGTTGGTTGCCCTCGTCGTCGACGATCTTGGCCGAGATGCCGGGCAGCGGCGTCATCGCCGAACCGGGCTTGGCCGCGGTCACGCCGGGCAGCGGGGAGATCATGATGGCCCCGGTCTCGGTCTGCCACCAGGTGTCGACGATCGGGGTCTTGCCGCCGCCGATGTGCTCGCGGTACCAGCGCCAGGCCTCGGGGTTGATGGGCTCGCCCACCGAGCCGAGCAGGCGCAGGCTCGACAGATCGTGCGAGGCCGGGATCTGATGACCCAGCTTCATGAACGTGCGAATGAGCGTCGGCGCCGTGTAATAGATGGTGACGCCGTACTTCTCGATGACCTCGAAGTGCCGGTGCTCGGTGGGCGAGGTGGGGGTGCCCTCGTAGACCACCTGCGTGACGCCGTTGGACAGCGGCCCGTACACGATGTAGGTGTGCCCGGTCACCCAGCCGATGTCGGCGGTGCACCAGTACACGTCGCTCTCGGGCTTGACGTCGAAGACGTTCCAGTGCGTGTACGACGACTGCGTCAGGTAGCCACCCGAGGTGTGCACGATGCCCTTGGGCTTACCCGTCGTGCCGGAGGTGTACAGCAAGAACAGCGGCTGTTCGGAGTCGAAGGCCGCGGGAATGTGCTCGGTCGACGCCTGCTCGACGGTCTCGTCCCACCACAGGTCGCGGCCGTCGGTCCACTTGACGTCGATGCCGGTGCGACGCACCACCAGCACGTTCTTCACCGACGGCTGATCGGCGACGGCCTCGTCGACGGCCTCCTTGAGCGAGGCGGCCTTGCCGCGGCGGTACTGGCCGTCGCTGGTGATGACGAGCTTGGCCTCGGCGTCCTCGATGCGGGCGCGCAGCGCCGAGGCCGAGAAGCCGGCGAACACGACGCTGTGCATGACACCCAGGCGGGCGCACGCGAGCATCGCGACGATGGCCTCGGGGATCATCGGCATGTAGATCGCGACGCGGTCGCCGGCCACCAGACCCAGGTCGGTCAGGGCGTTGGCGGCCTTGCACACCTCGTCCTTGAGTTCGGCGTAGGTGATGCTGCGCGCGTCGCCGACCGGTTCGCCTTCCCAGTGGATGGCCACCCGGTCGCCGTTGCCGGCCTCCACGTGACGGTCGACGCAGTTGTAGGCGACGTTGATCTTGCCGCCCACGAACCACTTCGCGAACGGGGCGTCCGACCAGTCGAGTACGTCGGTGAACGGGGTCTGCCAGGACAACCGGTTGGCCTGTTTCTCCCAGAACGCCAGCCGATCCTTCTCGGCCTCGGCGTACAACTCACCCGTCGCGTTGGCATTGGCCGCGAAATCGGCCGGCGGCGGATAGGCTGACGGAACTTCTGCGTGCGAGGGGTTCGACATGGCTGTGAGCCTAGTCACCGAACGTTGCACACACGTTGGACCCTCACATGTCTGCTGGTGGACGGTGGTCTGAATGCGCTGAACGGTCGGCGAAGACGCGATCAGCGGTCGACTAGCGTGGCTGGTTATGACCGAGCGCCCTGATCCTCTCGCGCCGCTGTTCGAGCTGCCCGGCGTCGCCGCGGCCTGCGACGAGGCGCGGGACGCGCTCGGACGCGCGCACCGACACAAGGTCAACCTGCGGGGCTGGCCGCAGACCGCGGCCGAGTCCGTGCTGCGTGGCGCCCGCGCGTCGGCCGTGCTGGACGGCGGGACGGTGCAGCTGTCGGCCGACGGCGACCCAGATCCGGTGACCGCGGGTGCGATCCGCGTGGCCGAGGCGCTCGAAGGCGGCGCGACCTCGTTGGTGACGGTGTGGCAGCGCGCGCCGATGCAGGCGCTGGCCCGGTTGCACGCGCTGGCAGCAGCCGATCTCACCGACGACGAGCACCTGGGCCGTCCCCGCACCGACCCCGAGGTGGGGCCGCGGCTGGAGTTGCTGATCGAACTTCTCACCGGCGGGTCCAAGGTGCCCGCCCCGGTGCTGGCCGCCGTCGCGCACGGGGAGTTGCTGACGCTGGCCCCGTTCGGCACGGCCGACGGTGTGGTGGCGCGCGCGGTCTCGCGGCTGGTAACGATCGCGAGCGGGCTGGACCCGCACGGTCTCGGCGTGCCCGAGGTGCACTGGATGCGCAAGTCGGGCGAGTACCGTGGGGCCGCCCGCGGATTCGCGTCGGGGACCACCGACGGTCTGACCGCGTGGCTGCTGCTCGGCTGCGAGGCGCTGCACGCCGGAGCGCGTGAGGCGCTCCAGATCGCGCAGCACATAGCTCAAGCGGGCTAGCTCAAGCGGGTTGGGTGACCGCCTTTTCCCGCACCCGCTCGACGCGGCCGACCAGCAGCACGTACGACGCGATGCCGATCAGGGTCACGACGGTCATGTAAACGAAGCCGGGCGCGAAGCTCTCGTCGGTGACCAGCAGGCCGATGATGATCGGTGTGGCGATCGACGACAGGTTGCCGATGAAGTTGAACATGCCGCCGGTCAGGCCCAGCAACCTCTTGGGTGCCAGCGCCGAGACCAGCGACCACGTGATCGACGCCAGACCGTTGCCGAAGAACGCGATCGACAGGAACAGCACCACCATGGCCGTGGAGTCGGTGTAGTTGGCGCCCAGCATGGCCGTGGTCAGCAGGAGCCCGGCGATGATCGGGCCCTTGCGGGCCGCGCCGAGCGAAACACCGCGCCGCAGCAGGAAATCCGACAGGACGCCGGAGAACAGCACACCGACCAGTGCGGCGATGAACGGCAGCGACGCCAGGAACCCGGTCTTGATGTAGTCCATGCCGCGGTACTCGACGAGGTACGTCGGGAACCAGGTGAGGAAGAACCACAGCGTCGAGGTCAGGCAGAACTGGCCCAGGTAGATGCCCCACAGCTTGCGCCGCCCGAGCACCGTCGCGACGTCGGCGCGCGTCACCGCGACCCGCTGCGGCTGATCTTCCACGACGTCCACCAGGGCGCCGCCGCTTTCGATGAGCTCGAGTTCGGCTTCGTTGGCGTTGGATTCGCGCGGTTCGCGGTACTTCAGGTACCACAGCGCCGCCCAGCCGATGCCGATCGCGCCGGTCACGATGAACACCCAGTGCCAGCTCATGGTGGCCTGCAGCCAGGACAGCACGGGTGTGAGCAGCGCCAGGCCGATGAACTGCCCGGAGGTGTAGAAGCCGATGACCGAGGCGCGTTCACGCTCGGGGAACCACGTCGTCGCGACGCGGTTGTTGATGGGATACGCCGGCGCCTCGAACACACCGACCAGCAGGCGCAGCGCGATCAGCGCGACGAACCCGCCGATGACGCCCATGAACAACGTCGCCAGCGACCACAGCGCCAGGCACACCGGGTACAGCACGCGCGGGCGCACCCGGTCGACGAGCCATCCGCCCGGGATCTGCAGTGCCGCATAGGTCCAGCCGAACGCGCTGAGCAGCAGGCCCTGCTGCGCCTTGGTCAGGTCCATCTCGTCGGCGATCGCGGGCATCGCGATCGACAGGTTGGCCCGGTCCATGTAGTTGATCACCACGGTGATGAACAGCATCACCGCGATGAGGATGCGTGCGTGGGAGGCCTGCTTGGCCAATTGCGGTGACGCGCTGGTGTTTCCGGTCTGGGTCATATGCCTCACCACTCCGCGAACGATCCGTCGGCGTGGCGCCAGACCGGGTTGCGCCACCGATGTCCCTCGGCCGCCCGTTCGGCCACGTACTCCTCGTTGATCTCGATGCCGAGCCCCGGTCCCGTCGGGATCTGGACCTGCCCGTCGGCGTAGGTGAAAACGCCCGGATCGGCGAGGTAGTCGAGTAGGTCGTTGGTCGTGTTGTAGTGGATGCCCAGGCTCTGCTCCTGGATCGTCGCGTTGTAGCAGCCCGCGTCGATCTGCAGGCACGCCGCGAGCGCGATCGGCCCCAGGGGGCAGTGCAGCGCGAGCGCGACGTCGTACGCCTCGGCCATGTGGGCGATCTTGCGGGCCTCGGTGATCCCGCCGCAGTGCGACGGATCCGGCTGGATGATGTCGACCGAGCCCGAGGCCAGGATCGTCTTGGCGTCCCACCGCGAGAACAGCCGCTCGCCCAGGGCGATCGGGATGGGGGACTGCCGCAGCACGTCGACGAAACCGTCCACGTGCTCACTGAGCACGGGTTCCTCGACGAACATCAACCGGTAGGGCTCGAGTTCGCGCAGCAGCACCTTGGCCATCGGCTTGTGTACGCGCCCATGGAAATCCACGCCGATGCCGATGTTGGGGCCCACCGCGTCGCGTACGGCGGCCACACTGGCCACCGCGCGGTCCACCTTGTCCCACGTGTCGACGTACTGCAACTCCTCGGTGCCGTTCATCTTCACCGCGGTGAATCCCCGGTCGACGACTTCGCGTGCGGCCTTGGCGGTTTCGCTCGGCCGGTCGCCGCCGATCCACGAGTACACCTTGATCCGGTCGCGGACGCGCCCGCCCAGCAGTTCGTGTGTCGGCACGCCGAGGGTCTTGCCCTTGAGGTCCCACAACGCCTGGTCGATGCCGGCCAGCGCGCTCATGTGGATGCCGCCGCCGCGATAGAACCCGCCGCGGTACATCACGGTCCACAGATCCTCGATCTGGCCGGGATCCTGGCCGATCAGGTAGTCCGACAGTTCCTCGACCGCGGCGGCCACGGTGGCCGCGCGGCCTTCGAGGACGGGTTCGCCCCAGCCGACGAGGCCCTCGTCGGTCTCGATGCGCAGGAAGAGCCACCGCGGGGGAACGGTGTACGTCTGCACCGATTTGATCTTCATCGTGGGTTCCTCTCGGCGTATGCGTCAGACCAGATGTCCTGCAGGGTGCGGGCGCGCCGTGCGACCGCGTCGGCGTCGTCACCGGGGCGGTACAGATTGGTGCCGAGGCCCGCGCCGTCGGCGCCCGCGGCGATCCAGTCGGCCAGGTTGTTCTCGTCCACACCGCCGACCGGCAGCATCTCGATGTCGGCGGGAAGCACTGCGCGCCAGGCCTTCATGCCGGAGATGCCGACCGCATCGGACGGGAACAGCTTGAGGTTGCGTGCGCCCGCGTCGACCGCGCTGAACGCCTCGGTGGGGGTCGCGACGCCGGGGTAGGCGCGCATGCCGCGTCGTGTGGCGACGGCGATCACCTCAGGGTTGGCGTTGGGCGACACCATGATCCGGGCGCCGGCCGATTCGGCGCGGACGACGTCGTCGACCGTCAGCACGGTTCCGGCACCGATCACGCAACCTTCCGGTGCCGCGGCCGCGAGGCGTTCGATCGAGTCGAAGGGGTCGGGGGAGTTCAGCGGTATCTCGATCGCGGTGAACCCGGCGTCGATCAGCGCGCCGCCGATCGCCAGGATCTCGTCGGGGCGCACCCCGCGCAGGATCGCCACCAATCCGGTGGGCTGGTTCATGAAACCTCCTCGATTCGGTGTCGCGCGGCGTCATCGCCGGTGACGAGGCCGCTGGTGACCGCGATGTGCCACAGGCCGCGCGCCGCGGCCTCCTCGGTGAGCGTCGCCGCCGGGTGCGCGTCGTGGCGCTCGAGCGCGGCTGCGTAGCGGCGGCACAGATCGGGCTTGCCGCACAGCACGATTCGCTTTCGGTCGGCGGGCAGCAGGTGGCGGATCTCGTCGGCGATCAGCAGGCCCGACACGTAGTCCGGCAGCGCGCTCGGTTCCAGTGCGCCGTCGAGCACGAGGGCCCGGGCACCGAACAGGGCCGTCGAGATGCCGCGGGAGATGTCGGCGTCGAGCCCGCGCGTGAACGCTGCGTCGTCACGGACCGGCGCGTGCGCCGTGCGGGCGAGGATGCCGTGCTCCATGAGCAGGCCGTAGAGCTCGCCGGTCATCGCGGTGGTGAACGATTCCACCTGTCCGGCAGCGATTCTGACCCACTTCGTGTGGGTCCCGGGCAGCACCACGAGCAGGTCCCCGGATTCGTCGAGCAGGTCGAGCACGCCGACCAGTTGTGTCTCCTCGCCGCGCATCACGTCACCGGTCCTCTGGCCGGTGGGGGCGACCCGCAGTCCGGGAACGAGGTGCAGCACGCCGTCTTTGTGGGGTACGCGGGTGAGCGTCGCGGCGTCGAAGCGCAGGTCGGCGGGCACGGTCACGTAGCCGGCCTCCTGCCAGCCCTGCGCGCTGCCCACCATGCCGCACGCGATCGCCGGCAGGCCCGGCTGCGCGCCGAGCCAGTCGCCGCACACCGCGGCGAACACCTTCTCGTAGTCGTCGGCGCGGGTGTCTGCCCTGATGTCGGTCGGCGTGCCTGCGGTGACGCTGAGCAGTCCGCCGTCATGGGCACGCGCGTCGAGCACCCGGCCGTTGTCGCCGAGGAGCCAGGCCCGCAACGCGGTCGTGCCCCAGTCCAGGGCGATGAGCCGCGCCACGCCGGGCGCCGGGGTGTGATGGGTCACAAGGGCCACTATGGGAACCCAGTCCCAAAATTTCCAACACAATCCCTATATATGGGATGCTCGCGGCATGAGCGTTCCACCCGGTACCCAGACGCTGGCGCGTGGACTGGCGGTGATCAGGGCCGTCGCCGACGGTGCACGGGATCTGCGTGGCCTCGTCGAGCACACCGGCCTGGGACGCAGCACCACCCACCGCCTGGTCCAGCTGCTGGTGCACGAGGAGTTCCTGCGTCACGTCGACGGTGGCTACACGCTGGGGCCTGCGTTGATCGAGCTGGGATTCAAAGCGTTGCACGGCAATCCGTTGCCCGTGGTGGCCCGCCCGTTTTTGGAGGAGCTGTCCGAGCAGGTGCACGACACCGTGCACCTGGGCGTGGTCGACGGCGACTCGGTGCTGTACCTGGAGAAGCTGCCCGGTACGCGCGGCGCCGAGATGCGCTCACGGGTGGGGCACCGCATGCCGTTGACGCGCACGGGCGTGGGGATGGCGCTGCTGCTGGATTCCCCGGAGCGCTGGGAAGAGCTGTACATCGCCGACGAGGACCGCGTGACGGTCCCGACGGTGGTGCGACGCGGCGAGCTCGCCGAGCGGTGCGCCGAGTTCTGCACGCGCATGCAGACCTACGCCAAGAGCGGTTCTGCGATGGACCTGGAGGACAACGAGCCCGGTATCCGGTGCGTGGCGGCCCCGGTGCGCGACGCCTCGAAGGCCATCGTCGGGGCGATCAGTGTGTCGGCGACGCGGCCCTACATGCCCGCCGCGCGGATGCGCGGCCTGGTGCCCGTGGTGCGGCGCAGCGCGGCGCGCATCTCGTCGGCGATGGGGTACCGGGAAGCCCAGGCGCAGTGACGAACTTGACCGGGTCCAGCAAAAGAAATCGGGCGGCGTCCCGGACAATGTCCGGTTCGCCGCCCGCTAGCACGGACCCCGAGTGACCAAGCGTGCGATGTGGGTTGCGTGGGTGACCTCGGCGTCTTTGCGATGCGCTACGGCTGCAACCCCACCCAAAGGGCCGTCGTGGCCGTCCGCTTTTCGAAACTACGCAGGTCCGCAACACTTTTGCCTATTCCGCGGCATGTGCTCCGCGTGGGTGCTCGGTATCCGTGCTAGGAGCTTGGGTCGGGAGATCTAGCCTTCTCTTCCGGCTGGGTCTTGGCCTCGCCAAGCTTCCGTGCCTCCTTTGTACTACGTGTCCCGAGTCACAGCAAGGGCCAAAATCCGCGCGTCGTCCGATCGTTACGCAGCGGTGTCCAGCTACCTTCACGAAACGGCGCCGAAGCGATTGCGTCAGAGCGCGAACCGGCGCAGCAGCGAGTACGTCAGAGCGCCGGCGGCCAGTGCGCTGATGCCGACGGCCGCGGTGGTGGCGACCGCCGCACCCGACGGCGCGGGGAACCGGTCACGCAGCGAGACGGGCTTGGTGAACGTCAGCACCGGCCAGTCGCGGGCGAGGGCCTCCTTGCGCAACGCGCGGTCGGGGTTGACCGCGGTGGGGTGCCCCACCGTCTCGAGCATCGGCAGATCGGTGATCGAATCCGAGTACGCGTAGCAGTGCTCGAGCGCGTAACCCTCACGCGCCGCAAGAGCTTTGATGGCCTGGGCCTTGCCCTCGCCGTAGCAGTAGAACGCGATCTCACCGGTGTACCGGCCGTCCTCCACCACCATGCGGGTGGCCATCGCGTGCGTGGCGCCGAGCGCCCTGGCGATGGGGGCGACGATCTCCTCGCCCGATGCCGAGACCACGACGACGTCGCGGCCGCACAACTTGTGATCGGCGATCAACTCGGCGGCCTCGGCGAACACGAGCGGGTCGACGATCCCGTGGAGGGTCTCGCCGACGATGGATTTCACCTGTTCGACGTCCCAGCCGGCGCACATGTTTGTGATGTAGTCACGCATCCGGTCCATCTGATCGTGATCCGCGCCCGACATCAGGAAGAGGAACTGCGCGTAGGACGACTTCAGCACGGTGCGACGGTTCAGCAGTCCTTGGTCGAAGAACGGTTTGCTGAATGCCAACGTGCTCGACTTGGCGATCACGGTCTTGTCGAGGTCGAAGAACGCGGCCGTGCGCACGGGGCGACCATCGTCGCCGCGGGGTGTTGCGTCGGATGTCGCCGCGATCGATTCCTCAGCGGCCCGATCGGATGCGGTCACAAGCGCCAGCATAGATGGCCCTCGGCGTCAATAACCGACCGAAGGTACAAAATGGCAGCTCACGACACATTCCCACCATTCGGAGCGCCAGACGGCTTGCAGGAAACTCGCAGTCAGATCTCTTGCGACTTTCGGCAGTTACATGTGTATAGTGAGCATTACTCGGCTTATGCCGAGGTGTATCAGCCCGACCCCCCGGGGCTGATACGCGACGACCTCCGCCTCCTCCCCCCCTGGCGGGGGTCGTCTTCTTTTCCAGGGAAAATTCCCGTCTCCGCAAACCGCGCCGAGATTGCCCGTCATTGCCGGGCCCGTAGTGCCGGTGTCAGTGGCGAGTGGTCGTTGCCGGAGAATTTCCGGTCAAAGTTATCCACAACCTGTGATTTATCCACAGATTGTGGTTCTGCTGTGGTGCCGACATATCGGTGGCCGTCACATTTGTGGCATGGCCGCTGCGAAGGACACCCGGACAGACAAGCAAAGGAACACCGCCGCCGTTCTCGCGGTCCTCGGCGATCCGCTGCTGCGTGGGGAGGTGGCCCGGGTCGCTGCCGCGGCCGGCGTCGACCTGGTCGAGGTGGCGATGCCGTCGAGTCGTAAGGCCTGGCTGTCCGCGGCGGCCGTGCTGCTCGACGCGTCGGCCGCGCGGCGGTGCGCCGACCGGGGACTGCCGCGCCGCGACCGGGTGCTCGTGATCGGATGCGACGAACCGGGTCCGGCCGATTGGCAGGCCGCGATCGCCGTCGGTGCGCAACACGTCGTGACGCTGCCCCGCCAGGACACCGATCTTGTGGCGGCGCTGTCTGTCGTCGACGAGGGCGGTGGACACCGCGGACCGGTGGTTGCGGTGGTCGCGGCGAAAGGCGGCGCCGGGGCATCGGTGTTCGCCGCCGCGCTTGCCCTGTCGGCGCCGGGAGCGTTGCTCGTCGACGCCGACCCGTGGAGCGGCGGCATCGACCTCGTGCTCGGCAGTGAGGATCAGCCGGGTCTGCGGTGGGCGGATCTTGCGCTGCAGGGCGGCAGGCTCGGGTACGGCGCGTTGCGCGACGCGCTGCCGCGCCGCGGCGAGATCAGTGTGCTCTCGGGTGGACGCGCGGGCGTCGACATCACCGCGGCGGCACTGCACGCCGTGATCGACGCGGGTTGTCGCGGCGCGACTTTGGTGGTCTGCGACGTCCCCCGGCGCAGCACCGACGCGGCCGAGGCCGCGCTCGAGGCAGCCGACCTGGTGGTCGTGGTCGCCCGCGCCGATGTGCGTTCGTGTGCCGCGGCAGCGGCCGCCGGATCCTGGATCGCCACGTGCAATCCCAACATCGGTGTGGTGGTGCGCGGTCCGGCACCGGGAGGTCTGCGTGCCGCCGAGGTCGCCGACATCGTCGACCTGCCGCTGCTGGCGTCGATGCGTCCGCAGCCCGGTCTCGACGAGGCACTCGAACGTGGCGGGTTGCGGCTCACGCGCCGCTCTCCGCTGGCCACCGCGGCGCGACGCGTGCTCGGCGTGCTCGCGCAGCATCCTGTGCGGGAGGCGGCGTGAGCCCGTCACTGATCGACCGCGTACGTGAACGGCTGGTCGCCGAGACCGCGCCGTTGAGTCCCGACGTGGTGGCCGCGGCGATCCGCGCCGAATCCGGCGGGCTGCTCGGCGACACCGAGGTGCTGAGCAATCTGCGTGCACTCGACACCGAACTCACCGGGGCGGGCGTCCTCGAACCGCTGCTGCGTGCCGACGGCACCACCGACGTGCTGGTGACGGCGCCCGACGCGGTGTGGGTCGACGCCGGTCATGGACTGCGCCGCACTGACATCCGGTTCCCGGACGAGGCCGCGGTGCGGCGACTCGCACAACGGCTCGCGTTGCTCGCCGGGCGGCGCCTCGACGAGGCCCAGCCGTGGGTGGATGGCCACCTCGGCGGCATGGGCCCGTTCACGGTGCGCCTGCACGCGGTGCTGCCTCCCATCGCGGCGGCAGGCACGTGCCTGTCACTGCGCGTACTACGCCCGGCCACGCAGAACCTCGACAGCCTCGCGCGTTCAGGCGCGATCGCGCCTGCCGCGGTCGATCTGCTGCGCAGGGTCATCGACGCCAGGCTCGCTTTCCTGATCTCCGGCGGAACCGGCGCAGGCAAGACGACGCTCTTGTCGGCGCTTCTGGGCACGGTGCCTGGACACGAGCGCATCGTATGCGTCGAGGACGCCGCCGAACTCGCGCCGCAGCATCCGCACGTCGTGCGACTGGTGGCGCGCAACGCCAATGTCGAAGGCGTCGGCGAGATCACGGTGCGAGACCTGGTCCGGCAGGCCCTGCGGATGCGTCCCGATCGCATCGTCGTCGGCGAGGTCCGGGGCGCCGAGGTGGTCGATCTGCTCGCCGCGCTCAACACCGGCCACGACGGTGGCGCGGGCACCGTCCACGCCAACAGCCCCGCCGAAGTGCCCGCGCGGCTCGAAGCGCTCGGCGCGCTCGGAGGACTCGACCGGTACGCCCTCAGCAGTCAGGCCGCCGCGGCGGTGCAGGTGCTGCTGCACGTCGATCGCGGGCTCGCCGGCCGGCGCAGGCTGAGTGAGATCGCGGTGCTGCGCCGCCACGAGAGCGGCCTCGAGGTCGCCACAGCGTGGCACGCCGATGCCGGGTTGGGTTGCGGCATGGAACTTCTCGCCGAGAAGTTCACACAACGGGGGATGCGGTGAGCGTCGCCGCGCTGGCCCTGGCGGCGGCGTTGTTGATCTGGCCCTCGCGCCCACGGCGCCTGCGTGTCCCGCGGAAGGTGTCGCCTCGTCGACGTCGTCGACGGATGTTGCCGGGGCTCCTGGTGGGGGCCGCGGCGCTGGCCTGGTTGCTTCCCCTGCCGGTCGCGCTCACGGCCGGCGTCGTCGCGGGAACCGTCGTGGTGCGCCGTCGAGACCGGGCCGCCGCGCAGCATCGGCGTGACGAATCCGCAGCCCTGCAGGGAGCTTTGGACGTCCTGGTGGGGGAGTTGCGCGTCGGGGCACACCCGGTCGACGCGTTCGGCGCCGCAGCCGGTGAGTCCGGCGGTCCGGTCGCCGAGGGCATGCGGGCCGTCGCCGCGCGGGCACGTCTGGGGGCCGATGTGGCCGCGGGACTCGACGACGTCGCACGCGCGTCACAGTTGCCCGGACATTGGCAGCGGCTCGCGGTCTGCTGGCGGTTGGCGCAGACACATGGTCTGGCGCTGGGCACGCTCATGCGGGCCGCGCATGAGGACATCGTGGAACGTGAACGGTTCTCGGCACGTGTGCGTGCGGCCATGGCGGGTCCGCGCACCACCGCGCTGGTGCTCGCGGGACTGCCATTGGCCGGTATTGCGCTGGGGCAGGCGATCGGCGCTGCGCCCGTGGCGTTCTTGGTGGCGTCCGGGGCAGGTGGATGGCTGCTCGTGATCGGTGTGGTCCTGGCGTGCGCGGGCCTGTTGTGGTCGGACCGGATCACCGCGGAGGTCACGTCATGACCTGGGCGGCCCTGTGCCTGGCGGGTGCGTTGTTGATCGCGCCGGCCCGCGCCCGTGCTCGCGCGTTGCGGACGACGACACCACGGCGTGAGCGCGCGGCGTCAGGGACCGACGATCCGCTGGCTGCCGCGTCGACCTTCGACCTGTTCGCGGCGTGCCTCACCGCGGGCATGGCGGTGTCGACCGCTGCCGCGGCGGCGGCGCACACCGCGCCGACGCCATTGGCGCAGGCGCTCATCCGGGCCTCGGACCTGTTGGCCCTGGGCGCCGACCCGATGACCGCCTGGTCTTCCGGTGTCGAGACACAGGACAAGAACGTCGAGGCACTACTGCGGATGGCGCGGCGGTCGGCGGCCTCGGGTACGGCGTTGGCGCACGGGGTTTCCGAACTCGCGGCGCAGTCACGTCACGACGTGGCGGCTGCGGCCGATGCGGCCGCCGAACGCGCGGGCGTGCTCGTGGCCGGCCCTCTAGGCCTGTGCTACCTGCCTGCGTTCGTGTGTCTCGGCATCGTGCCGGTGGTGGTGGGGCTCGCCGGTGACGTTCTCGGGGCGGGTTTGTTGTGAGGTCAGTGAGGTCAACGGAAAGGAAAAACCAGCATGGGCAAGGTATTTCAAGGAATCCAGGCACGCATGGCACTGCTCGCGGTCGACGACTCAGGCATGAGCACCGTGGAATACGCTCTGGGCACCGTTGCCGCGGCGGCGTTCGGCGCGATCCTGTACACCGTGGTGACGGGCGACTCGGTGGTGAATGCGTTGAGCAACATCATCAGTCGCGCGCTCAACACCAGCGTCTGAGGCTCGATGACCGGGGTGCGGTCACGGTCGAGGCGGCGTTCGCGATCGCGGCGCTCGTGGCTGTGCTGGCGTTGTGTGCCGGTGGGCTCAGCGCGATCTCGATGCAGGTGCTCTGTGTCGACGCCGCCCGTGAGGCGGCGCGGTTGGCGGCACGCGGTGACGGGTCCGCCGCGGAGGTGGCCCGGCGTATCGCGCCGCGTGGGGCGTTGGTCGAGGTTCGCGGCGACGGGGTGTTCCTGGTGGCCCGCGTCAGCGTCGATGCGCCGTTGCCGGGGTTCACCATCGCTGCCGAGGCGGCATCGGCCCGGGAACCTGGCGTCTGACCAGCGTGGCGTGGCCAGTGTCATCGCGGTCGCGATGATCGCCGCACTCCTGGTCCTCGCAGGCGGTTTCGCCTATCTCGGTGCCGCGGTGGTGGCGCGGCACCGGGCCCAGGCGGCTGCCGATCTGGCGGCGTTGGCGGCGGCGAATGTCGTGGCGACCGGACCCGCCGCGGCGTGCGAGCAGGCCGGTCAGGTCGCCCGCAGGATGCGCAGCGGTGTCACGTCGTGCCGGGTCGAGGATCTCGATGTGGTGCTCACCGTCGAGGTTGCCGTCGCGCTGGGGCGCTGGGACGTCGGTCCGGCCAAGGCATCCGCGCGTGCCGGCCCGGTGGGGTGACACATTCCGCGAGTGTGAAGCCTCTGCGACGTTCCGCGCGATTTCTCGCAGAGACTTCACACTCGCGAGTGCGTCGAGCGCGGCTCAACCCGAATCCGCGCCGACGATCTCGGCGTCACTGGGCAACCGCAGCGCCAGCAGCCCGGCATAGGTGCCGGGTTCGAGTTCCACGCGGTTGATCGTCATGTGCACGGACTGCCAACCACCGCCGCTGGTGCGCATCCGCAGCACGGCCGTGGTGAACCCGGTGGCGAACTCCGCCGCCATGCGCTCCATGTGGGCGGTGTCGTCGGGGTGGATCCGGGACGCACCGCCCTCACGGTTTCGCCAGTCGATGAACGGCGCCGGCTCGTCGAGCCACTTCAGCAGCTTCCAGTTGTTGAGGTCGACGAGTGCGCGGTGGACATCCGGCCGCGCCAGGCCGTCGAGGATCCGCTGGGCGAGATAGTCGGCGGGCACCTCGGCGGCGTCGCGTTCACTGCGCCAGTTCATGGCGCGGCAGACCGTGCGATCCCGCCCGTCGGGTCCGGTTTCCACCATCGTGCGGGACACGAAACCGACCGTGACGGGCTCGCCGCGGAAGTCGGTCACATCCCACGTGGTGCAAATCGTCGTGCCCGGCTGTGGATTGATCACGAGCGACAGAACCTTTGCCTCGCTCGGGTTGAGATCGCGTGTGGGCAGGTCATCAGCAAACGTGCGGCCATCGGTGGCCTCGACGGCGGGGTCCATTCCGCTGTTGAAGATGGATTCAGGAGTGTCGGTGGCGACGCCGGTCGTGAGATCCCAGACCAGAGGCCCCGGAATCAGTCGTTCAGGTGGTTCTGCGTTCGCCGGACCGACCCAAACATGCACGCCATGGATGCATCCGTCCGTCATTCGCACCACTTCGGTGCGGATTACGCGCTTGGTCTTGGGCGTAATGCTGCTGAGGCCCTGACCGGCGCGGACGGTCTCCCCGATGGCGCTCTGGATGGCCATCAGGTTGGGATTGCGACGCAGAAACACGCTGATCGGAATGAGATTCTTGGTCTGCGAACCTCTCGCCACCACAGCGGGCTCACTACCGAGTGTTTCCACGAGCAGCCAGTCGTGGGTCATGCCACCCATTTTACCGGGGTCTGATCTTGGAGAAGACGGCGACAGGAGGTACGGAATCCGCACCGGTTGGGTGCTCGATCCGGCCCTGCTGGGGATACGGGTTGCGAACGTCACGCCGGTGACGTAATTTGCCTCCTGCACCCGGCCTCCGGGATTGGGAACGGATCGTGTTGTCCGACCGTTTGCCGCAACGTTTGAGTGTTCGGCGCGCCCGAGGGTTTGGTGGAACCGCGTCGTCGGCCGTCGAGGGGTCGGTCGTCAACGCGGGTCGGGGGGCAAACGTCTACTTCGTCAGCGCGCCGAGCACCAGACGAAGTACCTTCACCGCCCCAGCCTTGTCCAACGGATCGTTGCCGTTACCGCACTTGGGCGACTGCACGCACGAGGGGCATCCACTCGGGCACTCGCAGGCCTCGATCGCCGCGGCCGTCGCACCCCACCACGTCTGCAGCTGGCGGTAGCCGCGATCGGCGAATCCCGCACCTCCGGGATATCCGTCGTAGACGAAGATCGACGGCAATCCGTCGACCGGACCCACAGCGGTCGACACCCCGCCGATGTCGCCGCGGTCGCAACTGGCGACCAGAGGGAGCAGGCCGATCGAGGCGTGCTCGGCGGCATGCAACGCCCCGGGCACCGAGAGCTGCTCGATCCCGTTGTCCTGCAAGGCCTCCGGGGTGATCGTGCACATCACCGCCATGGTGTCCAGTGTGCGCGGCGGCATGTCGAGTTCGACGAAATCGATGACCTCGCCGTCCATCCGGCGGCGTAGATAGCCGACGACGGTGTTGGTCACCGACACCGGCACCAGCCCGATGGTGACGGGTCCGTGGTCCACCCGCTCGCCCGGACCGGTCACGGAGATGTCGGTGATCTCACGGGCGAAGGTCGTGTAGCCGGGATCTTCGGCATGCACGAAGGCGATGCCGTCCTCGAAGTCGAGTGAGTCGACCACATAACTCTCGCCCTGGTGCAGGTACACCGCGCCCGGGTGCACCGACGACGCCGCCTGGCCCGCGCCTGCGCTGCCGAGCATGCGGCCGGTGTCGGCCTCAAGGATCGCGATCTGCCCGCCTGTCGAACCCCGGATGTCCACTGCCGGATGCGGATCGACGCCCGGCGCGGGAAAGTATCCGGCGGGACGCTTGCGCAGCAGTCCGTCGTCGACGAGCCGCTGGGCCACCGCCTCGGCGTCCCACCTGCGCACCTCGGCCTCGGTGAGTGGCAGTTCGGCGGCCGCGCACAGCAGTTGCGGGCCCAGCACGTGTGGGTTGGTCGGATCGATCACGACGCGTTCGATCGGCTTGTCCAGCAGCGCGGCCGGATGGTGCACCAGGTAGGTGTCCAGCGGGTCGTCGCGTGCGATCAGCACGACGAGCGCACCCTGTCCGCGTCGCCCCGAGCGTCCGGCCTGCTGCCAGAACGACGCGACCGTGCCGGGGAATCCCGCCATCACCACGGCGTCCAGGCCCGCGATGTCGATACCGAGTTCCAGCGCGTTGGTGGTGGCCAGACCCCGCAGCCGTCCGTCGCTGAGCGCGTGCTCGAGCTCGCGGCGGTCCTCGGCGAGGTACCCGGCCCGGTAGGAGGCGACCTGCTCGACCAAATCGGGTGCGGTCTCGGACAATCGGGCGCGCGCCCCCAGCGCGGTGAGCTCGGCGCCGCGACGCGACCGCACGAACGTCAGCGTGCGGGCGCCCTCGGCGACGAGATCGGCCATCACCCGGCCGGCCTCCGAGCCGGCCGAGCGTCGGACCGGGGCGCCGTTCTCACCGGCCAGGTCGGGCAGGAGCGCGGGCTCCCACAGCGCGATGGTGCGTGCGCCCTGCGGCGAGCCGTCCTCGGTGACCTCGACGACGGTCTGGCCGATCAGCTCGGCGGCCGTCTCGGCCGGGGATGAGGTGGTGGCGCTGGCGAAGATGACGGTCGGTGTCGCGCCGTTGGCCGAGTACCGCTCGCACAGACGCAGCAGCCTGCGCAGCACCATCGCCACGTTTGACCCGAAAATGCCGCGGTAGTAATGGCATTCGTCGACCACGATGTAGCGCAGGTTGCGCAGGAACACCGCCCAGCGGGAGTGGTTGCGCAACAGGGACAGATGGATCATGTCGGGGTTGGAGAAGATCCAGCGTGACCGTTCCCGGGCGAAGCGGCGCACCTCGGTCGCGCTGTCACCGTCATACGGCGCGGGCGCGACATCGCGTAGGGCGGCGACGCTTTCGGTGAGGGCGTGCGCGGCGCGCAGCTGATCGTGTCCGAGCGCCTTGGTCGGGGACAGGTACAGCACCCGGGCGCGGGGATCGTCGGCGAGCGCCGAGAGGATCGGCAACTGGTACGCCAGGGACTTGCCCGAGGCGGTGCCGGTCGAGATCACCACGTGTCTGCCGTCGTGCGCCAGCTGCGCGGCGGACAGCTGATGCGACCACGGCGCGGTGATTCCGTGATCATGCAACGCGCGCACCACATCTGGGTGAGCCCACGCCGGCCACGGAACCGGTTTGCCCGTCCGGGGTGCCAAATCCGCAACGTGGCGTAGCGGATTATCGTCGCCGGGGGTGCCCTCAACGGCGCAATTCAGCAGCTCACGGCCGAATTCCAGCCCCCGATCCGACACGTCCGGACCTCCTGTCGTCTCTCGCGGTGCGGTCGTCCCGCCCCGTGACACAAATTCTTCACCAGCCAACCGTGCGACAAGACTGTCGCACTCGCCCTGAACATGATTGACTGATCACGGTCGCAGCTTCTGTGTTCGTGTCTTTGCACTCGCAGGATCGTCGTTGCGATCGCGGTTCCTGCGAGGGTTGTAGGTCGGGTCAAGTTCCGACGACTCCACGAAGGTATGGCGGTCGGAACGGGCCCGGTACGCCGGAAGTCGGTGGACCGCACCCGGTAAGAAGAGAAGGAAATATCGAGAAATGCCACAGGGAACTGTGAAGTGGTTCAACGCGGAGAAGGGCTTCGGCTTCATCGCCCCCGAGGACGGCTCCGCTGACGTGTTTGTCCACTACACGGAAATCCAGGGCAGCGGCTTCCGCACCCTGGAGGAAAACCAGAAGGTTGAGTTCGAGGTCGGCCAGAGCCCCAAGGGGCCGCAGGCCACGGGTGTCCGGACCATCTGAGCGAGACAAACCTGACAGCACCCCCGCGACACGTCCCACGGGACACCGCGGGGGTGTTCTCGTTTCCGAGGTCGTCACTGGCTTAGTGTCGATCCGTGAGCCAGCTGTCCTTCTTCTCGGCCGAGTCGGTGCCGCCCGCGGTGACCGACCTGACCGGGATGCTGGCTGCGCCAGGCCAGATCCTGGTGGTGGGTGGCGGTGGTCATCCGACCGCGAGGATATCGGTGGTGGTCGACGAGCTGTGGCGTGCGCACGGGCTGGCCGAGATGATCGAGCAGGCCGGCCTCACCGCGGAGATAGCCCGCACCGAGGAGAACACTCCGCTGGTGCGCACGACCATGGATGTGCGGCTGGTGCCGCTGGCGCGCGCGTGGACGCGCGGCGCGGTCAAGACCGTGCCTCCCGAGTGGTTGCCGGGCTCGCGGGAACTGCGTGCCTGGACGCTGGCCGCGGGCACGCCGGAGGCCGACGACCGCTACCTCTTGGGGCTCGATCCGCACGCACCCGACACGCACCCGGTGCTCGCGTCGGCCATGATGCGCGTGGGAATCGCCCCGACGCTGATCGGTACCCGCGGCTCCCACCCGGCGCTGCGCATCAGCGGACGGCGGCGCCTGTTACGCCTGGTAGAGAATGTGGGGGAACCGCCGGGGGATGTCGCGGCGTTGGCGCAGTGGCCACGTATTTAATGGTGCGCAGGCAGAGAGCCGGTTTGCATAGGCTCTAGGGTGATGCGAGATTGGCAGTTGCCTCGCGTGGCGAGGTGACTACAGAAGTGGAGCGTAGGCACAGTTGGCTGGCGGCGACCGCGGCAGCGGTGGAACAGGTAATGTCCGGCGACTCGTGATTGTCGAGTCGCCGACGAAGGCGCGCAAGATAGCTGGCTACCTCGGCTCGAATTACGTCGTGGAATCGTCCCGCGGCCACATCCGTGACCTGCCCCGCAACGCCGCCGACGTGCCGGCGAAGTTCAAGTCCGAGCCGTGGGCGCGCCTTGGCGTCAACGTCGACCAGAACTTCGAGCCGCTCTACATCGTCAGCCCGGAGAAGAAGTCCACGGTCACCGAACTCAAGGGCCTGCTCAAGGACGTCGACGAGCTCTACCTCGCCACTGACGGTGACCGCGAGGGTGAGGCCATCGCCTGGCACCTGCTGGAGACGCTCAAGCCGCGCGTGCCGGTCAAGCGCATGGTGTTCCACGAGATCACCGAGCCCGCGATCCGCAACGCCGCCGAGAACCCGCGTGACCTGGACATCGCGCTGGTCGACGCGCAGGAGACCCGCCGCATCCTCGACCGTCTGTACGGCTACGAGGTCAGCCCCGTGCTGTGGAAGAAGGTCGCGCCGAAGCTGAGCGCGGGCCGCGTGCAGTCGGTGGCCACGCGCATCATCGTGCAGCGCGAACGCGAGCGCATGGCGTTCCACAGCGCGTCCTACTGGGATGTGACCGCCGAGCTGGACGCGAGCGTGTCCGATCCGTCGGCGTCGCCGCCGAAGTTCACCGCCAAGCTCAACACGGTCGACGGCCGCCGCGTCGCGACCGGCCGCGATTTCGACTCGCTGGGCCAGCTCAAGCGGCCCGACGAGGTGCTGGTGCTCGACGAGGCGAGCGCGGGCGCGCTGGCCTCGGGGCTGCGCGGCGCGCAGCTGGCGGTCACCTCGGTCGAGCAGAAGCCCTACACCCGTCGGCCCTATGCGCCGTTCATGACGTCGACGCTGCAGCAGGAAGCGGCCCGCAAGCTGCGGTTCTCCTCCGAGCGCACCATGAGCATCGCGCAGCGGCTGTACGAGAACGGCTACATCACCTACATGCGTACCGACTCGACCACGCTGTCGGAGTCGGCCATCAACGCCGCGCGTACACAGGCCCGTCAGCTCTACGGCGAGGAGTACGTGCACCCGTCGCCGCGGCAGTACACCCGCAAGGTCAAGAACGCACAGGAGGCCCACGAGGCCATCCGCCCCGCCGGCGACGTGTTCCAGACGCCGGGGCAGCTGCACAGCGCGCTGGACACCGACGAGTTCCGGCTCTACGAGCTGATCTGGCAGCGCACCGTCGCCTCGCAGATGGCCGACGCGCGCGGCACCACGCTGAGCCTGCGCATCGGCGGCTCAGCGAGTTCGGGTGAGCAGGTGGTGTTCAACGCCTCGGGCCGCACCATCACGTTCCCGGGCTTCCTCAAGGCCTACGTCGAAAGCATCGACGAACTCGCCGGCGGCGAGTCCGACGACGCCGAGAGCCGCCTGCCCAACCTCACGCAGGGGCAGCGCGTCGACGCGGCCGATCTGAGCGCCGACGGCCACCAGACCAGCCCGCCCGCCCGCTACACCGAGGCCTCGCTCATCAAGGCCCTCGAAGAGCTGGGCATCGGCCGTCCGTCGACCTACAGCTCGATCATCAAGACCATCCAGGACCGCGGCTACGTCCAGAAGAAGGGCAGCGCGCTGGTGCCGTCCTGGGTCGCGTTCGCCGTCGTCGGCCTCCTCGAGCAGCATTTCGGCCGGTTGGTGGACTACGACTTCACCGCGGCCATGGAAGACGAACTCGACGAGATCGCCAACGGCCAGGAGCAACGCACCAACTGGCTCAACAACTTCTACTTCGGCGGTGAGCACGGCGTCGAGGGTTCGATCGCGCGCGCCGGAGGACTCAAGCAGCTCGTCGGCGGCAACCTCGAAGGCATCGACGCGCGAGAAGTCAACTCCATCAAGGTTTTCGACGACTCCGAGGGTCGTCCGGTGTACGTCCGGGTGGGGCGCAACGGGCCGTACCTGGAGCGCATGGTCGACGATCCCGACAACCCGGGTGAGCAGAAACCGCAGCGCGCCAACCTCAAAGAGGATCTGACGCCCGACGAGCTCACCCCTGAGCTCGCCGAAAAGCTCTTCGCCACACCGCAAGAGGGACGCTCGCTGGGCATCGACCCGGAGACCGGCCACGAGATCGTCGCCAAGGACGGGCGTTTCGGGCCGTATGTCACCGAGGTGCTGCCCGAACCCGAAGACGGCGGGGACGACGGTACGGCCGGCACCCCGGCGAAGAAGGGCAAGAAGCCGACCGGTCCCAAGCCGCGCACGGGATCGCTCTTCCGGTCGATGGATCTGGAGACCGTGACGCTTGAGGACGCGCTCAAGCTGCTGTCGCTGCCGCGCGTCGTGGGTGTCGATCCGACGACCAACGAGGAGATCACCGCGCAGAACGGCCGCTACGGGCCATACCTCAAGCGCGGCACCGACTCTCGCTCGCTGGCCACCGAGGACCAGATCTTCACGATCACCCTCGACGAGGCACTCAAGATCTACGCCGAGCCGAAACGCCGTGGCCGCCAGGCCGCGTCGGCTCCGCCGCTGCGCGAACTGGGCAACGACCCGGTCTCGGGCAAGCCGATGGTGATCAAGGACGGCCGGTTCGGCCCGTACGTCACCGACGGTGAGACCAACGCGAGCCTGCGTAAGGGCGACGATGTGCTGACCATCACCGACGAGCGTGCCTCCGAACTGCTGGCCGACCGCCGTGCCCGTGGCCCGGTGAAGAAGAAGGCCCCGGCGAAGAAGGCCGCCAAGAAGGCACCCGCCAAGAAAGCCGCCGCCAAGAAGGCCTAGGTTTCCGCCGAAACTGCATTCCGGCAGGGGTTTACTCGACCTTTTCCTGCTGGAATGCCGTTTCGGCCGGCGAGCTGTCGGTGGACTGCCCGTTGGCCGAGCCGTCCAGATCCTCTGGGCGAGCCAGGTTGATGGGCCGCGCCAACTGGGTGGGGACGGTGCGTCCGCGCAGTTCGACGATCTCGCCGACGTCCCAGCACAGCGCCTCGGAATCCAGCGCCCCGCTGACCGCGATCGCGGATGCGAGCACGTGGCCCTCTTCGAGCTTGGCCAGCTCGGTCAGGCGCGCGGCCTCGTTGACCGGGTCGCCGATCACGGTGTACTCGAACCGGGCCTTGGCGCCGATGTGGCCGGCGATCGCGCGTCCCGCCGACACACCGATCCCGAACTCGGTCTCGGTGCCCAGCACCTTGATGAGCTCGTCGTGCAGCTCGCGCGACGCCGCGAGCGCGCCGCCGGAGGCGTCGGGATGTTCGATGGGGGCGCCGAAGATCGCCAGCGCCGCGTCACCCTGGAACTTGTTGACGAATCCGCCGTGCTTGTTGACGGTGTCGACGATGACGCGGAAGAACTCGTTGAGCAGGTTCACCACGTCGGCCGCGGGAATTGTCGACGCCAGGTGGGTGGAGCCCACCAGGTCCACGAACAGCACCGCGACGTCGCGTTCCTGCCCGCCCAGCTCCGTGCCGCGTTCCAGCGCGCGACGCGCGACGTCCTCGCCGACATAGCGGCCGAACAGGTCGCGCAGGCGTTGCCGTTCGGCCAGGTCGCGCACCATGTCGTTGAACCCGGCCTGCAGCAGGCCCAGCTCGCTGGCGTCGTAGATCTGCATATGGGCGTTGTAGTTGCCGCGCTGCACCTCACCGAGCGCCCAGCGCAGCTGGCGCAGCGGATCGGCGATCGACATCGCGACCAGGACCGTGCTGGACATCCCGATCACCAGCGCCGCGACGGCCAGCAGCAGGATCGGGGTGTTGAGCCGGTCCGCCGACGCGGTCAGGATCGAGAACTTGCTGGCCACCAGCGCCAGGATGATCGCCAGCAGCGGCACACCCGTCGACAGCACCCACGTGAGCACCTGGCGCAGGATCACGCCGGGCGCGCGGAAGTTCTCCGGCACGCCGCCGCGCAGCGCGGCCACCGCGACCGGGCGGAGCACACGCTCGGACTGCAGGTAGCCGATGATCGCCGTGGCCGTCGCGCCCAGCGCGGTGGCCACCGCGACGACGGGCGCCGAATGGCTCGCCACGGGCCAGCTGGCGACGATGAACACGATCGAGCCCAGGCACCAGTTGGTGACGCTGATCAGCGTCCGGTAGAAGGGCATCTTCAGCGCGCGGGCGCGCGCCAGCTCGGTGATGCCCGGATCACCCTCGGACAGCACCGTCTCGCGGCGCTGCCAGCGGATCACCGGGATCAGCAGGCGCAGGGCCAGGTACGCGCCGACGGTGAACGACACGAACAGGTAGGCCAGGAAGATCGCGAGGTTGAACGCCGGAAGGTCCTGCAACTGGATGCGATCCTCGGGCGGTAGCCCGAACCGCAGGAAGCCGAGCACGAACAGCGCGCCGATGATGTCGGCCTGCAACATGCCCAGCGTGAACACCGGCCACGGGGTGCGCGCCACCCACCGGGCGAATGCACCGATTCGCGCGATGGGGATGGGCTCCGTGGTCACCTGTTCACCGTATCGGGCCGCGCGGACCTTGAGCGCCGCTGCCAGCCATTTGTGTCGGCGTGACCATTACTGTTGTGGACGATGAGCGGTGTCTTTTCGCGTCTGGTGGGTCAGCACGCGGTGGAACAGGAGCTGGTGGCGGCCGCGGCGGCTGCCAGAGGTGATTCCGCCCACAGTGGTGTCGCAACCGGCACGATGACCCACGCGTGGCTGATCACGGGCCCGCCGGGGTCCGGCCGGTCGGTTGCTGCGCTGTGTTTCGCGGCCGCGTTGCAGTGCACGTCCGACGGGGTTCCCGGGTGCGGCGAGTGCCGTGCCTGCACGACGACGATGGCAGGCACGCACGCCGATGTGCGCCGCATCGTGCCCGAGGGGCTGTCCATCGCGGTCAAGGAGATGCGCGAGATCGTCCAGATCGCGTCACGGCGGCCCGGGACGGGCCGCTGGCAGGTCGTGGTGATCGAGGACGCCGACCGGCTCACCGAAGGTGCGGCCAACGCGCTGCTCAAGGTGGTCGAGGAGCCGCCGCCGTCGACGGTGTTCCTGTTGTGCGCGCCGTCGGTGGATCCCGAGGACATCGCGATCACGCTGCGTTCGCGGTGCCGGCACATCGCGCTGACGACGCCGTCGATCGACGCCATCGCCGACGTGCTGATCACCGGCGACGGGTTGCCGCCCGAGGACGCGCGCTGGGCGGCGTCGGTGTGCGGTGGCCACGTCGGCCGGGCCCGGCGCCTGGCGACCGATCCTGAGGCCAGGGAGCGCCGCAAACGGGCGCTCGGGCTGGCCCGTGATGCCGCGACCCCGTCGCGGGCGTACGCGGCCGCCGAGGAGATGGTGGCCGTCGCGGAGGCCGAGGCCGTCGCGCTGACCGCCGACCGCAACGAGAACGAGACCGAGGAACTCAAGACCGCGCTCGGCGCGGGCGGCACCGGTAAGGGCACCGCGGGCACCATGCGTGGGGCCGCCGGAGCGCTCAAGGAGCTGGAGAAGCGGCAGAAGTCACGCCAGACCCGGGCCTCGCGTGACGCGCTGGACCGGGCCCTGATCGACCTGGCGACCTACTTCCGCGACGCGCTGCTGGTGTCCTCGGGGGTCGGCAGCGTCACCGCGAACCATCCGGACATGGCCGAGAAGGTCGCCGCGCTGGCCGCCCACGCCGCCCCGGACCGTCTGCTGCGCTGCATCGAGGCCGTGCTGGAATGCCGCGAGGCCCTGGCCGTCAACGTCAAGCCGAAGTTCGCCGTCGACGCCATGGTCGCCACCATCGGACAGGCGCTGCGGGGCTGACGCCGGGACCGTTTTGGTTGCACGGCGGGCGCTGCCGTAGACTCGTCCCGCCTGCACGGGCACGCCGCCTTAGCTCAGTCGGTAGAGCGATTCACTCGTAATGAATAGGTCGGGGGTTCGATTCCCCCAGGCGGCTCTCTTTCCTTCGCGCCGAAACCGACGCAATTGTCGTGTCTGGCGTCGCGCAACGACATTTCCGTTGATTTCGGCGAGACAGGGCTCTCAGCGCCGCGCGTAGACGTCGGCCAGGAACGCGTCGATCAGTGGCACCACCTCGTCGAGGTGGGTCTCCAACAGCCAGTGCCCTCCGCCGAGCAGGTGGATGTCCGCGTCCGGAAGGTCCCGCAGGTACGCCCGCGCCGATGCTTCGGGCATGTAGCCGTCGTGCGGGCCCCACACGATCAGGACCCGCGGGTGCTGCTCGCGTAGATACGCCTGTTCGGCTGCGAACCAGCCCAGCGTCGTCGGTTGGTCCTCCAGGAGCCGGATCAGGTTGGCGACGCGCTCTGGTGTCGACATCAGCGACCAGTGCAGGGTCCACAGGTCAGGGCTGATGCGCTCGGCGACGTCATCTGGCAGCTCGCCGCGGAACTCGGTCTCGAAGCCGTGCAGCGTCACGTGCTGTGCGATCCGACGGCGCGCGGCGGGGCCGGGGTTGTTCCACGACTCCTTGAGGAAGTCGTATTTGGGGCCGAAGGCGTCCTCGTAGATGTCGCCGTTCTGGATGATCAGGCCCGCCACGCGCTCGGGTTTCGCCAGTGCCAGCTGGAAGCCGAACTGCGAGCCGTAGTCGTGCAGCCAGATGACGTACCGGCCGAGCCCGAGCGTCTCGACGAAGCTCTGCAGAAACGCACTGTAGGCGGCGAACGTGTAGGCGAATTCCTGCGCGGAAGGGGTTGCGCTGTAACCGAATCCGGGTAGGTCCGGAGCGATCAGGCGCCACCGGCCGCCGAGCGCGGCCATGAGGTTGCGGTAGACATACGACGACGCCGGATATCCGTGGGGGAGCAGCACTATCGGGGCGTCGACGGGGCCGGCGGTGCGGTAGAACGTGTCAACCCCGTCGACGAGGACGCGGTGGTGGGTAACAGGGCTCACGGGCCCTCGAGTACCCCTTTGGCCACTTTCATCGCCGTGTTGGCGTTCGGGAATCCGGCGTAGCCGCTGGAGTGGTAGATGACCTCGGCGATCTCCTGTTCGGTGAGGCCGTTGTTGCGGGCGATCTTGACGTGTGAGGCGAACTCGTCGGTGGCGCGCAGGGCGATCAGGATGCCCATGGTCACCAGGCTGCGGTCCCGGCGGCTCAGGCCCTCGCGGCTCCACAACCGTCCGAAGACGTTGTCGAGCCCGATCTCCAGCAGTTCGTCGCCGAACGACCCGTCACGCTGGAATCCGTCGAGGGGGAGATCAGGGAGAAGTTCACGCAGAACCTGGAAGCCTTTTTCACGCACATCTGTCATGCGTGCAGCTTTGCATGGCATGTCTACTGGCGCGGGGCCACTCGCATACTGCGTCCAGTCACTCGCTCCTGAGAGGCCAGCCTGGTACTGCGTCGCCGTGGGGCGGAGGTTGATCTTTGTACCCGGTCATCATCTCCCGGCGTTGAGCCTCGTTGTGCGGCATGGAGTCGCTGCAGCGCTTCTCGATTTCCGGGGTGGGGAAGTTGTCGAGGACGGGCCGAGTGATCGGTCCCCATCCGACGCTGCTTGACGCAGTGATGAACCAGTTGCCGAAGACGTCGACTTGAGGGGCCGGGGCTGGTCCCTTCTGGGGCCCCTGTGAGGGCGCAGAAGCATCGGCAGCGAGGCGAGGGTCGCGTTGAGTCAGTTCGACCTGCCGCACTGATATTCCGACGTAAGGGGAGTCGTTGTGCGGCTCGACTCCGGCTTGAGTCTCTCTGGCGGACGCCGAGATATAGGGACCAATCACCCTCTCGCCTTTTCGTACCACTCCAGGTATGGCTCGATTTCGATGTCGCGGGTAGCGAGATAATCCCGCAGGCTTTGGTAGTAATCCTCCAAACCCTCGTCTCGTTGCTGAAGCACCTCGTCAGGCGTCAACAATCTCCCGGATTCCATGTAGTCCGCGATCTGGCTGGTGGGGGGCATCGGGTCGGCGGAGACGCATGCGGCTGCCATTGTGTAGCTGATGTCATCCAGAATTTGATGCCGCTCGGGGCCGCTTCCTTCATTGCTCATGCTGTCTGCAAGTCCGGCAAGTATGCCGGCTGTCCGCAAGACGGCTGAGTCGACATTGTGCTTGGCGGATTCTGGTTCACACGCGTCATGAGCAGCCGTTGCAGCGATGCGCTCGGCATCCTCGCTCGCACGCTCAACGAACTCACGTCCGGCTTCTGTATTCGTTGCGATCACCGCGAAAATGTTGCGTGCTCTGGCGAAATCTTCAGGCGTCGAGTGCTGGAAGGGAGGAAATCCTGGCGAACCGTCAGACCCCGCGATCGCTGGTAGATAAGGGGTAAGTGCTGCTCCATATGCAGCCACCAATTGGGGGTTGGCCTTTCCGACCGGAGCCTTCCGTAACCCGAGCAGGCCGTTACCGACTGCTTCCAACGCCTGCCGGTGGTCGGCAAGGAAGACTGCAAGAGTATGCGCAGTCTCGCCGGCCTGCTGAGAGGTCGCCCGGTCGGGCGATCGCGCGTCTTGCGGGATCCAATCGAAGTACGACGCAGCCTCTCTGCCACCATCGGGCCATTTGTGGGTACTTATCTCTTCGAGGAAGATGCTGCCGCCCGCGTTGGTGATGCGGTCGTGGGATTTCTCCGGAGTTACCGGGGTCAGTAGGTCCGGCGTATCCGAGCTGCAGGAGCACAGCATCGCGGCTGTGGCCGTGAGCGCCGCCACCCATCTACGACTTGCTCTCTGCGCCACTTACTTTCGGCCCCTCTCCGAACCAGTGCCTTGATCGAATTCGCGGTCGAACGAAGAGAACACGGTTCCCCACTTATTGCTGTCTGAATAATCAAACAGTGCCTGATAGTAGTCTTCGATCAAGCCGGGCTGGTGCTCGAGAATGTACTCCGGTGTCTGAAGCTTGCCATCCGTTCCGACGAATTCATTGATCGGAGCGTCCTCTGGGTAAGGAAACCCTGATTCAAACAGAGCGGAAGCCACAACCCATTGATTCAGGTTCTGAACCTGGGTCAGAGGATACGTCGGAGTATCACCGGTTTTCTGCGGTAGGAGGAGATCGGTCAAATACCCCTCCGACAAAGAGCCAAGTATTGGAACTTTGCCCACGGTTTCGCCGATAGCGAGGCCGATCGCGTCTTTCCGAAGGTCGTATCCCGTGTCTATTCCTGCTCTATCGACTGCCTCATTGAGCACGCCCAGCATTCGGCCTGCGTGTCCTAAATCGCTACCATTTGGAGGTCTTCCCTCCGCAATGAGTTCGCTGGTCGACTGCTGGTATTCAAGGATTTTCTCATACGCCCGCGAATTGAAATACTTCGCGGCCTCGGGATCGCCGTTGAGGATCTCGAAGATATTTCTGGCTTGCGAGTAGTCGCCTTGTCGCTGCCCGTCGAGAAGATCGAATCCCGGTGGCGCCTCGCGACGGTCGCCGATAATCGATTCTTGGTAGGGGGCCAAGGCCTCGGCGTATCCCCTGATGAGATCAGGGTTCCAGGTGCCGGGAGTTCCGATACCACGCATCAGTTGGTCTCGATTGTCACCCAAATAATCCGCGATCCGGTGAGCGGATTCGCCGGCAAGTCTATTTAACACAGGGTCGCGACCGTTCGCGGAATCGTCGATCCAATCTGTGAGGGTACGTGCGGCGACGCCGTTGTCCTCCCAGTGATAGCGGGTCAGATTGTCGAGAAACTTCGCCCCGTTGTCGCCAGGTACCAGATCCCTCGGTTCTCCCAGAGTGTTGTAGCTGAAGTTCCCGGTTAGTAGCTCGTGATTCACTATCTCATCGCGCCCGGCTGCCTTGAAGATATCCTGCATCACACCGTCGAATTCATGCGTAGCAGCAAGGCCGGGATTAGAAGAAGCGTCAAGAATCTCCGTGGCCTTACTCATCAAGCCACCGTCGAGGTAACTTCCGTTCTGAAATCGTTCATCTCCTGCGGCGACCATCTCCGTCAATGCGCGTAGGTCAGACTCATTTGTGAGCTTGTAATAAGAATTACCCTCGCCTGTCCAATCTGGGATTCGTTCGATCGCCGGACTCTCCAGCGTTTCTCGGACGCTATCGGGGAGTGCCCATTTCCCGCCTGGTACGTCGTCCACTCCTAGGTCTGCGAAGGGGCCGGGAACATTCTTTTCCAGAGGTATCTGGCTCTTCGCACTTGACGGTGTAGAGACGATCAGCTGCTTTCGCGCTGTGATCGAGGGGTCTGGTTGGCTTGGGGTGTGCCGGAGAAGAAGCGGAAGAGCAAGAGGAAGAGCGGAGTGTCCGGGGGCAGTGTGGACCTGGCGTTGCTGCAGAAGCTAATGGCCGACGCTGGTCGGAACGTGTTCGCGGGAATGTTCGATGAGCCGACGCCCGAGGTGCGGGCGGTGCCGGATCGTGCGCGGGGCTTCCGGGTGCGCGTCGACCTGATGTACGCCAAGCCGCCGATCTGGCGTCGGCTGGACCTGCCGGGCGACCTCATGCTCGATGAGCTCCATGTTGTGCTGCAGGTCGTTATGGGCTGGCAGGACAGTCATCTGCATAAGTTCGGTGTCGGGGCGGACCGGCGGACCCGTGCCTACTTCGTCACCGGGTTTGATCTCAGCGAAGGCGACGACGGTGTCGTCGAGGACAGCGTGCGCCTCGATCAGGTGGTGTCCGATAAGGGCGAGCGGTTGTTCTACGATTACGACTTCGGCGACGGATGGGACCACGTGCTCGTGGTCGAAGACGTTTTCGATGATCCGCCCCCGGCTGCGGTGTGTCTGACGGGAAAGATGGCCTGTCCGCCGGAGGACTGTGGTGGCCTGGGCGGCTATGAGGAGTTGGCTGCGTGGGTTCGCGGCGGGTACGACCCGCGGGAAACGCCGATGGGACTCGGTGCGCAGGAGATGAGGGACTGGCTGCCCCGGGGCTGGCACCCCGACCGTTTCTCGGTGGCCGAGACCAATGACGCTCTGGCCGCGTTGAACACGCGTTGAGGATTCTTCACCGCCGAGGTTGACGGAGCTGGGTTCGGAAGCCTCCGGTCTCGAGCAGGGACCGGGCGATGTAGTTGGTGAGGTTGCGGAAGCCCAGGGCGGATCCGCGCAGGTGTTCGAGGCGGCCGTTGATCGCTTCGGTCGGCCCGTTGGAGGTGCCGGGGCGGTCGAAGTAGGCCAGGACGTCGGCGGCACGCTTCTTCAGTGTCCGCCCGAGGGTGATCAGCTCGGTCAGCGACGTGGGGACGCCTGTGCTCAGCGTGGTGATCAGTGCAGCCATCATGGTGCGGCCCTTGGTGCGGTCTGGTTCGCGGTAGGCGGCCACGGTGCGTTGATACATCGCCCAGGTGGCCTCGATCTCGGCGTGCGCGTTGGCGGCGAACAGTGCGGCCAGTCGGGCTTTCTGGCGGTCGGTGAGCAGGTCGGCCCCGGTGTGCAGGGTGCGTCGCGATCGGTAGAGCGGGTCGGTGCTGCGGCCGCGGTGCCCGCAGGTGGCCAGCTGCACGCGGCGTCGGCACTCGTCGAGGGCGTTGCCGGCCAGGCGGACCACGTGGAAGGGGTCCATCACCGTGGCCGCGTCAGGCAGTTCTTCGGTGGCGGCGGTCTTGAACCCGGAGAACCCGTCCATGGCAACAACGTCCACACGATCACGCCACTCCTGTGGCCGCTGTGCCAGCCAGTCGGCGAACGCCTTCTTGGAGCGGCCCTCCACCATGTCGAGCAGCCGTGCGGGGCCGGTCCCGTCACGCACGGGCGTGAGATCGATGATGACGGTGACGTACTTGTCGCCGCGGCGAGTGTGCCGCCACACGTGCTCATCGACGCCGATCACCGCGACGCCATCGAACCGGGCCGGATCGGCGATGAGCACCCGCTGACCTTCGGCGAGCACGGCGTTGTTGGCAGTGTTCCACGACACCGCAAGCGCCTCGGCGACCCGGGCCACCGACAGGTGTTGGCAGACAAGGGCTTCCAGCGCCCACCGCAGAGCACGCCGGGACAGCCTGGCCCGCGGTTCGGCTGCGGCGCTGGCATCCTGGCGCCACACATGAGCGCAGCCGGCGCAACGGTAACGGCGGATCGTGACCAGCAAAGCCGTGGGTCGCCACCCGAACGGTTCATGAGCCAACGTGCGAGTCACGCTGTCACGTACAACGCCTTCTTCGCCGCAGCGGCGGCACCACCGATCCTCATCGGCGACCCGGCACGCCAGCACGGCCCGATCAGGGTCGAGGCGTTGGCCGGTCACCTCCAACCCGAGCTCGTCGAGGCGGCAGAAAGTCGTCAGGTCAGCGCAGGCGAAGCCCGCCCGACCGGTAGCGTCAGGCACGTCGAGGTCTTTCAGATGGATGGCGTAGGAACCTCCATCATCGGAAGACCTCGACCCCTATCCCGGCACCGACGCGCCGACGACCTCTACACCCTCAACTGCGAAGAGCCGGATAACTTCCCATCATGACATTGCGCAATGGCGTGATTGCGGCGGTCGCCGCCGTGGTCACCGCAGCCCTTGTGACCACCGATCCAGCGCTGGGCGCGACCGCATTCACGATCAGCGGCACGCGCATTCTTCACGATCCGCCCTACCCGGAACAGCTGGTTCCGGGAGAGTTTGCCGGCTACGACGTCGAGCACATCAAGTACCCGGCATCGGTGTTCGGCATGCACCGGGGCATCTGGGAGGCCGCGGGTGCCGTGGCAGCGGGTGTGGACAGGTTCGTGGGAGTCGACGACGAGGGCAACCCGATCACCGAGAAGATCATCGTCGCCGGCTTCAGCCAGGGCGCGATCGTCATCGCGTACGAGAAGAAGCGGCTGATGAAGCTCGACGAATACGAGCGCCCGACCGTCGACCAGTTGAAGTTCGTCACGATCGGCGACCCGACCGGCCCGAACGGCATCCTGCGGTGGATCCCGTTCCGTATCCCGATCATCGGCCTGACCCCGGTGCGGCCACCGGACACCCCGTACGAGACCACGATCATCAACGGCGAGTACGACGGCTGGGCCGATTTCCCGGACCGCCCATGGAATCTCATCGCCACCGCCAACGCGCTGCTCGGCATCATCTACGTGCACGGCCGCTACGAGGACAAGGTCGACGGTTGGGACCTGTCCACGGTGCCGGAGAAGAACATCGTCGAAACCGTGAACAAAGCCGGTGGCAAGACGACGACCTATCTGATCCCCACCGAGAAACTGCCACTGCTGCAGCCGCTGCGGGATCTCGGGTTCCCCGAGTCGTTCGTCGCTGCTCTCGAGGCACCGCTGCGGAAGATCATCGATGCCGCCTACAAGCGCAACGATCCCGGACGGGTGACGGTGACGACCACCGAGGAGACGGTCGTAGAGGACGAGTCTGAGATCACACAGACCGCGGTCACAGAGATCGACGAAACTCCCTCCACCGACGGCGATATCGACGAGACAGCTGTGCAAAGCACGACGCAGCGGCGAACGGTTGCCAACACCGCTGCGGACAGGACGGCCGAGACCGCGGAAGTCGCCGAGGTCACCGAAGACGTCGACGAGCTGGCTGAGCAAGAAGAGCCTGTGAAAGAAGAGGCCACCAAAGACGACGAGGTCACCAAGGTCGCGGACGAAGCGGACAAGGCCACACCGGTCAAGGAATCGACCAGCGTTGAGAAGACCGACCAGGCCGTCAAGCAGGACGACACCGACAAGACGGTCGCCACAGCGGATAAGACCGAGGAAGCGGAGAAGGCCGAAAAGGTCGAGAAGACAAAGCCGAACGTGCGGAAGGTCAAGCGGCCTCAGTTCAACGTGTTCAAGCCGAAGAAGACACGGGTGACAGTGCCGAAGGCGGAACCTTCGACGAAGGCGAAGCCCGCTACCAAGCCCGACAACGACAACGACGACACGTCCGACACCACCGACAAGACAGCCGAAAAGGACGCCGCCTGACCTACTTCGGTGCCAAGAATCCCACCGGCCCGGGGGAGATGCACACCGACAGCGCTGAAGTGTTGGCGCGGACGGTGATCGCGTCACCGGCCCCGGGCAGGCGGACGAACACGCGGTTCAGTCCGGGCCGGACGGGAACCTTGACGTCGGGGCCCTCGCTCAGCGCCATGGTCAGTGATCCGTCGCTGTTGGCCAGATAGTTGATCTCGGCGGTCCAGTCGGCAGGCAGCAGCGGCCCGTCGAGTGGCATCACGACGGGTTCCTCGGTCTGCACCAGATGTCCGCAATTGGGTTGCGGCCCGGGAAGAATGGTGCGCACCCAGGTCACCAGCGCGGGAACGAGGGTGCCGGTGCGGTCGAACATCCGCAGATCGGTTGTCGCGGACGCGAATTCGGGCCGAGGTGAGGCCAGCGCGAACATGTGGCTGGCCAGGTTCTCCGGATAGGCCACGCGTTGCAGGATCAGCGGGTCCACCTCCTGTTCCAGCAGCGGCGCATCCGAGGTGGACGCCAGGCTCGCCCGCGCGTTGTCGAGGTAGGCCGGGACGGGACTGTCGCGCCACACCCGCAGGAACGTCCACGTCGAGTACAGGCTGCTCGCGACGAACGCCACCGCCACGCCGACCACCACAACGGACCGCGCCCGCGACGCCGACAACCACGGCGACTCCCGGTTCGGTGCGCAGAACCCGACGGCCGTCAACAGCGCGAGCACCATGACCAGATCGGGCAGGTACCGCAGTGTCTGTGCGAGTTCGAGCGCGGTGAACCGCGACGAGCGCATCAGATAGATCGGCACCTGGCATGCGACGGCGTACCCGGCGGCCACGGCCAGCACGGGCCAGATCCGCTGCTTGCGCAGCAGCACCACCGCGACCGCGGCCACCAGCACGATCCAGCCCAGCACCATCACCGTCACGGGTGGTGTGGCCCATGGTGAGGCCGGTGCCCACCGCTGCCACTGCCACGGCCCGCCGGCCAGGCCGGGCACGATGCCGTGGGTGATGGAGCGGCTGAGCAGATCACCGGTCATGGCCAGGTCGAAGCTCCACCGCTTCTGGTCGACGACGGTCAGGTACACGCCGATCCAGGCCGCGGTCAGTGCCAGGCATGCCACCCACAACCGCAGGCCGCGCCGCCACACCTCGGCCAGACCGGAGGCCAGATCGAACTCAGACGTCACATACCCCAGCAGCGCGACCACCGCGAACGCGACGAACGGGATCACCGCGGCCTTCTCGAAGAACAACAAACCGCCGAAGTACACCAGCGCGCCGATGACCGCGTGGCGGACGCGTCCGGTGCGCACCAGCAGCACGGCCTCGCCGGCCACCCACGCCAACGCGGCCAGCATGGGCAGCGAGTTGAGCGCGGCGGCCCACCACGCGAACCCCGGCACGGCCAGCGGCGTGAACAACGCGAAGGTCAGCGGCACCAGCAGCACGGGGCGCCAGCCGAGGATCACCCACAGCGCCCGCAGCAGCGCGAGTGACACCAGTAGTTGCAGGACCACCAGGCTCAGCGCGGGCCACACCCACGAGAACGGCGCGAGACGCGTGATGACACCCGACACCAGGAACGCCGCGGGCATGACATGTCCGTCGTGGTCGTCGAACAGGAATGACGGCGACAGCAGACTCTGGGTGCCCGCGCGGCCGACGAGGATGAGATCGTCCCAGTAGAAGTAGCCGCCGAAGGCCAGTACGGCCCGGACAACCAGTTGCAGCGCGATCAGCGCGGCGGCAGTACGGGCGACCCAGTTCACTCTTGCCGACTGTACGGTCCGACTCCTCACGCATAGGTCGTCGGTATGGTGTGGCGGTGCGAACTTTGGTGACTGGAGCGGCAGGTTTCATCGGATCGACGCTGGTGGACCGGCTGCTCGCGGACGGACACAGCGTCGTCGGCCTCGACGATCTCAGCTCGGGGCGGGCCGAGAACCTGCATGCCGCGGAGAACAGTGACAAGTTCGAGTTCGTCAAGGCCGACATCGTCGACGCGGACCTGACCGGACTGCTCGCCGAGTTCAAGCCCGAGGTGATCTTCCACCTCGCCGCGCAGATCTCGGTGAAGCGTTCGGTGGATGATCCGCCGTTCGACGCCACGGTGAACGTCGTCGGCACGGTTCGCCTCGCCGAGGCCGCGCGCCTCGCGGGTGTGCGCAAGGTCGTGCACACGTCGTCGGGCGGATCCGTCTACGGAACCCCGCCGGCCTATCCGACCAGCGAGGACATGCCGGTGAACCCGGCATCGCCGTACGCGGCGGGCAAGGTCGCCGGCGAGGTGTACCTCAACATGTACCGCAATCTCTACGACCTGGACTGCTCGCACATCGCGCCGGCCAACGTCTACGGCCCGCGGCAGGATCCGCACGGTGAGGCCGGTGTGGTCGCGATCTTTTCGGAGGCCCTGCTGGCCGGCCGGACCACCAAGATCTTCGGCGACGGCAGCGACACCCGTGACTATGTCTTCGTCGACGACGTGGTCGACGCGTTCGTCCGTGCGGGCGGCCCCGCCGGTGGCGGTCAGCGCTTCAACGTCGGCACCGGTGTGGAGACCTCGACGCGTGAACTGCACACGGCGATCGCCGGGGCCGTCGGTGCCCCGGATGAGCCCGAGTTCCACCCGCCGCGGCTGGGTGATCTGCGCAGATCCAGGCTCGACAACACCCGTGCCCGCGAGGTGCTGGGCTGGCAGCCGCAGGTGGCGCTGGCCGAAGGCATCGCCAAGACGGTGGAGTTCTTCCGCAACAAATCCCAGTAAAAGATTGTGAGCACTCACTAACTGGGATAGCGTGGCGGCATCCGACCAATGGAGGTCCGCCATGTCATACGACGTCATCGTCCGCAACGGCCTGTGGTTCGACGGGACGGGCAGGCCACCGCAGGTCCGTACGCTGGGCATCCGCGACGGCGTGGTGGCCACGGTGTCGGCAAAGCCCCTCGACGAGACAGGGTGCCCCGAGGTCATCGACGCAGGCGGCAAGTGGGTGGTGCCGGGCTTCATCGACGTGCACACCCACTACGACGCCGAGGTCCTGCTCGATCCGGGTCTGCGTGAATCGGTACGCCACGGCGTCACGACAGTGCTGTTGGGCATGTGCTCGCTGTCGACGGTGTACTCCGACGCCGAGGACGCGGCCGACCTGTTCAGTCGCGTGGAGGCCGTACCGCGCCAATTCGTGCTCGGCGCACTGGAATCCCGCAAGACCTGGTCGAACCCGGCCGAGTACGTCGCCGCGATCGACGCTCTCCCACTCGGCCCCAATATCGCGTCGCTGCTGGGGCATTCGGACCTGCGCGCCTCGGTGCTGGGTCTCGACCGCGCCACGACACGCGGCGTGGTCCCCACCGACGACGAACTCGAGACGATGGCCGACAGACTCGACGCGGCCCTCGACGCCGGGATGCTCGGCATGTCGGGTATGGACGCCGCGATCGACAAGCTCGACGGTGATCGATTCCGTTCGCGCGCACTGCCTTCCACGTTCGCGACGTGGCGCGAACGTCGCCGCCTCATCAAGGTGCTACGCAAGCGCGGCCGCATCCTGCAGAGCGCGCCGAACGTGGCGAAAGCGCAGGAGGCACTGAACTTCTTCCTGGAGAGCAGCAGCCTGTTCGGGCGCCGCCGCGGCGTGCGGATGAGCCTGCTGGTGTCGGCCGACGCGAAATCCTCACCCGGCGCCGCACGCGTGATCGGGATGGGCACCCGGCTGCTGAACAAGACACTCGACGCCAAGGTGCGGTTCCAGCATCTGCCGGTGCCGTTCGAATTGTATTCCGACGGTATCGATCTGCCGGTGTTCGAGGAGTTCGGTGCGGGCACCGCCGCGCTGCACCTGCGCGACCAACTCGAGCGCAACAAGCTGCTCGCCGACCCGGAGTACCGCCGCCGGTTCCGCCGGTCGTTCGACCGCCGCAAGCTGGGACCGACGTTGTGGCACCGCGACTTCCACGACGCCACCATCGTCGAATGCCCGGATGAGAGCCTCATCGGCAAGACCTTCGGCCGGATCGCCGACGAGCGTGGCATCCATCCGCTCGACGCGTTCCTCGACGTGCTGGTCGACAACGGTGAGAAGAATGTGCGGTGGACGACGATCGTCGCGAACCACCGGCCCAAGGTGCTCGACCAGTTGGCCAACGACCCCGCGGTGCACATGGGTTTCTCGGATGCCGGTGCGCACCTTCGCAACATGGCGTTCTACAACTACCCGCTGCGCCTGCTGAAGCGGGTCCGCGACGCGCAACTGAGCGGACGCCCGTTCCTGACCACCGAGCGCGCCGTGTACCGGCTCACCGCCGAGGTGGCCGACTGGTTCGGGGTCGACGCGGGCACGCTGCGCGAGGGCGACCGTGCCGACTTCGTGGTGATCGACCCGAACTGCCTGAACTCCGACGTCGACGCGTACCACGAGGAGACCGTGCCGTTCTACGGCGGGCTGAGCCGCATGGTGAACCGCAACGACGACGCCGTGGTGGCGACGGCCGTCAACGGCACCGTGGTGTTCGGCAAAGGCGAGTTCCGTGACGGCTACGGCGACACCGTGAAATCGGGACGCTACCTGCGCGCAGGCGCCGACAGCCGCCTGAAAACCGCTGTCTGACATGGCCAGAACCCAACAGCAGCGCCGTGAGGAGACCGTCGCACGTCTGCTCGACGCGAGCATTCAGACCATCATCGACGTCGGCTACGCCAGGGCGTCGGCGGCGGTCATCGCGCGGCGCGCGCAGGTCTCCGACGGCGCACTGTTCCGCCATTTCCCCACGATGGGCGATTTCATGGCGGCCACGGCGCACGAGGTGATGCGCCGCCAACTCGAGGTGTTCACCAAACGGATCGCCGAGATCCCGGCCGAAGAGCCACCGCTTCAGGCCGTGCTGACCATCCTGCGCGACGTCACGGGCAATGACACCAACACCGTGATGTACGAGTTGCTGATCGCCGCGCGCACCGACGAAAAGCTGCGTGTCACACTGCAAGAGGTGCTCACCGAGTACGCCGCGAACATCTACGAGACCGCGCGCACCATCCCGGGTTTCGAGCAGTTCCCGCAGAACGAGTCCAGGCATGAGGCGATGGCGGCGGTGGCACTGCTGGTCAACACGTTCGACGGTGCCGCGATCATCCGTCCGGTGCTGCCGCAGCCCGACCTCGAAGACTCCCGAATCGCGTTGTTGTCGTCGCTGTTCAGCCGTTGACCCGGGAGAACCTGGCCAGCCCCACCAGATGAACCGCGATTCCCACCAGGGGGCCGCACAACAGTGCGACGACGGTGCGGGTCGAGAGCTCCAGTGGCAGCAGAAGCAGACCCACGGCGGCCACCGTGGCGATGATCCAGCCGAGTGCATAGGTGCGGTGCAGCGCGGCGGCCACCGCGGCCGCCCCTGTCAGGGTGAGCATCGCGATCGCGACCGCCGCGGCGGTCAGCCACGCCAGGAGCGTTCCGTCGGCGCGGTATTCGTCGCCGAAACCGACCTTCAGCAGCCACGGGCCGATGAGGCCTGCGGCCACCACCCCGGCCGCGCCGATCACGGCGACGACGGCGGCGGGCATCAACAGCGCGCGCAACCGGGCCTGGTCGACGAAATGGGCGATCAGGTTGCCCTGCATCGCGGTGAGCGGCACCAGCAGCGGGGCCCGCGTGAGCGTGACGGCCAGGATCACCACACCGCCTGCCGCACCGAGATCGGCGGACGTGGCCTTGAGCAGCACCGGGAATCCCATCACCAGGATCGCGCTGGCCCCGGCCGCGGCGATCGAGTGTGCGGTCCCGCGGACGAACGTCCACGTGCCGCCCGCGGTGACCTGGCGGGCGGCCACACGCGCGGCGGGTGCGGTGAGCAACAGGATCAGCCACGCGCCCGCCCCCGCGACGGTGGCCCACAGATAACCGCCCAGACCCCAACCTAAGACGAACGACGCGGCGGCCACCCCCACACGGATGCCCGCGTCGGTGACCATCAACGCGCCGTATTCGGTCCAGCGGTCGATACCGGCGAGCATGCCCAACAATGTCGCGTGCAGGCAGAACCCGGCCAGACCGACGCTGAGCAGGGCGACGGAAAGGGCGCGCGACTCCACGAACACGTGCCCGCTCCACAGCGGCGAGGTGCCCGCGATGACCAGCGCCGCGACCACCCCGACCGCGGCCGCCACCCGCATCGGATGTGTGCGCGGCCCCGAAACCCCGGACACCCGGGGCGCGACCTGGACCGACCGGACCTCACGCGTGGCCTCCTGCAGCAGGCCGTTGGCCGCGCCGGTGACAAGTCCGAAGGCGCCCCAGAACACCGCGAACACCGAGAATCCCGCGGGTTCGAGGTCACGCGCGGCGAGGTACAGCACGGCGTAGCCGCACAGTGCCGTGATGGCGGTCGCCGACCCGACGCGGGCGATGCTGCTGCGGGTGATCGCGCCACGCGCCGGATCGTCCGGATCGAATGGGGCAGGCGCACCGCCGTCGGTCACAGCGGCGGCAGCGCTTCCGAGTACAGCCACGCCTGCCACAGCGGCTGCAGCGATTCACTGGTGTAACCGGCGGCCAGGCCCGTGAAATCGTCGGTGAACGCCGTGCTGTGCCGGTGGCGTGTGGTCCAATCCTGCAGTAGCGCAAAGAAGTCCTTGTCGCCGATCCGCTCGCGCAGCACATGCAGGGTCATGGCTCCGCGCTTGTACACGCGGTCGTCGAACATGTCGCGCGGGCCGGGATCGGCCAGCAGCAGGTCCTGCGGGGAGTGCCGCAACTTGTCGTAGTAGTGCTGTGCCCACTCGGCCGCGCTGCGCCCGCCGCTGTTCTCCGACCACAACCACTCGGCGTAGCACGCGAATCCCTCGTGCAGCCAGATGTCGCGCCAGCGCCGCGCCGTCACCGAGTTGCCGAACCACTGGTGGGCCAACTCGTGGGCGATGAGACGCTCGGACCCGCGGCTGCCGTCACAGTGGTTGGCGCCGAAGATCGAGATGCCCTGGGCCTCAAGCGGTATCTCGAGGTCGTCGTCGGTGACCACCACGGTGTAGCCGGTGCTCAGCGGATACGGGCCGAAGAGTTTGACGAAAAGCTTCATCATCTGCGGTTGACGCTCGAAGTCGTGGTCGAACGCCGATCGCAGGCGCGGCGGCAGCACGGCGTGCATCGGTACCGGGGTCTTGGTCATCCGGTGCGATTCGTACATGCCGATCTGCAGCGTCACCAGATACGGCGAGGTGGGCTCGGCGAGTTCGTAGGTCCACACGGTGTGGCCCGCACGCACCTTGCGCGACAACAGTTCCCCGTTGGCGATCGCGTGGTACGGGCTGTCGGTGCTGATCTGGATACGGTAGGAGGCCTTGGCGCTGGGATGGTCGTCGCACGGGAACCACGACGCCGCGCCGTTGGGCTGGCCCGCGACGAGCGCCCCGTTGGTGAGTTCCTCGAAACCGACGTCACCCCACAGGGTGTCGATGGGCCGCGGATTGCCGCTGTAGCGGACGACGATGGTCATCGCGGAGCCAGCGGGCAGCGCCGAGGGCAGCGTGATGTGCAGTTTCGCCCCGGAGCAGCGGAACTGTGCGGGCCTGCGGCCGTTCACCGAGACCTTGCCCACCGAGAGGTTGTCCGACAGGTCGAGGGTGAACGTTCGCAGCGCCGCAAGCGTCACCGCGGTGATGGTCGCGGTCCCGGTCAGACGGTTGCTCGCAACCTTGTATTCGAGGTCGAGTTCGTAGCGCGACACCCGGTAGCCGAAGTTGCCGTTTCCGGGCAGGTACGGGTCGATGACAGGCGGGTGCCCGGCTTTCTTGGCGACCTTCTTGGACCTCGTCACGCGGCCGGTTTCTCTGTCGTCTTCTTGCGCGCCGACGCGGCGGCGGTGCGTTTCTTGCCGAACATGTCCCACGGCGCGATCGGATTGCCCTGCCACCGCGTCGACGACGGAACCTCGTCGCCACGCATCACGAGCGATCCGGGTCCCACCGTGGCGCCGGCGCCCAATCGGGCGGCAGGCAGCGCCACGCAGTGCGGTCCCAGCGTCGAACCCGCTTCCAGGACAACGCTGTCCATCCGCATGATGCGGTCGTGGAACAGGTGCGTCTGCACCACACACCCGCGGTTGACGGTGGCCCCCGCGCCGAGGCTCACCAGGTCGGCCTCGGGCAGCCAGTAGGTCTCACACCACACCCCGCGTCCGATCGACGCGCCGAGTGCGCGCAGCCACAGGTTCATCACCGGGGTGCCGGTCGCGGCCCGCGCGAACCACGGCGCCGCGACGGTCTCGACGAACGTGTCCGAGACCTCGTTGCGCCACACGAACGACGACCACAACGGATGCTCGACGGCGCGGATCCGCCCGATCACCGACCACTTCGCGGCCACCGCGATGAGCCCGGCCAGGGCACCCGCGGCCAGCAGCACCAGTCCGCTCGCGAGCGCGGCCCACAGGTAACCGAACCGCAGCACCAGCGTCTGCAGTGCACCCAGCACCGCCACCCCGATGCCGAACGTGATGATCACCGGGATGATCCGGCACGTCTCGACCGCCGCGCGCATGGCTTTCAGCCGCGGCGACGGGTGGAAGGTGCGCAGCACGTCGGCGGCGGTCGCCTTGCGCCGCAACCGCACCGGAGGGCTGCCCAGCCACGACGAGCCGGCCTTGGCCTTGTGCGGCGTGGCCGACAGCACGGCCACCAGACCGTCGTCGGGCACCTTGCGCCCGGGTTGCGTGATGCCCGAGTTGCCGAGGAACGCGCGCTTGCCGATGGTGGCCTTGGCGACGTGGATCCAGCCGCCGCCCAGTTCGTACGACGCGACCATGGTGTCGTCGGCCAGGAACGCGCCGTCCTGTACCTCGGTGAACTTCGGGGTGAACAGCGCCGTCGAGATTTCGGTGCCCTCACCGACTTTCGCGCCCAGCAGACGCAGCCACCACGGGGTCAGCAGGCTCGCGTAGACGGGGAACAGGTAGTTGCGCGCGGCGTCCATGAGGCGTTCGGTGGCCCACAACTGCCAGCCCACGCGGCTGCGCACCGGGTGGTAGCCCTCGCTGAGCCCCACCGAGAGCACGCGCACGCCCAGCACGGTCAACACGGCGTAGGTGAGCACCGCGACCACCGTCGCCACGGGCGTCCACGCCAGCGCGGGCAGGATCGCGTCGACCGGGGTGGCGGTGTCACGGATGCCCCAGCCGATCACGGCGAGACCCGCGGCCAGGCCCGCCAGCGGCAGGCTGCCCAGCAGGATGGAGGTCACGCCGTACACCGCGACCCACACGGGGGCGCGCGGCGGCCGGTGATCGGGCCACGGGTGGCGCGCCTTGCCCGACTTCACGGCGGGCGAGCCCTTCCAGTACTGGCCGTTCTTGACCTTGCCGACCACCGCGGACCCCGGTGCCACATCGGCGTTCTTGCCGACCGTGGCGCCGGGCAGCAGCGTGGTGCGGGCGCCGATCGTGGCGTCGTTGCCGACCGTGATGGGGCCGACGTGGAACAGGTCCCCGTCGATCCAGTGCCCGCTGAGATCCACCTCGGGTTCGATCGAGCAGCGGTGCCCCAGCTTGGCCATGCCGGTCACCGGCGGTGCCGAGTGCAGGTCGACGCCCTTGCCGACGCTGTTGCCGAGCGCGCGGGCGTAGTACACCATCCACGGTGCGCCCGCGAGGTTCTCGGCGCCGCTGGCCTCGGCGAGCCGCTCGGCGAACCAGACCCGCAGGTGCACCGCGCCGCCGCGGCGGTAGGTCCCGGGTTGCAGGCCGCTCAACAGCATCCGGGCGAACAGCACCGCGATACCCATGCGGCCCACGGGCGTGATGAACACTCCGAAGCCGGCGAGCAGCAGCCACCAGTTGACCGGCTGCGCCCACGGCACGAGGTCCAGCGCGGCGGCGACGTTGTTCAACAGGCCCAGCCACACCACCCACTGCATGCCGGTCAGCGTGGCCAGCGGCACCGAAAGCGCGACCTGAGCGGCCTGCGTGAGCCGCGACGTCGGGGCGACCTCGCGCGCGGTGATCTCCGGGGGCGGGGACAGCTCGTCGAGATATCCGGCCAGCGAACCGAGCCGGGGATGGTCGTAGATGTCGGCAACAGTCACCTGCGGGTAGCGCCTGCGCATCGCGGCGACGAGCTGCGCGGCCGACAGTGACCCGCCGCCGAGCGCGATGAAATCGGCCTCGGGCCCGTCGACGGTCGTGCCGAGCACGTCGCGCCACAGGCCGGCCAGCCAGCCCATGGTGCCGACGAGTTCGGGGGCGTCCTGATCGGTACCGTCGGGTGGCGGCCAGGGCAGGGCGTTGCGGTCGACCTTGCCGGAGGTACGGGTCGGCAGTTCGTCGAGCAGGATCAGACGCGGTACCAGCGCGGCAGGCAGCGATTCGGCCAGCGCGGCGCGCGCGGCCGCGAGGTCGAACGACGGGTCGTGGCTCGCGACGTAGCCGACCAGCAGCGGCGTGCCGCTCGCGGTCTTGCGGACCGCCGCCGCCCCCGCGCTGACGCCGGGAAGGTTGACCAGCGCGGTGTCGACCTCGCCGAGCTCGATGCGGCGGCCGCCGACCTTCACCTGATCGTCGGCGCGGCCCTGGAAGTACAGGCCGTCGTCCTGCAGTCGCACCAGATCCCCGCTGCGGTACGCGCGGCTCCAGCCCAGCGTCGGCATCGGCGCGTACTTCTCGCGGTCCTTGTCCGGGTCCAGGTAACGGGCCAGCCCGACGCCGCCGATGACCAGCTCACCGACCTCGCCGACCGCCACCGGGAGCCCGTCACGGTCCACCACGGCCAGATCCCAGCCGCTCAACGGCAGCCCGATGCTGACCGGGCCAAGGCCGTCGAGGCGCGCCGCGCAGGCCACCACGGTGGCCTCGGTGGGCCCGTAGGTGTTCCACACCTCGCGGCCGTCGACCGCGAGCCGCTGCGCCAATTCGGGCGGGCAGGCCTCGCCGCCGAAGATCAGCAGCCGCACCGATTCGAGCGCCTCGGCGGGCCACAGCGCCGCCAGCGTCGGAACCGTGGACACCACGGTGATGTCGCGGCTCACCAGCCAGGGGCCGAGGTCCATCCCGCTGCGCACCAGCGACCGCGGCGCAGGCACCAGGCACGCACCGTTGCGCCAGGCCAGCCACATCTCCTCGCACGATGCGTCGAACGCGACCGACAGGCCCGCGAGCACCCGGTCACCCGGTCCGATCGGGTTGTCCTGCAGAAACATTCGTGCTTCCGCGTCGACGAACGCGGCGGCACTGCGATGCGTCACGGCGACTCCCTTGGGAGTGCCGGTAGAGCCCGACGTGAAGATGATCCAGGCGTCGTCGCGGCCGAGCGGGGCCGCCGCGCGCCAGCCGCGCGACTGGCCGACGCCGCGGATCAGGCCGCGCTCGGTGATCACGCCGACGACGCCGGCCTCACCGAACACCAACTGGGCGCGCTCGTCGGGATCGTCGGCGTCCACAGGCACATAGGCGGCCCCGGCCGCCAGCACCGACAGGATCGCGACGTACAGCGCGTAACTTCCCGACGGCATCCGGATGCCGATCCGGTCGCCGCGGCCGATGCCGCGTGCGGCCAGCCACGCGACGCTCTCCTCGATGTCGGCGACGAGTTCGGCATAGGTGAGCTGCACCGTGCCGTCGTCGATCGCGGGTGCGTCGGGGAACCGCCGCGCGGTGTCGTAGAGGATGTCGATGAGCGTCCGCGGTGCAGGTGCCAGCGATGAGAGCAGGTACTGAGCGGGGACCGCGTGCCCACCAACTGCGTCGTCCGTTGCTGTCACGGATACAAACTACTAAGCCCGTGCCCGGGCGGGCCGGAGACGACGCGGCGTGGCTGTTCGATTTCGGATCACGGTCACGATCAGGCACACTTGTCCGCGGAGGGGAGTATTCCTTCGCTGCGGTGTCGTCATCACGTCGGTCGCCATGGAACCGATCGGTGCCGCAGGCCGGCCGTCTCGGCCCGGTGGAAGAGACCTCCGGCGTTGTTTGGCGACCGGAGGTAATCGATGCACGTAACCCAGCTCGAGTGGATCATCACCCTGTCGGTGACGATCGCCGTACTGCTGTTCGACGTGGTGATCATCGGGCGTCGTCCACACGAACCCACGCGACGCGAGACGGCGACGTACCTGTCGATCTACATCGGGCTCGCGATCGCCTTCGGAGTGTGGACGTGGTTGTTCCACGGCCACCGGTACGGCGTCGAGTTCTTCGCCGGATGGCTCACCGAGTACAGCCTGTCGGTCGACAACCTGTTCATCTTCTTGATCATCATGGCCAGCTTCAAGGTGCCGAGGATCTACCAGCAGCAGGCCCTGCTGGTAGGCATCATCCTGGCGCTGATCTTCCGCGGCATCTTCATCGCGCTTGGCGCGGTGGCCATCAACCAGTTCTCGTGGGTGTTCTACATCTTCGGCGCGTTCCTGGTGTACACCGCGGTCAACCTGGTCCGTGACACCGACCATGACGACGACGGCGACAACGCGGTGGTGCGCTTCGCACGCAAACACCTGCGCACCACCGACAAATGGGACGGGCTGCGCCTGTGGGTGCGGGAGAACGGCAAACGGCTGATCACGCCGATGTTCCTGGTCATCGTGGCCCTGGGCACCACCGACCTGTTGTTCGCGCTTGACTCGATTCCCGCGATCTACGGCCTGACGCAGGAGCCGTACCTGGTGTTCACGGCCAACGTGTTCGCGCTGATGGGTCTGCGGCAGCTGTACTTCCTGCTGGGCGACCTGCTCAAGCGGCTCGTGTACCTGTCGCAGGGGCTGGCGTTCATCCTGGCGTTCATCGGCGTGAAGCTGATCCTGCACGCGTTGCACGAGAACGAGCTGCCGTTCATCAACGGCGGTGAGCCTGTACACGTGCCCGAGATCCCGACGCTGGCCAGCCTGGGCGTGATCGTCGTGACGCTGCTGATCACCACGGCCGCGAGCCTGTACAAGACCCGCGTGCGTGATGCCCAGTAGCGGGTGCGGTGAAGTTCGTAACCAGGTCCTTACATTCTCGGTGAGTGCAACCCTGCACGGATGTACCAGTCGGGCATAGTCTGGCGGGCGTGCGGTTATTCGTGGCGGACGCCGATTCCTGGAGTGAACTGACCGACGGTGCGCAGGACGCCGCCCCGACGGTCCGGATATCGGCGTCGGACCTGGCGCAGGCGCGACGTAAACGGACGCGCATCAAGGCCGAGGACGACACCGTGGCGGTGATCCTCGACGTGACCGTCGCCGTCGCGAACGACTTCCGCTCCGCGCGCCGCCTCGAGGTGGCCGCCGACGTGCCCGCCGGCGACGCGGTGGTCCGTTACGTCGGCACGGCCGACGGCCTCGCGGGTCTGATCGAGGACATCGCCTCGGCCGGGGTCGCCGAGGGCGTGACCCTCATCCCGGCGGGCGACCAGAACCTGCACGCGCTCGGCGCCGACGTGTTGCACCGCCTGGAGTTGCGCGGCCAGGCCCGCCGCGCCTCCTGACTCCCGGATCGGGGGAGTCCTCGCGCCTTTCGCGACAGCGTCCGGGCGCTCACCGCTGCTTCCGGTACCGATTCAAATAGTGCATCAGTAAGCCGCAAACTTAACTTGGACAAGCATTTATCGCCGGTCTTACGGTGCCACTATGACATCCATGGTGCAGACAACAGACCTGACCGGGCAGATGTTGATCGCGGGTACGCCGGTGCGCGGCGCGGGACGGGAGATCCGCGGCATCGATCCGCAGACCGGATCGTTCCTCGAACCCGCGTACCCCTACGGCGACACCTCGCACGTCGAGGCCGCGTGCGCGGCCGCGGCCGATGCGTTCGGCCCCTACCGCAATGCCCCTGTCGAACAGCGCGCCCGCTTCCTCGAGGCCATCGCGGACAACCTCGACTCGAGCCGTGATGTGCTCGTCGAGCGCGCCCACGCCGAGAGCGGCCTGCCGGTCGCCCGGCTGACCGGTGAGGTGGGGCGCACCTCGGGCCAACTGCGACTGTTCGCCGGTGTGCTGCGCGAGGGCAGCTGGAACCAGGCCCGCATCGACCCGGCTCTTCCCGACCGGGAACCGTTGCCACGGCCCGACATCCGGCAGCGCAGCGTGCCGCTCGGCCCGGTCGCGGTGTTCGGGGCGAGCAATTTCCCGCTCGCGTTCTCGGTCGCCGGTGGCGACACCGCGTCGGCCCTGGCCGCCGGGTGCCCCGTCGTGGTCAAGGCGCACGACGCACACCCGGGCACCTCAGAGCTCGTCGGACGCGCCATCACGCAGGCCGTCACCGCCACCGGGATGCCCGCGGGCACGTTCTCCCTGCTGTACGGGTACGGGCCGGATCTGGGCAGCGCCCTGGTCACCGATCCGCGCATCAAGGCCGTGGGCTTCACCGGGTCCCGCGCGGGCGGCATGGCGCTGGTGGCCGCCGCGGCCGCACGTCCCGAACCGATCCCCGTCTACGCCGAGATGAGCGCCATCAACCCGGTGTTCCTGCTGCGCGGTGCGCTGTCCGCACGCGCAGCCGATCTGGCCCGCGCGTTCGTCGGCTCACTCACCATGGGCTCCGGGCAGTTCTGCACCAACCCCGGCCTGGTCATCGCGGTCGACGGTCCCGACCTCGACGCGTTCGTCGCGGCGGCCGCCGAGGCCGTCGCGGCCACGGCGCCCACGCCCATGTTGACACCCGGCATCGCCGAGAACTTCCGCACCGGAGTCGAGACCCTCTCCGGCACAGCGGAACTCATCGCGCGGGGATCCGACGAGAACGCCCCTGCGGTGTCGTGCCGTGCCGCGCTGTTCGGCAGCGACGTACCCACGTTCCTGGCCACCGAGGCCTTGCAGGCCGAGGTGTTCGGCGCCTCCGGCGTGATCGTCCGGTGTGCCGACGACGCCGAGATGCTGCGCGTCGCCGCAGAAGTCGAAGGCCAGTTGACGGCCACGGTCCACGCCGAGGAATCCGACCACGCCAAGGCCGGTGAACTGCTGGAGATCCTCGAGCTGAAGGCGGGCCGCATCCTGTTCAACGGCTGGCCCACCGGCGTCGAGGTCGGCCACGCAATGGTGCACGGCGGGCCGTTCCCGTCCACCTCCGATTCGCGCACCACCTCCGTGGGAGCCAGGGCCATCGAACGCTTCCTGCGGCCGGTCTGCTACCAGAACGCACCGAAATCCCTGCTGCCCAGTGCCATTGCGGACGGCAACCCCGACGGGTTGTGGCGCACCGTCGACGGCCAACTCACCAAAGACTGATCACCCCGCACGAACCTCTAGGAGTCACACATGCTCGACGGCGTCCTCTTCTTCCCCGTCACCCCGTTCACCGCGTCGGGTGACGTGGATGTGGACCTGCTCGCCCAGCACGTCGCCAGAGGCGTCGAAGCGGGACCCGGTGGAGTTTTCATCGGTTGCGGCACAGGCGAATTCCACGCCCTCGAACCCGAGGAGATGCGCACCGTGGTACGCACCGCGGTCGACGCGGCCGCAGGCCGGGTGCCGGTGTACGCAGGTGCGGGCGGCCCCGTCGCCTCGGCCAAGGCGTTCGCCCAGGTCGCCGCCGAGTCGGGTGCCGACGGCCTGCTGCTGTTGCCGCCGTATCTCGTCGAGATGCCGCAGGCCGGTCTCGTCGGGTACACACGCGCGGTCAGCGCCGTCACCGATCTGCCGCTCGTGGTCTACAACCGCAACAACGCACGGTTCACCGAGGGCTCGGCCATCGAGGTCGCCAAGCTTCCCAACGTCGTCGGATTCAAGGACGGCACAGGCGATTTCGATCAGGTAGCCCGCATCGTGCGTGCGGTGACCGACGCGCTGGAGAACGAGGGTAAGCCGTTCCAGTTCTTCAACGGCCTGCCGACAGCGGAGGTCTCGCAGCAGGCCTACCGGGCCATCGGGGTCACGCTGTACTCGTCGGCCACGTTCGCCTTCGCCCCCGACGTGTCGCTCGCGTTCTACCGGGCGCTGGAGGACGGGAAGGAACCACTGGTCGCCGCGCTGCTGCGGTCCTTCTTCCATCCACTTGTGCGCCTGCGCAACAAGGTGCCCGGTTATGCGGTGTCGCTGATCAAGGCCGGCGTCACCCTCGGTGGCCTGCAGGCCGGGCCGGTGCGCCCGCCGCTGATCGACGCCGCACCCGACGACGTGGACGAATTGCAGCGCATCCTCTCGGCGGGACGTGCGGTGCTCGCCGACGCGCTCGTGCACTAGGAGAACGCCGATGGCGCACAACCGGATCCGCATCACCGGCGCCCGCGTCACACCCGTGGCATTCGCGGATCCGCCGCTGCTCAACACGGTCGGCGTGCATCAGCCGTACGCGCTGCGCGCCGTCATCCAACTCGACACCGACGCGGGTCTGACGGGTCTGGGCGAGACCTACGCCGACACCGTCCACCTGGAGCGATTGCAGGCTGCGGCGCACGCGATCGTCGGCCGGAGTGTGTTCTCCACCAACGTGATCCGGGCACTCATCTCGGACGCACTCGGCGGTGACCGCACCGGGGACGGATCCGGTCTGGCCGGCATGATCACCTCGGCCAGCGTCGTCGACCGGGTGTTCTCGCCGTTCGAGGTGGCCTGTCTTGACGTGCAGGGGCAGGTGACCGGCAGGCCGGTGTCGGACCTGCTCGGCGGCGCGGTGCGCGACGCCGTGCCGTTCAGTGCCTACCTGTTCTACAAGTGGGCCGCGCATCCCGGCGCCGAACCCGACGGCTGGGGCGCCGCACTGGACCCCGACGGCATCGTCGCGCAGGCGCGCCGCATGATCGATGAATACGGTTTCAGCGCAATCAAACTCAAGGGCGGCGTGTTCGCACCCGAGGAAGAGATGGCGGCCGTCGAGGCGCTGCGCGCCGCGTTCCCCGACCATCCGCTGCGTCTGGACCCCAACGCCGCGTGGACACCGCAGACCTCGGTCAAGGTCGCCGCGGGCCTCGAGGGGGTTTTGGAGTACCTGGAAGACCCCACACCGGGCCTCGACGGGATGGCCGAGGTGGCCGCGCAGGCACCGATGCCGCTCGCGACCAACATGTGCGTCGTCGCGTTTGACCAACTGCCCGCGGCGGTCGCCAAGAACTCGGTGCAGGTGGTGCTGTCCGATCACCACTACTGGGGCGGGCTGCAGCGTTCACGCCTGCTGGCCGGTATCTGCGACACGTTCGGGCTCGGGCTTTCCATGCATTCGAACTCGCACCTGGGGATCAGCCTGGCCGCCATGGTGCATCTGGCCGCCGCAACACCCAACCTGACCTATGCGTGCGACACGCACTGGCCGTGGCGCCACGAAGACGTCGTCGCACCCGGCGCCCTGAACTTTTGTGACGGCGAGGTGCAGGTTCCCGCGACGCCCGGACTCGGCGTCGAGATCGACGAGGACGCTCTGGCCGCACTGCACGAGCAGTATCTGCGCTGCGGAATCCGCGACCGCGATGACACCGGGTACATGCGCAGCATCGATCCTGGTTTCAACGCGTCGGGACCGCGTTGGTAGCACTGGGCAGGTAGAAGCGGCCTGACAGGGCCGTGTCAGCAATTTCTGCCTGCGCCGCAAGCGCGTTTGCAGTCCACACGTCGGACTGCCAGAAGTCAGAACGTTACATGCGGTGTTCTCCGCGAATTGTCGGTAATACGCGTTCACTGGGTATTGTCAGGAGTGTTGTCACTAAAGCAGAGGGTCAGCGCGACCAGGGTGGCCATCGTTGTGAAGGACGTGTTTTTCCCATGCGCGCGCCATTTGACCGAGTCATTGCGTCGCCCGTTGACCTAACTGGTCCGGGCCAGCGGCGCCTCTCCCTGCTGCTGGTCGAAGACGACCGTGCCGATGCCATCCTGGTCGAAGAACTGATCGCCGATGCTCCCGACATCGACTTCGTGTGGGCGAAATCGATGTCCGACGCCGAGCGGACGCTGGCCGACCACCGCCCCGACTGTGTCCTGCTCGACCTCAATCTTCCCGATGCGGCAGGGATCGACGCGCTTCATCACCTCGGCAAGCTGGACGCGCGGATCCCGATCATCGTGCTCACAGGCCTCAACGACGAGCACTTCGGCGTTTCCGCGGTGGCCTCGGGTGCGCAGGACTACCTGGTCAAAGGCCGTGTCGAACCGGAGATGCTGCGCCGCGCGGTCCTCTACGCCATCGAACGCAAACGCGCCGAGCTCACCTCGGTCGACCTGCACGCCAGCCAGCTGAGGGCTCAGGAGAACGCGCGCCTGGAGCGCGGGCTCCTGCCGTCCCCGCTGCTCATGGAGGGTTCGGGCGTCGACATCGTCGTCGAGGCGCGGCCCAGCCGCCAGCACGCCCTGATCGGCGGCGACTTCTACGACGTCGTGCAGACGCCCGACCGCACCGTCCACGTGATGATCGGTGACGTCGCAGGTCACGGACCTGATGAGGCCGCGCTCGGCGTTGCCCTGCGAATCGGGTGGCGCGCGCTGACCTTCGCAGGGCTGCGCGGTAACGAACGCATGCGCCAGCTCGACCGGATCCTGACCACCGAGCGTCCCGGCAAGGGCATCTTCGCCACGCTGTGCAGCGTGGCACTGGAACCCGACAGCGGACGCTTCACGGTGGTGCGTGCGGGTCACCCCGGCCTGCTGGTGCACGGCAACGGCACCGTCGACTGGCTCGAGCCGCGGCCCGGCGCCGCGCTGGGGCTGGGCGCCAGGGAGTGGCCCGTGAACCACTACGAGCTACCGGAGGGCCACGGGTTGCTGCTGTTGACCGACGGACTGTTCGAGGGCCACGCCGGACGTGGTGACGAGCGGCTGGGGGAGAGCGGCCTGCTCGCCGTCGCCCGCGCGCTCGCCGCGACGCCCGGGCGGGACTTCGTCACCTCGCTGATCAACGAGGCCGAGTCACGTGCGCAGACGCACGGCGGCCTCTCCGATGACATCGCCGTGATACGTGTGGAGCGCTCGCGCAGATGAGATTGACGGTACAAGGCTGGCAGAACCTGGTTCTGTCGGTCATGGGAGTTGTGGTCTTCACGGGTGCGATCGCCGGTGCCGTGCTCGTCGGCCGCACCGACACCCTCTCCGATGAGCTGATCAACGAGATCCAGCCGGCCCGTGTCGCGGCCTATCAACTGCAGGCCGCGCTGCGCGACCAGGAGACGGCGGTGCGCGGTTACGCAATCGCGGCCGACCCCCAGTTCCTGGCCCCGTATGACGAAGGGCAGCAGGCCGAGGCCGATGCCGCGGCGAGCATCCGCGACGATCTCGACGGCCGCGACCAACTCCTCGCCGATCTCGCCGTGATCGAAAAGGCTGCTGCGGCTTGGCGTGCCGCCTACGCAGATCCGATGATCGCGAGTATTCAGCCCGGACGCCCGCACATCGGCAACGACATGGTCGCCGAGCGCGGTAAAGCGCAGTTCGACCAGCTGCGTGGACTTTTCGACGTCCAGAACCGCCATCTCAGCGAGGCGCGCAACGTCGGCATCGAGGACATGGAACGCATGCGTACGTGGCGCAACAGCGTGCTGATCGCGATGATCGTGGCGTTCTTCGCAATGGCGGTGGTGCTGGCGGTGCTGGTGCGCAACGCCGTCAACCGTCCGCTGGCCGCACTTGCCGCGTCGTGCCGCAGGATCACCGAGGGCAACTTCACCGAGCGCATCGAACCGAAGGGTCCCAAGGACATTCGCGCGATCGCCATCGACGTCGAGGACATGCGCCAGCGCATCGTGGATGAACTCGACGCGTCCAAGCAGGCGCGCCTGGCGCTCGACGAGCAGGCCGAGGAACTGCGCCGGTCCAACGCCGAACTCGAGCAGTTCGCCTACGTGGCCTCACATGATCTGCAGGAGCCGCTGCGCAAGGTCGCCTCGTTCTGTCAGCTGCTCGAACGGCGTTATGGCGACAAACTCGACGAGCGCGGCGTCGAGTACATCGGTTTCGCCGTCGACGGCGCCAAACGCATGCAGGTGCTGATCAACGACCTGCTCACGTTCTCACGCGTGGGCCGGCTCTATTCGACGACCACCGAGGTCGATCTCAACGCGGTGGTCGACGCCGCGCTGAACAACATCTCCACCGCGGTCGAGGAATCGGGCGCCGAGATCATCCGGCCGCAAGAACCGCTGCCGCACATCGACGGTGACCCCACGCTGTTGATCATGGTGTGGCAGAACCTCCTCGGCAACGCGGTGAAGTTCCGCCGCGACGGGGTGGCGCCCCGTATCGTCATCGAGTGCCACGCCCAGACCGGCGGCGGCGTGGACAGCTGGCTGTTCACGGTGTCCGACAACGGCATCGGCATCTCCGAGGAATTCGTCGACAAGGTGTTCGTGATCTTCCAGCGGCTCCACGGCCGCGACAGCTACAGCGGCACCGGTATCGGACTTGCCCTGTGCAAGAAGATCATCGAGCACCACGGCGGCAACATCTGGATCGACACGTCTTACACGGGCGGAACCCGGTTCTGTTTCACCTTGCCTGTCATGCCCACAAACAAGCCGGGCGTCCTCACCGACGCCCAGCTGGAAGGAAACAACACATGACGTCAGCCGACGAAACCCGCGCGATCGACATCCTCCTGGTGGAGGACGATCCGGGCGACGAGCTCATCACGCGGGAAGCTTTCGAGCACAACAAGATCAAGAACAATCTGCACGTCGCGCACGACGGCGAAGAGGGGCTGGACTTCTTGTACCGGCGGGGACCCTACGCGGATGCACCCCGCCCGGACCTGATCTTGCTCGACCTCAACCTGCCCAAGTACGACGGCAGGCAACTGCTGGAGAAGATCAAGTCCGACGAGAACCTGTGCCACATCCCGATCGTGGTGCTGACGACCTCATCGGCCGAGGAAGACATCCTGCGCAGCTACAAGCTGCACGCGAACGCCTATGTCACCAAACCGGTTGACCTGGACCAGTTCATGAGCGCGGTGCGACAGATCGACGAGTTCTTCGTCCAGGTGGTGCGGTTACCGCAGTTCTGAGGTGACGCTGCGGGCGATGTTCTCCCACTGCAGGCGCACCTTGGTGCCGGTGGGCGTCGCGTCGATGACGGCACGGTCGGTGAGCGCGTGCATCAACGGGATGCCGCGCCCCCGTGCCGGATTCTTGTGATCGGTGTCGCCTATCCGCCATGTGCCCTCGTCGGCGACGACGACCGTGAGGGTCTCGGCCCCGGTGTCGTAATCGGCGCGCACGTGCATCAGACCGGGTTCTGTGGCGTTGGTGTAGGCAAACTCCGCCGCGTTGGCCAGCGCCTCGTTGACGGCCAGGACGATGTCACTGGCCTTCACCGGGTCGAGCGTGAAATGCGTGCCGAGCCATTCCGAGAATTCGCGCCGCAACTGGGCGGCGCGTTCCGGGGCGGCAACTACGCCCGCCTTGATGAAACTGGTTGACTCGCCTGCGTCTGTCATATCGACCTGGTGGCTACCCGGTTGCGCACAGTTTTATGTCTTCAACGACGAGAGGGCTTCGTCGAGCGTGGCGAACAGGTCGACCACGTCGGCGATTCCGACAAGTTTGAGCGGTCTGCTCGTCGCCGGGCCGTCCGCCACGACCACCAGGCGCACCGCCGGCGCGAGTTCGCCGTGTGCTGCCACCAGCACGCCCATGCCCGCGGAGGCAAGGAAATCCACCGCGCTCAGATCGACCACCACGGCCGACGGCTCGCTCTTGGCAGCGGAACCGATCGCGTCTTCGAGCTTCGGTGCGGTCAGCATGTCCACCGTTCCGGTGACCGCCACCACAGTGATGTCTCCTAGGCGGCGTTCCTCCACCGTGCAGTTCGCCGGGTCCTGGCTCGTCATCGTCACCTCCGACGGTGTTTGTGCGCCCTCTTGGCAGCAGTCGACAAATGGTAGCCGTGTCGACGCCGTCCAACTCTCCACCCCCGAGGCTTTTGGCTCAACCTCGAGGGGCACAAGATCAGACTACTGGCTGATCTCTGCGTTTCCTGACCACCAGCTTTGCAGGTGTTCACCACGAATACGCAATCGGGTCGGCCACGCGCGCTATTCATGCCGGTCGGGCATTGATCAGCCGTTGGGCCGATAGGCTGACGCAGTGTTCTCCTTGTCGAGACTGTCCTGCTTCATCGCGGTGGCCGAGGAACTGCATTTCGGGCGGGCCGCCGAGCGCCTGCACATGACGCAGCCCCCGCTCAGCCGGCAGATACAGCAGTTGGAGAACGAACTCGGGGTGCACCTGATCGACCGCACCACACGCTCGGTCACGCTCACCCCGGCCGGCGTCGCCTTCCTGCCGGATGCGCGGCGCATCCTGCAACTCGCAGAAGGCGCCGCGCTCAACGTCAAACGCGTCCCCGCGGGCGACCTGGGCACCGTGGTCATCGGTTTCACCGCGGCGTCGGCGCATGCGGTGTTGCCGCGTCTTCTCGACGCGGCCCGTGAGCAGTTGCCCGACGTGACGCTCGACCTGCGGGAGATGGTCACCGCCGCGCAGATCGAAGGGCTCATGACCGGTGAGCTCGACCTCGGCATGGCGCGGCCACCGCTCAAGCGCCCCGGCCTGGTGTCGCGGCCGCTGTTGCACGAGCAGTTGATCGCGGCGCTGCCCGCGTCGCATCCGCTGGTCGATGTGGGCCGTCAGCTCACCCTCAACGACCTCGACGGCCAGGACATGATCATGTACTCGCCCGTGCAGGCACGGTATTTCAACGAGCTGCTGATCAGTACGTTCACGATCGCGGGCGCCACCCCGCGCTACGTGCAGTACGTGACGCAGGTGCACACCATGCTGGTGCTGGTCCGCTCGGGCATCGGCATCGCGCTGGTGCCCGCGTCGGCCGCCACGCTGCATCCCGAGGGCGTGGTGTTCCGCTCAATCGGCGCGTTCCGGGAACGCCCCGTGGAGCTCGACGCGGTGTGGCGCGGCGACAGCACCAACCCCGCCCTGTTGCGTCTGCTGCGGGACGTGCTGCCCCCACGCGAATGGACCACCGACGAACTGGTGGGCGAGCAGATCGCCTACTGAGCCGGTGTCGGGGCCGGCATGGGCACCGGTGTGACGAGTTCTCCGGTCTTGAGGTAGGCGTCGAGGTTGGCCAGCGTGAGCGCCTCCATCGCGTTCCTGGTCTCGACGGTTGCGCTTCCGACATGCGGCAGCAGCACCACGTTGTCCATCCCCAGCAGCGCCTCCGGCACGTTGGGTTCGTCGGTGAACACATCCAGACCCGCGCCCGCGAGCCTGCCGTCGGCCAGCGCCTCGACGAGCGCGTCCTCGTCGACGACGCTGCCGCGGGCGATGTTGACCAGGTAGCCGTCGGGTCCGAGCGCGTCGAGCACCGCGCGGTCGACGAGGTGACGCGTGCCCGCACCGCCTGCCGCGGCGATGATCAGCACGTCGACCTGCGCGGCGAGGTCGGCGGCCGAACCCACGTAGCGGTAACCGCTGCCCTCGATCTCGCGGCGGTTGTGGTAGCTGATGGTGCAGCCGAATGCGCCGAGCCGGGTCGCGATCGCGGTGCCGATGCGGCCGAGCCCGATGATCCCGACGCGTGAACCCGAAACCTTGTGCGCCAGAGGGTAATTACCGTCGGTGACCCAACGGCCCGCGCGCACGTATCGGTCGGACGCCGAGAATCTGCGCATCACGTCGATCAGCAACCCGACCGCGGTGTCGGCGACGCAGTCGCTGAGTACGTCCGGGGTGTTGCTGACCACGATGTCGCGTGCGGCGGCCGCGTCGACGTCGGTGGTGTCGTACCCGACGCCGAAGTTCACCACCGCGCCGAGATTGGGCAACGCCGACATCAGTTCGGCGTCGACGCCGGTACGGCCCGAGGTCACGGCCACCGTGATCCGGCCACCGTGCTCGGCGAGGAAGTCCGCGCGTTCGGGGCCGTCGGGCAGCACGTACGCGCCGTAGGTGGACACGAGGGTCTGGTTCAGGGACGGTTTGAGCGGGCCGACCTGCAGGACGCCCTGCGGGCCGCGGTCGGTTTCCTCTTGAGCGGACACATCCACCACGGTAAGGCGGCGCGCGAATACCCGTCTAACACGGAAATGGCATGGCTTGATATCCAAGCAGCATGAATGGCCTCGGCATGTTGCGTCGCACGCATTGCCGTTCTGAACTCGCCTGCAAAAGTGCAGGTCATTTGCGGCGTCGAGGCGGTCTAACGGTGTTGCGCGAGGCCGATTTTCGCTCCGAGGTGACCGATTTCGGCCGGTTGACGCCGCAAGAGACGCATTCCTAACGTGTGTCTGCGGTCACAACCAGCATCCACATACGTGGACATCACTGTTCTGGAGGATCCGACATGCGCCGAGCGCCGCACCCGCTGGCCCTCATCGCCGGCCTGGCGATCATCACCAGCGGCGCCACAGCCGGCTGCACGGTCGCCAACACCGCGCGCGGCGGATACGACACCGACACGCTGCGCATCGTCCTGCCGCAGGAACCGCCCACGCTTGAGCCATGTGAGAGTTCGCTGACCTCGACCGGTGTCGTGGTGCGGTCCAACATCACCGAACCGCTCATCGAACGCGATCCGCAGACCGGCGACCTGCTGCCACTGCTGGCCACCGGATGGCACCAGACCTCGCCCCGAGAATGGACTTTCGACATCCGCCCCGGCGTGACGTTCTCCGACGGAACGCCGTTCACCGCGGCCGACGCGGCGTTCTCGATCGACCGCGCGGTGAACTCGGATCTGCAGTGCAACGTCGACGGCTACGTCTTCGGCGACGACCCGCTGAAGGTCTCCGCACCCGACGACCACACCGTCGTGGTCGGCACGGCGAAACCCGATCCGATTCTGCCGCTGCGCATCTCGTTCATCGAGATCGTGCCTCACACCACGAGCGTCACCGAGAAGGTGCGCGAACCCATCGGCACGGGCCCGTATGAGATCGAACGGTGGGAGTACGGACAGAAACTCGTGCTGCACCGCAACGAGAAGTACTGGGGCGCCGCACCGGATTTCACCCGCGCCGAATACCAGTGGCGCAGCGAGGGCAGTGTGCGTGCCGCCATGGTGGTCAACGACGAGGCGGACATCGGCACGTCGGTCGGGCCCGAGGACGGGGCAGGTGATCTGGGCGTGCCGTTCCCCAACAACGAGACCACGGCACTGCGGCTCACCGCGACCGAGCCCCCGCTCGACGATCTGCGGGTGCGCCAGGCGATCAACTACTCGGTGAACCGCACCGGCATCGTCAAGGCCCTGTACCGCGGGCTCGGTGAGCCTGCCGCGCAACTGATCCCCGAGGGCGTCGTCGGCCACAACGAGGATCTCGAGCTGTGGCCCTACGATCCCGACCGCGCCAGGGAGCTGATCGACGAGGCCAGGGCCGACGGTGTGCCGGTGGACCGCGGGATCCGGTTGATCGGGCGCAACAGCCTGTTCCCCAATGTCACCGAGACCGTCGAGGTGATCCAGAACGAACTCAGCAAGATCGGGCTGAACGTGAAGATCGAGATGATGGACACCGCGGCCCAGTTGCAGTACCAGCTGCGGCCGTTCCCGCCGAATGCGGGCCCGTTCATCGCGCTGATCCAGCACGGCAACCAGGCCGGTGACGCGGCGTTCAGCGTCGACCAGTACATGCGCAGTGACGGCGCTCAGAGCGCCTACGGCACACCGGAATTCGACTCCAAGATCGAAGCGGCCGGCGAACTCACGGGCGAGCAGCGCCAGCAGGCCTACGCCCAGATCTTCGCCGACGAGCCCGACGAGATCGCGCAGTTCGCCTACATCGCGCACATGACCGGTGTGCTCGCCAAGTCGCCCCGCGTGGATTACCAGCCCAACTCGGCGACCGGCGACGAGATGCGGTTGTCGCAGATGACGTTCGCGGTTGACGACACCGTCGAGCACTGACGCCGAAGGTCCGAGGAAGGTTCGAGCATGCTCCCATTCGTCCGGCGCAGGATGTACACCAGCGCCCTGCCGTTGATCATCGTCCTGCTCGGGGTGTTCCTGCTGGCGCGTCTCACCGGGGATCCCACCAACCTGTACCTGCCGGAATCCGCGACGCCTGAACAGCGAGCGGAGTTCCGCGCCGCCAACGGATTCGACCAGTCCGTCGGGGCCCAGCTGCTCGACTACTTCAAGGGCGTCGTCCACCTGGACTTCGGCACGTCGCTGCGCACCGGGGAACCGGCCGCCGAGATGGCGCTGCGCGCGTTCCCCGCCACGCTGCAACTGGCCCTCACCACAATGCTTCTCGCGATCCTCGGCGCCGTCGTGATCGGCTGCTGGGCCGCCTACCGGCCCAACTCGTTGGCCGACCGGTTCTCCAGCCTGCTGTCGATGACCGCGGCGTCGATCCCCGATTTCTGGTTCGCCATCACCGGGGTGTGGCTGTTCGCGGTGCTGCTGGGCTGGCTGCCCACCTCGGGGGTCGACAGCGGTGTGTTGTCGTGGATCCTGCCGATCGCGACGCTGATGATCCGCCCACTCGGCGTACTCACCCAGGTGGTGCGCGGCGCGATGGTCTCGGCACTGTCGGCGCCCTACATCCGGTTGGCGCGCAGCAAGGGTGCCGGCGACGTGCGCGTCGTGAGCCACCACGCGCTGCGCAACGCGGCCGCACCCGCGCTCACCGTGGCCGGTGACCTGGCGGTCGGCCTCGTCAACGGCGCCGTGGTGGTCGAGGCCATCTTCGGCTGGCCCGGCATCGGCAAGCTGATGATCGACGCGATCCTGCAACGCGACTTCGCGGTGCTGCAGGCCGCCGTACTGCTCACCGCCGTCAGCATTTTCGTCCTCAACATCCTCATCGACGCCTGCTACGCACTGCTCGACGCCCGGGTGCGGGAACCGGCAAAGGTCTAGGAGCCGCCATGAGTACACAGATCGATCTGGTTCCGGCGAAGCCGACCACCGCCATCGTCGGCGACACCGGTCCCGCGCGGCGCCGGTCCCGCGCGGCGCTGCTGCGGATGCTCGGCAACGACCGCGTTGCGGCGACCGCCGCGTGCGTACTGGGCCTGGTGTTCCTCACCGCGATCTTCGGCCCCATGCTGGTCGGAGATCTCGCCACCGACATCGACCTCGACAACTCCAACGCCGCGCCGTTCAGTCTCGCCCACGGGTGGGCCGACATCCTGGGCACCGACCCGCTGGGCCGCAGCATGCTCGCGCGCCTTGTCGTCGCGAGTCGCACGACCCTTTCGGTCGCCGTTCCCGCCGTAATGCTCTCGGCTGTCATCGGATCGGCGATCGGCATGTGGGCCGGGTACCACCGGGGCTGGCGCGAGACCGTCGCGATGCGCATCGCCGACGTGATCATGAGCTTCCCGTCGCTGCTGCTGGCCGTGGTGGTGCTGTACGTGTTCTCACCGAGCGCGGCCAACATCATCCTGGTGCTGGCGATCACGCGGATCCCGGTGTACCTGCGCACCGCGCGCGCCGAGTCCGCCGAGCTGCAGAGCCGCGTGTTCGTCGACGCCGCACGCACCTTCGGGGCGGGCGCGACGTCGATCATCACGCGCCACGTCGTGCCGATCGTGCTGCCCACGCTGTTGACGGTCGCGACCCTCGACTTCTGTTACGTCATGCTGGCCGAGAGCTCACTGAGCTTCTTGGGCATCGGCATCCAGCCGCCCGACGTGAGCTGGGGCCTGATGGTCGCGCAGGGGCGCACCTACCTGCACACCGCGTGGTGGTTGTCGTTCTTCCCTGGCCTGGCCATCGTGATCACCACGGTATCGGCCACGATTCTCGCCGCATGGGCGCGCATCGCCACCGATCCGGGACAGCGCTGGCGCCTCACCGTGCCGCAGAAGCGGCTGTCCCGCTTCACCAAGACCGGAAGGGCTCTGTCATGACCTCACCTGCGAACCGGTCCACCACCGCCGTGCTGGCCGATCCTGCGCTCAAGGTCGACGGACTGTGTGTGGACATCCGCAGCATGTCCGGCACGGTGCGCGCGGTCGACCACGTGTCGTTCGAGGCGCACCGCGGCGAAACCCTGGCGCTTCTCGGCGAATCCGGGTGCGGCAAGTCGATGACGGCCACCGCGCTGGTCGGCCTGCTCGAACCCGTCGCGAGCGTCTCGGCGGGCACCGCGCACCTCGGCGAGGTGGACCTGATCAGCGCCGACCGCAAGACTCGCCGCGCACTCGCGGGCACCGAACTGGCCATCGTGTTCCAGGACGCACTCACCGCGCTCAACCCGCTCTACACCGTGGGAACCCAACTGGCCGAACCGTTCCGCATCCACCGGGGACTGAGTGCCAGGGAGGCCCGGAACAAGGCCGTCGAACTGATGGAACGCGTCGGGATACCGCAACCCGAGTCGCGCCTGCACGACTACCCGCACCAGTTCTCCGGCGGTATGCGCCAGCGCCTGCTCATCGCGATGGCCGTCGCGCTCAACCCCACCGTGCTGATCGCCGACGAGCCGACCACCGCGCTCGACGTCACAGTGCAGGCGCAGATCATGGCGCTGCTGCGGGACCTGCGCACCGAATACCACATGGCGGTCGTGCTGATCACCCACGACCTGGCGCTCGTGGCCGAGGAGGCCGACCGCGTCGCGGTGATGTACGCCGGACAGATCGTCGAAACCGGCCCGGTGGCCGAGGTTTTCGCCAACCCGGCGCATCCCTACACCAAAGGTCTGCTGGACTCGGTGCCGGTCAGCGCGGTGCGCGGCGAGGCGCTGGCGTCGATCGGCGGGGCGCCGCCCGAGCTCAGCGCGATCCCGAAAGGCTGTGTCTACCAGGACCGCTGCCCGCACGTTGCCGACATCTGCGTGACCACCAGGCCGGTGCTCGAAGGCGAGCATCGCCGCGCCGCGTGCCACTTTTCCGATCGAGCGGCAGGCGGAACGGGAGGAGAACACCATGAGTGAACACCTGCTGCAGGTGCGCGACCTGCGCAAGTCGTTCCGCGTCGCGGGCAAGAACCGTCTGGTGGCGCTCGACGGCATCAACCTGCACCTCGACCGCGGCGAGACGCTCGGCCTGGTCGGCGAATCCGGTTGCGGCAAATCGACGTTGGCGCGCACGCTGATGATGCTCGAGCGGCCCGACGCGGGCACCGTCACGTTCGACGGGGTCGATCCGTTCCGGTTGCGCGGCAAGGACCTGCTGGCCTACCGCCGCCGCGTGCAGATGGTGTTCCAGGACCCGTACGCGTCGCTGAACTCCCGCATGACCGCGGCCGACATCATCGCCGAACCGTGGCGCAGCCACAAGACGATGTACCCGCGCCGTTCGGACCGCGACGCGCGGGTGCGCGAGCTGCTCGACATGGTCGGACTGAGCGCACACGCCGCGGACAAGTACCCGCAGGAGTTCTCGGGCGGTCAGCGGCAGCGCCTGGGCATCGCCCGCGCCCTCGCGCTGGATCCCGACGTGATCATCTGCGACGAACCGGTGTCGGCGCTGGACCTCTCGGTGCAGGCGCAGGTGCTCAACCTGCTCAACGATTTGCAGCAGCAACTGCAGATCTCCTACATCTTCATATCGCACGACCTGTCGGTGGTCCGCCACGTGGCCGACCGGGTCACGGTCATGTACCTGGGCCGGATGATCGAATCCGGACGCACCGAGGACGTCTACAACCGGCCCGGCCACCCCTACACCGCGGCGCTGATGTCGGCCGCGCCGAAACTCGATGCCACGCAGCGGCGTGAACGGATCCTGCTCACCGGAGAGGTCCCGTCGCCGCTGAACCCGCCGTCGGGATGCCGGTTCCGCACCCGGTGCTGGAAGGCCACCGACATCTGCGCACAGACCACCCCGCCGCACGCGGTCGAGCCGGCGGAGGAAACAGACGGCAGTGCCCACATCGCCGAGTGCCATCACCCGATGCACCACGCGATGTCGGTCCCGGCGTGACAGTCGCGGGCTATGCGGTGGTCGCCGCGGCGATCCTGCTGGCGTCGTGCATGCAGGCCTCGATCGGGTTCGGCATGGGCATGCTCGCCGCGCCCGTGGTCGCGATCGTGGATCCCGCGCTGATCCCCGGCACGCTCATCATGCTGGCCACCGCGGTCACCCTGCTGGTCGTGATCCGCGAACGCGAGTCGATCGACCTGTCCGGGACCGGGTGGGCGCTGCTGGGACGCGTGCCCGGAACCGTTCTCGGTGCACTGCTGCTGATGGCGCTGCCCGAGAAGGCGCTCGCGTTCGCGCTGGCGGCCGTGGTGCTCACGGGCGTCGCGGTGACGAGCCTCGGGTGGATGCCCGCTCCACACCGCCGCAACCTCGTGTTGGCCGGCGCGACGTCGGGCGTGCTGGGCACCGCCACCGCCATCGGCGGCCCACCCATGGCGCTGGTGTGGCAGAACAGCACCGGCGCGCGGTTGCGCGGCACGATGAGTGGGTTCTTCCTGGTGGGTTCGGTGCTCTCGCTCGCGGTTCTGGCGGCGACCGGCGCCATCGACCGCCACACCCTGGTGATGTTCGCGTTGCTGATCCCCGCCGTGGCCGTGGGATACGCGCTGTCCCGCTGGGTCAACCGGCATCTGGACCGCAACCGGCAGCGCCGGGCCGCGATCGCGATCTCGACTCTCGGTGCGGTGATCCTGATCGTCCGACAGTTGATGGGGGGATGAATTGTCAACCGATGACGCCGTTTCGGTGCGCAAGGTGAAATCGGCGGTCCGCACCGTCGAACTGCTCGAGTACCTCGCGGCCCGGCCGGACCGGCCCACACGCATCCGGGAGATCTGCGCGGCGCTGGACATGCCACGCAGTTCCGCGCACGCGCTGCTGCGCACGCTCGTCGCGCAGGGCTGGGTGCGATCGGACGAGGCGGGTACGCAGTACAGCATCGGGATCCGCGCGCTGCTGGTGGGCACCAGCTACCTGGACGCCGACCCGTATCTGCCGCTGATCACACCGTTTCTCGACGATCTGCGCGGCGAACTCGACGAGACGTTCCACCTCGCGCGCCTCGACGGGTACGACGTCGTCTACCTGGCCACGCGCGAGTCCCGGCAGTACGTGCGCACCACCAACAAGGTGGGCCGCCGGTTGCCTGCCTACACCACCGCACTGGGCAAGGCCCTGCTGGCCGAGCGGTTCGGCGCCGACCTCGATGCCCACGTCCCGCAGACCCTGACTCCGTTGACGCCGCACACCATCACCGACCGCGCGGTTCTCGACGACGCTCTCGGCGAGGCGCGGGTACGCGGCTATGCCACCGAGAACGAGGAGAACACGCTGGGCACAAAGTGTTTCGCGGTGGCGCTGCGTTACCGGCAACCCGCGCAGGACGCGATCAGCGCGTCGGTGCCGCTGTCGCGGCTCACCCCCGAACACGAACGCGAGATCGTCGACGCGCTGCGCATGGTGTGCGACAAGGTGTCGCGTGTCGTGCGCCCGGTGGCCAACGGGGACAAGTGGTTCGCGTGAACCCGACACTCATCGAGGAGGACACATGACCGCACACGGCACGACCCCGGTGGTCACCGAGATGACCGTGATCCCGGTCGCCGGGCACGACAGCATGCTGCTCAACCTCAGTGGCGCACACGGGCCCTACTTCACCAGGAACCTCGTGAAACTCACGGATTCCGACGGCAACACCGGTGTCGGTGAGGTGCCGGGAGGCGAGGCCATCCGCCGGACCCTCACCGACGCCACGCCACTCGTGGTGGGCCGTTCGATCGGCGAGTACCACGCCACGCTCGCCGCGATCCGCGGCGCGTTCGCCGACCGCGACAGCGGCGGCCGGGGCGCGCAGACCTTCGACCTGCGGGTCACGGTGCACGCCGTCACCGCGGTCGAATCGGCACTGCTGGACCTGCTGGGCAAGCATCTCGGCGTGCCGGTCGCCGCACTGCTCGGCGACGGTCAGCAGCGAAACCGCGTGCAGGCGCTCGGATATCTGTTCTTCGTGGGCGACCGCAACCGCACCGATCTGCCGTACCGCTCACCCGACGACGAGCCCGCGGGCGCCGACGAGTGGCAGCGCATCCGCCACGACGAGGCGTTGTCCCCGGAGGCCGTGGTCCGGTTGGCCGAGGCCGCCCGCGCGCGGTACGGGTTCGGCGACTTCAAGCTCAAGGGCGGCGTGCTGCCCGCGGCGGAGGAGGCCAAGGCCGTCACCGCGCTGGCCGAACGGTTCCCCGACGCGCGGATCACGCTCGATCCCAACGGCGGCTGGCTGCTGCGCGACGCGATCGTCACGTGCAGGCAGCTCACCGATGTGCTGGCCTACGCCGAGGATCCCGTCGGCCCCGAGGGCACGTTCTCGGGGCGCGAGGTGATGGCCGAGTTCAAACGGGCCACCGGGCTGCCGACGGCCACCAACATGATCGCCACGGACTGGCGCGAACTCGGCCACGCGATCCGCGCGGGCGCCGTGGACATCCCGCTGGCCGATCCGCACTTCTGGACCATGAGCGGATCGGTGCGTGTCGCGGCCATCTGCGACGCCTGGGGCCTGACGTGGGGTTCACACTCCAACAACCACTTCGACGTGTCGCTGGCGATGTTCACCCACGTCGCGGCCGCCGCGCCCGGCGACATCACCGCGATCGACACCCACTGGATCTGGCAGGACGGGCAGCGCATCACCAAGCAGCCCTTCGAGATCGTCGACGGATACCTCGACGTGCCCACCGCGCCGGGGCTCGGGGTGGAACTCGACGACGACCGCGTCGCGGCCGCACACGAGCTGTATCTGGCCGAGGGGCTCGGCGCGCGCGACGACTCCGTCGCGATGCAGTACCTGATCCCCGGCTGGACATTCGACCCCAAACGTCCTGCTCTGCAGAGGAAGTGACGATCATGCACGTTCTGGTCGCCGACGCCCACCTCCTGCCGCACCGATCCCGGCTGGAAGCCGCCCTGCCCGCCGGGGTCACCGTGTGCTGGCGCGAACCCGGCGACAGCCGGATCCTCGATGACCTACCGGACGCCGATGTCTACGTGGGCAGCAGGTTCACCGCCGACATGGCGGCCGCCGCGCACCGGTTGCGGCTGATCCACGTCAACGGGGCGGGGACCGACAAGATCGACTTCGCGCACCTGCGCGCGGACACCCTGGTGGCCAACACCTTCCACCACGAGGAGTCGATCGCCGAGTACATCGCGGGTGCCGCGGTGCTGCTGCGCCGGGACTTCCTGGCGCAGGACCGTGCGCTGCGGACGGGACGATGGGCCACCCCGGGCTACGACCGGCAGATCCCGCAGCCACGCACACTGCGGGATGCGCGCATCGGTTACATCGGATTCGGGCACATCGGCCGCACCAGTTGGAAACTGTTGCGCGCCTTCGGGTCCGAAGCGGTCGCGGTCACCGGCACCGGCCGTGTCGACGCGGCCGCCGAGGGGCTGCGCTGGGCAGGCGACACCGGCAGGCTCACGGCGCTGATGACCGAATCCGACGTGGTCGTGGTGTGCGCGCCGCTCACCGAGCGCACGGTCGGCATGATCGGCGCGGACGAACTGCGGGCGCTGGGACCCTCAGGGGTGTTGATCAACGTGGGCAGGGGGCCGCTCGTGGTGGAATCCGCGCTGTACGAGGCGTTGTCCGCGGGCACGATCGCGGCCGCGGCGCTCGACGTGTGGTACCGCTACCCGGGCCCCGACGGCGACGGCACGCCCAGCGATCTACCGTTCGACACGCTGCCCAACGTGCTCATGACACCGCACGTCTCCGGGGTCACCGCCGACACCTTCGCGGCACGGGCCGACGACATCGCGGCCAACATCGGCCGCCTGCAGCGCGGCGAGCCCCTGGTGAACCAGATAGACCGTATGGATCGTCAGTCCGGGCACCAGTTGTCGTAACCGCCCTCGGGACCCAGCATGCGCTCCAGGCGCGCGCGGTTGATCCGCGACAGTTCGTTGCGGACCACCTTGCGCTCGGTTTCGTGATCGTTGTGCAGCCGCAGGTCCATGGCCGCGAGCACATCGCGGGCACACGAGTCGCCGACGTACATCACGAACCCGAACCCGAACCGCTCGCAGTACCGCCGGGCGGCCTCGTCCAGTTGCGCCATCACGGTCGCGTCGGCGTCCCATACCGCGCACTGCTCGCCGCGGGACTTCTCGCTGTGCGGGCGGCTGCCCACACACGGGTAGGCCTGCAGGATCGTGTCCATCGACGCCTCACCCAGGCTGAACAACAGCTCGTCGGCCTTGGCGAACAGCGAAGCGTGATCCGGGTAGGGACGCCCCTTCGCGAGATCGGTGGCCAGCGTCACGCAGCAGCAGCACTCGAACACCGCGTGCACGGCTCGGCGCAGCGGCAGCGCGTTGTACGCCTCGAGCCCCATGCCCTGATGCATCAACACACGATGATCATCGGAGCCGCATTGAACAGCGGCGTTACGGTGTGTTAACTGCGGGCTAAATCAGTGCCCGGAGCTCTTGAACCGCTCGACCGAGCGCTGCAGTTCGGCCTCGGCCTCGGCGCGGCCCACCCAGTCGGCGGTCTTGACGAACTTGCCGGGCTCGAGGTCCTTGTAGTGCACGAAGAAGTGCTTGATGGCGCCGAGTTCGAACTGCGAGATGTCGCCGACGTCCTGGATGTGGTCCCAGCGGGGGTCACCGGCAGGCACGCACAGCAGCTTGTCGTCGCCGCCCGCCTCGTCGGTCATCTTGAACATCGCGACCGGGCGCGCCTCGACAACGCAACCGGGGAACACCGACTCGGTCAGCAGCACCAGCGCGTCCAGCGGATCGCCGTCCTCGCCCAGGGTGTTCTCGAAGAAGCCGTAGTCGGTGGGATAACCCATCGGGGTGTACAGGTACCGGTCCAGCTTGACCCGGCCGGTCTCGTGATCCACCTCGTACTTGTTGCGTGAACCCTTCGGGATCTCGATGACGACGTCGAACTCCACCGTCGCGGCTCCTTCGCATGTGCAATCAGACTGGGATCGTCTTGTCAGACGACGCGGGGACGACCCCGCCGGGCCAACCTTAGATGAGCGATAGGCTGACGCGCAGGGGTGGCTCACCAAGGTCGATCGAGAGCAGGGGAAGTATGCGGCCCACTCGGTGGAGACGGTCCACCCACGTGGCGGTAGGTGTTGCGGTGCTCGCGCTCGTCGTCGCCGTCGTCGCCGCCGCGGCCCTGTTCACCGGCAAACACTCGGACGCGGCAGAGGCCGTGCCGCCCGCCCCGCCGCCTGCCACCGCCGATCCCGGCGTCGTACCGGTCGACCTGTCGGCGCCCACACCGACGCGCCGCGGGCTGGCGACCGCCCTTGCGGCCGCGCTGGCAAACCCCGATCTGGGTCTGATCACAGGCCGCATCACCGACGCCGACACGGGCGCCGAGCTGTGGGAACAGGGTGCGCGCGTGCCCATGCAGCCCGCGTCGGTCAACAAGGTGCTCACCACCGCGGCCGCGCTGCTGACCCTCGACCGCGATGCGCGGCTCACCACCACGGTGGTCGCCGCCGACGACCAACCCGGCCTGGTGGTGCTGCGCGGCGGCGGCGACACCACACTCTCGGCCGCGCCGAAGGGCACCGACACCTGGTACAAGGGTGCGGCCCGCATCAGCGACCTCGCCGACCAGGTCCGCGCACGCGGCATTCGCGTGACCCGTGTGCGCGTCGACACCAGCGCGTACAGCGGCCCCACCATGGCACCCGGCTGGGACCCGGCCGACATCGACGGCGGCGACATCGCCCCCATGGAATCGGTGATGCTCGACGGCGGGCGCACACAGCCCACCACCGTGGAATCGCGGCGGTCGAAGAGTCCCGCGCTCGACGCGGGGAAGGCGCTGGCCGCTGCACTGGGCGTCGAACCGGAGTCGGTGACGCTGATGCCGTCCGGCATGCGTGGCGGCACCACAATCGCCGAGGTGCAGTCGGCGCCGCTCATCGAGCGGCTGCGGCAGATGATGAACGAGTCGGACAACGTGATGGCCGAGTCGATCGCCCGTGAGGTCGCCGAGGCGCTTGGCCGGCCACAGAGCTTCGAGGGTGCCGTCGGGGCGGTGCTGACCCAGCTGCGATCCGTGGGCATCGACACCTCGGGTGCCAAGCTCGTCGACTCCAGCGGCCTGTCGGTCGACAACCGGCTGACCGCGCTTACCCTCGATGAGGTGGTCAACGCCGCTGCCGGACACACCCAGCCCGCTCTGCGGCCGCTGGTGGACCTGCTGCCCATCGCCGGTGGCAGCGGCACCCTGTCCAACCGCTACCTCGACACCGACGCCGGCCGTGCCGCAGCGGGGTGGCTGCGCGCCAAGACCGGGTCGCTGACCGGAACCAACGCGCTGGCAGGCATCGTCACCGACCACAGCGGCCGGGTGCTCACGTTCGCGCTGATCTCCAACAAAGCCGGGCCCACCGGACGCACCGCGATCGACGGGCTCGCCGCGGTGCTGCGCAGCTGCGGATGCGGCGCATGAGCCGGCCCACCATGACCGCGGGCCGCGCGGTCGACTGGGATTTCGCCGCATCCGTCGGCGCCAAGCTCGCGCGGCCCGAACCGCCTTCGACCGACTACACGCGCCGCCAGGCCATCGATCAGCTCTCCGAGAGCGCACGCGCCGCCGAGCTGCCCGTCCGCGAGGTCACGGGTCTCAACGAGGGCGCCGAGGTGCCCGAGGCCCGTGTCGTCGACCGTCCCGCCTGGATCCGCGCGGCCACCCGGTCGATGCGCGTGATGACCACGGGCGGCGACACCGGGGACAGTGACGCGAACGGGGACAAGCCCGGGTTCATCACCGGGCGCGTCACCGGCGCGCAGACCGGCGCTTTGCTGGCGTTCATCTCGTCGGGCATCCTGGGCCAGTACGACCCGTTCGGCCCCGACGGCGGTGAACTGCTGCTGGTGTACCCCAACGTCATCTCGGTGGAACGCCAACTGCGCGTCGCCCCAGCCGATTTCCGCCTCTGGGTGTGCCTGCACGAGGTCACCCACCGCGTGCAGTTCCGTGCCAACCCCTGGCTGGCCGACCACATGTCGCAGGCGCTCGCGGTGCTCACGCAGGACGCGGGCGACGATGTCGCCGCACTGGCCGGCCGCCTCGCGCAGTATGTGCGTGACCAGCGCGGCACCAACGGGTCTGCGCCCGAACCGAATTCGACCGGGATCCTGGGGCTGATGCGTGCGGTGCAAGCCGAACCACAGCGCCGCGCGCTCGACCAGCTGCTCGTGCTGGGCACGCTGCTGGAAGGCCACGCCGATCACGTCATGGACGCCGTCGGCCCCGCCGTGGTGCCCACCGTGGGCACCATCCGGCGGCGCTTCGACGAACGCAGGCAACGCAAGCAGCCCCCGGTGCAGCGCGTCGTGCGTGCACTTCTGGGGTTCGACGCCAAGCTCAGTCAGTACACCCGCGGCAAGGCGTTCGTCGACCACGTGGTGTCCGCGGTGGGGATGCAACGGTTCAACACCGTGTGGACGAACGCCGAGACGTTGCCGCTGCCAACCGAGATCGACGAACCGCAGCGATGGATCGATCGCGTGCTGTAGCGACGCTGCGTCGGGCGGTGGCCGATTTCGCAGCGCAGGTCGACGGCGAGCGTTGGTGTGTGGCGTTGTCCGGCGGGCCGGACTCGCTTGCGCTCACCGCGGTCGCGGCGGCCGAGCGTCCCACCACGGCGCTCATCGTCGACCACGGCCTGCAGACCGGGGCGCGTGCGGTGGCCGAGACCGCTCGGGCGCAGGCGCTGTCGGTGGGATGTGTTGGCGCCGAGATCATCCCGGTGGTGGTGGGCCGCTCCGGCGGGCCTGAGGCCGCCGCGCGCACGGCGCGCTACACCGCGCTGCAGGCCGCGCGCGACGGGGCGCCCGTGCTACTGGGCCACACACTCGACGATCAGGCCGAGACCGTGCTGCTGGGGCTCGCGCGCGGGTCAGGGCCGCGGTCCATCGCAGGCATGCGTCCGCACGATCCGCCGTGGCACCGGCCGCTTCTGGGCATCCGGCGCACCGTGACCCACGCGGCCTGCGAGGAACTCGGGCTCAAACCCTGGCACGACCCGCACAACTTCGAACCGCGGTTCACCAGGACCCGGCTGCGCCTCGATGTGATGCCGCTGCTCGAAGAGGTCCTCGGCGGGGGAGTGGCCGAGGCGCTGGCGCGCACCGCGACCGCGCTGCGCGAGGACACCGAGACACTCGACGAGATCGCGAGGCAGGCCCTTGAGACTTCCCAGACTTCGGCTCGTACCCCGCCGGGGCTCGACACCGAGGTGCTGGCCGGGCTTCCCGGTGCCGTGCGGCGCCGCGTGATCCGGGCCTGGCTTCTGACCAACGGCGGCACCGATTTGACCGACGTACAGATCCGCGGGGTGGACCGGTTGGTCACCGACTGGCGCGGGCAGGGCGGTGTGGCGGTCGGCTCGAACCTGTCCCGTCAGCGGTTGTTCGTGGGCCGGCGCCACGGCGAGTTGGTGCTCTACACCGAACCGGTGTGAGCGCGTATCGGGCAGCCGTCTTGGTTTGCGGCGACCTCACGTGGCACGCTGTGGACGTGGCTGTCGAATCCACCGAGATGTATCCGGGAGACATCAAGTCGGTACTGCTGTCCGAGGAGCAGATCCGGACACGTACCGCCGAGCTCGCGGCGGCGATCGCCGACCAGTACCGGGACAACCTCGGGGACGACGACCTCCTGCTGGTCACGGTGCTCAAGGGCGCGGTCATGTTCGTCACCGATCTGGCACGTTCGATCCCGCTGCCCACCCAGCTCGAGTTCATGGCGGTCAGCAGCTACGGATCGTCGACGTCGTCGTCGGGTGTGGTCCGCATCCTCAAGGACCTCGACCGCGACATCAACGACCGCGACGTGCTGATCGTCGAGGACATCATCGACTCCGGCCTGACGCTGTCGTGGTTGCTGCGCAACCTCGCCACGCGGCACCCGCGCTCGCTCAAGGTGTGCACGCTGCTGCGCAAGCCGGAGGCGGTGCGCACCGACATCGACGTCGAGTACGTCGGGTTCGACATCCCCAACGAGTTCGTCGTCGGCTACGGCCTCGACTACGCCGAGCGCTACCGCGACCTGCCGTTCATCGGCCTGCTCGACCCGAAGGTCTACACGCACTAGACGCTCAGGTGAGTTCCCAGATCACGGTCACCGAGAAGTTCACGGCCTGTTGACCGGGTTCCAGCGGGACGGCCTCCATCGCCGCGCGCGGCATCGGCCGCGGCGGGGTCGAGCCTGACTCCTCCGAGATCGAGATGACCTCGCCGAGGCTCAGCCCGGACAGGTCGGCGTACTGCTGCGCGCGGTTCTTCGCGTCGTTGAACGCCTCCGCGCGGGCATCGCGCACCAGGTCCGAATCGTCCTCGATCGAGAACGCCACCGAGTTGATGCGGGTGGCGTCGCCGCCGGTCTCGGCGATGAGTGTCAACGTCTGTGACGCGGTGTCGAGGTCGCGGATCTTGACGTCGATCGTGTTGCTCGCGCGGTAACCGGTGATGGTGTTGGACGCGCCGTCGGTGCCGAACTGCGGCTGCACGCTGACCTGTGTGGTGCTGATGTCCTTGCGGTCGATGCCCGCGGCGACGAGCGCGTCGATCACGGCCTGCTGGCGCTGACTCGACTGGTTGAGCGCCGATGAGACGTCGGCGGCGATGAACTCCATGGCCACGTTGGTGGTGAGCGTGTCGGGGACACCCTGGACCTGGCCCTCCCCGACCACGGTCACCTGTCGGGGATCACCGGATCCGGCGACGGGGCCCGAACTCGCGTCGCAACCCCCCACCGCCAGCACCGCCAGGCCGGCCACGCCGACCAGCAGTGCCCGGACCCGCTTCTTCGCATTCACAGCGATCGGCATGGCACGAACCCTACCGGCCCGTCACGGTGTCACGAGGATCTTGCAGTGCGCGTCCGGTGTGGCGAGTTCGTCGAATGCGTCGGCCATTCCGTCCAGCGGCACCGATCCGGTGATCATCGGCCGCACGTCGATGTCACCTTCGGCGATCGCCCGCAGCGAGGACGCGAATTCGGCCGGGTCGTAGCCGAACACGAACGAGACGCTGATCTGCTTGACGGCCGCGTACAGCGGATGCACGGTATCGGGTTGCATGCAGACCCCGGCCACCACCACGCGCGTGCCCGCCGGACAGCGCCGCAGGATGTCGTCGATGATGCCGGGTGCGCCGACGGCTTCGAACACCACCGCGGGCCTGCACTGGTGAAACGGCGAATCCTGTGCGGGATCGAGCGTGACATGTGCGCCCATCGCCGCGGCAAGTCGCCGACGGGTCGGTGAGAAGTCCGACGCCACAATGTCTTCCACACCCAGCAGCTTCAGCGCGGCGATCACCGCGATGCCGACCGGGCCGCATCCGATCACCAGCGCGGTCTCGTTTCGTTCGATGCGCGAGGTGTTGACCGCGTGCAGGCCCACGGCCATCGGCTCGGTGAGTGCGGCGGGTCCGGCATCGAGTCCGTTGGGCACCGGCAGCAGCAACGGCGCCGACAGCAGCATGCGTTCGGCGTAACCGCCCAGCGTGGTGTTGCTGTAGACGATCATGTCCATGCCCTGCGGTGAGATCAGCACGGGTACCGACGTCACCAGCGTCCCGGGCGCGTATGTGTCAGTGCTGGGCCCGGCTTCGAGGATCTCGGCGCTGAACTCGTGGCCCATGAAGATGTCCCGGGACAGATCGACGTCGTCGTTCTGGTTCGCGACGCCCTCGAGCTGCGCGGTCGACGCGAGCAAATCCTCACCGTGTTGGGCGAAATGCAAATCGGACCCGCAGATTCCGCACGCCTTGACCTCGACGAGCACCTGACCCGGGCCGGGTACCGGTTCTGCGACGTCGTCGCGCACCACCATGCGACCCTGCCGTAAGACCGCGGCGCGCATTAGTTCTTGTCCTTCTCGGCCCCTGTCCGGGGATGTGCCTGCGTGTGTTCGGTGATCGCGTTGACGATGGCCTGCCCGGCGCGGCCCAGCAGTTGATCGCGCATGCCCCTGGCCCAGTCGTGCGATGCGCGCGCCGCGGTCAGCTGGCCCTTGAAGTGCGGGATCACCTCACGCGCGAACAACTCGTAGGAGTGGAACGTCGCGGCGGGCGGCGCCCAGTCGTGGCCGAGGAGCAGAAACGTCCCGAACCCGCCCGAGCGGTCCAGCAGATCCTGGATGTAGACGATCGCGTCGTCGGGCGTGCCGATGCAGCAGTTGCCCTTGGACGCATAGTTTTCCACGAACTCGTACGGTGTGCCGCCGCCCTCGGCCTGATTCGACAGCGGGACGAAGCCCGCGGCGCCGAAGTAGTTGGCGAAGTCCTGCAGGCCGTACGTGCAGTCCTCGATGGCCTGTTCGCGGGTGTCGGCGAGGTGCACGATGCCCAGCACCCGCCAGTTCTCGCGGTCGGGTTCGGGCCGGCCTGCCGCGGCCGCTTCGTCGCGCACGACGTTCCAGGTGGTCTCGACCGCGGCGTACCCGCCTGGCACCGACATCGACAGCGAGAGCAGCGATGTGCCCAGCTTGCCCGCCAGTCGTGGGCCGGACGGAGAAATCATTGCCGCCGTGGATATCTCGGGATACGGCCAGGTGTAGGGGCGGATGTGCAGTGCGGCGTCGCGCAGCGTGAACCAGTCGGTCTTGCGGTCGATGCGCTCGCCGGGTTCGGCGCGGAACAGTGCCAGGATCGCCTCGAGCGACTCCTGCATCATCGGACGTTGGTCGACCGGGTCGATGCCCATCATGTACGCGTCCGACGGCAGGGCGCCCGGGCCGGTGCCGAACATCACCCGCCCGCGCGTCAGATGGTCGAGCAGCACCCAGCGGTCGGCGACCATCAACGGGTGGTGATACGGCAGCGACACCACGCCCGTGCCCAACCGGATGTGGCGTGTGCGTTCGGCTGCCGCGGCGATGAACACCTCCGGGCACGCGATGAGTTCGTAACCGCCCGAATGGTGTTCACCGAACCACGCCTCGTCGTAGCCCAGCCGGTCCAGCGCCTCCACACGGTCCATGTCGTATTGCAGTGCGGTGGTGGGGGATTGGCCCGCGGGGTGAAACGGCGTGATGAACACCCCGAAGTTCAGTGGCCTCATCACTGCAACTCCAGCCCGTGCAAGAACCGGATCAACGCGGCGTTGACCTCCTCGGCCCGCTCCTGCTGCACCCAGTGCCCGGCCCCGTCGAGCATCACCTCGGTGTAGGGCCCGGTGATCAGTTCGCGCGCCCGGTCGGGCCGTGCGAACCCCAGCACAGGGTCGGCCGCCCCGGCCAGGAACAGGGCAGGCACGGTGATCTTGGCGTCGGCCAGATGCGCGGTGAGTTCCCAGTTGCGGTCGAAATTGCGGTACCAGTTGAGCCCGCCGGTGAACCCCGTGCGGGTGAACGCGTCGACGTAGTGGTCGAACTCGCCGGTGCTGATCCAGTCGGGCAGCGCCGACGGTTCGGGCAGCCGGTCGATCAGGCCCTCGGGACCGGGACGCAGCATCCGCATCGCGGCCTCCTCGTTCTCGGGTGGCAGCAGACCGCCGAACATTCGGCGCAGCGCGCGGGCCGGGTCACCGTCGAACTCGGCGTCGGCCACCCCGGGTTCCTGGAAGTGCAGGATGTAGAAGAAGTTGCCCTCGCCGACCAGTTCGCGGAAGGCCTGTGTCGGCGGGCGGGTGGATCTCGGCGTCGGCGGGACGCTGAGCCCGCCCACCGCGGCCACGCGATCCGGATGCAGCTGCGCGGCGTTCCACGCCACCACCGCGCCCCAGTCGTGCCCGATCACGGCCGCGTGCTCGGCGCCGATGTCGTCGAGCAGCCCGACCACGTCGCCGGTGAGCTTGGTGATGTCGTAGTCGTCGATGCTCTCGGGCCGCGACGAGCCGCCGTAACCGCGCTGGTCAGGGGCCAGTACGTGGTAGCCGGCGGCAGCCAGGGCCGGAATCTGGTGACGCCACGAGTACGCGAGCTCGGGGAATCCGTGCGCGAGCACGACCACCGGATTGCCGCGCTCACCCGCCTCCGTCACTCGCAACGTCACGCCATTGGTTTCGACTGACCGCTCGGTCGGTGTGATCACGGTCTCAACCATAGGCACACCCGGTCACGACGTGGCCAGAGTTTCGGCCGGCCCGGGCGGACGGCCGGCCGGTGACCGTCGGGAACTGCCGGACGTTGGTCTAGCGGTAGCCTTGTAACTTGCTAGCTGCGCGTATCAGGAAGGACCCCGGCCGGGGGCGGCCGAAAAAGATGAAGCCAACGAAGGCCGATGATCGATGAACCGGAAAAATGTTATCCGCACCCTGACCGTGATCGGGGTCGTGCTGCTGCTGGGCTGGTCGTTCTTCTATTTCAGTGACGACACGCGCGGCTACAAGCCTGTAGACACCACGGTGGCGCTCGCCCAGATTCGCGGCGACAACGTCAACAGCGCCCAGATCGACGACCGCGAACAACAGGTCCGGCTGGACCTCAAGAGCGGCAACGGCGACACCGAGAACAGCGACAAGATCATCACGAAGTACCCGACCGGGTACGGCGTGACGCTGTTCAACGCGCTTCAGGACAAAGGCGCAAAAACCAATACCGTCGTCAACCAGGGCAGCGTGTTCGGCACCCTGCTCATCTACATGCTGCCGCTGCTTCTGCTCGTGGCGTTGTTCGTGATGTTCTCCCGGATGCAGACCGGCGGGCGCATGGGCTTCGGCTTCGGCAAGTCGCGCGCCAAGCAGCTGTCCAAGGACATGCCCAAGACCACCTTCGCCGACGTCGCAGGCGTCGACGAGGCCGTCGAGGAGCTGTACGAGATCAAGGACTTCCTGCAGAACCCGTCGCGGTATCAGGCGCTCGGCGCCAAGATCCCCAAGGGCGTTCTGCTGTACGGCCCGCCCGGAACCGGCAAGACGCTGCTGGCGCGCGCCGTGGCGGGCGAGGCCGGCGTGCCGTTCTTCACGATCTCCGGCTCGGACTTCGTCGAGATGTTCGTCGGCGTCGGCGCCTCCCGTGTGCGCGACCTGTTCGAGCAGGCCAAGCAGAACAGCCCGTGCATCATCTTCGTCGACGAGATCGACGCCGTCGGCCGTCAGCGCGGGGCGGGCCTCGGCGGTGGTCACGACGAGCGCGAGCAGACCCTGAACCAGCTGCTGGTCGAGATGGACGGCTTCGGCGACCGCCAGGGCGTCATTCTCATCGCGGCCACCAACCGGCCCGACATCCTCGACCCCGCGCTGCTGCGCCCCGGGCGCTTCGACCGCCAGATCCCGGTCTCCAACCCGGATCTCGCGGGCCGCCGCGCGGTGCTCAAGGTGCACTCGCAGGGCAAGCCGATCGCGCCCGACGCCGACCTGGACGGCCTGGCCAAGCGCACCGTCGGCATGTCCGGCGCCGACCTGGCCAACGTGATCAACGAGGCCGCGCTGCTCACCGCGCGCGAGAACGGCACGGTCATCACGGGTCCCGCGCTCGAAGAGGCCGTCGACCGTGTGGTCGGTGGCCCGCGGCGCAAGAGCCGCATCATCAGCGAGCACGAGAAGAAGATCACCGCCTACCACGAGGGTGGCCACACCCTGGCCGCGTGGGCGATGCCCGACATCGAGCCGATCTACAAGGTCACGATCCTCGCGCGTGGGCGCACGGGCGGTCACGCCGTCGCGGTGCCCGAAGACGACAAGGGTCTGATGACGCGGTCGGAGATGATCGCGCGCCTGGTGTTCGCGATGGGCGGCCGCGCGGCCGAGGAACTCGTGTTCCGCGAGCCCACCACGGGTGCGGTGTCCGACATCGAACAGGCCACCAAGATCGCCCGCGCCATGGTCACCGAGTACGGCATGAGCTCCAAGCTGGGCGCCGTGCGGTACGGCACCGAGCACGGCGACCCGTTCCTGGGCCGCACCATGGGCACGCAGGCCGACTACAGCCACGAGGTCGCGCAGATCATCGACGACGAGGTCCGCAAACTCATCGAGGCCGCCCACACCGAGGCGTGGGAGATCCTCACCGAGTACCGCGACGTGCTGGACATCCTGGCCGGTGAGCTGCTGGAGAAGGAGACGCTGCACCGCGCCGAGCTGGAGGCCATCTTCGGTGATGTCAAGAAGCGTCCGCGCCTGACCATGTTCGACGACTTCGGCGGCCGTGTGCCGTCGGACAAGCCGCCCATCAAGACGCCGGGCGAGCTCGCTATGGAGCGCGGCGAGCCGTGGCCGCCGCCGGTGCCCGAGCCCGCGTTCAAGGCCGCGATCGCCGCGGCCAACCGCGAGGCCGAGAAGCGCAACGGCACCAACGGCGCACCCAGCAACGGCGCCCCGGCTCCGGCAGGCCCGACGCAGCCGGACTACGGCGCCCCGGCCGGGTGGCACGCCCCGGGCTGGCCGCCGCCGCAGCAGTCGCAGCAGCCGGGATACCAGCCGCAGCAGGGCTACTGGTACCCGCCGCCACATCCGTCGGGATGGCAGCAGCCCCAGCCGTACCCGTACCAGCCGTATCCTCATCCCGGACAGCAAGGCACCAGCCCCGAGCACGGGCGACCGAGCGAACAGTCCGGTCAGGACGACGGGCACACCGGCGACCGGTCGAACCCGCACGGCTGATCCGAGAACGGAGACTTCGATGACGCAGTCCCTGCGCGGACACCAGAACAACAATGTCCGCAGGGTGTTCGACCAACCGCGCGCCGAGGCCGCGGTTCGCGAACTGCTCATCGCGATCGGCGAGGACCCCGAACGCGAGGGACTCGTCGACACTCCGGCCCGTGTGGCCCGCGCCTACAAGGAACTGATGGCGGGGCTGCACACCGACCCGGATTCCGTGCTCAACACGACCTTCGACGAGGGTCACGACGAACTCGTGCTGGTCAAGCAGATCCCGATGTACTCGACGTGCGAGCACCATCTGGTGTCGTTCCACGGCGTGGCGCACGTCGGCTACATCCCCGGTGTCGACGGACGCGTGACGGGACTGTCGAAGATCGCGCGTCTGGTCGACCTGTACTCCAAGCGGCCGCAGGTTCAGGAGCGGCTCACCGCCCAGATCGCCGACGCGCTCATGCGCAAGCTGGACCCGCGCGGCGTCATCGTGGTGGTCGAGGCCGAGCACCTGTGCATGGCCATGCGCGGGGTGCGCAAACCGGGCGCGGTGACCACCACATCGGCCGTGCGGGGGCAGTTCAAGACCGACAAGGCATCTCGAGCCGAGGCGCTGGAACTTATCCTGCGCAAGTGAACCCACCGAGCCTGACGGCCCAGCCCCGCACACCCGTGCAGGTGATGGGCGTCGTGAACGTCACGCAAGACTCGTTCTCCGACGGTGGGAAATTCATCGACACCGACCGCGCCGTCGAGCACGGGCTGGCCCTGGTGGCCGCGGGCGCACAGATCATCGACGTCGGCGGTGAGTCCACGCGGCCCGGCGCGACCCGCATCGATCCCGGGGTCGAGGCCGCCCGCGTCACGCCGGTGATCAGAGAGCTTGCGGCCCAAGGCATCACGATCAGCATCGACACCATGCACGCCGACGTCGCGCGCGCGGCGCTCGAAGCGGGCGCGCACATCGTCAACGACGTGTCGGGCGGGCGGGCCGATCCCGGCATGGCCGGCGTGCTCGCCGAGGCGAAGGTGCCGTGGATCCTCATGCACTGGCGTTCGGTCGACGCCGACCACCCGCACCGCGTTCCGGGATACCGCGACGTGGTCGCCGAGGTGCGCACCGAACTGCTCGCGGCGGTCGACGCCGCGGTGACCGCGGGCGTCGAACCGGAGCGGCTCGTCATCGATCCCGGCCTGGGTTTCGCCAAGACCGCCGAGCACAACTGGGCGCTGCTGCACGCGCTGCCGGACCTGGTGGCCACGGGCATCCCGGTGCTGGTTGGCGCGTCGCGCAAACGTTTCCTCGGTACGCTGCTGGCCGCCGCGGACGGCACACCGCGACCACCGGACGGCCGTGAGACCGCGACCGCGGTGATCTCGGTGCTGGCCGCGATGCACGGTGCCTGGGGCGTGCGGGTGCACGACGTACAGGCCTCGGTCGACGCATTGAAGGTGCTGGGCGCCTGGACTTCTGGAGGACAGATTGGCTGACCGGATCGAGTTGCGGGGACTGCGGGTCCGCGGCAACCACGGCGTCTTCGACCACGAACGCGCCGACGGCCAGGACTTCGTCGTCGACATCACGGTGTGGATGGACCTGCGGCCCGCGGCCGTGTCCGACGACCTGGCCGACACGCTCGACTACGGCGCGCTCGCGCAGCGTGCCGCCGACATCGTCGCGGGCACGCCCCGCAATCTGATCGAGACGGTATCGGCGGAGATCGCCGACGGCATCATGACCGACGAACGCCTGCACGCGGTCGAGGTCGTCGTCCACAAGCCCAGTGCGCCGATCCCGCTGACATTCGATGATGTTGCCGTGGTGGCGCGGCGATCGCGGAGAGGTGGCAGATGACCTCAACGGTGCTTTCCATCGGGTCGAATCTCGGGGACCGGCTCACGCGGCTGCAGTCGGTGCTCGACGGTCTCGGGCCTGCGGTGCGCGCGGTCTCCGCGGTGTACGAGACCGCGGCGTGGGGCTTCGAAGAGCAGGGCCCGTTCCTCAACGCCGTACTGCTGGCCGACGACCCGGATCTCGACGGGCACGGGTGGCTGCGGCGCGCACAGGAGCTCGAGGCCGCGGCAGGCCGGGTCCGCGGGCAACGCTGGGGCCCCCGCACGCTCGACGTCGACCTGATCACGTGCCACGACGGGGCCGACGAGATCATCTCGCGCGACGAGGGACTGACGCTGCCGCACCCGCTCGCGCACCTGCGGGCGTTTGTGCTGATCCCGTGGCTGGACGTCGACCCGGACGCGACGCTCACGGTCGCAGGCGAGTCACGTCCGGTGCAGCGCCTGCTGTCGGAGATCGACCAGTCCGAGCGGGACGGGGTCACGCGCACCGACCTGGTGCTCGACATCCGGACCGAAACCGCAGCCGGCTGATGGGGCCGACCCGCAAGCGCGACCTGGTGGGCGCGGCCGTTGCGGCGGCCCTGCTCAGCTATCTGCTGATCCATGCGCTCTACCGGTGGTTCCCGCCCATCACGGTGTGGACCGGCCTGTCGCTGCTCGGTGTCGCGGCGTTCGAGGCGGGCTGGGGCTTCTACGTTCGCGCCAAGATCAACGACGGGCAGATCGGCGTCGGAGCGGGTCGCCTCGACCCACTGACCGTCGCGCGTTCGGTGGTGATCGCCAAGGCCTCTGCATGGGTCGGTGCGCTGGTCGCGGGCTGGTGGGTCGGGGTTCTGGTGTACCTGCTGCCGCGGCGGACGACCATCCGGGTCGCGGGCGAGGACACCCCCGGTGTGGTGGTGGCCGCGCTGTGCGCGCTGGCGCTCGCGATCGCCGGGCTGTGGTTGCAGCATTGCTGCAAGTCGCCGGAGGAACCACCCGAGGACGGCGATGCCGTCCCCGAATGACGTTGTGCTCCGGTCAGATCGCCGAATCGCCGTGGTGGTCGACACGCTAGGTGACCTGTGACAGGTACAGTCGGCGCATGACTGTTCCGCCCCGCGGTGTTCGGCCACGGCGCGGCGGCCGAAGGCCAGGCTGGCTGCTCTTAACGGTGTTGCTGGTACTCGCCATTCTTGCGAGTTCGGCGCTGGTGTTCACCAACCGTGTGGAGTTGCTGAAACTAGCCGTCATCCTGGCACTGTGGGCCGCCGTGGTGGCGGCGTTCGTCTCCGTCATCTACCGCCGCCAGAGCGATCTCGACCAGGCCAAGGCGCGCGACCTCAAACTCGTCTACGACCTGCAGCTCGATCGCGAGATCTCGGCGCGGCGCGAATACGAGCTGACCGTCGAGACCCAGCTGCGCCGCGAGCTGGCCTCCGAACTGCGTGCGCAGGCCGCCGACGAGGTTGCCGCGCTGCGCGCCGAGCTGGCCGCGCTGCGGGCCAACCTGGAGATCCTGTTCGACGCCGACCTCGCGCACCGGCCCGCGCTGGAAACCGACCGCGCCGCCGCGCGGCCGGCGGGCCGTGTCCACGCGAGCCGCCTCGACGTGCCCGACGTGGAGACCACCGACATCCGGGACTACCGCTCGGAACGCACCGAGGAGAGCCCCATCATCGACGTCCCGGCCGAGCCGCACCCGCCCGAGGACGAGTGGAGTTTCGATCGTCGCCCCGCCGACGGTGGTTTCGATCGTCGGCCCGCCGACGGTGGTTTCGATCGTCGGCCCGCCGACGGTGGCTTCGATCGTCGGCCCGCCGACGGTGGCTTCGATCGTCGGCCCGCCGACGGTGGCTTCGATCGTCGGCCCGCCGACGGGGGAGCGCACCGCTTCCCCTCCCACCCCACCCCCCAACCGGGCCCGCAGGTCACCCCGCAACCCTCCGATGAGCCGCGCAGGCGCCGCCGCCGTCGCCTCGACGAGGAGCAGGCGCCGGCTCCGCAGGCCGAGCATCAGCCGACCCCACCGGCTCCTCCCCAGACGCCCCCTCCGGCAGCTCCTCCTCAGGCGCCGCCGCGCCAGGCGGAACCGGAGCGTGCGCCCGAGCCCCAGCCCGCACCGCAACCGGCACCCGAGCCGGTCTCGGCCTGGGCGCCTCCGCCGCCACCGCCGTCGATGCCGCCGTTGCAACCGTCGCCGACGATCGAGGGTGGCGGCTGGCGGCCCGCACCCGCGGAAGGCCAGTGGATCCCCGCGGGCGCCCCGGGCAGCAATTGGACCGCCCCGGTGCAGCCCCAGAACGGGGCGGCCACCGAATCCGCCCCGGAGACCGCCACCGAGTACGTCGGCAGGCGTCGCGCACCCGAGCCCGCCGAGAACCCCGAGCCCACCGCGCCTGCCGAGCCGGCACCGGAGCCGGCGCCGGAACAGTCCGGCCCGGTGCCGCCCGTCATGGCCCCACCCGAACCGCCCGAGCGCCCGGAGCGGCCGAGGGGGCGCCACTACGCCGCGGGAGCCGACGCCGAGAGCACGGCAGCAGAGCAGGACGACACCGGCGAAACCACGCCGGCCGATGCGGCCGCCCCCGCGCTGGCGGCCGAATCCGCGACACCGCCACCGCCGCGGCGGCATCGCAGCGCCGACGAGGAACCACGGGGACAGCACGCGAACGGCCAGTCGGCCGCCGAGCTTCTCGCTCGGTTCCAGGCCGCCCCCACCACAGGCGGGCGTCGTCGCCGTCGCGACGAGTGAGTTAGTCTCGTGGCACCGTCCGGTACCCGCAGCGTGGGACCGGAACGTTCGACCACTTCGATCCGTGAGGTTCGTCTGCAATGGAGCAGCCCCCCGAGAGCGGGTGGTCCCCGCCTGACGGACTGCGCCCGGCCCGGCTGAGTGTGGGGATCATCTCCGCAGGCCGGGTCGGTACCGCGCTCGGATACGCCCTGGAACGCGTCGAACATGTGGTGGTGGCGTGCAGCGCCATCTCCCGCGCGTCGCGCCAGCGTGCCGAGCGCAGACTGCCCGACACCGCGATCCTGCCCGTGCACGATGTCGCGCGGCGGGCCGAACTGCTGCTGCTCAGCGTTCCCGACGCCGAACTGTCGGGCCTCGTCAAAGGTTTGGCGACGACGGGTTCGGTGCGGCCCGGCACCATCGTGGTGCACACCTCGGGTGCCAACGGCGTGGGCATCCTTGCCCCGCTCACCGAGCAGGGTTGCGTGCCCTTGGCGATCCACCCCGCGATGACGTTCACCGGTTCCGACGAGGACATCTCGCGTCTTCCCGGTACGTGCTTCGGCATCACCGCGGCCGACGAGATCGGTTACGCCATCGGCCAGTCGCTCGTACTGGAGATCGGTGGTGAGCCGTTCCGGGTGCGCGAGGACGCCAGAGCGCAGTACCACGCGGCACTCGCGCACGGCAGCAACCACCTGGTGACGCTGGTTCTCGACGCGGTCGAGGCGCTGCGATCCTCGCTGCGCGGGCAGGAACTGCTGGGCCAGGAACTCGTCGGTGACGAACCGGGTGGTCTCGCCGAACGTGTCATCGCACCGTTGGCCCGTGCGGCCCTGGAGAACGCGTTGCAGCGCGGTCAGTCCGCGCTGACCGGGCCGGTCGCCCGCGGTGACGCCGCGGCCGTCGCGGCGCACCTGACGGCCCTGGCCGAGGTGGAACCCCAACTGGCGCAGTCGTATCGGGCGAATTCACTGCGAACCGCCCAGCGTGCTCACGCACCCGAAGCGGTCTTCGAGGTGCTGTCGGAAGCGAGTCGAGGATGACGATCAGCAGAACACCGAAGTTCAGCGCGGGTGAACTCAACGTGTACTCGGCGCCCGCCGACGTCGCCGCGGTCACCCGGGCGTTGCGGACCGCCGGACGGCGCATCGTGCTGGTGCCCACCATGGGTGCGCTGCACGAGGGCCACCTGACGCTCGTGCGGGCCGCCAAACGCACACCCGGCGCGGTGGTCGTGGTGTCGATCTTCGTCAACCCCCTGCAGTTCGGGCCCAACGAGGACCTCGACGCGTATCCGCGCACCCTCGAAGACGACCTGACCGCGCTGCGCGCCGAGGGTGTCGAGATCGTGTTCACGCCAACCGGATCCGACATGTACCCCGACGGCACCCGCACCAGCGTTCACCCCGGACCTCTCGGCGATGATCTCGAAGGTTCCTCGCGCCCAGGCCATTTCGCGGGTGTCCTCACTGTGGTGCTCAAGCTCTTCTCGATCGTTCGCCCCGACCGCGCGTACTTCGGCGAGAAGGACTACCAGCAACTCACGCTGCTGAGACAGATGGTGGCCGACCTCAACGTCGACGTCCAGATCGTCGGCGTGCCCACGGTCCGCGAATCCGACGGCCTCGCGCTGTCGTCGCGCAACCGCTACCTCGACAAGGACCAGCGTGAACAGGCAGGCGCGCTGTCGGCCGCCCTGCTGGCCGGGAAGTACGCCGCCGCAGGCGGTGCCGAGGCCGCACTCGACGCGGCGCGGGCTGTGCTCGACGAGGTGCCCGCCCTCGAGGTCGACTACCTGCAGGTGCGCGACCCCATGCTCGGGCCCGCGCCGGCCGAGGGGCAGGCGCGCCTGCTGGTCGCCGCGCGCCTGGGCCGCACACGCCTGATCGACAACATCGCGATCGACGTCGGTGCGTCCGCGGGCATCGACGGCCACCCCCGGGTCGGCAACGACCAGAACCACGAACTGCCCTGGAGGAACTGATGCGGCCCACCATGCCGAAGTGCAGGAGCCACCGGGCGCGGGCCGGGTCCGCCGCCGTGGCGCCGAGGTAGACCCGTGCTGCTCGCGATCGACGTCCGTAACACCCACACCGTCGTCGGCCTCATCTCCGGATCCGGTGACCACGCAAAAGTGGTGCAGCAGTGGCGCATCCGCACCGAACCCGAGGTCACCGCGGACGAGTTGGCGCTCACCATCGACGGCCTCATCGGTGACGACGCCGAGCGCCTCACCGGTGCCTCGGGGCTGTCCACGGTGCCGTCGGTGCTGCACGAGGTGCGGGTCATGCTCGAGCAGTACTGGCCCAACGTGCCACATGTGCTGATCGAACCCGGTGTGCGCACAGGCATCCCGCTGCTGGTCGACAACCCCAAGGAAGTCGGCGCCGATCGGATCGTGAACTGCCTTGCGGCGTACCACAAATACGGCACCGCGGCGATCGTGGTGGACTTCGGTTCGTCGATCTGCGTCGACGTGGTCTCGGCCAAGGGCGAGTTCCTCGGCGGCGCGATCGCACCCGGCGTGCAGGTGTCCTCCGACGCCGCGGCGGCGCGTTCGGCCGCCCTGCGCCGCGTCGAGCTGACCCGGCCCCGCTCGGTGATCGGCAAGAACACCGTCGAGTGCATGCAGGCCGGTGCGGTGTTCGGGTTCGCGGGCCTGGTCGACGGCCTGGTGAACCGCATCCGCGATGACGTCGACGGTTTCTCGGGCGCCGATGTCGCGGTGGTCGCCACGGGGCACACCGCGCCGCTGGTGCTTCCCGATCTGCGCACGGTCGAGCACTACGACCGCCACCTCACGCTCGACGGCCTGCGGCTGGTCTTCGAGCGCAACCGCGCCAATCAGCGCGGCAAGCTCAAGCCTGCCCGCTGATCAGAAGAACGTCCGCACCAGGTCGACGACGATGCCGTCGTCGTCGAGCACCGGAATCAGCTGCCACTTGTCGAACGTCGTGCACGGGTGGGAGATCCCGAATTCCAGCCACGCGCCCACCGCGGGCGTGTCGTGTGGTCCGAGCCGCACGAACGCGTGCTGGTCGTTGAGCTTGTCCACGACACCCCCGGGTAGGCCCAGCGGCGTCGGCATGCCCTGGTCGAACGAGACGTCGCGCCTGCCCATGGCCACCAGCGCCAGCCGGGGCTCGGGCCGCGACACCACCTGCCCCCACACCCGCAGCGCCGCCCGCAACGACAGCGGCGACGTGCGGGCATAGAGCCCGTCGTCGTGGGTGAGATAACACCCGCTGCGCAGGATGGTGCGCACCCGCGACCCGGTGGGCCAGTCTCCGGTCAACACATCGGCGACGTGGTCGAAGTACGTGCTGCCGCCCGCGGTGACGATGACCTCGTCGGTCTCGAACTGCGCGGTCAGGCGCAGCACGGCGGCCCGCAGCCCGTCCAGGTAGGCGCGGACCCCGTCGATCGCCTCCTGCGTCACGTCCTGGCCGGTCGCGGCCTCGTAGCCGGACACCCCGACCAGCCGCAGCCGCGGGCTGTCCACCACGGCTCGGGCCACGGCGTCGACTTCGGCCGTGGTGCGGCAGCCGGTGCGGCCGCCGTCCATCCCGACCTCGACGCACACGTCGAGCCTGCGCCGGGCACCCGAGCGGCGCAGAGCCGCGGTCATGAGCTCGGCACCGGCCACCGAATCGACCCAGCACACCACCCCGAACCCGGGATCGGCATCGAGTTCGTGGGCCAGCCACGCCAGTCCGGCCGGGTCGGTGACCTCGTTGGCGATGACGAAGCGGTCGAACCCGAACGCCCGGAACACCCGCACCTGGCTCACCGTCGCTGCGGTCACCGCGCACGCACCCGCCTCGAATTGCCGGGCCAGCAGTTGCGGCGCCATGTGGGTCTTGCCGTGCGGCGCGAGTTCGACGCCGCGCTCGGCGCACCAGCGCGCCATCGTCGCAAGGTTGTGGGCCACAGCGGATTCGGACAGCACACACACCGGGCCCAGCGGGCCGTCGCCGTCGAACAGCCCCACCCGCGCTCCGACGATGTCGGCGGGGGTGCGGCCGGCCCATGACGCGGGCAGACCCTTGAACCGCCAGTCGACGGGTGCGTCGGCGAGTGCGGCCAGGCGCGGAGCGTTCCGAGGTGCGTTCACGCGTTCATTTAAGCTGGGATTTCGTGACCCCAGCCGATCGTGACGACACGTCCCAGCCCCAGGCCGATATCCCCGAGCAGTTCCGAATCCGTCAGGAGAAGCGGGAGCGGCTGCTGGCGCAGGGGCACGATCCGTACCCGGTGAAGGTCGATCGCACCCACACGCTGGCCGAACTGCGCCGCGCCCACCCCGACCTGGCCGCCGACACCGCGACCGGCCAGATCGTCGGGGTCTCCGGCCGCGTGGTGTTTGCCCGCAACTCGGGCAAGTTGTGCTTCGCGACCCTGCAGGAGGGCGACGGCACCCAACTGCAGGTGATGATCAGCCTCGCTCAGGTGGGCCAGGAGGCACTCGACTCCTGGAAGAGTGACGTGGACCTCGGTGACATCGTGTTCGTCCACGGCGAAGTCATCAGTTCCAAGCGTGGCGAATTGTCGGTGCTGGCCGACAGATGGCAGATGGCGGCAAAGGCGCTGCGGCCACTTCCGGTTGCTCACAAAGAAATGAGCGAAGAAGCGCGCGTGCGTCAGCGCTATGTCGACCTCATCGTCCGGCCCGAGGCCCGCACCATCGCCCGCCAGCGCGTCGCGGTGGTCCGCGCTGTGCGTTCGGCGCTCGAACGGCGCGGATTCCTCGAGGTCGAGACCCCGATGCTGCAGACGCTCGCCGGCGGTGCCGCCGCGCGCCCGTTCATCACGCACTCCAATGCGCTCGACATCGATCTGTACCTGAGGATCGCGCCGGAACTGTTCCTCAAGCGCTGCCTCGTGGGCGGATTTGAGAAGGTTTTCGAGTTGAATCGCAACTTTCGCAATGAGGGTGTGGATTCCACACACTCGCCGGAATTCGCGATGTTGGAGACATATCAGGCTTACGGTGACTACAACGATTCCGCGACCGTCACCCGAGAACTTATTCAAGAGGTCGCCGACGAAGCGATCGGCACGCGTCAGGTGCCATTGCCCGATGGCACGGTCTACGATCTCGACGGTGAATGGGACACGGTGGAAATGTACCCATCGCTGTCGGAGGCACTCGGTGACGAGATCACTCCCGAGACCCCGGTCGAGAAGTTGTGGCAGATTGCGGATCGACTTGAGGTCGAGATTCCGCGTGACCGCGGTTACGGTCACGGGAAATTGATCGAAGAACTATGGGAACACACGGTCGGTGACAAGTTGTGGGCCCCGACGTTCGTGCGCGACTTCCCCGTCGAGACGACTCCACTCACCCGAGCGCATCGCAGCATTCCAGGGGTCACCGAGAAGTGGGACCTGTATGTGAGGAAATTCGAACTCGCCACGGGATACTCCGAACTCATCGACCCGGTAATCCAGCGCGAGCGTTTCGAGGCCCAGGCCCGCGCCGCCGCCGCCGGCGACGACGAGGCAATGGTTCTCGACGAGGATTTCCTGGCCGCATTGGAGTTCGCGATGCCGCCGACCACGGGAACCGGAATGGGCATCGATAGGTTGATGATGGCGTTGACAGGGTTGTCTATTAGGGAGACCGTTTTGTTCCCGATTGTTCGGCGTCACAGCAACTGACTGGCGTGATCTGAGCGTTGTTGATAGAACCCGCGTCAATGTGGCACATTGGTGCCGGGGTGCGAGATACTCGAAGAAGTCACCAATGCTCTAGCAGAAGGGTCGGTGCCCGGGAATGGCAAAGAAAGTGACCGTCACGCTTGTCGATGATTTCGACGGTGAGGCCACGGCCGACGAAACGGTGGAATTCGGCCTCGACGGTGTGACCTATGAGATCGACCTTTCCGCAAAAAACGCCGCGAAGTTGCGCAACGATCTGAAGCAGTGGGTCGAGGCGGGCCGTCGCGTCGGCGGACGTAAACGCGGTCGCGCCGCCACCACCACGACCCGTGGTCGCGGTGCCATCGACCGTGAGCAGAGCGCCGCGATCCGGGAATGGGCCCGCCGCAACGGGCACAATGTGTCGACGCGCGGCCGGATCCCCGCCGACGTGATCGACGCATTCCACGCGGCAACGTAGCGGAAGGTTGCCAGCGCGCCGGACCGGGCTTTCACCGGTCCGGCGTTTTTCGCTTCTGGCGAACTGTTTCGGTGCCCGATCGGGAAACGATCTGCGTAAAGACTGCGTTGCATATCCACAGCACCGGGTAATCCAGAGCGGAACGGCCCGCCAACCTCCGCGCCCGGCGCGGCCGCCCATTAGAGTGGACGGCAGGTACTACGCACTCCGACTGCACAAGGTCTGATGTGTGTCGGTACCGCTACGTGATGGAAGCAGGTAACCACCGATGTTTGAGAGATTTACCGACCGCGCCCGCAGGGTCGTCGTCCTGGCTCAAGAAGAGGCCCGGATGCTCAACCACAACTACATCGGCACCGAGCACATCCTTTTGGGACTTATTCACGAGGGCGAGGGCGTAGCGGCCAAGTCGCTCGAGTCGCTTGGGATCTCACTCGAGGGCGTCCGCAGCCAGGTCGAGGAGATCATCGGCCAGGGCCAGCAGGCGCCGTCGGGCCACATCCCCTTCACACCTCGCGCCAAGAAGGTGCTCGAGCTGAGCCTGCGCGAAGCGCTCCAGCTCGGCCACAACTACATCGGCACCGAGCACATCCTGCTCGGTCTGATCCGTGAGGGTGAAGGCGTCGCCGCCCAGGTGCTGGTCAAGCTCGGCGCCGAGCTGACGCGTGTGCGCCAGCAGGTCATCCAGCTGCTGAGCGGCTACCAGGGCAAGGAAGCCGCGGAAGCCGGGACCGGCGGCCGCGGTGGCGAATCGGGCAACCCGTCGACCTCGCTCGTGCTCGACCAGTTCGGCCGCAACCTCACCGCGGCCGCGATGGAGGGCAAGCTCGATCCGGTCATCGGCCGCGAGAAGGAAATCGAGCGGGTCATGCAGGTGCTGAGCCGCCGCACCAAGAACAACCCGGTGCTGATCGGCGAGCCCGGCGTCGGCAAGACCGCCGTCGTCGAGGGCCTGGCACAGGCCATCGTGCACGGCGAGGTTCCCGAGACGCTCAAGGACAAGCAGCTCTACACCCTCGACCTGGGCTCCCTGGTCGCGGGCAGCCGCTACCGCGGTGACTTCGAGGAACGCCTCAAGAAGGTGCTCAAGGAGATCAACACCCGCGGCGACATCATCCTGTTCATCGACGAGCTGCACACGCTCGTTGGTGCGGGTGCCGCCGAGGGCGCGATCGACGCCGCGAGCATCCTGAAGCCCAAGCTGGCCCGTGGCGAGCTGCAGACGATCGGCGCGACCACGCTCGACGAGTACCGCAAGTACATCGAGAAGGACGCCGCCCTGGAGCGCCGGTTCCAGCCGGTGCAGGTGGGTGAGCCGACCGTCGAGCACACCATCGAGATCCTCAAGGGTCTGCGCGACCGCTACGAGGCGCACCACCGCGTCTCGATCACCGACTCCGCGATGGTCGCGGCGGCCACCCTGGCCGACCGCTACATCAACGACCGGTTCCTGCCGGACAAGGCGATCGACCTGATCGACGAGGCCGGCGCGCGGATGCGCATCCGCCGTATGACCGCTCCGCCAGACCTGCGCGAGTTCGACGAGAAGATCGCCGACGCGCGCCGGGAGAAGGAGTCCGCGATCGATGCGCAGGACTTCGAGAAGGCGGCGGCTCTGCGCGACAAGGAGAAGCAGCTCGTCGCGCAGCGTGCCGAGCGTGAGAAGCAGTGGCGTTCGGGTGACCTGGACGTCGTGGCCGAGGTCGACGACGAGCAGATCGCCGAGGTGCTGGGGAACTGGACCGGTATCCCCGTGTTCAAGCTGACCGAGGAGGAGACGACTCGGCTGCTGCGCATGGAGGAGGAGCTGCACAAGCGGATCATCGGCCAGGAGGACGCCGTCAAGGCGGTCAGCAAGGCCATCCGCCGCACGCGTGCCGGCCTGAAGGATCCCAAGCGCCCGTCCGGCTCGTTCATCTTCGCCGGCCCGTCCGGTGTCGGTAAGACCGAGCTGTCCAAGGCGCTCGCGAACTTCCTGTTCGGCGACGACGACGCGCTCATCCAGATCGACATGGGCGAGTTCCACGACCGCTTCACCGCCTCGCGGCTGTTCGGTGCCCCTCCGGGCTACGTCGGCTACGAGGAGGGCGGTCAGCTCACCGAGAAGGTGCGCCGCAAGCCGTTCAGCGTCGTGCTGTTCGACGAGATCGAGAAGGCCCACCAGGAGATCTACAACAGCCTCCTGCAGGTCCTCGAGGACGGTCGCCTGACCGACGGCCAGGGTCGCACGGTGGACTTCAAGAACACGGTGCTGATCTTCACGTCGAACCTCGGCACGTCCGACATCTCGAAGGCCGTCGGCCTGGGCTTCAGCCAGGGCGGCAGCGAGAACAACTACGAGCGGATGAAGCAGAAGGTTCACGACGAACTGAAGAAGCATTTCCGTCCGGAGTTCCTCAACCGCATCGACGACATCATCGTCTTCCACCAGCTGACGCAGGACGAGATCATCCAGATGGTCGACCTGATGATCGGCCGGGTGTCCAACCAGCTCAAGACCAAGGACATGGCTCTGGAGCTCTCGGACAAGGCGAAGGCGTTGCTGGCCAAGCGCGGCTTCGATCCGGTGCTGGGCGCGCGCCCGCTGCGCCGCACGATCCAGCGCGAGATCGAGGACCAGCTGTCGGAGAAGATCCTGTTCGAGGAGATCGGCCCCGGTCAGCTGGTGACGGTCGACGTCGAAGGCTGGGACGGCGAAGGCCAGGGCGAGGACGCCAAGTTCACCTTCACGGGTGGGCCCAGGAGCGCCGAGACCGCCGAGCCCGATCTGGCCGGTGCCGGAGCCGCCGGCGCCCCGACCGCAGGCACGGAGTGAGCGTGTCGCGGTGACCGCCTTCAGGTGAACACTGAGTTGCAGAAGACCCCCGGTAATCACCGGGGGTCTTTTGTGTGGCTTAGGATGCTGCTGTAATCGACAGACGCCGGAATCTGGTGAGAATCCAGAACGGTCGCGCCACTGTGAAAGTCAGACCCTGCGTTTGTCACTCCTTCGAACTGGGACGCGGTATCCCAGAAAGGATCTTCTACATGACTTCTCCGGCTCACCAGAGCGTCGCCCCGGCACTCGACCTCTCGGCCACCAAGGCCGCGCTGTGGCTGTCCGTCACGGCCTTCCTGGCCCTGGCGGTGCTGTACTTCGTCGGCCTCGATCAGGGCGCGACCTCGGTGTTCGGCAACAACACCTACGTGCACGAGTTCGTGCACGATGCCCGGCACCTGCTCGGCTTCCCGTGCCACTAGCCGTCGGAAGCCGATAACACTCCGATGGAAAAACACATCATCGGGCGCGGCCTCGTCGCCGGCGCCCTCGGTGGCGTGCTCGCTTTCGTCTGGTCCTGGATCTTCATCGAACCGCTGATCAACCGGGCCATCGACTACGAGGACGCGGTCAGCGCGGCCCACCAGGCGGCTGAGCACGGCGGTCATGCGCATGTGCACGACCACGGCGGTGGGGGCGGGTTCGAGATCACCCGCACCGTGCAGTCCACGATCGGCCTGGGCTTCGGTGTGGTCGCGTTCGGTGTCGCGATGGGCGCACTGCTCGCGGTGTTGTTCTGCGTGGCCTACGGGCGCATCGGCAGCCTGTCCGCGCGTGCCACAGGCGCGCTGCTGGCCGGCGGCATGCTGATCGCGCTGTGGATCGTGCCCGCGCTGAAGTACCCGCCGAGTCCTCCCGCGCTCAGCCTGGACGAGACGATCCAGCAGCGCACGTTGCTGTACCTGTTGGTGACGGTCCTCTCGGCGGCGCTGCTGGTCGGGTCGGTGATGCTGGCCCGCAAGTTGACGCCGAAGTTCGGGGCCTGGAACGCCGCGCTGATCGGCGCCGCCGATTACGTGGTGTCGGTTGCGGTGATGTTCCTGCTGCTGCCGACCATCTCCGAGACACCTGGACCGATCACCGACGCCGAGGGCAACGTGCTGCTCGAAGGCTTCTCGGCCGATCTGCTGTACGAGTTCCGGCTGTACTCCCTGGGCACCCAGGTCGTCATGTGGACGACCATCGGCCTGGTGTTCGCGGCGTTGGTCTCGCGTCTGCTCGACCAGAAACAGCAGGATCAGATTCCGGCGTGAGTGAGGTCGTCCGGCTGTCGCTGGTCGCGCATGCGATGACCGATGCGGTGGCAGCCGGGCGATTCCCCGCCGACGAACCTCTCAACGACCTGGGCCACCGGCAGGTCGACGCCGCCGGCATCGGCAACGACTTCGACTTCGCGTTCTGCGGGCCCGAGACGCGCACCAGGCAGACCGCCGAGCGGCTCGGTCTGCAGGCGCAGGCGCTTCCCGAACTGGCCGATCTGGACCACGGCTGCTGGCGGGGCAATTCACTCGGTGACATCGATCCAGGGGAGCTCGCGGTCTGGCTCACCGACCCGGCCCGCGCCCCGCACGGCGGCGAGTCGATCGTCGACCTCGTCGAGCGCGTCCGGCGCTGGCTGCAGACCGCGTCGACGCGTCACGGCAAGGTGATCGCCGTGACGCATCCCGCCGTGGTCCGCGCGGTGATCCTGATGGCACTCGACGCGCCGCCCAGATCCTTCTGGCGCATCGACATCGCGCCGGTCAGCCGGACGGTGCTGCATCACCGCGCCGATGCCTGGACGTTGCGGAGCAGCTGACGGGTCAGTGGAGCCGGCCCACGGGCGCGAGCGCGAAGGCCCGCTTGGCGATCTGCAGCAGCCAGCCCGCCGCGGTCGAACTGCGGAACTGCGGCCAGTTCAACTGGAAGCTCACGACCCACGGTTGCCCGGTGTGGTCCACCGCGTACCAACTGAACGTCAGATCGCCGGGCAGGTTGCCGCCCTTGGCGCCGATGTAGGTCCACTTCGCCGGGTCCAGGTCGATGCCGGGCAGCGCGGACAGGATGTCCTTGACCGGTGCGGCCGGACCCACCGCTGAGGCCTGCAGAGCGGCGTGCACGCGGCAGATGTCCTGCGCGCTGCCGTACCACTCCAGCCCGTCGGTCGAGCCGGGGCTGTGGGTGCGGTTCGGATCAGGTTGGTACGGGCGGGAATCCGTCTGCTGCAACAGCTTGATGCGGTCCTCGCGCGACGCGTTCTTCCACTGCTCGCGCAGGTTCGGTTCGCCCCAGCCGACCGAGAACACCTGATGCATCGTCGGGAACGGCGTCATGCTGGCCGGATCGTGGTGACCAGCGGTCACCAGCGCACGCTCCACCGCACCGGTGCCCACGCGCCCGATGAGCAGGTCGGTTGCCATGTTGTCGCTGGCCGAGATCATCTGCTGTGCCGCGGTGCGCACCGTGATCTGTGCGCCCGGCGGCAGCTTGTCCAGGCCCGCCGAACCGAGTGCCTTGCCGTCCTTGGTGATGGTCAGCTTGTCGTCCCAGCTCAGCGTGCCCTCTTTGATCGCGTCGGAGACCGCAAGCAGCACATAGAGTTTGAAGATCGACGCCAGAGGCAGCGACAGGTCGGTGTTGGTGCCCGCGACCACCTCGCACGCGTCGGTGGCCTCGGCGCCGGGACGCACCTTGGACACCTGGTACGAGTACCGCGCGCCGGTCTTGGCGATCTCCTTGTCGATATCCGACCACCCGTTGATGACCGGCGGTTCGAGGTTCACCTCGAAACGGTCCACCAGGCCCGCGTCGTTGGTGCGCAGTTCGATGTTCTGCGCGACGTTGTACGACGTGAGCACATGCAGCGTCGCCTGACCCGCGCCGATCTCCACAGAGGTGACCTTGAACGGGCGGTCCCACCAGATGGTGTCCATCTTGACGCCCACGTCGTCGATCTTCTCGGGCGACGCGAGCGTGCCCACACTCACCGGACCGATCGGCCAATCCGAGTTGAGCATGTCCATGGTCTGCTTGGCGCGCAGACCAGGCGGGGTGTTGGTGTCGATGTGAGCGCCGTATGACACCTCGGCCGCAGGGGCCGAACGTTCTGAACAGCCGCAGGCCAGGGCCGCGACGACCGCCATGACGGCCGTCAGGCCGGCAGCGGGCCGAAGTGCCCGGCCTGGGCTACGCCTTGTCGCCCGACCCCGCAACGTCCAACACAACCTCGAACTCCAGGAGGCTTGCCCCGGTGGCCACCGGGTTGCGCTGCTCGCCCTTGTGCGCCTCGATCGCCGGGCCGGTGGCCCACGCCTGGAACGCCTCCTCGGACTCCCACTGGGTCACCACGAAGTAGCGGGTCTCGCCCTTGACCGGGCGCAGCAGCTGGAAACCGAGGAAGCCCGGCTGATTGTCGACGGCGTGCGCGCGGTGGGCGAACCGTTTCTCAAGCTCGGGTCCGGCGTTCGGCGGGACCTCGATGGCGTTGATCTTCACGACGGGCATGCCGTTCAGGGTAGCGTGATCCGACGGCAAGATAACGACATGGTCACAGATCTCCTCACCGCCCGCGGCGGCCACGGCGAACCGATCGTGCTGGTGCACGGGTTGATGGGCCGCGGCACCACGTGGTCGCGTCAACTGCCGTGGTTGACCGGGCTGGGCGAGGTATACACCTACGACGCGCCGTGGCACCGCGGCCGCGGCGTCGCCGACCCGCATCCGATCAGCACCGAGCGTTTCGTCGAGGACCTGACCGACGCGGTCGGCGCACTCGGGCGCCCGGCGATCCTGATCGGGCATTCGATGGGTGCGTTGCACTCGTGGTGCCTCGCGGCGGCGCGGCCCGACCTGGTGACCGCCGTCGTGGTGGAGGACATGGCCCCGGACTTCCGTGGCCGCACCACGGGTCCGTGGGAACCGTGGGTACATGCGCTCCCGGTCGAATTCGCTTCTGCGCAAGCGGTTTACGACGAGTTCGGCCCCGTCGCGGGCCAGTACTTCCTCGAAGCCTTCGACCGGACGCCGACCGGGTGGCGGTTGCACGGGCATCCGCAGTGGTGGATCGACATCGCCGCGGAGTGGGGGCGACGGGGCTACTGGCAGCAGTGGCGTGACGTCGCGGCGCCGACGCTGCTGCTGGAGGCGGCCAACTCGGTGGCACCGGCCGGTCAGATGCGGCAGATGGCCGAGACCGGCGCTCGGACCACGTACCTGTACGTCGCCGACGCCGGTCATCTGATCCACGATGACCAGCCCGAGGTGTATCAGGCCGCGGTCACGAAATTCCTAGCGGCGCTCGCCGAGAACGCCGGCTGACGGCCACACCGGGTGCTGCTCGAAACGGCTGCGGATGGCCTCGGCGTCGTGCGCGGCACGGTATGCGTCGGCGTCGGGGGTGTCGAAGCGGCCGGCGAGTGGAACGCCGACCCGGAACTGGGCGAGGTCGAACCGTAAAACGTTGCCGCGGTGGGCCGCCCAGCCCAGTGTCACGGCCACCGCAACGGGTGCGGCCAGGATCAGCAGAGCGATGACGACATTCATGGCAGTAATTGTTGGCCGCACCTGGATACCGCCAACAGTGGCAGGGGCGACATATTCAGATAAAATGCTGCCATGCTCAAAAGTGTGTCCGTGCTCGCGCTGGATCGCCTCGCGATGTTCGAGTTCGGCGTGATCTGCGAGGTGTTCGGTATCGACCGCAGCGGCGACGGTGTGCCGAACTTCGACTTCAAGGTCTGCGGGCCCGAAGCAGGCAAGCCGCTGAGTACGTCGGTCGGGGCCACGCTCACGCCCGACCATGGTCTGGAAGACCTGGTGGGTGTCGATCTGGTCGCGATCCCCGCGATCGGCAGCGACGAATATCTGCCTGCGGCCCTCGAGGCGGTGCGTGCCGCGGCCGATTCCGGGTCGATCATCCTGACGGTGTGCTCGGGGGCATTCGTCGCGGGTGCGGCGGGCCTGCTCGACGGCAGACCGTGCACCACGCACTGGATGCACGCCGACGAGTTGGCGCGGCGGTACCCGACTGCCCGGGTCGACCGCAACGTGCTCTACGTCGACGACGGCAACCTGATCACCAGTGCGGGTACCGCGGCGGGTATCGATGCGTGCCTGCACCTCGTGCGGCGCGAGCTCGGCAGCGAGGTCACCAACAAGATCGCGCGCCGCATGGTCGTGCCGCCGCACCGCGACGGCGGGCAGCGCCAGTTCATCGACCAGCCGGTTCCGGTCCGGTGCTCGGACCGGTTCGCCCCGCACCTCGACTGGATCGTCGCCAACCTCGACAAGCCGCACACCGTCGCGAGCCTGGCCAAGCGGGCCGCGATGTCCACGCGCACCTTCGCGCGCCGTTTCGTCGAGGAGACCGGCACCACGCCCATGCAGTGGATCACCGATCAGCGCGTGCTGTATGCGCGTCGTCTGCTCGAAGAGACCGACCTCGACATCGACTGGATCGCCGGGCAGGCCGGCTTCGGCACCTCGACGCTGCTGCGCCACCACTTCCGCAGGCTCATCGGCGTGACACCGTCGGACTACCGTCGCCGGTTCGCATGCGGCTCAGGCACTTCCAACGCCGTCTGCGCCGGTGATCTGGCCAGGGAGATGGTGGAGGCGACGGCCTAGGCCGCGCTCAGGCCGGCCTTCCGGTCTCGCCTTCGCCCGCGAGCGCGAACCGGCCGTCGGCCGTCTGCTCCACCAGGCCATCCACCAGCAGCGAGTCCAGCGCGCGGTCACGCTGGGCGGGATCGGCCGGCCACGCGAGGTCCAACTGTGCGCGCGGCACGGGAGTTGTGCTGGCGCGCAACACATCCAGCAGCTTGCCGCGCACCTGGCGGTCGGTGCCCGCATAGCGCTGCACCCGGCGGGTGACCGTGCCGGCCGGGAATCCGGCCGAGCGCCAGCGGCAATGGCTCAACGGGCAGATGCCGCAGCGCGGTGAGCGTGCCGTGCACACCGTGGCGCCGAGTTCCATGAGTGCGACCGAGAACGTCGGGGCGGTGTCGTCGGGCGGCAGCAGTGCGGCGACCATGTCGAGATCGCGCGTGCTCGCCGGTGCGTCGGCCGTGCCGTGCACCGCGCGTGTGACGACGCGGCGCACGTTGGTGTCGACCACCGGAACGCTCGCCTGATAGGCGAAGCACGCGACGGCGCGCGCGGTGTAGGCGCCGATTCCGGGGAGGGTGAGCAGGGTGTCGACGTCACGCGGCACGACGTCGTCGTACTCGGATGCGATCACCACGGCGCACTCGTGCAGGCGCTTTGCCCGGCGCGGATAGCCGAGCTTTCCCCACGCGCGCAGCACCTCGGCCGGTCCGGCGGCGGCCGTGGCCGACGGCGTGGGCCACCGCTCGATCCAGGCCTGCCAGATCGGCTCGACCCGCGACACCGGGGTTTGCTGAAGCATGAACTCGCTGACCAGGATCTGCCAGGCGCTCACGCCGGGGCGCCGCCACGGCAGATCCCGCCGCGCATGGTCGTACCAACTCAAAAGTTCAACCGGGCTGATGCTCATCGCGTCTTCAGGGCAGAATGTACAAATGCCGAACTCAAGTCCTGTGGCAGCGTGGAAAGCACTCAAGGACGGTAATGCCCGTTTCGTGGCGGGCCAACCGCTGCACCCCAGCCAGGGGATCGAGCGCCGCGCGAGCCTCACCCAGGCGCAGCGTCCCACCGCGGTGGTGTTCGGCTGCGGCGACAGCCGCGTCGCCGCAGAGATCCTGTTCGACCAGGGCCTCGGCGACATGTTCGTGGTGCGTACCGCGGGCCACGTCATCGACAACGCGGTGCTCGGGTCGATCGAGTACGCCGTGACGGTGCTCAAGGTGCCGCTCATCGTGGTGCTCGGCCATGACAGCTGCGGTGCGGTCAAGGCGACGCTGTCCGCGCTCGACGAGGGCGAGGTGCCCAGCGGGTTCGTCCGCGACATCGTCGAGCGTGTGACGCCCTCGATCCTGTTGGGGCGCAAGGCCGGGTTGAGCCGTGTCGACGAGTTCGAGGCCCAGCACGTCAACGAGACCGTCGCGCAGTTGCAGATGCGCTCGACCGCGATTGCCCAGGGGCTCGCGGCCGGTACGCAGGCCATCGTCGGCACCACCTACCACCTCGCGGACGGACACGTGGAGTTGCGCAGCCACCTGGGCGATATCGGCGAAGTCTGACACCCGACGGCGACACGCCGGGGCGCCTCGGGCAACTGGGGATGACCTGGGCTTACCGTGAAAGTCGTGTTGGATCTCGAACCTCAGGGGCCCCTGCCCGCGCAGATTTACTGGCGGCGCCGGGCGCTGGCTATCGGTATCGCGGTAGTCGTCGTCGGGGTTGTCGCCGCGATAGTCGCGGTGATCATGACCAAGAGCAGCTCGGGATCCGAGAACACCGCAGCCGATCAGTCCAGTGAGACCGCGGCCCAGGAGGCCGCCCCTCCGACGCCGCTGCCCGGCGAGGACCCCGCCGTCAAGACGCCGATCGTCCCGCCCGCGCAGCACGCGCCACCGCCGACGCCCACGCCGACCGCGGCCGTGACGCCGCCGCCCGTGCTCAAGGAGGGCGACGACTGCCCGGACTCAACGCTCGCGGTCAAGGGCATCACGAGCCAGCCCGAGTACGTCGTCGGCGATCAGCCGAAGTTCACCATGGTGGTCACCAACATCGGTCTGGTGGCGTGCAAGCGCGACGTCGGCGCCGCGGTCCTGGCCGCCTACGTCTACTCGCTCGACAACACGCGGCTGTGGTCCAACCTGGACTGCGCGCCGTCCAACGAGACGCTGGTCAAGACGTTCAACCCGGGTGAACAGGTGACCACCGAGGTCACCTGGACCGGTATGGGTTCGGCGCCGCAGTGCCCGCTGCCGCGCCAGCCGATCGGTCCGGGCACCTACAACCTCGTGGTGCAACTGGGCAATCTCAGATCCGCGCCCGTGCCGTTCATCCTCGCCGAGGCGAATCCGCAGCAGCCGGCAGCGCCACCTGCCGACGGCGCACCCGGCCCGGACGCCCCCGGCGCGGGTAACTAATTCAGGCCAGCCGGTCGGCGATCGTCGACTCGGCCAGCAGTGAGAGCCCTTCCCTGATGTGGCGTGCCCACATCGAACCGATGCCGTCGACGGACTGCAGATCGTCGGCGCTGGCGGCCAGCAGGTTCTGCAGCGAGCCGAACGAACGCACCAGCAGGTCGACGTGGGCGAACTGCAACCGGGGGATCGCGGCCATCGCGCGGTAACCGCGTGAGCTCATCGCCGAATCCTGGGCCTCGGCGGTCGACGGATACCCGAAGACGCGTGCCAGCACCGTGAAGTCCAGCAGTTCGCTGTCGCTGAGCGAGTCGAGCTCCTCGAGCGTCGCGGCGACCTGCGCGGCCGTCGGCGGATCCGGGTTGGCGTGGTAGTCGCGAACGATCAGCTCGCGCGCGGTCTCGTTGTCGCCGACGAGTTCGTCGAGCTGCAGCTTGAGCTGGCGGCCGTCGGTGCCGAGTTCCACCACGTCGGCGTCGATCTCCAGGCTGATGCGGCGCACCATCTCCAGGCGCTGCACGACGGTCATCACGTCGCGCAGCGTCACGAAGTCCTCGATCTCGGCGGTCGAGAGCTGCCTGCTGACCTCGTCGAGCCTGCCCTTGTAGCGTTCCAGCGTCGCGATGGTCTGGTTGGCCCGGGACAGGATCGTCGCCGAATCGGGCACCACGTGCCGCTCGCCTGCCACGTAGACCGTCACGATGCTCATGGAGTGGCTCACCGAGATCACGGGATAACCGGTCTGGATCGCGGTGCGCTCGGCCGAGCGGTGCCGGGTTCCGGACTCGTCGGTCGGGATGGACGGGTCGGGGACCAGCTGCACGTTGGCCCGCAGGATGCGGCTGCCGTCGCTGGAGAGCACCACTGCGCCGTCCATCTTCGAAAGCTCACGCAGCCGCGTCGGCGCATAGCGCACGTCGAGGACGAAACCGCCGTCGCAGATGGCCTCGACACTGTCGTCGTATCCGAGCACGATCAGCGCACCGGTGCGGCCACGCAGGATGCGCTCAAGCCCGTCGCGCAACGGTGTGCCGGGGGCAAGGCGGCCCAGCGTCTCGCGCAACGTCGGCCGGGCCAGGTGCACGACGTTGCGTCCGGATCTCGCGCCGGACTTCACGGCCATCAGCCCTCCTAGGATCGGCCGGTATTGTCCCGATCCTATTGGGCACCCGCAATCGCGATCTCCCGCATCGTCTGAACCGCGGCCCGGATGTTATCCGCGGCGACGACCTTCAGACCCGCCGGTGCCGACGTGACACCCGGCGGGACGACGGCTGTCGTGAACCCCAACCGGGCGGCCTCCGACAGCCTGCGGTCCATGCCGGTGACGCGGCGCAGGTCACCTGCCAGGCCCACTTCGCCGATCGCGATGGCCTTCATGGGCATCGCGATGTCGAAGTACGCCGATGCGATCGCGAGCGCCACCGCGAGGTCTGCCGACGGATCGGTGAGCCGCATACCACCCACGGTCGACAGATAGAGATCGTTGCTGTTGATCGGCATGCGGCAGCGCGTCTGCAACACCGCGCCGATCATCGCGGCACGGGCCGAGTCGATACCGCTGACCGCGCGCCGCGGCGGACCCGCAGGCGGGGAGACCAGGGCCTGGACCTCGCCGATCATGGGGCGCTTGCCGTCGAGGGTCACGGTCACCGCGGTACCGGGCACCGCGAGCGGACGCTGGTCGAGGAACAGTCCCGAAGGATCGCTGACGCACTCGATCCCGTTGTCGTGCAATTGAAAACAGCCGACCTCGTCGGCGGCGCCGAACCGGTTCTTCACGCCGCGCACCATGCGCAGCGACGATGCCCGGTCGCCTTCGAAGTGCAGCACCACGTCGACGAGATGCTCGAGTGACCGCGGGCCCGCGATGGCGCCGTCCTTGGTGACGTGGCCGACGAGGATCATCGCGACGGCCGGATCGCCGACCGCGGCCTTGGCGTACGCGGTGAGCGAGGTGGTGACCGCGCGCACCTGCGTCACGCCTCCGGTCACGCCGTCGGCCTCGGTGGTGGACATGGTCTGGACCGAGTCGACCACCACCAGGCTGGGCTTCACCTCGTCGATGTGGCCGAGGGCGATCTGCAGATCGGATTCGGCGGCCAGGTACACCTGATCGTGCGTGCATCCGGTGCGTTCGGCCCGCAGGCGGATCTGCCCGGCGGATTCCTCGCCGGACAGGTAGAGCGCGCGTTTGCCGCTGTGGGCCCAGCGGTTGGCCACCTCGAGCAGCAGCGTGGACTTGCCGACCCCGGGATCACCCGCGAGCAGTGTCACCGAACCCGCGACCAGACCACCGCCGAGCACGCGGTCGAGTTCGCTGACGCCGGTGGGGTAGTGGCGCGTGACGCCGGGATCGATGGACGTGATCGGCACGGCCGGTGACGTGGGGGCGACCGAACGCCGTGCCGCACCGTTGAGCTTGTTGTTGCCGGCGAGCACCGCGACCTCGTCGACGGTGCCCCAGGTACCACAGTTGGCGCAGCGGCCGACCCATTTGGGCGCGACGTGCTGGCACTCCGAACAGCGGTACTGCGAACGTATTTTCGAACCGGCCACGCCGTGACAGTATCGGCAGGCACCGACAGCCGGGCCTGCGACAGGCCGGTGAAGACCTAGTGTTCGCTGGATCCGGGACCCGCGGGCGGGACCGGGCGGCGCGGCTGTTCGCCGGCCGAGATCGGCACGGCGACCGTGGTCTCGCCGTCCTCGAACGTGAAGGTGAAGTCGTAGAGCAGGCCGTTGGTGATCGGCTTGGTCAGCTCCACCTCGGCCGTGACGGCGTCGGCGGCCTCGGCGTTCTCGACGGCCTGGATCTGCCCGTCGGGCTCTCCGACGATCAGCACGCCGTCGGCGGGCACCGTGGAATCACCGGTCAGCGTGACCTCGCCGACGTCCGAGGTGATGGACTTCAGCTTGTTGCTGCCCTCGGTCGAATCGTTGGCGGCCACGAACAGCAACTCGACCGTGGTGCCGGGCTCCACGTAGTCGGTCTGCTGCGGCGCCCGCAGGTGCACGTTGCGCAGCGAAACCTGTCCTGCCTGAGCGTTGACGCCGTTGACGGCGGGCTCCTGCGTGGTGGTCTGGGAGATCTGCCCGGCACTGCACGCGGTGAGTGCCACAGCCGTGGCCAGGCCGCAGACGGCCAGACCGGCGCGGGATGAGAAGCGGTTCACTCAAGCCTCCTGAACAGGTTCGCCGTTCTTCGACTATGCAGAGTAGTAGGTGGCGATCATCAGGGGAATGTGAGGGCTTGCCAAGCGTCCCTTCAGGCCCCTCGTGAGGCGCGCGGGAGTTTGCGCCGGGATCCCTTTCGGCCCCGTCGATCTCGCGGCAGTTGCACGAATTCGTCATCGTGTCAACCCCTGCCATTAACCTGCATGGCCCCTGACCTGCACCGTTGGTGCACGTGTGATCTGGGTCCGTGTTAGGATGGAGTAGCGAAAGGGGCTCGAATCAGATGATTTTTAAGGTCGGAGACACCGTCGTCTATCCACACCACGGTGCTGCGTTGATCGAGGCGATCGAAACCCGGACCATCAAAGGCGAGCAGAAAGAATATCTCGTCCTCAAGGTCGCCCAAGGGGATCTGACCGTTCGAGTACCCGCGGAGAACGCCGAGTATGTCGGCGTCCGCGATGTTGTGGGTCAAGAAGGTTTGGACAAGGTGTTCCAGGTGCTGCGCGCGCCGCACACCGAGGAGCCGACGAACTGGTCGCGTCGTTACAAGGCCAACCTGGAGAAGCTGGCCTCCGGTGACGTGAACAAGGTCGCCGAGGTCGTCCGCGACCTGTGGCGTCGGGATCAGGAGCGCGGCCTGTCCGCAGGCGAGAAGCGCATGCTGGCCAAGGCCCGGCAGATCCTGGTGGGCGAGCTCGCGCTGGCCGAGAACACCGATGACGCCAAGGCCGAGACCATCCTCGACGAGGTTTTGGCCGCCGCGTCCTGATCTGTTCGGGACGTAAACGGTGGCGACGGTTGCCGTCGTCCCGGCCGCCGGCTCTGGTGAGCGGCTGCGCGCGGGACGGCCGAAAGCATTCGTGACACTGGGGGGAGCACCCCTTCTTGAGCACGCTCTGTCGGGGCTTCGCGCTTCCGGCGTGATCGACCGGATCGTGATCGCGGTACCGCCCGCGCTCACCGACGAGTCGAAACTGGTGTTCGGCGGTGAAGACTCCGTGATCGTCTCCGGTGGGGTCGATCGCACAGGGTCGGTTGCGCTCGCTCTCGAAGCGGCCGGTGACGCCGAGTTCGTCCTGGTGCACGACGCCGCACGCGCACTGACCCCGCCCGCGTTGATCGCCCGGGTGGTGGCTGCGCTGAAAGAAGGGCACAGTGCCGTCGTACCCGGACTCGCGCCGGCCGACACCATAAAGGCGGTCGACGCCAACGGCGCGGTGCTCGGAACGCCCGAGCGGGCCGGTCTGCGCGCTGTCCAGACGCCTCAGGGTTTCCATGCCGACGTGCTGCGGCGCGCCTACGCGCGCGCCACGGCCGGCGGCGTGACCGACGACGCGTCATTGGTCGAACAACTCGGGACGCCCGTGCAGATCGTCGACGGCGACCCGCTGGCATTCAAGATCACCACACCGCTGGATCTCGTGCTCGCCGAGGCCGTCCTGGCGCGCGGCGCATGATGCTGCCTCGCGTCGGGCTCGGCACCGACGTCCACCCGATCGAGGCAGGCCGCCCGTGTCGTCTGCTGTGCCTGGAATTCGACGACGCCGACGGCTGCGCAGGCCACTCCGACGGCGATGTCGCGGCCCACGCGCTGTGTGACGCGCTACTCAGCGCTGCCGGGTTGGGTGATCTCGGCACGATCTTCGGCACCGACCGCCCGCAGTGGCGCGGTGCCAGCGGCGCCGACATGATTCGTCACGTGCGCGCGCTCGTCGAGAACGCGGGCTTCGTCGTCGGCAACGCAACGGTGCAGGTCATCGGCAATCGGCCGAAGGTGGGGCCCCGGCGCGAAGAGGCACAACAGGTGCTCTCCGGGCTGGTGGGAGCCCCGGTGTCGGTGTCGGCCACCACCACCGACGGCCTCGGGCTGACCGGCCGCGGCGAGGGTCTGGCAGCCATCGCCACGGCCCTCGTGGCCGCCGAACCGGTCGGTGATGCAAAGTAGCCCTCAAAGGGCCGGTAAGCTGGCACGTCGTGACCGATCGCGCTCAAGCTGTCGGGTCGGGCCCTGAGCTCGGCTTGAGGCTCTACGACACCATGGCGGGTGCCGTACGTGATTTCGTGCCGTTGCGGCCTGGGCACGCTTCGATCTACCTGTGCGGGGCGACCGTACAAGGTCTTCCGCACATCGGACATGTCCGGAGTGGGGTTGCGTTCGACGTGTTGCGCCGCTGGCTGACCGCCAACGGCTACGACGTCGCGTTCATCCGCAATGTCACCGACATCGACGACAAGATCCTCAACAAGGCCGCTGACGCCGGGCGTCCGTGGTGGGAGTGGGCCGCCACCTTCGAGCGTGCCTTCTCGGCCGCCTACGACGCGCTGGGCGTGCTGCCGCCGTCTGCCGAGCCGAGGGCCACTGGGCACATCACGCAGATGGTCGAGCTCATCGAGCGCCTCATCGACAAGGGCCACGCCTACGCCGCGGGCGGCGACGTGTACTTCGACGTGCTGAGCCTGCCGGACTACGGGCAGTTGTCGGGGCACCGCATCGACGATGTGCACCAGGGCGAGGGCGTCGCGACCGGCAAACGCGATCAGCGCGACTTCACGCTGTGGAAGGGCGCCAAGCCCGGCGAGCCGTCCTGGCCCACGCCGTGGGGCCGCGGCCGTCCCGGCTGGCACACCGAGTGTGTCGCGATGTGCGAGGCCTACCTGGGCCCCGAATTCGACATCCACGCAGGCGGCATGGATCTGGTGTTCCCGCACCACGAGAACGAGATCGCGCAGGCGCACGGCGCAGGCGACGGCTTCGCCCGGTACTGGCTGCACAACGGCTGGGTCACCATGGGCGGCGAGAAGATGAGCAAGTCGCTGGGCAACGTGCTCTCGATTCCCGCTGTGCTGCAACGGGTCCGGGCTGCCGAGCTGCGCTACTACCTGGGCAGTGCGCACTACCGGTCGATGCTGGAGTTCTCCGAGACCGCGCTGCAGGACGCGGTCAAGGCTTACACGGGCATCGAGGACTTCCTGCACCGTGTGTGCAGTCGCGTCGGCTCGGTGCCGATCGGGGAATGGACGCCGAAGTTCGCCGCGGCGCTCAACGACGATCTGTCGGTGCCCATCGCGCTGGCCGAGATCCACGCCGCGCGCGCCGAGGGCAACCGGGCGCTGGACTCGGGCGACCACCAGACCGCGATGCAGCAGGCGTCGTCGATCCGCGCCATGATGGACATCCTCGGCTGCGACCCGCTCAACGAGCGCTGGGAGTCGCGTGATGCGACGTCGGCCGCGCTCAAGGCCGTCGACGTGCTGGTGCAGTGGGCGCTGGCCAGCCGCGCCGAGGCCCGTGAGCGTCGCGACTGGGCGGCCGCCGACGCGATCCGCGATAGGCTCAAGGAAGCCGGTATCGAGGTCACCGACACCGCCGACGGCCCGCAATGGGCCCTGATAGAGCGGGACAAGTAATGGCCGGAAATTCACAGCGGCGCGGCGCAGTTCGCAAGCCCGGGACCAAGAAGGGCCCGACCGTGGGTTCTGGCGGTGTGCGCAGGCGCGGCCTGGAGGGCCGTGGCGCGACGCCGCCGGCCCACATGCGCCCCAACCATCCGGCAGCCAAGAAGGCCAGGGCCGCGGCCAAGGCGCAGCAGCAGCGCGCCGGCCGCAAGACCGACGAGACCGAACTGGTGCTCGGCCGCAATCCGGTGCTCGAATGCCTGCGCGCCAAGGTGCCCGCGACCGCGCTGTACGTCGCGCTGGGCACCGACGCCGACGAGCGCGTGACCGAGTCCGTCCAGATGGCCGCGGACCGCGGCATCTCGATCCTCGAGGTGCCCCGCACCGATCTGGACCGCATGAGCAACCACGGGCTGCACCAGGGCCTGGGACTGCAGGTGCCGCCGTACGCCTACGCGCACCCCGACGACCTGCTGGCCACGGCGAGAGCCGATGCCGCACCCGCGCTGCTGGTGGCGCTCGACAACATCTCCGATCCGCGCAACCTGGGGGCGATCGTGCGATCGGTGGCCGCGTTCGCCGGCCACGGCGTGGTGATCCCGCAGCGCCGGTCGGCATCGGTCACCGCGGTGGCCTGGCGCACGAGCGCCGGTGCCGCGGCACGTGTTCCGGTGGCGCGCGCGACGAACCTCAACCGGACGCTGAAGAGCTTTGCCGACGCGGGCCTGCAGATCGTCGGCCTCGACGCCGGCGGTGACACGACCCTCGACGAACTCGACGCGACGGGCCCCACGGTCGTCGTCGTCGGCTCCGAGGGCAAGGGCCTGTCGCGGCTCGTGCGTGAGCACTGCGACGCGATCGTGTCGATCCCGATGGCCGGGCCCACCGAGTCGCTCAACGCGTCGGTGGCCGCCGGTGTGGTGCTCGCCGAGATCGCGCGTCAGCGCCGCAGCTGACACGGCTCAGCCGAACAGCTCCAGGCCCGCCCACAACCCGAGGACCGCGGCGACCAACGTCAGCGGTGTGGTGACCACACCCACGCGGCTGAACTCGCCTGCCTTGGCCGCCAGACCTTGCCGGTGGACGACATGGCGCCACAACAGGTTCGACAGCGAACCCACATAGGTCAGGTTCGGGCCCACGTTCACACCGATCAGCACGGCCAGCACCGCGCCGGGGCCCGCCGCGGCCACCAACGGCAACAGCATCAGCACGGCGGGCAGGTTGTTCACCAGATTGGCCAGCACGGCCGCGATCGCGGCGTAGCCCAGCAGCGCGGGCAGCGAGTCGCCGTCGGGCAGCACATCGCGCATGACCGCCTCGGGCCCGTTGAGCACCACGGCATCCACCACGACGCCCAGGCACAGCACGAACGCCAGGAACGGCACGTTGACCGCGCGCACGATGCCGCGCACCGTGCTGCGGCGTTGCGCGAAACTGCGTATCCCGAGCACCACGGCACCGGCCAGGGCGGCCCACGCGGGTGCGAGGTCCAGCAGCGAGGTCACCGCGAAACCCGCGAGGGTCAGGCCGAGCACCACGAGGACGAACACCGGCACCTCCGGTGGTGGCGGCGCGGTCTCCGGCACCGGCCGCGGCCGCAGCTCGGCGCTGAAAAGCCAACTCAGCAGCGCGAATTCGACCGCCACGGCGGCCAGCCACGGTATCGCCATGTACGCGCTGAACTCCACGAAGCTCAGCCCGGCGACCGTGAACGCCAGCAGGTTGGTCAGATTCGACACCGGGAACAGCAGCGACGCGGAGTTGGCCAGATGTGCCGAGGCATACGCGTGCGGGCGGGGTGCGATCGCGAGCGTGCGTGCGGTCGCGAGCACCACCGGCGTCAGCAGCACCACGGTCGCATCCAGGCTCAGCACCGCGGTCGTGGTCGCGCCGATGACGAAGACCCGCAGCAGCAGCTTGCGCGGGTGCCCGCGGCTCGCCCGGGCCATCAGCGTGCCCGCCGCGTGGAACAGGCCCTCGTCGTCGCACAGGTGCGCGAGCACGAGGACGGCCGCGAGGAACCCGACCACCGGTAGCAGGCGGCCTGCCTCGTCCACCGCGTCGTGCACCGAGATCGCCCCGAGGGCGATGAGCAGGACCGCTGCGGGCACGGCGGCCACGGCCTCGGGCCATCCGTTGGGGCGCACCATCGCAAAGGTCAGCACGACGATCAGCGCGATGAGCGCCAGCGTCAGCGCCAGGGCCCGCTCCCGGTCTCGATCCAGGGGTCGCTGCGCTGCCACAGCGTCGGCAGGTGCAGCGCGACGCCGTCGTGTGCGGCCAGCGTGGTGAGCACGCGCATGGTGGCGTCGAGATCGTCGGCCACATACGGCAGCGCACGCAGCGGGCGGTGCAGGGGCCGGAAGAAATCGTCCCAGTGGATCAGCACCACGCGGCGCGCGCCGACGGTGCGCACGGTCTGCGTCCAGTAGTTCGGTGAGGTAGCGCTCGGGCTGCCGTCCCAGCTGCCCGACTCCCAGGTACACGACGTCGGCGCGCTGCCCGGCCAGCGCGCCGGGAACCGCGCCCGCGCTGCCGACGATCAGCACGCGACGGTCGCTCGGGCGGTGGTGCACGAGCGTCGACCACGCCTCACCGCACTTGTACGCCGACGCCTTGGCCGGGGGCACCACGGGCTCGGTGATGACGCCGGGGAACCGGTCCGGCGGGCAGTGCTCGGAGACGAACAGCGTGACGTCGTAGGCCTCCATGGCTACAGGTTCACCCGGGGTGACGGTGACGATCCGGTCGTCGGGCAGACCGCCGCCGATGCCGATCTGCGCCGCCGAGGATCCACCGACCAGCGCCGCTCCGGTGCGTTCGGCGACGACGGCGGAGTCCATGGCGTGATCGAAGTGGGTGTGCACGGGCAGCACCGCGGCGAGCCGGTCCACACCCAACCGGGCCAGGCAGCCGTCGATCCGCGGCACGTTCGGCGCGAGCGGGCGCAGGCCAACGGTGAGCAGGCCGGGGCGGCTGAAGAACCCGTCGGTCAGCAGCGCCGACGCACCGTCGTCGACCAAAAGCGTGGTGACACCGGCCCACGTGACGGTGACCGGGGAATCCGGTGTGGCCGTGGGCGCGTCGCAGAACCGCGCGTGGTCGGCCAGATCTGGCCTGCCGGGTTTGAGCCGCATGGCCCCACCCTAAGGTGGACCGTCATCCGTAGCGACGCCGGAACTTCTCCACCTGACCCGCGGAGTCGATGTGCCGTGCCGATCCGGTCCAGAACGGATGCGAATCGCTGGTGACGTCGACCACGATCAGCGGGTAGGTCTTCGGCCCGCTGGGGGTGGGCCATTCGATGGTGCGGGTGCTGGTGGCCGTCGAGCGCGTCAGGAACTGCGCGCCCGTTGCGGCGTCCTGGAACACCACCGGGTGGTAGTCGGGGTGGATGCCGGGTTTCACGATTGCTCTCCTGTCTGGGGGTCGGGGTGGTGACGAGCGTCTGAGAATTGCGCGGCGTGGGCAGCCTGGTCGGCGTCGCACGGTTCCTGGTGCCAGTCGCCGAACGGGTCGGGGTAGTGACGCCACTCCTGTCGTCGGGCGAACTCGGCGTCGGTGAGCAGGGCGCCACGCAGTGCGTCGAGGATGTCGTCGGTGCGGGCGCCGCAGACCAGCATGACGAGCGAGACGTGCCGGTCGCCGAAACTCGGGTCCCAGTCGATAGCCGCCAGCGCGCGCCACTGCGGATCCGTGTAGGCAAGCTCGCTGGAATTCATTGCGGCCAGCCATTTTCCAGCGGTGCTGACACGCAGTCCGCCACCGGCTGATTCGATCCACATGACCTCGGCGTCCCGGTTGGCCAGCCAGGCGCGGCCGCGGGTGCGCACCACGCCGTCGAGCAGCAGGTCGATGGCCGCATGTAGCCGCACCGGGTGGAACGGACGCCGTGCGGTGAACTCGACGATGCGTACTTCGCCGTCGGCCGTCAGCGGCGGTTGTCCGGCCAGCAGGGAATCGCGGGGCGAGAGCGCGCGTCCGCGTGGGGTGTCCGGTTCGAGGTGGGCCAGGGCCAGCTCGAGGCGGTCCGGCCCGACCGTGATCCGTGCGCGGGGCGCAAGCCGGCGCAGCACCGCCAGTGTCGTTGCCTCCGGTTCGCCGAGCACGAGGACGTCGGCGACCTCGGCCTGCCCGACCACCACCTGGGCGGCCGTGCGGCCGTCGGCGAGTTCGTCCTCGCCGAGCGCCTGCTCCAGCCACGCCGCGGTGTCCACGCATGTCACCACGGCTGCCACCTCCACGTCGCGGGCCGCGGGCCCGTCGATGTACCCCGGGCCGACCCGTACGTGCACGTTGTCGATGGCCCAGCGCACGGGTTCGGGCTCGAGCCAGGGCATCATCTGCACGACGATGCGGGTCACGTCGGCGCGCCGGTGCAGACGGCGAAGCAGGATCAGCAGATCGTCACGCACGGTGCACGAGACGCATCCGTGCACCAGCTCAAGTACCCACTGAGAGCTGTCGACCGAGCTGCTCACGGTGCGGACGACGACATGGCCGTCGAAGGTGTGGCTGACGAGCAGGGTGCCAGGTGCCTTGAGCAGTTCCTCGACGACGGCCCGACCGGTTCCGCGGGCGTCATCCTGTCCGGCGACCAGCACTACCGGCGTACGCATGGGACCTCCCGGTTTGCTTATTGAAAACGATTGTCATTATCGTACGACGGTACCGCACGACGAAGGAGAGTCAATGTCGGCCCACTGCCAGGTGACCGGGCGCGGCCCCGGATTCGGGAACTCGGTGTCGCATTCGCACCGACGCACCCCGAGACGCTGGGACCCCAATATCCAGAACAAGACCTATTACCTGCCGTCGGAGGGACGACGAATCCGGCTGCGGGTCAGCGCAAAAGGCATCAAGGTGATCGACCGTGACGGCATCGAGGCCGTCGTCGCCCGAATGCGTGCACGGGGGGAGAAGGTCTGATGGCTCGCAACGAGATCCGGCCCATCGTGAAGCTGCGGTCCACTGCGGGAACCGGATACACGTACGTCACCCGCAAGAATCGCCGCAACGACCCGGACCGCATCGTGCTCAGGAAATACGATCCGGTCCTGCGCCGCCACGTCGAGTTCCGCGAGGAACGCTGATGGCGAAGAAGTCGAAGATTGTCAAGAACGAGCAGCGGCGAGAACTGGTGCAGCGCTACGCCGAACGGCGCGCCGAACTCAAGAGGACCATCCGTGATCCGGCCAGCTCGCCAGAGCGGCGCGCGGCCGCGGTCAGCGCATTGCAACGGCTGCCGCGCGACTCCAGTCCCGTGCGGTTGCGCAACCGCGATGTCGTCGACGGCCGACCACGCGGGCATCTGCGCAAGTTCGGGTTGTCCCGTGTGCGGGTGCGCGAGATGGCGCATCGCGGCGAGTTGCCCGGTGTGCGGAAGGCGAGTTGGTGATGGCAGTCAAGAAGTCCAGAAAGCGCACGGCCGCAACTGAACTCAAGAAACCGCGGCGCAATCAGCTAGAGGCGCTCGGCGTCACCACCATCGACTACAAGGATGTCGCGGTGCTGCGCACCTTCCTCAGCGAGCGCGGCAAGATCCGCTCGCGCCACGTCACCGGCTTGACGCCGCAGCAGCAACGGCAGGTCGCGACCGCGATCAAGAACGCCCGCGAGATGGCGTTGTTGCCGATGGCGGGTCCGCGCTGAGGCGTGCGGTATGACACCATCGGTGCCGAAGGCGACTGCGGATCGAGGAAGCCGGTGCGAATCCGGCACGGTCCCGCCACTGTGATCGATGCCCGCGGGGCGTCGAGAGTCAGACACTCACCGCAGTCACCACCTCGCAGGGTCTGGGGCGGATCTCCCCGGAGAGGAATGGAGAGAACATGGCGGCGCGGCGCTCGATCGCATGCTGGTCGGTGGTTTCGGCGATCGCGCTGGTGGCGTCGGGATGTACCAGTACCTCAGCGTCCGACGCCGGTCAGGCTGCCGCACCCGGATTCCCGATCACGGTGGACAACTGCGGCGTCACCACCACCTATGAGCGGCCACCCACCCGCGCCGTCGCACTCAACCAGCATGCGATCGAGGTACTGCTCGCATTGGGGCTCGAGGATTCCATGGTGGGCACCTCATTCCTCGATGACGCGATCCTGCCCGAGTATCAGGGCGCCTACGATCGCATACCGGTCCTTGCCGACGAGTACCCGTCGTACGAGGCGCTGCTGACGGTCGAACCGGACTTCGTCTACGGCGGCTGGGACAGCGCGTTCGACGACAAGGAAGGTCGCGCGCGACAACGCCTGTCCGACGCCGGCATCAACACACACCTCAACATCGAGGACTGCAGCGCAGAACCCGCGACGATGGCGACCGTGGACGAGGAGATCCGCACCATCGGAGAGATCTTCGGGGTCGAGGAGCGCGCGCGACACCTGCTCGACCTGCTGCATCGCGATCTCGCGGAAACCGCAGAGTCCGTGAACGGCGTCGAGCCGGTCCGCGTCGCGGTCTACGACAGCGGGGAGGCGTCGGTGTTCACCTCCGGCGGCAAAGGCATCGGCAATCAGATGATCGAGGCCGCCGGCGCGGTGAATCTCTTCGACGACGTGCAGAAGGTGTGGGCCGACGTGTCGTTCGAGCAGTTCGCCGACCGAGCACCGGACGTGATCCTGATCTACGACTACGGCGACGAGTCGGCGGAACAGAAGAAGGCGTTCCTGACCGCCCATCCCATGCTGGCCCACGTGCCGGCGATCGTGCACCGGCGTTTCGCGGTGCTGCCGCTGTCGTCGGTCGTGGTGGGTGTGCGGGTGGCCAAGGCGGTGGATTCGCTGGCGCGGCAACTACATCCGGACCGGTTCTAGGTGACGGTCCGGTCGCGGCTGCCCTACGCCCTGGTGGTGGGCGCGTTGGTGGTGCTCCTGCTGCTCGTGATGACCGCGGGTGTGGCGATCGGATCGGTGCCGATCGCGCCGCGGCAGGTGTGGCAGATCGTGTTGAACGGCATCCATCCGGCACTGGCCGAGCAGACCTGGCCCGCGGTACGCACCTCGATCGTGCTGGACGCACGCCTGCCGCGGGTGGTGCTCGCGGCGGTCGTGGGCGCCGGATTGGCTGCGTGCGGGATGGTTCTGCAGGCCGTCGTGCGCAATCCGCTCGCCGATCCGATGCTGCTCGGCGTGTCCTCGGGCGCGACGGTCGGGGCGGTCGCCGTACTGGTCGCGGGGGCCGGTGTGCGGCAACTGGTCACGCTGCCGGTTGCCGCGTTCGTCGGTGCGCTCGCGGCACTGGTCGCGGTGTACTTCCTTGCGCGTTCCGGCGGACGGATGACCACGGTGCGGCTAATCCTGGCCGGCGTCGCGGTCGCCGAGGTGCTCTCCGCGGTGGCGAGCCTGCTGATCGTCACCTCCGACGACCCGCACAAGGCACAGGCCGCGTTGCGGTGGATGCTGGGCGGTCTCGGCGGCGCGACCTGGCGCGCGGTGTGGATTCCGGCCGTGGTGGTGTTGATCGGCGTCGTGGTCCTGCTCGCGGTGACCAGGCCGCTGAACCTGCTCTACACCGGGGAGGAGGCCGCGGCCTCGCTCGGACTGGATGTCCATCGTTTCCGCGCGGCGATGTTCGTGGTGGTGGCCCTCATGGTCGGTGCGATGGTCGCGGTCAGCGGGTCGATCGGCTTCGTCGGCCTGATCATGCCGCACGCGGTGAGATTCCTTGTCGGCGCGGATCACCGGCGCGCGCTGCCCGCGGTGGCGTTGCTGGGTGCGGCGTTCCTGGTGGTGTGCGACATCGCGGCCAGAACCGTCGGCGCTCCCGAGGAACTGCCTGTGGGTGTGCTCACCGCGCTCGTGGGCGGACCGTTCTTCCTGTGGTTGATGCGACGGAGGGCACCGGCATGACGGCGGAGGTGCGGCTGCACCGGATCTCGGTGGTGATGTCGACGACGCGCCGCAACCGACCCGTCGTCGACGGTGTCTCGCTGCGTGTCGCGCCGGGTGAGATGGTCGCGGTCGTCGGCCCGAACGGGGCCGGGAAGACGACTCTTCTGCGCACCATCTACCGCGCGCAACGCCCCACGGCAGGCAATGTGCTGATCGACGGTGCCGATCTGTGGAAGCTGCCACGTAAGCGGGCCGCACAGCGGGTCGCGGCGGTACTTCAGGAGATGACGACGGATTTCGAGCTCACCGTGTACGACATCGTGGCCATGGGCCGCACGCCGTACAAACGCTCGTTCGAATCCGACAACGCCACCGACCGCGAGATCATCGCCTCGGCACTGGCGGCGCTCGACATCGCCGATCTGGCTCACGCGCCGTTCGGCAGGCTCTCGGGTGGGCAGAAGCAACGTGTGCTGATCGCGCGGTCACTGGCACAACACACCGATGTCATCGTGTTGGACGAGCCGACGAATCATCTGGATCTGCGTCATCAACACGACACGCTGCGCCTTCTGCGTGCCACCGGATCGACGGTCATCGCGGCGCTGCACGACCTCAATCTCGCCGCCGCCTATTGCGACCGCATCTGCGTGCTCGATCGCGGGCAGGTGGTCGCCGTCGGTGCCCCGCGTGAGGTCCTGACCGTCGAGCTGCTCGCGGAGGTCTACGGGGTTGACGCCACGATCGGCGATACCGCGGGGGTTCCTCAGATCACGGTGGTACCCGGACAGGCGGCTCCGCGGTGAGCATCGGTGCCGCTCAGTACGCGTAGGGGTGTGGCGGCGGGTCGATGCGGGACAGGCGCGCGGCTGTCATGGTGGGGATCGTGCGTCGTGTCGAAGCGTCCTGCGCCGCAGCGACTGTGCCCTCGACTTTGATCCAGGAGTTCTCGGGGTAGGTCACCGCCTGTGCGGCCGCGGGGCCGGCCAGCCGGATGCGGGCGAGCTGGGCGTCGGCCGCACAGCAGATGATGACGATGCGGGCGAGGTCGATGTGGTCACCGTCGCGCATGGTGAAACCCGTGACGGTGATCGTTCGACCGTCGAGGGTTGCGGCGGAGTCCTGTGCGATGCGGATCAGTACGTCCGGCAGGGAGATCTCCGGGGCATGACCTTCCGGCAGCGGCGGGAACGGCCTGCGCACGCTGTCGTTGGCGACCTCGGTCACCGACGCGGCGTCGGGACGGATAGCAGGCGGCGCCACGAACGCCAGCAGGACGATGGGGATGAGCAGCAACCACGCGACGCCGCGTCGATGCGAGTGGTCCTGGTTGTCGGAATCATCGTCGTGATGGCCGCCACGGCGGATATCGCGCACGATCGCAACCAGCGCCAGTGCGATGAGCAGACCCGCGGTCGCGGCCAGGTAGGGCAGCAGCGACGGTTTGACGTATCGGGTGTAGGACCCGGTGACCGTGATGATCGCGGTGCTCACCCCGATCAAGAGCAGCAGCGCGTTCTCGCTCTCGCGGCTCACCGTGGCCCCAGGATGAGCAGTCCGACAACCGTGGCGACCAGTGTGGCCACCGCGAATGTGGCAGGAGCGAAACGGATCGCGAACGCGCGGCCGAACATCCCGGCTTGCATGGCGAACAGCTTGATGTCGACCGCGGGCCCGACGACCAGGAACACCAGGCGCGGCAGCAGCGGCAGCATGGTCAGGCTGGCCGCGACGAAGGCGTCGGCCTCCGAACACAGCGCCAGCACGACCGCCAGCACCGCCATCGTGATGACTCCGAGCGCGATCTGGCCCGCGACATGCTCGTACACCCAGGGCGGGACCAGTACGTGCAGTGCGGCGGCCGCGGCCGCGCCGACGACGAGATACGAGCATGCCGAGAGGAAATCGTGCCGTGCTGCCTCGGTGAACGCGGCCCAGCGCGACCCCGCGCTGTGGTCCGGCCGGGTGAGGCGGTGCGTGATCCACGCCGGATTGCCGAACCGGGCCCACGCCGCACCCATGATGATCGCGGTGAGCAGTGACGCCGCACAGCGCGCCGCGACCATCTGGGGGTGCTCGGGAAATGCGACCGCGGTCGCGACCAACACCACGGGGTTGATCGCGGGGGCCGCAAGCATGAACGTCAATGCGGCGGCACCCACATGCCCCTTGCCAGTGCCCTTGTCAGTGCCCGCGCCGGCGCCGTCCCCGAAGAGCCTGCGTGCCACCGGCACCGACCCGCACTCGCACCCGGGCAACGCCGCCCCGCCGACACCGGCCACCACGATCGCGGCGCTCGTGCGCCGTGGCAACCAGCGCGCGAGCCGGTCGGGCGTGACCAACACCGCGATGAGCCCGCTGATCACCACGCCGAGCGCCAGAAACGGCAGGGCCTGGACGAACACCCCGCAGAACACCGTGGCCGCGGTGGCGACGTCCGGCGTGTCCGCCACGAACGCGCGGAGCGTGGTTCCGGCGAGCGCCAGGCCGACGATGCCGAACACGAGCACCTGCATGGAGTTCGGCCGCCAACGAGCCACCGCCAGGTTCATGGCCACGGCGGCCATGATGCCAGGCCGATGTTGTGAACTCCGCAATAGTCAACAATGACTATCATTTCCACTAACTCGCGATAGGCTTGGCCGATGGTGTGGCATGGACTTCTGGTCAAGGCAGCAACGACAGTGGTCACCGGGGCTGTCGGCGTCGCGGCCTACGAGGGGCTGCGTAAGGCGGTCGCCAAGGCGCCGGTTCGTGAAGCGGCCGTGGCGACGACCGCGTTGGCTCTGCGGGGAGCGCGAAAAGCCGAGGTGGGAGCCGAGTCGGCGCGACTGAAGGTCGCCGATGTGATGGCAGAGGCGCGCGAACGCATAGGTGAGGAAGTGCCGCCGCCCGCCGCGGGCGACGCCGGCCACGACCACGACCACTGAGTGACCACTGAGTACCGTGGCTGATCTGACGGTCGTATCCGACGCGGCCGGCCGCATGCGCGTACACGCGCCGTGGTTCCGCGGGGACGCCGTGCGCGCGGTCGCCATCGAACAGGCCGTCGACCAGGTGCCGGGCGTTCGCGCCGTACACGCCTATCCGCGAACAGGATCCGTGGTGGTGTGGTACTCGCCCAGGCGCTGCGACCGTGACGCGGTGCGGTCGGCCATGACAGCGGCAGCGGGGGTGGCCCGGCACCTGGTGCCCGGTCGTAGCCCCCGATCCGCCGACGTGCACAACGCCGACATCGTTCGTATGGCGATCGGCGCTGTGGCGTTGATTCTCTTGGGGATTCGTCGCTACGGATTTGCCCGGCCGCCGCTCTTGGGGTCGACCAGCCGCACCTTGGCAACGGGAGCGACGATAATCACCGGCTACCCGTTCCTGCGGGGTGCGTTACGAACTCTCACCGGCAACCGTTCCGCTGGAACGGATGTGCTGGTGTCGGCGGCCACGGTCGCGAGTCTGGTGCTGCGCGAAAACGTGGTGGCCCTTACGGTTCTGTGGCTGCTCAACATTGGCGAGTACCTCCAGGACCTGACGTTGCGGCGCACTCGCCGGGCGATCGCCAATCTGCTCCAGGGCACGCAGGACACCGTCTGGCTGCGGCTCGCGGACCGAACCGAGATCGAGGTCGCCGTGGACGGGGTGCGCGTCGGTGACCAGGTCGTGATACACGAGCAGGTTGCGATCGTGGTCGACGGCGTGGTGTGCGACGGTGAGGCGATCGTCGATCAGTCGGCGATCACCGGGGAGAACCTTCCCGTCGCGGTCGGGCCGGGTAGCAAGGTGTACGCCGGTTCGGTGGTCGTCCGCGGACGATTGGTCGTCACCGCGGAAGCGGTGGGGAGCCACACCACCATAGGTCGCATCATCACCCGGGTCGAGGAAGCGCAGCAGCATCGCGCGCCCATCCAGACGGTCGGCGAGAACTTCTCACGGCGTTTTGTCCCCGCCTCGTTCCTGCTCTCGGCCGCGACCCTCGTGGTGACGCGAGACGTGCGGCGCGCGATGACCATGCTTCTGGTGGCATGCCCGTGTGCGGTGGGACTCGCCACTCCGACGGTGATCAGCGCCGCGATCGGCAACGGCGCCCGGCGCGGCATCCTGATCAAGGGCGGTTCGCACCTGGAGCAGGCGGGCCGGGTCGACGCGATGGTGTTCGACAAGACCGGGACCCTCACCCTGGGACGGCCGATCGTCACCAATGTGGTTGCGTTCCACAAGGACTGGGAACCCGAGCAGGTGCTGGCATACGCCGCCAGCTCGGAGATCCATGCTCGTCATCCGCTGGCCGAGGCCGTGATCCGTTCCACACGGGAGCGCCACATCGTGATACCCCCGCACGAAGAGTGCGAGGTGCTCGTGGGGTTGGGCATGCGGACCAGGGCGGACGGGCGAACGTTGCTTCTCGGCAGTCCGTCGCTCTTGCGTCAGGAGAAGGTGCGTGTCACCAGTCGGGCCGCGGCATGGGTCGACAAGCTCCGCAAGCGCGCGGAAACGCCGCTGCTGCTGGCGGTTGACGGAAAGCTCGTCGGCCTGATCAGCCTCCGCGACGAGGTGAGGCCCGAGGCCGCCGAAGTCCTGCGCGCACTGCGCACGGCCGGCGTGCGCCGCATGGTGATGCTCACCGGGGATCATCCGGACGCCGCGGCCGCCGTGGCCGATGAACTGGGTATCACCGAGTGGCGTGCGGAGGTGCTGCCGGAGGACAAACTCGCGGTGGTGCGCCGGCTGCACGCCGAAGGGCACACCGTGGCGGTGATCGGTGATGGCGTCAACGATGCGCCCGCGCTCGCTGCCGCCGACATCGGTATCGCTATGGGATTGGGCGGCACCGACGTTGCCGTCGAGACCGCCGACGTCGCGCTCGCCAGTGACGATCTGCGACGGCTGCTCGACGTACGGGATCTCGGCGCCCGCGCGGTTGACGTCATACAGCAGAACTATGCGATGTCCATCGCGGTCAACGCCATCGGTCTCGCCGTCGGCGCCGGGGGCGCGTTGTCGCCGGTTCTTGCCGCCGTATTGCACAATGCGTCGTCGGTTGCGGTGGTGGCCAACAGCGCCCGGCTGATCCGGTACGAAATCGACTAGGGCGTTCGGCGAACGCTGCCGGTGTGCAACACGTCGTCGTACCGCCCACCGGCGCGTTCACCATGTCGGCCGCCGGCATTCCCGTGGCGGCCGATTCGCTTGACCTAGTTCATGTTCCAGGGCTCGCCGTAGGTGGTGACGCTGTCGCCCGTCGAGGCGATCAACCGGGCGAACGGACGCAGGAGCACGCCGCCGGCCGCGCCGGTCACGGTGCCATGCGCATTGGATACGGCGACCGCTCCTTTCGCGCCCTTCACGTCCACCGAGAAGGTGGCGACCTCCTGGATACCGGGACCGTTGCCGAGGTCGGCACTGATGGACACGCCGGGGAAGAGGTTGGGGGTGATGATGGTGTCCAGGCCGAACGGCGGCTGGGTGATGTCGCCTCCGTCGATGAGGATGTTCGGGGTCGTGTACGAGAAGTTGATGCCGACGCCCAATGACCACGGGAAGCCGACCTGATACCCGAGTTCGAGCGTGCCCTCGAATTCGTCGGCACCTGGGCCGGCCACATGGTAGGTGGCGCGGCCGGAGTGAAACCACTCACGGGTCAGTCGGTTCCGGTCGAGAGGGAACACGCCGTTGAGGAATGTCTCGGCTTGCTGCACGGTCAGCGTGCGACCTTGGCCGTCGACCACGCTGAGCTGATTGTCCACCGCGTTGGCAGGGCGGGGGCTCACAAGCGTCACGGACACGAGTAGAGCGAACATCATGACGAGGTAGCGCACGATTGGGTTGATGTCCTTTCGGGAGGATGGGCGGAACGCACACTTCGGTGGTTCCTCTTGGGGGACAGCGGGATCGGTGGTGTCACAGGACCTCGGTCGGCCGACTTATTGAAAATCGTTTTCGACAAGGGCTCCGCAGCACTGTAGCGTGAGACCCGCCTGTTGAAAACCGTTACCGATTAGGGGTGCGATGCGTACGCCGGTGGTGCTCGTCTCGACCGGCTGCGACGACAGCGCGTTCCGTCGCACCGATCAGGAGGGTTTGTGAAACCGGATGGGTGTCCGACCGCCCGGCCTTTCACCGTGGCGGTCTGCACGGGCTGCACCACCTCTGCGGTCTCCTCGTTGGTCCCGACCTTGGCGGGGGTGATCGGCGATTGCCCTCATGGCGTCTTGGTGGTCACCCGCTGCCTGCTCGGCGGGCTGACGTGTGCGACGCGCCGCCGCGAACACGGGGTGATCCTGATGCTGCAACCGTGCACCGCGGACCGAAGGCCAATTGGTCCGGCGAAGTGGATCGGCCCCGTCGCGACCGAAAGTGACCTTCGGGCCGCGTGCGATTGGATCACCGACGGGTCATGGCACAGCCAGACGCTGTCGCCGCGGCTGCGCGCCGATGTCAACCTGACCAGGGCGGCTCGACGTAACTGAACTCCTCCGGTACGTCACCGGCCGGTTTCGGACCGCGCCCCGGTGAACGAGGCCAGCTCGACCGGCTCGGCCTCAAGGCGCTCGCGCACGGCCTTGGCGATCCGCACCGCGCCGGGTGAATCGCCGTGTACGCACACAGATTCCACGGTGATGTCGATGACCGTCCCGTCGACCGCCGTGACGCGTCCGTCGGTCACCATGGCCGCCACACGCTCGGCGATCTCGTGTGGATCGTGCAGCACCGCACCCGGTTCGCGCCGGGACACCAGTGTTCCGTCGGACCGGTACGCCCGGTCGGCGAACGCTTCGGACACCGTGCGCAACCCGAGGCGTCGTGCTTCGGCGAAAAACGCCGATCCGGGCAGGCCCAGCACCGGCAGGGCCGGGTCGACGGCGTGCACCGCGGCGGCCACCGCGGCGGCCTGTTCTTCGTGGCCGACGATCGTGTTGTACAGCGCGCCATGGGGTTTGACGTATCCGACACCTGACCCGGCGACGTGTGCGATGGCCTGCAGCGCACCGATCTGATAGATGATCTCGGCTTCCAGGTCCGTTGGATCCACCTCGATGAAGCGCCGGCCGAACCCTGCCAGATCCCGGTAACTCACCTGTGCGCCGATCGCCACACCGCGCTGCGCCGCGGTGCGGCAGGTCCGCAGCAGCAACGCAGGATCACCCGCGTGGAATCCGCACGCCACGTTGGCACTCGTGACGAGACCGAGCATCGCCTCGTCGTCACCGAGCTGCCACACGCCGAAGCTCTCACCCAGGTCTGCGTTGAGATCGACTGTCGACGGCACAAATCCAGCTTAAGCGTCCGGCCTTACACGGACGCGTGCTCGGGCCAGCCGTTCTCCGATACGAACTCCGGCAGGGGACGACCTGTCGTCCAGTGCTCGATCTCCAGGACCGGCCGGTCCGGAAATTCCGGCACCGGGCCGAGGCACAGGATGGCGACGGGTTCGGCGCCGTCAGGCATACCCAGCAGCTCGGCGAGCGGCTGCGGCTCGAAGATCGACACCCACCCCATGCCGAGCCCTTCGGCGCGCGCCGCCAGCCACATGTTCTGGATCGCGCACGACACCGACGCGAGATCCATGTTGGGCAGCGTGCGGCGGCCGAACACGTGCCGTTCGCGGCCTTCGCCCAGCGCGACGACGAACAGTTCCGCGCACTCCCGGATACCCTCGACCTTCAGCGCCAGGAACTCCTGCGCGCGCGGTCCGAGTGCGTCGGCGGTGTTGACGCGTTCTTCGTCGACGAGCGCGTGGATCCGGCTGCGCAGGGTGTCGTCGGTGATGCGGATGAACCGCCACGGTTGCATGAGGCCCACGCTGGGCGCGGCGTGCGCGGCGTGCAACAACCGGCTCAGGACCTCATCGGAGACGGTGCTGCCCGGGACGAACTGGCGCATGTCACGGCGTTCGGTGATCGCTCGGTATACGGCTTGCCGTTCGCTGGGGCTGAACGCATGTCGAGGCACGACCCGAGCCTAGCGTCGCGGCGTGTCCGCTCAGGCCGGTAAGGCTCAGGTGGTGCTCGAATTGGTCGAGTGCATCGCCGTCGTGGGTGGCGGCCACGATGGTGGTCCCAGAGCTCGCGAGTCGGCGAAGCTGCCGGTAGACGGTCTGCGCGCTGTCGGCGTCGAGGCTCGCGGTCGGTTCGTCGAGCAGCAGGATCGGGGCCTGCTGGGCGAATGCCTGCGCCAACAGGGTGCGTTGCCGCTGACCGCCGGACAGCTCGGTCATGCGGCACGTGCGGAGATCGTCGAGGCCCAGTTCGGTGAGCCAGAAGTCGACGATGTCGCGGTCGGCGCGCGATGGGCGGCGCAGCAGTCCCAACCGACGCCAACGACCCATCATGACCGCCTCGGCGACGGTGATCGGGAACGTCCGGGCGACCTCGTCGCGTTGGACGGCGAGGGCCACGTCGCGGGCGCACAGCTCGACCGTCCCGGAGTGTGGTCGTGACACACCTGCGATCAGGCTGAGCAATGTCGACTTACCGCAACCGTTGGGTCCCGTCACCGCGGTGCAAGCCGCCCGGGGAAATTCGACCGTCAGATCGGTGAACACCGGATTCCTGTTGTAGCCGAAGGTGATTCGGTTCAGCCGGACGGCACTCACCACGTACTCCTTTTGAAAACGATTATCATTAATGATAAGAGTTTACCTGTGAACTGGTTGGTTGCTCCGTTCGGCTCGGAGCTCGTCGTGCGCGGTGCTGTCGCAGGGTCGCTGGTGGCGTTGATGTGCGCGATCGTCGGGACCTGGGTGGTGTTACGCGGCTCGGTGTTCCTCGGCGACGCGATGTCGCACGGCATGCTGCCGGGCGTGGCCGCGGCATCGGCGCTCGGCGGCAATCTGCTGGCCGGCGCGCTGACCGCCGCGCTCGCGATGGCCTACGGCGTGTCCGTGCTCAGCCGAACCGCGCGGTTCTCCTCGGATACGAGCATCGGCCTTCTCCTCGTCGGCATGCTCGCGGTCGGGGTCATCGTGGTATCGCATTCGAACAGTTACGCGGTCGATCTGACCGCCTTCCTCTTCGGCGACGTGCTCGGCGTGCGGCTCGGTGACATCGCTGTGCTCACCGGCGCGCTCGTGCTCGTCGCCGTCATCGCCTTCGTCGGACGCCGGGCGTTCATCGCGGCCACCTTCGATGTGCGGAAAGCCGCGACGCTGGGGCTCAGCCCCGCATCGGCCGGCATCGTGCTGACCGTGCTGATCGCCGTCGCGATCGTCGCGTCCTTCCATGTGGTCGGCACGCTGCTGGTACTCGGCCTGCTGGTGGCACCCCCGGCGGCCGCCACGCTGTGGGCGCACTCGATCGGCCGCATCATGCTGCTCGCCGCCGTCGTCGGGGTGGTGTCGGTGTGGCTGGGCCTGCTGCTGTCCTGGCATGCCGCAACCGCAGGCGGCGCGAGCATCGCCGCCGTCGCGGTCGCACTGTTCTTCTGCTCGGCGGCAGCATCCGCGGTGTTGCGGCGGGCGGCGGCATGAGGGCAGGTGTCGCCCTGGTGGGCTGCGTTCTGCTCGTGGCGGGCTGTGGTGTCGAGCAGAAGTCAACCACGCCAACGCCTTCGGCACCGACTTCGGCCGACGATACCGGCATCGATGCGCACGAGAGCTCGGAGCCGGTGACCCGGCTGGTCCTTGTCGATCCGGATACCGGTGCCACTGTGGTGTACGACGCGAGCGAGGAATCCGAGTCACCGCTCGGGGCATTCGGGCCGACGCGAGGTGTCAGCGGCGATGGGCGGTTCGCCTATCTGCGCGGCGAGAACGCGCTCACCGTCGTGGATGCGGGATCCTGGACGTTCGACCACGGCGACCATTCCCACTTCTACGTCGAGCCTGCCGCAGTTGCGGGCCGCGTCGACGGCCGGGCGGTCGACGCCAAAGGTGGTCGCGAACTCACGACCGTGCAGCGCGAGGACGGCACCGTCGAGGTCCTGGATCGCAACAGCGTTGCGCGCCAGAGCATCACCGAGGCCGACGGGTTCAACGTGTTGCGTGACGTGGCGGCCGCCGCGCCGATGGGTGACAGCGTGGTCGCGGTGTCCCGGGACGGCGCGGTCGTCGAGGTCAGCTCTGAGATCAGCGCAGAAACGCGCGAGCTCGGCCGGTGCCCTGGTGTGACGGGCGCCGTGACGATCGGCCGTGAGGTGGTGTTCGGCTGCGCCGACGGCGCCGTGCGGATCGTGAAGAAAGCAGGCCGGGTCACCGCGGAGCCGATTCCGTTGCCCGCTGGTGTGCCGCACCCCGGCCCCCTCGTGTATCGCTACGGGAGTTCGACTTTGGCCGGAATCACGGCAGACACGGTGTGGGTTCTCGACGCACGCCGCGGCACGTGGAAGTCGGTGGACGTGGCCGAGGTGGTCGCGGCGAACACCGTCTCGGGCGATGCGGTCCTGGCGCTCACGGCAGACGGCCGGCTGCGTGCGTTCGACACGGCCGACGGTCGGCAGACGGCCGCGGTCGAGCTGTTCGGCGACCGGCTGCCCGAGGGCCGGCCGGCGCCGGTGATCGAGGTCGATGCCGACCGCGCTTACGTGAACGACATCACCGGCCGGGCCGTGTACGAGATCGACTACCGCGACGGGCTACGGGTGGCGCGTACGTTCGAGACCTCCATACCGCCAGGGTTCATGGTGGAGGCGGGCCGGTGACGCGGCGGTGCATCGCGGCGTGCCTGGCGATCCTGCTGCTCGCCGCGTGCGGTGCGCCCGACGGCAGCGACGGCAGGCGGCAGATCGTCGTCACCACGACGATCCTGGGCGATGTCGTCTCGGAAGTGGTCGGTGACACCGCCGATGTCAGGGTGATGATGAAACCCAACGCCGATCCGCACTCCTATGGGCTCTCGGCAGCCGACGCGGCCGAGATGGCCCGGGCCGACCTGGTGATCTACAACGGGTTGGGCCTGGAGGAGTCGATGCAACGCCATGTCGATGCGGCAGCCGAAAACGGTGTTCGCACATTGCCTGTCGGTGACCACGTCGATCCGTTGCAGTTCTCCGCGGATGAGCACGGTGCAGCCGATCCGCATTTCTGGACCGATCCGCAACGCATGATCCTCGCCGTCGATGCGATCACCGGCCGCGTGGCCGAACTTCCCGGTATCGATCGGGCCGCGGTGGCGGCAAACGCCGCGCGCTACCGCGATGAGCTGAACAACCTGTCGGCTCACATGACGGACCGGTTCGCGGCCATTCCGGCGCAGCGCCGCAAGCTCGTCACCAACCACCACGTACTCGGCTACCTCGCAGACCGATTCGGGTTCACGGTGATCGGCGCGGTGATTCCGAGCGGCACCACACTGGCCTCACCGAGCGCATCGGACCTTGAGTCGTTGGCCGGCGCCATCAGGGATGCGGGTGTGAAGGCCATCTTCGTCGACTCGTCGCAGCCCGACCGTCTCGCGCGCGTGCTCGCCGAGCAGTCCGGGGTGCGGGTCAACGTCGTCTCGCTGTACAGCGAATCGCTCAGCGCACCGGGAACCGAGGCGGACAGCTATCTCGGGATGATGCGCACCAACACCGAAACCATTGCGAACAACCTCATTTGAGAAGAAGGAGATTCACCACATGGCAAGACCCCTGCCGCTGACCGCTGCGCTCGGCGCGTTGGCACTGATATCCACGCTTGCGGGATGTAGCGGTGAAGCCGAGCGGTCGACGGCAGAACCCATCGCCGAGCCGCTGGTCGCCACCTATGACGGCGGCCTGTACGTGCTCGACGGCACGACGTTGGATGTGGTCGCCGACATTCCGATGGAGGGATTCCTGCGCGTCAATCCAGCGGGTGATGATGCGCACGTGCTGGTGACCACGAACGAAGGCTTCCGTCTGCTCGACGCGAAGTCGGGCGAGTTGACCGAGACCACGTTCACCGCTTCCGAACCCGGTCACGTCGTTCCGCACGGCGAGCGCACCGCCTTGTTCGCCGACGGGTCGGGCGAGATCACCATTTTCGATCCGCACGAGCTGGCTGACGGCAAGCCGGAGGTCACCACGCTCTCGTCGCCGAAGCCGCATCACGGGGTGGCCGTGGTGTTGTCGGACGGTAGCTTCATTCGCACCGAAGGTGACCCGGACGAGCGCTCCGGGGCGGTCGCCTTCGACTCGAATCAGGCCGAGATCGCCCGCAGCGCCGAATGCCCCGGAATTCACGGGGAGACGGTGGTCGAGGGCGAGACGGTGGTGTTCGGTTGCGAGAACGGCGCTTTGACGTACTCGGACCGGGTCTTCACCAAGATCGCCGCCCCCGGCGACTACGGCAGGATCGGCACCGTCAAGGGCCATGACGACTCCGCGGTCGCCCTCGGTGATTTCAAGGTGGATCCGGATGCCGAGCTGGAGCGGCCGAATCAGTTCGCGTTGATCGACACCGCGGGTAACCGACTGCAGCTCGTCACGCTTCCGCCGTCGGTCAGCTACTCGTTCCGCTCATTGGCGCGCGGTCCACACGCCGAGGCATTGATCCTCGGCACCGATGGCAAGCTCTACGTCATCGATCCGGCGTCCGGGGACACCGTCAAAACCATTGCGGTGACCGAACCGTGGACCGAACCCGACGACTGGCAACAGCCCCGGCCGACGGTGTTCACCCGGGACCACGATGTCTACGTCACCGACCCGGCGACCAGGCAGCTGCACCTGGTGGATATCGAGTCCGGTGCGGTGACCAAGACCGCCACACTGGAGAACGCGCCGAACGAACTCAGCGGTGCCGTCGGGCACGAACACTCGTAGCCGTGCGAACAACCGGCGCCCGTCCATCCGGACGGGCGCCGGATTCGTATCAGTGTGCGTGCACGTGGGTGAGGTCCCAGGCCGGCAGCGGATCGGGGTAGCGCAGCCAGGCGTGTTCGCCTTGGGCCCATTCCGAATCGGTGAGCAGGGCCGAGCACAACATGTCGCCGATCGCATCCCGGTCTATGTGAACGCCGATGAACACGAGCTCCTGGCCGGGGTCCAGTTCTGTCGATGACCAGAGCTGTGCCGGCTCGATCACCAGGTTGGGACCCGCCTGCGACCAGATCGCGGCGACCGACGGCCGGCTCGCGATCCAACAGAATCCCTTGCTGCGCAACAATCCTGTCATCTTCTCGAGGGCATCGGCGAGCCGTTGCGGGTGAAACGGCCGGTCGGCCAGAAACGTCAGCGAGCCGATGCCGTACTCCTCGGTTTCGGGGGTATGGCCCATGGCGATCTCCTCGTCCCAGCCGGGCGCCTCTGCCGCGGCCACCGGGTCGAACAGTCCGGTGTCGAGCACCTCGTCGAGCGCGACCACGCCATGGTCGGTGTGCAGCAGCCGGGCGGTGGGGTTGAGCCGGCGCACCACCGCCTCGACCGCGCCGAGACGCTCGGCGGTCACCAGATCGGTCTTGTTGAGCAGGATGACGTCGGCGAACTCCACCTGGTCGACCAGGAGATCGGCCACGCTGCGCGCGTCGTTCGGTCCGGCCGTCATCTCACGCTCTGCGAGTGCCTCGCCGCGTGCCAGTTCGATCAAGAACGTCGAGACATCGACCACGGTCACGAGCGTGTCCAGGCGGGCGAGCGCACCGAGGCTGAACCCGTCATCGAACTCCCAGCTGAAGGTCGCGGCGACGGGCATCGGCTCGGAGATCCCGGTCGACTCGATGACCAGTTGATCGAACCGGTTCTGGCGGGCCAGTGCGCCGACCGCCTCGACCAGATCCTCGCGCAGTGTGCAGCAGATACAGCCGTTGGTCAGCTCGACGAGTTTCTCCTCGGTTCGGTCAAGGTGGCCTTGTCCGGCGATGAGCGCGGCGTCGATGTTGACCTCGCTCATGTCGTTGACGATCACGGCAACCCGCTTGCCGTCCCGGTTGGCGAGGATGTGATTGAGCAGGGTCGTCTTGCCTGCGCCGAGAAAGCCGGACAGAACGGTGACGGGCAACAGATCGGGCATCGCACTCCTTATCGAAAATGATTTTCAATAAGAGATCATGCGGATGTGCGTCAAGTAATGCAAACGGTTATCGTTATCGGCGTGATCTCGCCTCTCAGCGTGCGTACCCTGGCCGTCTCCGTCGCGCTTGCCGCGCCTTTTGCGCTTGCCGCATGCGGCTCCGACGAATCCTCGACGGCCGAGCCGGCGGGCGACTGCCCGACGACACCGGTGAACGTCGTCGTGAGCGTCGACCAGTGGGGCGACATCGTGTCAGAGCTCGGCGGGGCGTGCGCGAAGGTGACGACCGTGCTGGCGGGCTCTTCGGTCGACCCACACGACTTCGAGCCCTCACCATCGGACGCGGCGAAGTTCGAGGGGGCCCAGCTGGTGGTGATCAACGGCGGCCACTACGACGAGTGGGCCGGCAAGCTCGCACGAAGCTCGGCCCCGAATGCTCCTGTCGTCGCAGCCGTCGCGGACGCCGGTGCGCACGAAGACGACGCCCATGACCACGGGCACGACGAACACGGCCACGCGCACGCGGAAGAGGGCGTCAACCCGCACGCCTGGTACAGCCCGGCCGCGGTGACCACCGTCGCCGACGAGGTGACCGCGAAACTCGGTGATCTGGCGCCGGAGGCCAAGGACTATTTCGCCGAGCGGCGCGCGGCGTTCACCGAATCGATGAAGCCGTACAACCAGCTCATCGACGACATCAAGGCCAAGGCCTCCGGCAAGACATACGCGGCAACCGAAGCGGTGTTCGACGACATGGCGGCGGCCGTCGGCCTGACCGACCGCACCCCACCCGGTTACCAGGTCGCCTCGTCGAACGAGACCGACCCGTCGCCCGCCGATTTCGACGCGTTTTTGACCCTGCTGGAGAACCGCGGCGTGGACGTGCTCATCTACAACGTCCAGACCGAGGGCTCGGTGCCGCAGCAGCTGCGCACCGCGGCCGAGAGCGCGGGCATCCCGGTGGTCGAAGTGACCGAAACGGTGGCGCCTGGCGCCGATTCGTTCGAGGCTTGGCAGGTGGACCAACTCACTGCACTGGCCAAGGCGCTCGGTGTCGAGTCATAACGCCGAAACCGAACCCGCGCTGGTCTTCGACGACGTCAGCGTCGTGCGGGGCGGTCGCCTGATCTGGTCGGAGGGCACGTTCACCATCCCCTCCGGCGGCATCGTCGCGCTGATCGGGTCCAACGGTTCCGGCAAGTCGACCATGCTGCAGGTCATCCTGGGCCTGCTGCCGGTCGCGTCGGGTTCGGTGCGCGTGCTCGGCGGCAGGCCAGGCGAGCACAACGACCAGATCGGGTACGTGCCGCAGGACTACGTGGCGGGCGCGGGCGAGGCGATCCGCGCGCGTGACGCCGTGACGCTCGGGCTCACCGGTCACCGCTGGGGGATGCGCCGGGTCACGGCCGAGGAGAAGGCCAGGGTCGACCAGGCGCTCGCAGCTGTCGAGGCCACCGAGTTCGCCGACCGCCGCGTCTCGCAACTGTCCGGCGGACAGCGTCAGCGCATCGCGCTGGCCAACGCGCTGGTGGCACATCCGCGGATGCTGATCCTCGACGAGCCGCTCGCGGCGCTCGACCTGCGCAGCCAGCACGAGATCGTGCAGCTTCTCGCGCGGGTCAACTCCGAGTACCAGGTGACCATCATCGTCGTCGCGCACGACCTCAACCCGCTGCTGAGCGTGCTCGACAGCGCCATCTACCTGCTCGACGGGCACGCCCACCACGCGCCCATGGACGTCGTCAACGCAGACCTGCTCACGCATCTGTACGGCACCAAGGTGCAGGTCGCCAACACCCTGCAGGGGCAGATGTACATGAGGAGCGAGTGATGCCGCCGGGCGATCTGGCGCAGACGTATCTGGCGATCGGCTACCAGCACAACTGGTTGCACATCCTCGGATCGGCGTTCATGCGCAACGCGCTGATCGGCGGCACCCTGGTGGCGCTCGCGGCCGGGCTGATCGGCTACTTCATCATCGTGCGCAACACCGCCTTCGCGGCCCACGCTCTGGCACACATCGGCCTTCCCGGTGCCACCGGCGCCGCGCTGCTCGGGCTGCCCGCGGTGCTCGGCCTCGGTGTGTTCTGCGTCGCGGGTGCCGTGGTGATCGGCGCCCTCGGCAAGCAGGCGCACGACCGTGAGGTCGCGACCGGCACCGTCCTGGCACTGGCGACCGGCTTCGGGTTGTTCTTCAACTCGCTGGCCACCAAGAACTCCTCGACGCTCACCAACGTGCTCTTCGGAAATCTGCTGGCGATCACACACGAGCAGCTGCTGACGTTCACGGCGCTGCTGCTCGTGTTGGCCGCCGCGATCGTATTCATCTACCGTCCACTGCTGTTCGCGTCGGTCAACGCTCAGGTCGCCGAGGCCAAGGGTGTCCCGGTGCGCACACTGTCGGTGGTGTTCATGGTGCTGCTGGGCGTCGCGGTCACGATGGCCGTGCAGGCCGTCGGCACGCTGCTGCTGTTCGCGCTCGTGGTGACACCGGCCGCGACGGCGATCACGCTCACGGCCCAGCCCCGGCTGGCGATGGCGATCTCGACCGTGATCAGTCTGCTCTCGGTGTGGGCCGGTCTGGTGCTCTCGGCGGTGTTCAACCTGCCGCCGAGTTTCGTGATCGTGACCATCGCGTGCGTGTTCTGGTTCGTTGTGTGGGCGGCGAACCGCGCCAGGCGGTCGGCGGTGGCGCGCCCGTAAACCCCTCGGTCACGGGCGGGGACGGGCCATCTACTACGCTCAGAGGGCATGCCACGGAGTCCACATCCGCCCCGGCGGGCCACGCTGGCCTCTTTGGCAGCCGAGTTGAAGGTTTCGCGTACCACGATCTCCAACGCGTACAACCGCCCCGATCAATTGTCGGCGGATCTGCGCGAGCGCATCTTCGACGCGGCCAAGCGGCTCGGATATCCGGGCCCGGACCCGGTGGCACGGTCACTGCGCACCCGCAAGGCCGGTGCGGTCGGTCTCATGATCACCGAACCGCTCGACTATTCGTTCAGCGATCCCGCCGCACTCGATTTCGTTGCCGGTCTTGCCGAATCGTGTGAGGAAGCCGGGCAGGGCCTGCTGTTGGTCGCCGTCGGGCCCAACCGCACCTTCGAAGAGGGGTCCAATTCCGTGCTCGCGGCGGGTGTCGACGGGTTCGTGGTCTACTCGGCGTCCGACGACGATCCGTATCTGCCTGTGTTGCAGCAACGTCAGTTGCCGATGGTGGTGGTCGACCAACCGAAGGACGTGCCAGGGGTCTCTCGCATCAGCATCGACGATCGCGGGGCCATGCGCGAACTCGCCGAGTACGTCCTGGAACTCGGTCACCGCGACATCGGCCTGCTCACCATGCGGCTGGGACGCGACTGGCCCCACGGTGATCCGCGTCCGGCACTCGCCGACCCGGAACGGGTGCTCTCACCACATTTCCACGTACAACGCGAACGCATCCACGGCGTGTACGACGCGATGTCCGCGGCCGGTTTGGACCCGTCGTCATTGACCGTCGTCGAGAGCTATGAGCACCTGCCCACGTCCGGAGGCGCGGCTGCCGAGGTGGCGCTGGAGGTGAACCCGCGTATCACGGCGCTGATGTGTACGGCCGACGTGCTGGCCCTCTCGGCGATGGATCACCTGCGGTCGCGCGGCATCTACGTGCCCGGCCACATGACCGTGACGGGCTTCGACGGGGTGCGCGACGCGCTGCGTCGCGGGTTGACCACCGTGAAGCAGCCCAGCATGGAAAAAGGCCGTCGCGCCGGGCATTTGCTGCACAATCCACCAGGATCGGGTCTGCCGGTGATCGACGTTCTGGAGACCGAGGTGGTGCGCGGCCGGACGTCCGGTCCGCCGGCGTGACTATGCGCCGCGGCGCACGGCGAGAAGGTGATCAAGCGCTGCGGCAACGTCTTCCGGTGAGTCGACACGGTACGCCGCGAGGCTCTCACCCGGTCCGACCTTGACGCCGACGTCGTCGCCGCGCAACCGGCGGAACGCCTTCTCGTCGGTGACGTCGTCGCCGAAAAACACCACTGCCGTGGCGTTTTCCTGTTGCCGCAGGATGTCGACCGCCTCACCCTTGTCGGTCTGGATAACCGCGAATTCGAGCACTGCCTTGCCCTCGGTGAGCTGAGCGTCCCACTCCGCGGCGGCCGTGCGTGCCTCGGTCAACGCGGCCGCGCCGTGTTCGGGCGAGGCGTTACGCACGTGCAGCGCAACGCTTGCCGGTTTGGTCTCCACGGTGACACCGGGCCTGCCCGATGCGATCGTGTGGAGCCGATCGGTGATCCGTTGCAGCAGAGCGGTGTCGATGTCGTGGCCGAACCCGGAGGTGAACTCCGCGCCGTGGCTTCCCACCAGGTGCACCGTGTCCGGCATCCCGGACAATGCGCGCAGCACCTCGAGGGCACGTCCGGAGATCAGCGCCGAGGCGGTCTGCGGCAGTTCCGCGAGTGCGGCGAGGGCCTCGGCGGCATCGGCGAGCGGCCGCGCGTCGGCGGGGTTGTTGACGATCGGCGCGAGTGTGCCGTCGAAATCGGATGTGACCAGCAGGTGCGGTGTGGCAGCGACCGCGGTGAGCGCGCGCTGCAGATCCCCCGAAAGACTCACCCGCTAGATCTTAGGTTGCTCCTCGGTGCCGATCAGCAGGCGCACGGCGAGGTCGAGGCGCTTGCTCACGTCGGTGGCCGAGGCGCGCCGGGTGAGCCAGGCCAGCAGGTTCGACAGCCACACATCCGAGATCACGCGGGCGATGTGGTACTGGTCCTCGGTGGGTTCGCCGTCGCTCATGGCACGCGCGAACATCGAGTCCATGAGCTTGCCGACGTGATCCACCTCGCCCGCGGCCGAGGCGTCGGCGAACACGAACGCGCGGGTCATGGCCTCGGTGAGCAGGGGATTGCGCTGCATGGCGCGGTTGAGCTTGCCGACCATGAAGTTGAGCCGCTGATACGGCGTGCCGCCGGCCAGCGCGGCGCGGTCGGTCTTGGCGTCGATGCGTTCGAATTCGCGTCCGAGTGCCGAGACCAGCAGGTGCACCTTCGACGGGAAGTAGCGGTACAGCGTGCCCACCGCGACATCGGCGCGTTCGGCCACCGCGCGCATCTGCACTGCCTCGTAGCCACCCTTGGAGGCGATGGCCAGCGTCGCGTCGAGAATGCGCTTGCGCCGTTCGCGCTGGGCTTCCGAGCCCAGTTCGGACTCGGAGAGAACCGCCACGTTGGTCACCTCACGTGGTTTCAAGTCCGACCCGGACGACGGCTCGGGCCGTGTTGGCTGTGAGTTTCCGGCCATGGGACGGGCGGCTCCTTCTCGATGCGGGCTTAACGAGAACGATAAGCACGCAGCTCTCTATTCCTACATTCCCAAGCTGGTGAACGGCGACGTACTCAGCCTGGATGCGGGTCGACTTGACGGTCGAACGCTGTCACTATTAGAACACGTTCTAGTGAGAAGCATGGACTTCTCGCACTACGGCTAGGAGTTGACTGTGTCACTGTTGTCGGCGGGGGCGGGCACCTCCGAGGAGTTCGCCGCCCGCGATATGGTCCGCAGCTGGGCGTCGGCGTCCGGCGCGGTCGCGGCCGTGCGGGAGTCCGAGACCGACCCCCAGGCGTGGCGGGCGGCGTATCAGGGTTTCGCCGAACTCGGCATCTTCGGCGTCGCCGTGCCCGATGAGCTCGGCGGAGCCGGCAGTACGGTCGCCGACCTCGCCGCGATGATCGACGAGGCCGCCGCGGCGCTGGTGCCGGGGCCCGTGGTCACGACCGCGCTGGCGACCCTGCTGGTCACCGACACGGGGCTGCTTGAGGCCCTGATGTCCGGAGAGCGCACGGCCGGTGCCGCGCTGAGCGCCGATGTCACCGTCGTCGACGGATGTGCTTCCGGCACAGTCGAATTCGTGCTCGGCGCCGATGCGGCCGGGGTGCTGCTGCTGCCCGCGGGCGACGATGTGCTGCTGCTCGACGCCGGTGCCGACGGGGTGAGCGTGGAACCGCTCACCGCGACGGACTTCTCGATCCCGCTGGCACGCGTCGAGCTGGACAACGCACCCGCCGAGGTGCTGCCGGTGTCGCGGCAGCGCTTCTCCGATCTGGCCGCCACGCTGCTGGCGGCCGAGGCGGCCGGATTGGCGCGGTGGACGCTGAACACCGCGACCGAGTACGCGAAGGTGCGCGAACAGTTCGGCAAGCCGATCGGCAGCTTCCAGGCGATCAAGCACATGTGCGCCGAGATGCTGCTGCGCTCCGAGCAGATCGCGGTCGCCGCGGCCGACGCCGCGAAGGCCGTGGCCGAGTCGGACGGGTCCGACTCCGCGACGCAGTTGTCGATCGCGGCCGCGGTGGCCGTCGCCACCGGCATCGACGCGGCCAAGGCCAACGCCAAGGACTGCATCCAGGTGCTCGGCGGCATCGGCATCACGTGGGAGCACGACGCGCACCTGTACCTGCGGCGTGCCTACGGCATCGCGCATTTCCTCGGCGGCAGCCGCCGCTGGGTGCGACGCGTCGCGGCGTTGACGCGGCAGGGCGCCCGCCGGGACATCGACATCGACCTGGAGTCGGTGGCCGATCTGCGGCCCGAGATCAGCGCCGCGGTGGCCGAGGTCGCTGCGCTGCCGGAAGAGAAGCGTCAGGTCGCGCTGGCCGAATCGGGCCTGCTGGCGCCGCACTGGCCGAAGCCATACGGCCGCAACGCCTCGCCGGCCGAGCAGTTGCTGATTGACCAGGAACTCGCCGCGGCCGAGGTCGAGCGGCCCGATCTGGTGATCGGGTGGTGGGCCGTGCCGACCATCCTCGAGCACGGCAGCCCCGAGCAGATCGAGCAGTTCGTGCCCGCAACGCTGCGCGGTGACCTGTTCTGGTGCCAGCTGTTCTCCGAGCCGGGCGCGGGTTCGGATCTCGCGGCGCTGCGCACGAAAGCGGTTCGCGCCGAGGGGCCGAACGGTGAGCCGGGATGGAAGCTCACGGGTCAGAAGGTGTGGACCTCCGCCGCGCAGAACGCGCACTGGGGTGTGTGCCTGGCACGTACGGACCCGGATGCCCCGAAGCACAAGGGCATCACGTACTTCCTCGTCGACATGAAGACCCCGGGCATCGTGATCCGCCCGCTGCGTGAAATCACCGGCGACGAGCTGTTCAACGAGGTCTTCTTCGACGACGTGTTCGTGCCCGACACCATGGTCGTCGGCACGGTCAACGACGGCTGGCGGCTCGCGCGCACCACGCTGGCCAACGAGCGCGTGGCGATGGCAGGCGGTACCGCGCTGGGCAACCCGATGGAGGAGGTGCTGCGCGCGGTGGAGGCGCAGCCCGAGTTCGACCCGGCCGACCAGGACCGTCTGGGCGCGCTGATCGTCACTGCGCAGGTGGGCTCACTGCTGGATCAGCGCATCGCGCAGCTGGCCGTCAGCGGCCAGGACACCGGAGCGCAGGCCAGCGCACGCAAACTGATCGGCGTGCGGTACCGGCAGGCGCTCGCGGAGTTCCACATGGAGCTCACCGAGGGTGGCGGCGCCGTGCGCAACCGCGAGGTCCACACGTTCCTCAACACCCGCTGCCTGACCATCGCCGGTGGCACCGAGCAGATCCTGCTGACGTTGGCCGGTGAGCGGCTGCTGGGCCTGCCGCGCTGATTTCCTGCGCCGAGCGTGGGGCCTGTGCACGGATTCCGGCCGACAACCGTGCACAGGGCCCACGGTGACCGTTTGCCGCGTCAGCTGAACTTGGTCTGGGCGCAGGCGGGGGGAGTCGTGACGTTGGACCCGCCGCGCACCACCTGGATCACCGAGCACGCGATGAACGTGGCGTCGGTGTTGGGGTGGCCCTTGTACCAGTCGATCGGTGTCGAGTCGCCGTCGACGGTGAACCGCTCGATCGGTCCGCCGCCGAAGTAGGTCACCGAGATCTCGACGGTGTTGAGCGACTTCTTGAGCGCCGACAGCACGTTGTCGTGGTTGGCGCCCTTGTCCTCGCGCGGCATGCCCGCCGGCGCGCTGTAGAAGGCCTCCTGCCACACGGCGCGGTCCGAGCTGCGCAGCGTGATGGTCTGCCGCGCCCAGGTGTCGCCGGGGAAACCGGTCGGGGCGCCCCCGGCGAGCAGGTTGGCCCACGTCTTGAACGTGCAGCGGCTGGTGGCCAGCGTGCAGTTGGCGTCGACGTGCATCTCCACGGCGGTGGCCGGGTCGATCGGCACCGAGGTGTGGCCCGAATCGGAGGCCGCCGACGCCGGCGCCGACGTGAGTGTCCCGGTCACCAGCGCTGCGGCAGCGCAGGCAGCGAGTCGCCGCATGGCGGTCCCTGTCGAAGTCATCGTCAAGAAACTAGCCTCTCGCTATTCGTCGTAGGTGACTTCGACGGAATCGGACACGGGTGTCGCCTGGCAACCCAGGATCAGACCCTCCTCGAGATCCGACGGCTCCAGCACGTCGTTGATCTCCATGTGCACCTCGCCGGATTTCTTGAGCACCGCGCAGGCGCCGCAGTGTCCCTCGCGGCACGAGAACGGCGCGTCGAGACCCTTGTCCAGCAGTACATCGAGCAGCTTGGCCGAACGCGGCCAACGGATCTCGTGTGTGGTGCCGTCCAGCGTCACCACAGCGGTCGCCGGGCCCTGGTCGTCCCCGTCGTCCCCGTCGTCCTCGGGGATCACGACCGCGGCGAACGGATCGGACTCCAGCGACTTGAACACCTCGATGTGGATGTGGTCGTCGGGGGTGCCCGCGGCGCGCAGCGCGTCCTCGGCTGCGGTCATGAACGGACCGGGCCCGCAGATGAACGCCTCACGCCCGGCGAACGGCTTGGCGAGCGCGCCGAGGCCGGCCGCCGTCGGCAGGCCCTGCACGGTCTCCAGCCAGTGCACCACGGTCAGCCGGTCGGGGTATTTCGCGCCCAGTTCGCGCAGTGCGCCAGCGAAGATCACCGAGTTCTCGTCGCGGTTGGCGTAGATCAGCACCACGTTGCCGGTGCCCTCGGCGAGCGCGGATTTGCAGATCGCCATCATCGGCGTGATGCCGCTGCCCGCGGCCAGAAGCAGGAAGTCGGTGTCGAGGTCCTTCGGCACGAACGTACCCGAGGGCGCCAGGACGTGGATGCGCATGCCGGCGTGGGCGTTGTCGCACAGCCAGTTCGAGGCGTAACCGTCGGCGGTGCGCTTGACCGTCACCGTGAGCCGGTCGTCGGTGGTCGGCGACGAGGACAGCGAGTAGCAGCGTGCGACCGACCCGGTGCGGTCGCTGGGGACCCGCAGCGTCAGGAACTGGCCGGGGGAGTACCGAAGCCGGTCCGCGGCGATCTCGGCGCCCTCGGGCACCGTGAACACCAGGGAGCGGGCGTCGGAGGTCTCCTCGACGACCTCGGCCACCTGCAGTTCGAGCACGTGGCTGCCCAGGGGCTCATCAGTCACGGGGTGACCCTTTCTCTTCTGCAAATCAGCCAGAACTAGAACAGGTTACAAAACTACAGTTGCGCAGGTCCAGCCGATGTTTTGCAGCGCTACTCGACACAAATCGTAACGTGTTCTAATCTCTGTCTAGTTGTGGATCTCGATCCGGGAGGCAATTCAGTGACGTCCATTGAACAGCGTGACGTGCAGGCGGTCCTCGCCGGCGTTGATGATCTGCTGCCGAAGCTGCGGGAACGCGCCCAGGCCGCGGAGGAGCTGCGTCAGATCCCGCAGGAGTCGATCGACGAACTCGATGAGCTCGGCTTCTTCAAGCTGTTGCAGCCCGAGCAGTGGGGTGGCCTGCAGGCCGATCCGACGGTGTTCTACGAGGCCGTTCGCCGGCTGGCCAGCGCGTGCGGATCCACCGGGTGGGTCGCATCGATCATCGGCGTGCACAACTGGCACCTCGCGCTGTTCGATCAGAAGGCCCAGGACGAGGTGTGGGGCGACGATCCGACCGTCCGGGTGTCCTCGTCGTACGCGCCGATGGGCGCGGGCGTGGTCACCGAGACCGGCGACGGCTACATCGTCAACGGCGCCTGGCAGTGGTCGTCCGGCAGCGAGCACGCCACGTGGGCGTTCCTCGGCGGCCCGGTGATCAAGGACGGCCGCCCGGTCGACTTCGGCAGCTTCCTGATCCCGCGCACCGAGTACACGATCGACGACGTGTGGCACGTGGTCGGTCTGCGCGGCACCGGCAGCAACACGATCGTGGTCAAGGACGTCTTCGTGCCGCGCCATCGCTTCCTGTCCTACAAGGCCATGAACGACGGCACCGCGGGTGGATATGCGACCAACACCGCGCCGGTGTACAAGATGCCTTGGGGCACCGTGCATCCCACGACCATCTCGGCACCCATCGTGGGCATGGCCTACGGCGCGTACGCGGCCCACGTCGAGCATCAGGGCAAGCGTGTGCGTGCGGCGTTCGCCGGTGAGAAGTCCAAGGACGATCCGTTCGCCAAGGTCCGTATCGCCGAGGCCGCCAGCGATATCGACGCCGCGTGGCGTCAGCTGATCGGAAACGTGGGCGAGGAATACGAACTGCTCAAGGCGGGCAAGGAGATCCCGTTCGACCTGCGCGCCCGTGCCCGCCGCGATCAGGTGCGTGCCACGGGCCGCGCCATCGCCTCGATCGACCTGCTCTTCGAATCGGCCGGCGCCACGGCGTTGATCAACACCGCACCGCTGCAACGGTTCTGGCGCGATGCGCATGCGGGTCGCGTGCACGCCGCCAACGAACCCGAGCGTGCCTACCTGATCTTCGGCAACCACGAATTCGGTCTTCCGCCCGCGGACACGATGGTCTGATGGTGACTGCCACACAGGAGATCACGTTCGAATCCACCTCGCGCTTCGCCGATGTGCAGGCCGGCGAGCTGGCCATGCGGTTGCACTACCACGAGGCCGGTGACCCGTCCGCGCAGACCATCGTGCTGCTGCACGGCGGCGGTCCCGGTGCGGCCAGCTGGTCGAACTTCGGCCGCAACATCGCGGTGCTCGCCGAGCATTTCCACGTGCTGGCCGTCGATCAGCCCGGTTACGGGCTGTCGGACAAGCACACCGAACACGAGCAGTACAACCGCTACAGCGCCAAGGCCGTGCGCGGCCTGCTCGACCACCTCGGTGTCGAGGGCCGAGTTCCGCTGCTGGGCAACTCACTCGGCGGCGGTACGGCGGTGCGGTTTGCGCTCGACTACCCCGACCGGGCCGGCAAGCTCGTGCTGATGGGTCCCGGTGGGCTCAGCGTCAACCTGTTCGCGCCCGATCCCACCGAGGGCGTCAAGGCGCTCGCGAAGTTCAACGTCGAACCGACGCGCGAGAATCTCGAAGCCTTCCTGCGGATCATGGTGTTCGACCAGAAGCTCATCACGCCGGAGCTGGTCGAGGAGCGGTTCGCGATCGCCAGCACGCCGGAATCGCTGGCCGCCACCAGGGCGATGGGGAAGTCCTTCGCCGGAGCGGACTTCGAGCTCGGCATGATGTGGCGCGAGGTCTACAAGCTGCGTCAGCCGGTGCTGCTGATCTGGGGCCGCGAGGACCGCGTGAACCCGCTCGACGGCGCGCTCGTGGCCGTCAAACAGATTCCACGGGTTCAGCTCCACGTGTTCGGGCAGTGTGGACACTGGGCACAGGTCGAGAAGTTCGACGAATTCAACAAGCTCACCATCGACTTCCTGGGAGGCTAGATGAGCATCAAGTCGTTGGGTTATCTGCGCATCGAGGCCACCGACGTCGCGGCCTGGCGCGAGTACGGCCTCAAGGTCCTCGGCATGGTCGAGGGCAAGGGCAACACCGACGGTGCGCTCTATCTGCGTATGGACGAGTTCCCGGCGCGGCTGGTGATCGTCCCCGGTGAACACGACCGTCTGCAGGTCTCCGGCTGGGAAGCGGCGAACGCCGCCGAGCTGCAGGACATCCGCAGCCGTCTCGACGCCGCGGGCACTCCGTTCAAGGAGGGCACCTCGGCCGAGCTGGCCGAGCGCCGCGTCGACGAGATGATCGTGTTCGACGACCCCTCGGGCAACACCCTGGAGGTGTTCCACGGCGTCGCGCTCGAGCATCGCCGCGTCGTCAGCCCCTACGGGCACAAGTTCGTCACCGAGGAGCAGGGTCTCGGCCACGTCGTGCTGACCACCAAGGACGACCGCGAGACGCTGCACTTCTACCGTGACATCCTCGGTTTCAGCCTGCGCGATTCGATGAAGCTGCCCCCGCAGCTCGTGGGCCGCCCGGCCGACGGCGAACCCGCGTGGCTGCGGTTCCTGGGCGTCAACCCGCGCCACCACAGCCTGGCGTTCATGCCCGGCCAGACCCCCAGCGGCATCGTCCACCTGATGGTCGAGGTCGAGAACTCCGACGACGTCGGTCTGTGCCTTGACCGTGCGCTGCGCCGCAAGGTGAAGATGTCGGCGACGCTCGGCCGCCACGTCAACGACAAGATGCTGTCGTTCTACATGAAGACACCGGGTGGCTTCGACATCGAATTCGGTTGCGAAGGACTGGAAGTCGACGACGAAAACTGGGTTGCGCGGGAATCCACCGCGGTCAGCCTGTGGGGCCACGACTTCTCCGTCGGGTTCAAGTGACCTGCACGTGACCGCCACGCAACCGATCGACCCGCGCACGTTCCGCAATGTGCTCGGCCAGTTCTGTACCGGCGTCACCGTGATCACCACGGTGCACGAGAACGTGCCGATCGGCTTCGCGTGTCAGTCGTTCGCGGCGCTGTCGCTGGATCCGCCGCTGGTGCTGTTCTGCCCCACCAAGCAGTCGCGGGCCTGGAAGGCGATCGAGGCCACCGGGCGGTTCTGCGTCAACATGCTGCACGAGAACCAGCAGCACGTGTCGGCGCAGTTCGGCTCCAAGGCCGCCGACAAGTTCGCCGGGATCGACTGGCACCCATCGAAACTCGGATCACCGGTGATCGACGGGACGCTGGCGCACATCGACTGCACGGTGCATTCGGTGCACGACGGCGGGGACCACTTCGTGGTGTTCGGCGCGGTGCACTCGCTTTCGGAGGTGCCGAAGACCAAACCCCGTCCGCTGCTGTTCTACCGCGGCGAGTACACCGGCATCGAGCCGGACAAGAACACCCCCGCGCAGTGGCGTGACGACCTGGAGGCCTTCCTCACGGCCACCACTGACGACACCTGGTTGTAGAGGCCACACAACGAGAACCGGGCCCCTTCCGCAAGGAAGGGGCCCGTCTTCGGTGCGGGCAAATTTTCTGAAGCGTTAGTGAGGCCAGCCTTGCCTATTGATATTTAGGCAACGCTAAGCTAATTTCTGGTTGTTCCTCAGTCAATTATCAGCTTCAGGGAGATCCAGTTGCACCATCCTGCCCTTGCTTCCTCCGGTGATGCCCCAGCGGTTAGCCGGAAGGACAAGTTCCTTCTCGGTGGCGTTGCCGTAGTGGCCGCCAGCGCCATGGCCGTGACGCCGGTCGTCCATGACTCACCGGTCGTGCACCGAGCTCAAACCATCGCCTACGACCTCACGGCGACGATGGATGCCACAGCTTCTCCGCTCTCGGTCTACGGGTCGCTGATCAGCACCACGATCGACAACCTCAGCCTGCTGGGCTCCGCGGTCGCGGCGAATCCGGCACCGCTGCTGCGCCAGGTCGTGGAGAACCAGCTCGGATACGCCGCTCAGTTCGGCGCCACGTTCGAGGCGATTCCGACGTCCCTTCAGAACTGGTACAACGGCACCAACGGCAAAGTGCTCCTGGACCGGGCTCAGGCCGAACTCGAGGCCGGCAACGTCGGCGAGGCCTATCGGTGGTTCAACCACTCCATGCTGTACGCCTTCCAGGGCGCCTTCGGTCCCCTGATCGCTCCCGGGTTCATCCTTTCCGGCATCCCGCGAGGCGGAACCGAGTACTTGGTCGGCATCCCCGAGCAGATCGCGCAGAACGTCACCAATCTGGTTGCCGCGACCTTCACCTCGAGCGTCGTCGTCAGTGCCCTGTTCCAGGGTGCATTCGCGACCGTCAGCGGCCCGGCGTTCGAACTCGCCCGCATCGCCGAGTCACTCGTGACCAGCGTCTCCAGCGGGGAGGCGCTGAACGTGGTCAACATCCTGGCGAACACGCCGGGCATCCTCGTCAACGCCGCGCTCAACGGGTTCGACTACGCCGACCCCGATCCCGAGACGGGTCAGGGCGGCTTCTCCGAGTGGCCTGCGCTGCTGACGTTCGCCGAACCCGGCGAGCAGGGCGGCGTCCGGGTTGTCGCGGGCCTTCTGCAGAACCTGCTGGTGAACCTTCCCAAGACCTTCGCTGACGCGATCGACAACACGCCGGAGGTCGTACCGGCCGCTGTCACGGTTCAGCGGATCGCCGAGGACGTGACTGTTGCTCCCGTGGCGGAGCTGACCGAGTCGGTTACCGAGGCTCCGGCCGTCGCCGGGCCGGCGGTCGAGACCGCGAAGCTCGTGTCGACTGTCGGTACCGTCGAATCTGAGGCCAAGGCCCCAGCGGCCGAGGTCGAGGCCGTGAAGGCCGAGGTCGAGCCGGCCAAGGCTGAATCTGTGCCGGCCAAGGCTGAAACTGCGCCGGCCGAGGCTTCGCCGGCCGAGACCGAGCAGGCTGTCGTGGACTCCACCCCCGCCGCCTCCACCGGGGCCGACGCCGAGGGTGCGGTCAAGAGCAAGACCAAGGTCAAGGTCACTGATCGGATCAAGGCCAAGATCAGCGAGGCCAAGGAAGCTCGGCAGGCCAAGCTCAAGGCGGCCAAGGAGGCCAAGAAGGCCAAGGCTGCGGCCAAGGCCGAGGCAAAGGCAGCCAAGGAAGCCAAGGCCGCGGCCAAGGACACGAAGTCCAACACGGGCAGTGAGTCCAAGGGCAGCGGCGAATCCAAGGGCGGTTCGGACTCTTCCGAGTAGTCGGCGCTTCATGGCACTGGGCCCCATCCGGAAGGGTGGGGCCCAGTTTCGTATCTGCCGCGCGAGAGCGAGCTGACCGGTCGATCAAGAATCTGATTGACAAGTTCCCAGTTCGATGTCAGTGTTTGATCGTTCGATCAAATTAGGCGCGAAAGGGTTGCGATGGCAGGCAGGGTCGAGGGCAAGGTCGCCTTCATCACGGGCGCGGCGCGCGGTCAGGGGCGCAGTCACGCGGTGCGGCTGGCTGAGGAGGGCGCCGACATCATCGCGGTCGACGTCTGCCGACGGATCAGCTCCAATGAGGACATCCCGGCGTCGACACCCGAAGACCTGGCGGAAACCGTCGAACTGGTCAAAGGCCTCAATCGCCGGATCGTCGCCGAGGAAGTCGACGTGCGTGACTACGACGCGCTCAAGGCCGTCGTGGACAGCGGCGTCGAACAGCTCGGCGGCCTCGACATCGTGGTCGCCAACGCCGGCATCGGCAACGGCGGTGCGACGCTGGACAAGACCAGCGAGGCCGATTGGGACGACATGATCGGCGTGAACCTGTCCGGCGTCTGGAAGACCGTGAAAGCCGCTGTGCCGCAACTGATCTCCGGCGGCAACGGCGGGTCGATCATCCTCACCAGCTCGGTCGGCGGACTCAAGGCCTATCCGCACACCGGCCACTACATCGCCGCCAAGCACGGCGTGGTGGGCCTGATGCGGACCTTCGCGGTCGAACTGGGGCAGCACTCGATCCGGGTGAACTCGGTGCACCCCACGAACGTCAACACGCCGCTGTTCATGAACGAGGGCACCATGAAACTGTTCCGTCCGGATCTGGAGAACCCGGGTCCCGACGACATGGCCGTCGTGGCGCAGATGATGCACGTCCTGCCGGTCGGCTGGGTCGAGCCGCGCGACATCAGCAACGCGGTGCTGTTCCTGGCATCCGACGAGGCGCGCTACGTGACGGGTCTGCCGATGACGGTCGACGCGGGGAGCATGCTCAAGTAGCCGGCTCGGTGGGTGTGAAGCGTTGCAGTATCTGATCGACGAAGGCGCGGAACTCGGCGTGGCCCTGCGTCACGCCGACCGCCTCCTCGTTCGACAGGCTGCGCGCCGACTGCGTGAGCAACATCGACATCACGACCGGCGGGTACTGCTCGGTGTCGATGCCGTGCGTGCGCATCACCATTGCCACGGCCGTGGTCTCGATGTCGCGCACGCGCTCCGAGTACGCCTTGAGTTCGGCCCCGATCGTCTTGCGGTGGTTGGCAAGTGCCATGAACTCGGTGTTGAGCACCGAGAGGCGGGCGTCGGAGTTCAGCAGCCACAGGGCACGCAGCGGGTCGTCGGCCGCGACCGCTTCGCGCATCCGCTCCAGCGCGACGTCGGCACCGTTGCGCAGCACCGCGATGTAGAGGTCGTCGAGAGTGTCGAAGTAGTAGTACACCAACGCCGATCGGACGCCGGCCTGCGCGGCGATGCGGCGCGTGGTCGCGGCCGCGTAGCCCTCGTCGCGGATCACCTGAGCGGTCGCCTCGATGAGACGCTGCCGTGTGCCCGCATCCTTGTCCTTGGCGGTCCTCGGACCTGCCTTCACCACGCGGGCCACCGAGAGTCCTTGCGTGCCAGTCGATGTGAACCGACTACGACTCTTGACCGCTCGGTCCGAGGCGTGATAAGCATGACCCATCCTAACAGTTTGATCAGTCGATCAAACTACGCGTGTCCGGGCACGAAAGGCCTTTCAGCATGACCGATCTCGCCTCTGTCGACTACTTCTCCGACCCGGCCGTCGCGCAGGATCCCTACGAGTACTACGACTTCCTGCGCAGCCGCGGACCGGTGACCACCGAACCGCACTACGGCGTCGTCGCGGTCACGGGTTATCAGGAGGTGATGGCGGCCTTCAAGGACCATGATTCGTTTTCGGCGGTCAACGCGATCGGCGGGCCGTTCCCGCCGTTGCCGTTCACGCCGGAAGGTGACGACATCACCGAGCAGATCGAGGCGCACCGGCACCTGTTCCCGATCCACGAGCACATGGTGGTCATGGATCCGCCTGCGCACGAACGCGCTCGCTCACTGCTCTCCAAGCTGCTCACCCCTCGTCGCCTCAAGGAGAACGAGGATTTCATGTGGCAACTCGTGGACCGCCAACTCGATGCGATCATCGGCAACCAAGCGGACGAGGGCCGCTGCGAGTTCCTCTCGGAGTACGCCAAACCCTTTGCGACGTCGGCGATCATCGACCTGCTCGGTGTTCCCGAGGAGGACCGTGCGGAGTTCCTGGAGGCGCTGGGCGCCGCACCGCGTGAAGGCGCGCGCGTGGGCGCGCTCGACGGCGAGCCCGTCGGTCTCGACCCGCTGCAGTATCTCGACTGCAAGTTCGCGGGCTATCTGGCCGAGCGCCGTCGCGAACCGCGCGGCGATGTGCTCTCCGGCATGGCCACCGCGACGTACCCGGACGGTTCGACGCCGGATCTGATGGAGGTCGTCAAACCCGCGACGTTCCTGTTCGCGGCCGGGCAGGAAACCGTCACCAAACTGCTGAGTTCGGCCGTGCAGACGCTCGCCGAACGTCCCGAGTTCCAGGAGCGATTGCGCAAGGAACCGGACCTGATCCCGGTGTTCATCGAGGAGGCGCTGCGCACTCAGAGCCCGACCAAGGTCGACTTCCGGTTGGCGCGCAAGACCACGACGCTCGGCGGCGTGGAGATCAAGGCCGGCACGGTCCTCATGCTGTGCCTGGGTGCGGCCAACCGCGATCCGCGCAAGTTCGAGGATCCGCACGAGTTCCGCATCGACCGGCCGAACGTCCGCGAGCACATCGCGTTCGGCCGTGGCATCCACACCTGTGCCGGCGCGCCGCTGGCGCGTGTCGAGGGCCAGATCACCGTGCGGCGCATGCTGGATCGTCTGCGGGACATCAGGATCGACGCCACACGGCACGGCCCGGCCGACAGCCGAACCTATGCGTATGAGCCGACGTTCCTGCTGCGCGGTCTCACCAAGCTGCACATCGAGTACACGCCGGCTTGACGGAGCGTCTGACTCAGCCGATCTGTGACGAGATGAACTTCACGACCGTCGCGGCCACCTCGCGGTGCACCGACTCGTTGAGAACATCGTGGCGGGCGCCGTGGAACTCCTTGAGTTGCAAGGGCTCTATCTGCTCGGCGTAGGCACGCACGGCGTCGACCGGCGCGATCACGTCGGCCGAGCCGTGCACCGCGAGCGTCGGTACCGTCAGTTGGGGCAGCTCCAGCCCGAACCGGTCCCAGGCGCGGTCCAGTTCGCGCGTCAGTGGTGCGGCGTCGGCGTCGGAGAACGCCAGCGGATCGTTCTCGAGCGAGTCACGGTAGAACGGGTCGCTCGACAGCCAGTTCAGGTCCAGGTCCAAAGACGTGTCGGCGTCGAGCATGTCGGGAATCGGCACCAGTGGTGCGCCGGAGATGATGCCGGCCCGGTACCGGTCAGGCTCGGCGAGCAGGCGGAACAGGGTGACCACCGAGCCGAACGAATGTCCCTGCGCGATCAGCGGCAGCCCTGGATTCTGCTTCTCGGCCAGCACGGTCAACGCCTCGGCCAGCGCCGAGCTGTCCTCGATCTTGCCGAAGTCCCCACGCGTACCCGGCGTGAGACCGTGCCCGAACTGGTCGACGACCCACAGGTCGATACCCGCGGCGTTCAGCGTGAAGCCGTAGCGGTGGTACAGACCCGTGTGCTCCCCGAACCCGTGCAGGAAGATCACCGCCGCGCGCGGTTCGGGAGCCGGCCAGTGCCGGTAGTAGGCGCGTCCGCGCGGGTGCTCGACGAAGGGCATGTCATTACTGCAGCAATGTCGCGCCGCGACCGCAAGGGTTTCGAGGCGTCCCGCGGTGTGGTACGAGATCTCATCCGGCATGTGGTGAGAAACGTTATCGGACGCCCAGAAGTACATCGCGCTGATCGGCCATCCGGTCGCGGATCGCGTCGACCACAACGGCGACCACCGGGCGGCGCAGGGTCTCGGCGCGCGCCACCAGCCAGTAACTCAGGCGCACCGAGACGGTCTCGGGCAGGACGCGTACCAGATCGTCGTGGCGGTCGGCCATGAAACACGGCAGAAGTCCGATCCCGGCCGACGCACGGGTGGCCTCGACGTGGACGAACACGTTGGTCGACGTGACCGACTCGTGCATGGCCGGCGCGAAGGCGGGCGCCAGGTCGAGGTCGTCGACCTGCAGCATCGAGTCGATGAAGTAGACGAGCGGGTACCGCTCGAGGTCGGCGACGCTCTCCGGTGTCCCGTGCTCGGCCAGGTAGTCGCGCGCACCGTAGAGGCCCAGGCAGTAGTCGCCGAGCCGGATCGCCTCGGCGCGGCGCACCTGTGGCGCGCCCACCACGATCTCCAGATCGAGGCTCGTGCGTTGCTGTGACGCGCGGCGCGTCGTCGCCACGAGTTCGACGGCGATGCGCGGGTGTTCACGCTGCACCTGCGCAGCGGCCGGCGCGGCGATGTAGGCGCTGAACCCGTCGGTCGCCGAGATCCGCACGACGCCCTCGAGCTGCCGACGCCGATCGGCGGCCAGGGAGGTCACGGCGGCCTCGACGGTCTCGGCGGCCGCAAGGGCGTCGCGCCCCAGATCGGTGAGCTCCCAGCCGCCCGCACCGCGGGTCAGCACACGGCCGCCGAGTGCCTCCTCGAGCGCGGCGATGCGTCGCGAGATGGTCGTGTGGTTGATGCCGAGTTCGTCGGCTGCGGTGGTGTAGCGGCCCGTGCGCCCGACCGCGAGCAACACCAGGAGGTCATCGGCGCTGGGACGGCGCGACGCAGGCGCATCAGCCATTTCTGCATTTTTGCAGACAGAAGGTGCATCGGTGGGCATTGCGGGCAGGTCTCCCGTGCAGGAATACTCACGAGAGCTGTCGTGGGTGTCACAGCGCCCACGTGGCATGACCCATGCCATAGCCCGCCGTATTCACGCCGAGGAGTCGCTGATGAGCGCACCCGTCCCGACCGGCCTCCGCCGCGTCGTCGTCGCATCGATGGCCGGCACGGTGGTCGAGTGGTACGAGTTCTTCCTGTACGGGACTGCTGCCACGCTGGTCTTCAACAAGGTGTTCTTCGCGCAGGGCGGCGACGCCCTCGACGCGATCCTCGCGGCCTTCGTCACCTACGCCGTCGGCTTCATCGCCCGCCCACTCGGCGGCATCGTGTTCGGCCACTACGGCGACAAGTTCGGCCGCAAGAAACTGCTGCAGTTCTCGCTGCTGCTGGTGGGCGCCGCGACGTTCCTGATGGGCTGCCTGCCCACGTTCGGACAGATCGGTTACCTCGCGCCGACCCTGCTGGTGATCCTGCGGTTCATCCAGGGCTTCGCGGTCGGCGGCGAATGGGGCGGTGCGGTGCTGCTCGTCGCCGAGCACAGCCCGAACCCCAGCCGCGGGTTCTGGGCGAGTTGGCCGCAGGCCGGCGTGCCGGTCGGCAACATGCTGGCCACCATCGTGCTGCTGGTGCTCAACGGTCTCCTGTCCGACGCGGCGTTCCTGTCCTGGGGCTGGCGCGTGGCGTTCTGGCTGTCGGCCGTGGTCGTGCTGATCGGCTACTACATCCGCACCAAGGTCACCGACGCGCCGATCTTCGTTGCAGCGCAACAGGAGGCCGAGCGCATCAAGGCCAGCTCGTTCAACGCCATCGAGGTGCTCAAGCTCTACCCGCGTGGCGTGATCACCGCGATGGGCCTGCGGTTCGGCGAGAACATCATGTACTACCTGGTGGTCACGTTCACGATCACGTATCTCGCGCAGCGCGTGCACGTGGATACCAACCGGATCTTGTGGTACTTGCTGATCGCGCACGCCGTGCACTTCCTCGCGGTCCCCACCGTGGGCCGGCTCTCGGACCGCTTCGGCAGGCGTCCGGTGTACTTCCTCGGAGCGGTCCTCGCGATGGTGTGGGGTTTCTTCGCCTACCCGATGATGGACACCGGCCAGTACGCGATCGTCACCCTCGCGGTGATCCTCGGCCTGGTGATCCACGCCCTCATGTACGCGCCGCAGCCGGCCATCATGGCGGAGATGTTCCCGACGCGCATGCGGTATTCGGGTGTGTCCCTTGGCTATCAGGTCACCTCGATCGTCGCGGGATCGTTGGCTCCGATCATCGCGGTGTGGTTGCTGAAGACGTTCGACTCGTCGGTGCCGATCGCGATCTACCTCGCGCTCGCCGCGCTCGTGACCCTCGTTTCGGTGATCGCCGCGCGTGAGACCAAGGGCATCGACCTGGCCGACATCGACGCGGCCGACGTGGAACGGGTGCGCGCGTGACGGATCTGGCCGGTCGCAAGGCTCTCGTGACAGGTGCGGCCAGTGGCATCGGTGCGGCGTGTGTGCGTGAACTCGCCGCGCGCGGTGCCGCGGTCACCATCGCCGACATCGACGCCGAACGTGCCGACGCGCTGGCCGCCGAGGTGGGCGGAACGGCGTGGGCCGTGGATCTTCTCGACGTCGCCGCGCTGGAAGACCTCGAACTCGATGTCGACATCCTGGTGAACAACGCCGGTGTGCAGAGCATCAACCCGATCGAGGAGTTCCCGCCGGAGCGGTTCCGGATGCTGATGACGCTGATGGTGGAGTCGCCGTTCCTGCTCATCCGCGCGGCGCTGCCACACATGTACCGCCAGCGGTTCGGCCGCATCGTCAACATCTCGTCGGTGCACGGCCTGCGCGCCTCCGAATACAAGGTCGGCTACGTCACCGCCAAACATGCGCTGGAAGGGCTGTCCAAGGTGACCGCGCTCGAAGGCGGCCCGCACCAGGTGACGAGCAACTGCATCAACCCCGGGTATGTTCGGACACCGTTGGTCACCAAACAGATCGCTGATCAGGCCCGCATCCACGGCATCCCAGAGGATGACGTGGTGGCGCAGGTACTGCTGAAGGAGAGCGCGATCAAGCAACTGGTCGAGCCAGAAGAGGTTGCCGCGCTGGTCGGTTGGCTGGCCTCGCCGTCGGCACGCATGGTGACCGGCGCGTCGTACACGATGGACGGAGGATGGAGCGCGCGATGACCGCACCGCAGTGGGAACCGACGCAGAGTGACATCGATTCGGCGCGGGTGACCGACTTCGCGCGCTACGTCGAATCCCGCACAGGGGTCTCCGCGCCCGACTACCAGGCGCTGTGGCGGTGGTCGGTCGAGGATCCGGGCGCGTTCTGGGCGGCCGTGTGGGACTACTTCGACCTCGGCGAGCGCCCGGACCAGGTGCTCACGACCGACGAGATGCCGGGGGCCCGGTGGTTTCCCGGTGCCAAGCTCAACTACGTCGACCAGGTCAAGCGCAACGCGCGCACCGACCGGCCCGCGATCCTCTACGTCGCCGAGGGCGGAGCAGTCACCGACATCTCCTGGAAGGAACTGTTGGGGCGCACCGCGGCATTCGCCGACGCCCTGGTGTCGCTCGGGGTCAAACCGGGCGACCGCGTGGCGGGCTACCTGCCGAACATCCCCGAAGCCATCATCGCGTTCCTGGCCACCGCGAGCATCGGTGCGATCTGGAGCGGCTGCGGACAGGACTACACCGCCAAGGCCGCGCTCGACCGCCTCGGCCAACTCGAACCCACGGTGCTGGTGACCGCCGACGGCTACCACTTCGCCGGCAAGACCCACGACAAGGCTGACGACATCGCCGCGCTGCGCGACGGACTGCCCACGCTCAAGGCGTCGGTGCTGGTGTCGCGGATCGGCGAGGCCCGACCCGACTGGCTGGACTGGGCACAGCTGAGCGCGCCCGGCCCGCGCGAACTCACCACCACCGCGGTGGATTTCGACCACCCGCTGTGGGTGTTGTACTCCTCGGGCACCACCGGCCTGCCCAAGGGCATCATGCACGGCCACGGTGGCGTCCTCATCGAACACCTCAAAGCCGTTGCGCTGCAGAACAACATCGGCCCCGCCGACACCTTCTTCTGGTACACCAGCCCGAGTTGGATGATGTGGAACTTCCAGGTCGCCGGGCTGCTCGTGGGTGCCACCATCGTCTGCTACGACGGCAGCCCCACCTACCCGAAGGCCGATGCGCTGTGGGACGTCTCGGCCAAGATCGGGGTCACGGTGCTCGGCACCAGCCCCGGCTACGTGCTGGCGTGTTCGAAGGCCGGCGCCGTGCCGCGCAAGGAGCACGACCTCTCGGCGCTGAAAGTCGTCGGCATCACCGGATCCTCGCTGCCGCCGTCATCGGCGTTGTGGTTGCGCGACAACGTCGGCGAACGTGTACAGGTGTCGTCGATCAGCGGCGGCACCGATGTTGTCTCGGCGTTCATCGGCGGGGCGCCCACGGTCCCGGTGTGGCCCGGTGAGCTTTCTGCGCCCTACCTCGGAGCCGCCATCGACGCGTGGGACGAGAACGGCAAATCCGTGCGGGGCGAGGTCGGCGAACTCGTGATCACCAAACCGCTGCCCTCGATGCCCATCGCCTTCTGGAACGACCCTGACGGATCTCGTTACCGGGCCGCGTATTTCGAGATGTTTCCGGGCGTGTGGCGTCACGGCGACTGGATCACGCTGACCGAGCACGGCAGCATCGTGGTGCACGGCCGCTCCGATTCCACGCTCAACCGCCACGGCATCCGGATGGGCAGCGCCGACATCTACCAGGTCGTGGAACGCATCCCGGAGATCGTCGAGGCCCTCGTCATCGGCGCCGAGCAGCCCGACGGCGGGTACTGGATGCCGTTGTTCGTGGTACTCGCCGACGGCGTCGAACTCACCGACGAACTGCGGGATCGGATCAAGTCGACCATCCGCACCGAGGTGTCGCCGCGGCACGTGCCCGATGAGATCATCGCCGCACCCGGTGTGCCGCACACACGTACGGGCAAGAAGCTCGAGGTGCCCATCAAGAAACTCTTCCAGGGCGCGGACCCGGCCAAGGTCGTCGACCGCAGCGCCGTGGACAACCCGGATCTGCTGCAGTGGTTCGTCACGCAGCGTCGAAAGTGACCAGGTCGATGGTCAGACCGGTCTCGACCAGGCTGAGCGTGTGCCGCACCGGTCTGCCCGGTAGCGGGGGCGCGGTCGAGCGGTAGACCGCCCCGGTGGGGGTGACGTACTCGGCGATGTGCTCCCCGTCGGAGGTCTCGGTGATGATGACGCTCCACCCAGGGGCTTCCTTGGCGTAGTTGCAGGCTTCGCAGGTGCCCAGCCCGTTGTGCGCGGTGGTGGGTCCGCCGTCGTGGTGCGGGACAGCGTGGTCGCGGTGGCGGATGGGGGCGTCGCAATACGGCGTACGGCAGGTCTGATCCCGTAACCCGATGAACGTGGCCAGCCCCTTCGGGAAGATCCGGGAGCGGGACTCCATCGCGACCAGTTGTCCGGACTTCGGATGCCGGAAGAGCCTGCGCACAGCGGCTTTGGTGTTCTCGTCGAGCGTGGCGTCGGCGACCATGCACCGTGCGACCTCCGCAGGCACGGGGCCGTACCCCTGCACCCAGCCCGGTTGGTCGTCCTCGCCGAACAGCGTGGTGTCGGCCATGACGAGATTGAGGTTGACCGGCACAGGCGCGTGCGCGGGACGACCGGTGACGCGTTCGACGAGGGTGTCGGCCATGACCTGGCTGCGGTTGCGGTCATCGGCGTTGACCATGGCGGCCTGGTGCAGCGCGGCATAGACCGCGACGCCCTGTTTGAGGGGTAGCAGCACGGTCAGTTTCGTCATGGCGTCCGGGGCGGGGCGGATGGTGACACGGCGGTCCTTCTCGGCCTTGGCCGAGCGGTCGAGCACAGCGTCGATGTTGAGGCGGCAGGTGATCTTCTTGGCTTCGGCGGCCACGCGGGCATCGCCCCAGCCGTCGAACCGGGATGGGTCGGCCGACAGTTCGGCATCCAACTCGCGCCGCAACTCTGGTGACAGGCACGCGGATTCGCGGGCGATCAACGTCGCACGCCATTCCGAGAGCGCGCCGCACCGCAGTGCGGCCAGGGTGTGGGGCAGTTCGTCGACGAGGGCGTGGGCCAAACCGAGGTGGCGTCCGCCGGCGTTGGGGGATTCACGCCGTGCCAACGCCACCTCGGTGGCCAGGCCTCTGCCGCGTCTGGACGCCGAGATGCCCGCCGCAGCCTCCGCGGCGCGGCGTTTCTGTTCCCACAGCACCGAGGCGGTGGCCTGGGCGGCGGCCGCGGCAGATTTCATACGTTCGAATTGCTCGATGCGATCACGCAGTTCGGCCTCCGAGGCCTGCGGATCGATATCGAACACATTCTCGATCACGCTTCGAACGCTACTCCTGCCCACCGACATTGATGTTGTTCAGCCGATCGCGGTTGACAATGAGGCAGCCCGTCCGCTGCTGGTGGTGACCCTCGCACTGACTGACGCCCTACTGGGTTGTCCTTGACTTGATCTGTCCCACCAGTGGCGGGTGGGTTGCTCCATAAGCCCCGGTAGAGCGGACATGACCTAATCAGGAGCCTGGCAGTTCCCTCTTCAATGTCTTGTCTGCCCGCCCTACCGGGTGTCACACCGCAACCGCCGGTGAACACCGGCAGAAGGGCACCACCATCGTGACACCGTCACAGATCGTCGTCATCGGCGCCGATACTCACCTCGACACCATCCACCTTGCCGCTTTGTCTGAGACGGGCAAACCTCTCGGCGATGCTGAGTTTCCCACCCGCCCATCGGGTTACTACGTTGCGGTCAAATGGGCGCAGAGCTTCGGCACGGTCACCCTTGCTGGGGTGGAAGGCACCAATTCCTATGGGGCCGGCCTGACCCGGGCGCTGCAAGACGGCGGCATCGACGTCGTCGAGGTCAACCGGCCCGACCGCGCTGCGCGCCGACGCCGCGGCAAGTCCGACCCACTGGATGCCTACGCCGCAGCCCGCACGGCGTTGTCCGGGCACGGACTGGCTGCCCCTAAAGACGAACGCACCCTAGCCCTCAGTGCGCTGCTGACCGCCCGCCGAGGCGCTGTTAAGGCCCACACCGCTGCCACCAATCAGATTCAATCGCTGTTGGTAACTGCACCATCTGAACTGCGGGAATGCTACCGCCGCTACACCACCAGAGGCCTGGTCAAAGAACTGGCTCGCTGTCGTCCCACCGCTCACACCGACCCCACCGCCGTCGCCGTGCTCACCGCGTTGAAGGCCCTCGCCTACCGTGCGCAGTTCCTCCATCACCAAGAACACGAACTTACCGAGCAGATCCACACCCTGACCCAGCAGATGAACCCCGGACTGCGCGCCGCGCACGGTGTCGGACCCGACACCGCCGCCGCATTGCTGATCACCGCCGGCATGAACCCGCACCGACTGCGCAGCGAAGCCGCCTTCGCCGCCCTATGCGGCGCAGCGCCTGTGCCCGCCTCTTCGGGTAAGACCACCCGCCACCGACTCTCCCGCGGTGGCGACCGCACAGCAAACAACGCGCTCTACCGAATCGCGTTGGTTCGAATGTCCAACGATCCCCGCACCCGTGACTACGTAGCCCGTCAAACGGCCAACGGTCGCAGCAAGATCGAGATCATCCGACTGCTCAAACGCGCCGTTGCCCGTGAAGTCTTCCGCCTGCTCAGCCAACCCTGCGCCATCGACGACTACAGCGACCTTCGACCCGCCCGGCAAGCGAAGAACATCACCTTGACCACCGTCGCCAACCACCTCGACGTCTGGCCCAACGACATCTCCCGCCTCGAACGCGGACTCAAACGCGACGACACCCTCGCCGCCAACTACCGCGAGTACCTCAGCGCCGCTTGACCCGTAACACGAATAGGAGCATCAAGTCCGTTCAACCGGCCTCGACACCGCCCGGATCTGCGAGAACGGGTGCAAACGCCAGTTCGGCCGCACCGATCATGAGCGTGTCGGGTCCCAGTGTCGCGGGCACGATCCGCACCAGGCTGCACGGCGCGGCCATGGTCCGCCGCGCGAGTTCCTCGCGCAGCACCGCGGCCGCGAACGCGGGGAACACCCGAAGGAACCCGCCGAGCACCACCAGGCGCGGGTTCAGCATGTTGATCGCGGTACCGAGCGCGATCGCCAGCGCGCGTGCCTGCCGGTGCAGTTCGTCGCGTCCCGCGCAGTCCGAGGTGGCATCGCCCGCGGCACCGTCGAGATCGTCCAGCAAGGCCGCGAGCGGCGCCTGGGTCACCTCGGTCTCCAGGCATCCCGTGCTGCCGCAGTGGCACAGGCGCTGCCCGCCGACGAACGTGTGCCCGAGTTCGCCGGCATAGCCGGCAACGCCCTGCAGCAGGTCGCCCGCGACGACAAACCCCGCGCCGATACCACTGGGTCCGCCGTTGACGTAGATGAGGTCCTCGACGTCGTGATGACTGCCGAAGAGGTGCTCGGCGATCGCTCCGACGTTGGCGTCGTTGCCGGCGTACACAGGTAAACCTGTTGCTGCGCTTAGCATCTCGCCGATCTCGACGTCGTGCCAATCCAGGTTGGGTGCCAGTTGCACGAACGACGCGCGGCCGTGCACCAGACCGGGCACCGCCATGCCGACCGCGGTCAGCGCCTGCTCGTCGCGCAGGTTGCGGCGGATGTCGCCGATCGCCTCGGCAGCAATCGCGACCGTGTCGGAAGGCGTGGGGATGCCCGCGGTGGGGTGGCGGACGACGTCGAGGACCGCACCGCCCAGTGACACCAGGCCGACCGTGACGGCGTCGACCTCGGGGGTCACGGCGACCGCGAGCACCCGGTCGCTGGGCCGCACGATGGGGCTGGGGCGTCCCACCTGCGACACCGACGGCGCGGGGGACTCGTCGACCAGGCCCAGCGCGACGAGTTCCTCGACGAGGTCCTTGGTCGTCGACCGCGACAACCCGGTATGGCGCGTGAGGTCCGCGCGGCTCAGCGAACGACGACGGTGCACCAACGTGAGCACGCTCGACAGATTGCGCCGTCGAACATCATCGTTGCTGGTCCCGACCCGAGCGGCCCGGTTCTGCTGGGTTCCGTTTGCCAACGCGACGACTCCTCACATCCAACCCTTGACGTGTCTTGAACCACATCTTATGTTCGTCGAGAGAACAAAATACAACCCTCAATTCCGCCCGATGAGGAGCATCCGCATGACCGTGTTGGAGTCGAACGTCTCCACAACCGAACCGCTCACCCCGAAGCGAGAGGACCGTTTCTCGTTCGGCCTCTGGACCATCGGCTGGAACGGAAACGATCCGTTCGGCGTCGCCACCCGCCCGGCGCTCGACGTCGTGGAGGCCGTCGAGAAACTGGCCGAACTCGGCGCGTACGGGCTGACGTTCCACGATGACGACCTGTTCGCGTTCGGCAGTTCCGACACCGAGCGGCGGCGGATGGTCGACCGGTTGACGTCGGCGTTGTCGGCCAACGGCATGGTGGTCCCGATGGTGACGACCAACCTGTTCACCCAGCCCGTCTTCAAGGACGGCGGTTTCACCAGCAACGACCGCACGGTGCGGCGTTTCGCGCTGCGCAAGGTGCTGCGCAACATCGATTTGGCCATCGAACTCGGCGCCGAGACCTTCGTGTTGTGGGGCGGCCGTGAGGGCAGCGAATACGACTCGGCCAAGGACGTGCAGGCCGCGCTGGCGCGCTACCGCGAAGCGATGGATCTGTTGTGCCAGTACGTGATCGACCAGGGCAGCGGGTTGCGCTTCGCGATCGAACCCAAGCCCAACGAGCCGCGCGGCGACATCCTGCTGCCCACGGTGGGGCACGCGCTGGCATTCATCGACACCCTGGCCCGCCCGGAGATGGTCGGGGTGAACCCCGAGACCGGCCACGAGCAGATGTCCGGCCTGAACTTCATGCACGGCATCGCACAGGCCCTGTACAGCGGCAAGCTCTTCCACATCGACCTCAACGGTCAGCGGGGCATCAAGTTCGACCAGGACCTCGTGTTCGGGCACGGCGACCTGGCCAATGCCTTCGCGCTCGTGGATCTGCTCGAACACGGTGGTCCCGACGGCACCCCGGCGTACGAGGGTCCTCGGCACTTCGACTACAAGCCCAGCCGCACCGAGGACATCGACGGTGTGTGGGCCTCGGCGGCCGCGAACATGCGGATGTACCTGCTGCTCAAGCAGCGCGCCGAGGCGTTCCGCGCCGATCCCGCGGTGCGTGAGGCGATGGCGGCGGCCAAGGTGGCCGAATTGCGGCAGCCGACGCTCGCGCCGGGCGAGACGTACCACGACCTGTTGGCCGACCGCTCGGCCTTCGAGGAGTTCGACAGTGAGGCCTATTTCGGCGGCAAGGGTTGCGGTTTCGTCGCATTGCAGCAGTTGGCCATCGAACACCTGATGGGCGCGCGATGATCGGCGGACACCCGAGAAGCGAAGGCAACCAGACCAGCCGGAGGAGTTTCACGTGAAGCGCACCAGCACCCTGCTCGTCACCGCAGTCGTCGGCCTCGGCCTGACGTTGACCGCATGTGGATCGGATTCGGGTTCGAACGCCGGATCCGCGGAAGGCGGTTCGGGCGGCAAGATCGGCGTCATCCTGCCGGACACCAAATCGTCGGTCCGCTGGGAGACCAAGGACCGGCCCGCCCTCGAGGCCGCGTTCAAGAAAGCCGGCGTGGACTACACGATCCAGAACGCCGAAGGCTCCGCCGACACCATGGCCACCATCGCCGACGGCATGATCGCCGACGGGGTCACGGTGCTCGCGATCGTCAACCTCGACTCCGACAGCGGCGCCTCCATCCAGGAGAAGGCCGCGACCCAGGGCGTGAAGACCATCGACTACGACCGGCTCACGCTCGGCGGCTCGGCCGATGTCTACGTGTCGTTCGACAACACGAAAGTCGGTGAGCTGCAAGGGCAGGGACTCGTCGACTGCCTCGGCGACCGGCCGGCCAACGTGGTGTTCCTCAACGGCTCGCCCACCGACAACAACGCGACGTTGTTCAGCGGCGGCGCACACTCGGTGGTCGACAAGGCGCCGAACATCACGATCGTCGGCGAGCAGGCGGTACCTGATTGGGACAACGACCAGGCCGTGAGCATCTTCGAACAGCTCTACACCGCCGCCGACGGCCGCGTCGACGGCGTGTACGCGGCCAACGACGGTCTCGCCGGCTCGGTCATCTCGATCCTCGAGAAGAACAAGCGCGCCGGTCAGGTCCCCGTCACGGGCCAGGACGCGACCGTCGAAGGGCTGCAGAACATCCTCGCCGGAACGCAGTGCATGACCGTCTACAAGTCGGCCACCGAGGAGGCCAACGCGCTCGCCGATGCCGCGATCGCACTCGTCAACGGCGAGGACCCCAAGACCACCAGCACCAGCCGCGACGACACCGGCGGCCGTGATGTCCCGTCGGTGCTGCTGACGCCCAAGTCGATCACCAAGGACAACATCAACGTCGTGTTCGACGACGGCGGACAGTCCAAGGACGAGGTGTGCTCGGGACAGTTCGCGGCGATGTGCTCCGCGGCAGGAGTCTGAGCGATGACGCCAGAGCCGATTCTCGAATTACAACGCGTCAACAAGAGTTTCGGTGTCGTACACGTTCTCCACGACGTGGACTTCCGGGTATATCCGGGGCAGGTGACCGCGCTCGTCGGCGATAACGGCGCCGGTAAGTCGACGCTGGTGAAGGCGATCGCGGGCATCCACCCCATCGATTCGGGCACCTACCTGTTCGAGGGCAAACCGGTGACGGTGCGTACGCCCAACGACGTCTCGGCGCTCGGCATCGAGGTGGTGTATCAGGACCTCGCGTTGTGCGACAACCTCGACATCGTCGAGAACATGTTCCTCGGACGGGAGATCAAAGTCCGCGGCATGCTCGACGAGGCGCGCATGGAGACCATGGCGCGCGATGCGCTGAAATCGCTGTCGGTGCGCACGGTGAACTCCGTGCGCCAGCCGGTGTCGAGCCTGTCCGGCGGGCAGCGCCAGACGGTGGCCATCGCCAAGTCCGTGCTGTGGAACTCCAAGGTGGTCCTGCTCGACGAGCCGACGGCGGCACTCGGCGTCGCACAGACACGTCAGGTGATCGACCTCGTCCGCCGCCTCGCCGGCCAGGGCCTCGGCGTTGTGCTGATCTCGCACAACATGAACGACGTCTTCGACGTCGCCGACCGCATCTGCGCGCTGTACCTCGGCCGCGTCGCCGCCGACGTACCCGCGGCCGACGTGACGCACGGTCAGGTGGTCGAACTGATCACCGCGGGCCGTTCGGGCAATCTCGGTCTCGCGCCCGCCGAGGCCGCCGAGTCGATGTGAGAGCGGTTGTGAACACCGATACGAATTCGAAAGACCGCGAGATGAGCATTCAGGCACCATCTGAGAAACCAACTGCCAGTGAACAACCCGACGCCGGCGGCTTCGCCGGCGACACCAGGTCCGATCAGACGTTCGGCGACGCGGTCCGCAGCTACGCCCAGCGCGTGCGGGGCGGCGACATGGGCTCGCTGCCCGCCGTCCTTGGTCTGGTCGTGCTGTTCGTCGTGTTCGGCCTGGCCAACGACCGCTTCCTGTCGGCGCTGAACCTGGCCAACCTCATCACCCAGGCCGGATCCATCTGTGTGCTCGCGATGGGTCTGGTGTTCGTCCTGCTGCTCGGCGACATCGATTTGTCCGCCGGTGTGGCAGGCGGTGTGGCGGCGTGTGCGATGGCGCTGGCCGTGGTGAACCTGGGCTGGCCGTGGTGGGCCGCGGTGCTGGTCGCCATCGCCTGTGGCGCCGTGATCGGCCTGATCATCGGCGTGCTGCGCGCCAAACTCGGTATCCCGTCGTTCGTCGTCACCCTGGCGTTCTTCCTCGGGTTGCAGGGCGTGACGCTCAAACTCATCGGTGAGGGCGGTTCGGTCCGCGTCGACAACCCGGTGATCCGCGGGCTCACGATCGCGAATCTTCCTGTGGCCGTGGGCTGGACGATCGCGCTGGTGGTGGTGCTCGCGTTCGCGGGCCTGGAGATCTACAACTACCGACGCAAGAAGGCCCTGCAGCTGACGCATTCGCCGCTCGGTGTGGTGGTCGCCCGCGCGATCGCCGTGGCCGTCGTGGTTCTCGGTGTGACGTTCGTGCTCAGCGTCAACCGCAGCGTGAATCCTCGCGTGGAGATCCGCGGCATCCCTTATGTGCTGCCGCTGATCCTGCTGTTGCTCATCGGAATGACGGTGCTGCTGCGCCGCACGGCGTACGGCAGGCACATCTACGCCGTCGGCGGCAACGCCGAGGCCGCGCGCCGCGCGGGTATCTCGGTGGACCGCATCAGGGTTACGGCGTTCATCGCGTGCTCGTCGCTCGCGGCACTGAGCGGAATCATCGCGGCGTCGTACGCGGGCAAGGTGTCGGCATCCTCGGGCGCGGGCAACACGCTGCTGTACGCGGTGGGCGCGGCCGTGATCGGTGGCACCAGCCTGTTCGGCGGTAAGGGCCGCGCCCTCGACGCGGTGATCGGTGGCGTGGTGGTCGCGACCATCGCCAACGGGCTGGGCCTGCTCAACCAGTCGTCCTACATCAACTTCCTGGTCACCGGTGGCGTGCTGCTGCTGGCCGCGGGTGTGGACGCGATCTCGCGCCGGAGACGTTCGGCCACAGGACTTTAAGCCGGTAACTAGCCGAGCCAGGGCCCGATGCGCCGCAGCGCCTCCTCGATGTCGTGCGTCGGGCCCGCGAACGACAGCCGGACATAGGAGTTGCCTCGCACGGTGTCGAAGTCGATACCCGGTGCGATGGCAACTCCTGTGTCGTTCAACAACTTCTCGCAGAACTGCAGCGAGTTGTCGGTGTACTTGCTGACGTCGGCGTACACGTAGAACGCACCGTCGGTGGGGGCCAACTTGTCGATGCCCAGGCCGCGCAGACCGTTGAGCAGCAGGTGGCGGTTCTCGGCGTAGTGCGTCAGCAGACCCTCGGCCTCGGCCAGTGACTCGGGCGTGAACGCGGCCAGCGCCGCGTACTGCGCCAGCGCGGGCGGGCAGATCGTGAAGTTGCCGGTCAGGCAGTCGACCGCGCGACGCAGCTTCTCCGGCACCAGCAGCCAGCCCAGTCGCCAGCCCGTCATCGCGAAGTACTTCGAGAAGCTGTTGACCACCACGGCATTTCGCGACGTCTCCCATGCGCATGTGGTCTCCGGGGCGCCCTCGTACACCAGGCCGTGGTAGATCTCGTCACTGACCAGGCGCGCCCCCGACGCGTCGCACCACCGCGCGATGGCCGCCAGTTCCTCGGGTGCGATCACGGTGCCCGTGGGGTTGGCCGGGCTTGCGACGATCACCCCCTGCACCGGGGGATCGAGCGCCTCCAGCATCGCGGCGGTCGGCTGGAACCGGGTCTCGGGGCCGCACGGGATCTCCACGACCTCACACCCCAGCGCGGACAGGATGTTGCGGTAGCAGGGGTAGCCGGGGCTCGTGATCGCCACGCGGTCACCCACGTCGAAACACGCCAGGAACGTCAGCAGGAACCCGCCCGATGATCCCGTGGTCAACACGACGTCGTCGACACCGACGTCGATGTCGTGACGGGTGTGGTAGGTCTGCGCGATCTGCTCCCGCAACTCGGGGATGCCCAGTGCGACGGTGTAGCCGAGCTGGTTGCGGCCGAGTGCTGCGGCGGCCGCGTCGCGCACCGGGGCAGGGGCTCCCGCACTCGGCTGGCCCGCGGACAGATTGACCAGGTCACCGTGGGTGCGCTGGCGTTCGGCCGCGGCCTGCCACACGTCCATCACGTAGAACGGTGGAACCCCTGCCCGAAGTGCGACGCGGTCGTTCATCTCACCCACGCTAGATCACGTGGACTTCAGAACACCTCGGCTTCGAGCCGGCGCAGCTGCTCACGCGGCGGGCCGAGCAGCTGGGCGCTGCCGTGGGCACGCTTGAAGTACAGCTGAATGTCGTGTTCCCACGTGATCGCGATACCGCCGTGGATCTGGACGGCCTCCGAGGTCACCGCCGACAGTGCCTCGCTGGCGAAGTAACGTGCCAGCGCGGCCGACGTCGATGACGGGGTCGCGATGGAATCGTGCACGACGGCGCGTGCCGAGGCGACCTTGACGTACAGGTCTGCCATGCGGTGCTTGAGCGCCTGGAAGCTGCCGATCGGCCTGCCGAACTGCACACGGTCCTTGCTGTAGGCGACGGTCAGGTCCAGGCATCGCGACGCCGCACCGATCTGCTCGGCGGCCATGAGCAGCGCCGCGGTGTCTGCAAGGCCCTGGTCGTCACCGAGCGTCGTGGTCGCGCCGGGAATCACCGACGCGAGACGACGCGTCATGTCCATGGTGGGCTTGGGCTGCGCGGTGAAAGTGTCCCACTGCGTGAGGGTTTCACCATCGGCGGCGATCATGATGTCTGCGATGTCGCCGTTGATCACGAACTCGGGGTTGAACACCACGGTCCCGATCTTGGCGCCCTCGGCGAGCTCTTCGAGCGGTTCGGTGCGTCCCACGGACAGCAGCGCGATCTCGGCGAGCGTGGTGCCCAGCAGCGGCGTCGGCACCAGGGCCTTGCCCAGCTCTTCCAGAACCACTGCGGCATCGGCCAGTTCGCCGCCGGCGCCGCCGAACTCCTCGGGGATCACCAGCGCTGCGGCGCCGACCTGCTCGCACAACAGGCGCCACAGGTTAGGGTCATAGCCCAGCTCGGATTCCATCGCCGCACGCACCGCCTCCGGCGATGCGTGTTTCTCCACCAACGCGGCGACGGTCTCGCGTAGTAGTTCGCGTTCTTCACTCACGACAGGCCCTCCAGTACTCTGCGGCGGTGTAGCGCCGGATCCCCCCAAGCCGGGCGCAAAGCCTGCACCCGCAGCAACAACAACGACAGGTCGTGTTCCTGCGTGAACCCGATCGCGCCGTGGGTTTGCAGGGCCGACCTGGCGGCCAGTAGCGCCGCGTCCGCGGCAGCCACCTTGGCTGCGCTCACGTCGCGGGCGGTGTCAGATGAGCCGTCGGCCAGCGACAGCGCCGCGCCGTACACCAGCGGGCGGGCCAATTCGACGGCGATGTGGACATCGGCCAGCTTGTGCTTGATGGCCTGGTAGGACCCGATGACGCGGCCGAATTGCGTGCGCTGCTTGGCATATTCGACGGCCTGGTCGAGCATCGCCTGACCGGCACCCACCAACTGGGCGGCCGTGGCCAGCACGCCGAACTCGTAGGCCGTGGCGGTGTCGGCAGTACGGGCGTCGCCGGACGCCGCGACGTCGAACAGCTTGCGCGTGGGGTCGACGGATTCGTGGCTTGCTCCCGCGCTGCCGTCGTGCACCTGCCCGTCCTGCGCCAGAAGGATCAGGCCCGCGGTGTCGGCGTCGACGGCGCGAGGCACCTGCGGCGGCAGCGCCACCGTGGCGATCAGCTCACCCGAGGCCAGCGCACCGCAGCGCTCGTCGTCGGCCAGGAGAATGGGCGCGACGGCGATGGATTCGGTGACCGGTCCGGGCACACCCCAGTAGCCGAGCCGCTCGAGCGCGACCACCAGATCGGTCGGGTGGGCCTCGATGCCGTCGAACTTCTCGGGGACCAGCAGCGCGGTCACCCCGAGATCGGTCAGCTGTGCCCAGACCTTGCGGCCCGGCGCGGTGTCACCCTCACCCCACGCGCGGACCGCGGCGGGCACGTCGGCGGCGCCGAGCGCGGCGTCGATGCTCGCGGCGAAATCCCGCTGCTGTTCGTCGGTTTCGAAGTTCATTTGCTCTTTCCCGCAGATTCGCGCGGCAGGCCAAGCAGCCGTTCGGCGATGATGTTGCGCTGGATCTCGTTGGTGCCCGCGTAGATCGGACCACCCAGCGCGAACAGCAGACCGTCGGTCCAGTTGCCCACCAGCTCGCCGTCGGCACCCGCCAGGTCCAGCGCGGTCTGGTGCAGCGCCACGTCGAGATCCGACCAGAACACCTTGGTCACCGACGATTCGGCGCCCAGCTCACCACCGTTCGCCAGCCGCGTGACGGTCCCGAACGTGTGCAGCCGATAGGCCTGGGCCTTGATCCACGCGTCCGCGACCCGATCGGTGAACGCCGGATCGGGGTTTTCTTTCCACCGTTCGACCAGGCGCTCGGCCGGGGCCAGGAAGCGCGCCGGGCTGCGCAGCGACATGCCGCGCTCGTTGCTTGACGTGCTCATCGCGGCCCGCCAGCCGTCGTGCACCCCGCCGATCACGTCGTTGTCGGGCACGAACACGTCGTCGAAGAAGATCTCGCCGAACCCGGTGTCGCCGCCGAGCTGCGCGATCGGCCGCACCGTGACGCCTTCGGCCTTGAGGTCGAACATGAAGTAGGTCAGGCCCTTGTGGCGCTGCGCCTCGGGATCAGACCGGAACAACCCGAAGCCGCGCTCGCCGAACACCGCACGCGAGCTCCAGATCTTCTGCCCGTTGAGCAGCCAGCCGCCGTCGGTCTTGGTGGCCGTCGACCGCAGCGACGCAAGGTCGCTACCGGATTCGGGTTCCGACCAGGCCTGGGCCCAGATCTCCTCGCCACTGGCCATTTTCGGAAGCACACGGTCGAGTTGTTCCTCGGTGCCGTGGGCGAACAGCGTCGGCGCGAGCATCGAGGTGCCGTTGGCGCTGGCGCGGCCGGGGGCGCCGGCGCGGAAGTACTCCTCCTCGAACACCACCCATTGCAGCAGCGTCGCGTCGCGGCCGCCGTATTTCTTCGGCCACGCGATCACCGACAGGCCCGCGTCGAAAAGCACCTTGTCCCAGCGGCGGTGCTGTTCGAAACCTTCCTTGGTGTCGTACGACTTCGTCGGGAAATTCTCCCGGTTGGCGGCGAGGAATTCGCGGACCTCGGCCCGAAAGGCCTCGGTCTCCTCGTCGAACTTCAGGTCCATCACACCTTCTCCCGTAGGGCCGGCTTGACCACTTTCCCACCCGGATTGCGTGGCAGCGCGTCCAGGAACTCGACCGATCGTGGCACCTTGAAGTTCGCCAGATGCTCACGGGCATAGGCGATCACGGTGGCCTGGTCCAATTGTGCGCCGGGTTTGGCGACGACGAACGCCTTGCCCACCTCGCCGAGGCGTTCGTCGGGCACACCGATCACCGCGGACTCGGCCACACCGTCCAGGCGCGCGAGGACCTGCTCGATCTCGGCGGGGTACACGTTGAACCCGCCGCAGATGTACATGTCCTTGAGCCGATCGGTGATGGTGAGGTTGCCCGCGGCGTCGAGCTTGCCGATGTCACCGGTGTGCAGCCACCCGTCGGCGTCGATCGCCGCGGCTGTGGCCGCCTCGTCGTCGAGGTAACCGAGCATCACGTTGGGCCCGCGCAAAAGCACCTCGCCCGAATCATCGAGGCGCAGTTCGAAATCGGCGATCGGCCGGCCGCACGTGGTGGCGACGGTGACCGCGTCGTCGTCGGGGCGGCACATCGTGCCGAACCCGGCGGCCTCGGTCAGCCCGTAGGCGGTGAGCACGATGTCGATGTCGAGTTCGGACTGCATGCGCTCGATGAGCACCACAGGAACCACGGCAGCGCCGGTCACCGCGAACCGCAACGAACTCAGGTCGTAGTCGCCGCGGCGCGGGTGGTCGAGCAGTGTCTGGTAGATGGTCGGCGGGCCCGGCAGCACCGTGATCTTGTGCTCGGCAACCGCTTTCATCGTCTGCTCGGGGTCGAACGTCAGCATCGGGTAGAGAGTCGCGCCGGTCTGCAGGCATGCCAGGATCCCGGCCTTGTACCCGAAGTTGTGGAAGAACGGGTTGATGCACAGGTAGCGGTCGGTGCTGCTGACCTGGCCGCATTCGGCCCACGCCGCCGAACCGTCGAGCGACTGCCGGTGCGCACAGCGCACACCCTTGCTGCGGCCCGTGGTGCCGGAGGTGAACAGGATGTCGGAGACGTCGTCGGGCGACACCGCGGCAGCGCGGGCGTCGACCTCGGCCAGCGTCGCGTCGTCGGCACGCGCGATGAATTCGTCCCAGGTGCCGTCGTTTTCGTCGATCGGCACACGCACGATGTGCCGCAGCGCGGGCAGCGTGGCGCGGTCCAGATCGGCTGTCTTGTCGGCGCCCAGGAACTTGCCGGACGCGATCAACAATGGCGCGCCCGTGCGTAGGAGGATGTCGGTGGCCTCGCTCGCGGTGTAGCGCGTGTTCAGCGGGACGACGACGCCGCCGGCATAGTGCGTGGCCAGGCTCGCCACCACCCAGTGCCAGGTGTTCGGCGACCAGATGGCGATCCGATCGCCGGGTTCGACGCCCAGGGTGATCATCGCCGCGGCCGCGCGGCGGACCTCGTCGCGCAACTGCGCATAGGTCAACCGACGATCGGGGCAGACCACGGCGTCGTGGTCGGGGAACTGCGCAGCGATCCGGTCCAGCACCGCTGGAACGGTTCTGACCCCCCGGTCGCTGCACGCGTGACCAACGGCGCTCGTCATCAGGTGCTCCTCTAACAAAGCAAGTGCTTGGTAGGTTAGCCTACAAGGGTGATAGAGGTCCAGGAGTTCCGGGCCGAGGTCCGGCAGTGGCTCGCAGACAATCTCGTCGGCGATTTCGCCGCGCTCAAAGGACTCGGCGGCCCCGGGCGGGAGCATGAGGCATTCGAGGAACGTCGTGCGTGGAATCAGCATCTGGCGGCGGCAGGTCTGACCTGCCTCGGCTGGCCCGTCGAGCACGGGGGCCGCGGGCTTTCGGTTGCGCACCGCGTCGCGTTCTATGAGGAGTACGCCCGCGCCAACGCGCCGGACAAGGTCAACCACTTCGGTGAGGAGCTGCTCGGTCCCACGCTGATCGAGTACGGCACCCCCGAGCAGCAGAAACGCTTCCTCCCGAAGATCCTCGACGTCACCGAGCTGTGGTGCCAGGGTTACTCCGAGCCCAACGCGGGCAGTGATCTGGCGAACGTGTCGACCACGGCCGAGCTGGTCGGCGACGCTGAGGCGAGCGGAGCGACGGGGAATCAGTACTGGGTGATCAACGGCCAGAAGGTGTGGACGTCGCTCGCGCACTGGGCGCAGTGGTGCTTTGTGGTGGCCCGCACCGAGAAGGGCTCCAAGCGTCACGCGGGGTTGTCCTATCTGTTGGTGCCGCTCGATCAGCCCGGCGTCGAGATCCGGCCCATCAACCAGCTCACCGGCGATTCCGAGTTCAACGAGGTGTTCTTCGACGACGCGCGCACCGAGGCGGGCCTCGTGGTGGGTCAGCCCGGTGACGGCTGGCGCGTCGCGATGGGCACGCTGACCTTCGAGCGCGGCGTGTCCACGCTCGGGCAGCAGATCCGTTATGCCCGCGAGCATTCCAACCTGGTCGAATTGGCCAAGCGCACCGGCGCGGCCGACGATCCGCTGATCCGCGAGCGGCTGGTGCAATCCTGGACCGGGCTGCAGGCCATGCGGTCGTATGCGCTGGCCACCATGGATGTGGAACAGCCCGGGCAGGACAACGTGTCGAAGCTGTTGTGGGCCAACTGGCATCGAGAACTCGGCGAGATCGCCATGGACGTGCAGGGCATGGCCGGGCTCACGCTCGAGAACGGCGAGTTCGACGAGTGGCAGCGGCTCTACCTGTTCTCCCGCGCGGACACCATCTACGGCGGGTCCAACGAGATTCAGCGCAACATCATCGCCGAGCGCGTGCTCGGCCTACCCCGAGAGGTCAAGGGATGAATCTGTCGGAGGCCCCGAAAGAGATTGACGGGCACGGTCTTCTGAAGGGCAAGGTGGTCCTGGTGACCGCCGCCGCCGGTACCGGCATCGGCTCGACCACCGCGCGGCGTGCGCTGCTCGAGGGTGCCGACGTGGTGATCTCCGACTACCACGAGCGCAGGCTGGGGGAGACCCGCGATCAGCTGGCCGACCTGGGCCTGGGACGTGTCGAAGCCGTCGTGTGTGACGTGACCTCCACCGAGGCCGTCGATGCGCTGATCACCCAGACCGTCGAGAAGGCCGGACGGCTGGATGTGCTGGTCAACAACGCCGGCCTGGGCGGGCAGACACCCGTCGTCGACATGACAGACGAGGAGTGGGACCGCGTCCTCAACGTCACGCTCACCTCGGTCATGCGCGCCACGCGGGCCGCGTTGCGGTACTTCCGCGGCGTCGACCACGGCGGTGTCATCGTCAACAACGCGAGCGTGCTGGGTTGGCGCGCACAGCATTCGCAGTCGCACTACGCGGCCGCGAAAGCCGGTGTCATGGCCCTGACGCGCTGCAGCGCGATCGAGGCCGTCGAGTTCGGCGTACGCATCAACGCCGTGTCGCCGAGCATCGCGCGGCACAAGTTCCTGGAGAAGACGTCGTCCTCGGAACTGCTGGACCGCCTGGCCAGTGACGAGGCGTTCGGCCGCGCGGCCGAACCGTGGGAAGTCGCGGCGACCATCGCCTTCCTCGCGAGTGACTACTCCAGTTACATGACCGGAGAGGTCGTCTCGGTGTCCAGCCAGCGGGCCTGATCTGCAGGCTGTGCCGCTGTCGTTTGACGCGCCGAGATTGCACTGAGGGACACGTCCGGGCGATTTTTTGTCCCTGGATGCAATCTCGGCGCGCGAAGTCTCCCGCCCGACGTGGCTTGGCCAGGTCAGTCCCTCGTGTGACGGCCGTACGATCGCTGATCGGAAAGCCAGACGCGACTTCCGTGGTAAACGGCGAGGTAGGAAACCGCGAAAACGCCGAGCGTGAAAACTGTGACGAGGACGAACTGAAGTCGCTGGCCGCCCGAGACCGCGTTGCCTGACACGCTGTCGCGGTAGCCGAAGATCGAGCCGATCGTGATGACGACGAATGCTGCGACACCGCTCGGCCATACGGCACCAGTGCTGAGGGCGAACGACACTGCGCCAATGGCGAGAACCGCGACAGTTCCGACCAAGCGCCACCAGGACTTTGCGACCGTGACATAGCCGCCGTAAGGTCCGCTCTCCTCACTGTAGAAGGAGATGCGGCGTCGGCGAATGTTCAGGAACGGCGTGTGCACATACGCAACGAAAAGAACTACCGCGAGAACAAGTGCCGATGCGCCGAATCCGGCTTGCACGCCCTGCGGGTCCGCGATGAAGTACGCCGAAACGCACGTCAGTAACCCACCGGCCCAAAACACTGTGCGTCCAACTCGTACGTCGCGGCGCGGAGCCAAGGCCATAGCGGCCAACCCGCCGAGGGCGGCGATGAAAGGGACACTGCTCACGGGCTACTCCAGCGTCTCGTCATCGGGTGCGCTCCCGTTGTCGAGCAGGCTACCTGTGAGGTGGGGTGAGGTACTGGGTCTCACCTCGCGAGGGTAGTGCGTGCGACGCCGAGACTGCACTGAGGGACACGTCCCGGCGATTTTTTGTCCCTGGATGCGATCTCGGCGCGTGGTGGCATCTCCCGCCCGACGTGACCTAGCAAGTGCTTGGTTGGTATGCTGGGTCAATGGCGCCGGATACGCCCAGCCAGCCGGCTAGCAGACGCGATGAGCTGCTGCAGCTCGCCGCCACCATGTTCGCCGACCGCGGCCTCAAGGCCACGACGGTCCGCGACATCGCCGACTCCGCAGGCATTCTCTCGGGCAGCCTGTACCACCATTTCAAGTCCAAAGAGCAGATGGTCGAAGAGGTCCTGCGGGACTTCCTGGACTGGCTGTTCGGCCGCTACCAGCAGATCCTCGACACCGCGACCAGCCCGCTGGAGAAGCTGACGGGCCTGTTCATGGCGTCGTTCGAGGCCATCGAGCACCGGCATGCCCAGGTGGTCATCTACCAGGACGAGGCCAAGCGGCTCTCGGACCTGCCGCAGTTCGACTTCGTCGAGACGCGCAACAAAGAGCAGCGCAAGATGTGGGTCGACATCTTGCAGGAGGGCGTCGCCGACGGCTCGTTCCGTCCCGACCTCGATGTCGACCTGGTCTACCGGTTCATCCGGGACACCACATGGGTTTCGGTTCGCTGGTACAAACCGGGCGGGCCCCTTTCGGCCGAACAGGTCGGCCAGCAGTACCTCGCCATCGTTCTCGGCGGAATCACGCAGTCACAAGGAGATAAACATGCCTGAGGCGTACATCATCGATGCCGTACGCACCCCCGTCGGAAAGAAGAACGGGTCGCTGGCTCAAGTGCATCCGATCGATCTCGGCGTGCACGTGTTCCGCAGCATCTTCGATCGCGTCGACGTGGATCCGGGTGCGGTCGACGACGTCATCGTCGGCTGTGTCGACGCCATCGGTGGGCAGGCGGGCAACATCGGCCGCAACGCGTGGCTGGCCGCGGGCTACCCCGAAGAGGTCCCCGGCGTCACCGTCGACCGGCAGTGCGGCTCCAGCCAGCAGGCCATTTCCTTTGGTGCGCAGGCGATCATGTCGGGCACCGCGGACATCATCCTCGCCGGTGGCATGCAGAACATGAGCTGGGTGCCCATCTCGTCGGCCATGATCGTCGGCAAGGAACTCGGATTCAGCACGCCCACAGCCGAATCCGAGTACTGGCGGCACCGCTACGGCGATCAGGAGATCTCGCAGTTCCGCGGTTCGGAACTCATCGCCGAGCGCTGGGACATCTCCCGCGAGGAGATGGAGCAGTTCGCGCTGTCCAGCCATCAGCGTGCGTTCGCGGCAATCCGTGCCGGGCACTTCGACAACGAGATCGTGCCGGTCGGTGACTTCGGTGTCGACGAGGGGCCGCGCGAGACCACGCTGGAGAAGATGGCCGCACTGCAGCCGCTCGTCGAGGGTGGCCGTCTCACCGCGGCGCTCGCCAGCCAGATCTCCGACGGCGCAAGCGCGGTGCTGCTGGCCTCCGAGCAGGCCGTCAAGGAGCACAACCTCAAGCCGCGCGCCCGCATCCACCACATCAGCGCCCGCGGCGCCGATCCGGTCATGATGCTCACGGGCCCGATCCCCGCGACGGAGTACGCGCTCAAGAAGACCGGCCTGTCGATCGACGACATCGACACCGTCGAGATCAACGAGGCGTTCGCGCCCGTCGTCCTCGCCTGGATCAAGGACCTCAAGGCCGATCCGGAGAAGGTCAACCCCAACGGCGGCGCGATCGCGCTCGGTCACCCGCTCGGCGCGACCGGTGCCAAGCTGTTCGCCACCATGCTCAACACCCTCGAGCGCACCGGCGGCCGCTACGGCCTGCAGACCATGTGCGAGGGTGGCGGCACCGCGAACGTCACCATCATCGAGCGCCTCTAGTTCCTTCGCGAGCAGACGCAAAACTGCCTGATTTCCCCTGGGATCAGGCAGTTTTGCGTCTGCCGACGCGAAGGGTGAGTGTGGAGGTATGGCTCAGGGCCGCGAACCGGCGCGTGATGAAAGCTTTCTGACGGTGCTGGTGGCCCTCGTGGCCAACGCTCTCATCGCGCTCGCCAAGAGCGTCGTCGCAGCCGTGACGGGATCGGCGTCGATGCTCGCCGAAGCCGCGCATTCGTGGGCCGATACGGGCAATGAGGTTTTCCTGCTGATCGGAACCCGGATGTCGGCGAAGCCTGCCGACGACGAACACCGCCTGGGGTACGGGCGCACCGGATACATCTGGTCGATGTTCGCGGCCTTCGGTTTGTTCACGGTGGGCGCGGTGGTGTCGATCTGGCACGGCATCCAGTCGTTGGGCGGGGAAGCCGAGCCGACGTCCTACAAATGGGCCTACACCGTGCTGGCGATCGCGTTCGTCCTGGAAGGTACGTCGTTCCTACAGGCGTTGCGCCAGACCAGACCCGGCGCCGTACGTCGGCGCATCAGCCCGCTGCGTTACATCCGTCTCACGTCGAACCCGATGCTGCGGGCCGTGTTCGTCGAGGATCTCTCGGCGCTGATCGGCATCGTCATCGCCGCCGCGGGCATCCTCGCTCACCAGATCACCGGGGACGCCGTGTGGGATGCCGTCGGCTCGATCCTGGTCGGCGTGCTTCTCGGGTGCGTGGCGCTGTTCCTGATCGAACGCAACATGGATTTCCTCACCGGTGAGGCCGTGACACCGCTGGCGCGCAACATCATCCTGCAAGACCTACGCGACCATCCCGACATCGAGCGGATCAGCTATCTGCACACCGAGTGGGTCGGCGCGGATCGGATCTACGTCGTCGCTGCGGTCGACCTGACCGGGGACGCGGTCGAGTCCGATGTCGCGGCGCGGCTCAACGCCGTGGCCGACATGTTGCAGCGCCGACCGACGATCGTGCGTGCCCTGCTCACGCTCACCCGGCCGCGCGACGACACCGATCTGCGCCCGCAAGAGTTGCCCGACTGGTACTCCACGTGACGTCCGGTCACGCTGCGGCGACGAGGGCCAGGCTCGCGAACGCGAAGATCCAGCTGGCGAACGAGCCGACGAGGAAGTACTCGACGACCTCGTCGATGCCGACGTGGTCCGTGTCTTGCTCGTCGTGGTTGCGCGTCGCGTTGATCTCGGGGAAGCGGATGACGCTCTTGGCGGCGACGACGGCCGAGGCCATGGTGAGCTGACCCGCCAGGCCGAGCCCGACGATCAGCAGGCGCTCCATCGGGCCGAGCAGCCGGCCACCCTTGAGCCGATCGGACGCCTGCGGCTGACCCGCGGGCTTCACCGCGCCGACCGATCCGAGCACCAGGCGCACGACGTGGTTGGCCGTGGTGAGCTGCACGAGCATGACGCCGAGCACCATGAGCACCCGCCCGGCCGACACGCTCTCGGGCAGCTCGGCCCACGCCACCCAGCGCCCCACTGCGCCGCCGACGTCGGATGCCCAGCCCGACAACAAGATCAGGGCCGTCACCGCCCCGCCGATGATCACCAGCGGTATGCCCTGACGTGTGCCGGTGACCTCGGTGCGCTCGCACGCCACGTTCCAGCCGACCACCGCGACCGACGCGATGACGAGCAACGGCAGGTCGCCGAGGTGCCACAGTCCGGCGAGCAGCGAGCCCACCACGAGAACCACGACCGCGAGCACCGGCGGAACCCATCGGGTGCCGATGAACCGCCGCATCACGTCACCGAGACCGATGGCGATGAGGAACATCGCCAGCATGCTCATGTGATCTCCGAAAGATACTGCGACGCAAGCACGATGAGGTCCAGGCCGTCGCGACCGGCGCGCTGGGACACCGCCGACGCGCTGATCTGCTCGGCGGCGGCGAGATCCTTCTTCGGCTGGTTGGACATGAGACCCCTCAGGATGCGGATGGACCGTTCATCGAGTGATCCAAACATGTGGTCCCGACACATCAGGGCCGCGTTGACGGCCTCGGGGGCCGGGCCCGTGTCGGCGGATCTGCGGTAGGTGATGCGGACCAGCGCCAGGCCGGGCTGGCGTTGTGCCTCGGCGGTCCACTCGATCGCCTCCCTGGCAGCCCACCACCCCGGACCGTCCTGGATGCCCGTGGCCTCGTCGAGCACGCTCACCGCGCCCCAACCGATGCCGAACCGCACGTCGATCCCGGGGGCGACCGCCAAGCGGATGGCCCAGGCTGCTGTGAGCGCGTCGCCGACGCGGCGGTAGCTGCCCTGGAATTCGTCGCCGACGGTGAAGGCGGGTGGGTCGATCGCGTGGCCGGCCACGGCGGCGAGTGCGGCGTTGAGGTCGCGGTGCAGCGCGCGCCGGTCGGTCGCGCTACGCGATCCGACGACGTCCCCGATGAGGGTGGCGCGCAGTGAACCTTGCTCTGCCATGTGAATACTATAGCTTCATCATGGCAGAGTTAAGACATATACTTCATTTCTCCTGGATGAAGGATGACGCTTTATTCAGGTGCTCCACGGCGTCGGCGACGATCGCAGGAACCAGCTCGGCGCACGACGGCAGATCGTCGATGATGCCCGTGACCTGCCCGGATGCCAGCACACCCGCGTCGGTGTTGCCCTCGACCAGACCGGCTTTGAGCAGCATCGGGGTGTTGGCCGCCATCACCACCTGCGACCACGTGAGTTCCTTGCCGTGACGCATCGCGAGGCCGTCTTTGATCATCGACCGCCACGTCATGCCCGACATCTTCTTGAACTTCTGCGCGTTGCCCACCGCGGCGGCGAAACCGCGCACCCGCGAACCACTCTCCAGCTTCTCCACCAGACCCGTGCGCAGCACCCGGTGCGGCATACCGTCCACACGGGTCGAGACGACCGTGCCGTCGAGCGCGGCCTGCAGATACCGCTGCTTGACCGCGTCGGGCACGGTGGAATCCGAGGTCAACAGGAAACGGGTGCCCATGGCCACCCCCGCCGCGCCGTAGGACAGCGCCGCGGCCAGACCACGCCCGTCGAAGAAACCGCCCGCGGCGATCACCGGCATCCCGGTGTCGGCGACGGCGTCGAGGACCGACGGCAGCAGCAGCGTGGTGGCGATGGGGCCGGTGTGCCCACCGCCCTCACCGCCCTGCACGATCACCGCATCGGCGCCCCAGCTCGCAACTTTCTTGGCGTGCTTGGCCAGCCCGACGGACGGAATGACCACCACGCCTGCTTCTTTGAGCTTGGCGATCAGATCCGGTTTGGGAGCCAGGGCGAAGGAGGCGACTTTGACTCCTTCGCTGATCAGGAGGTCGACGCGTTCGTTGGCGTCGCCGGCGTCGGCACGGATGTTGATGCCGAAGGGTTTGTCGGTGGCGGCCTTCACCTTGGCGACGGCCGTCTTGAGCTCGTCGAGTGTCATGGTCGCCGACGCCAGGATGCCGAGGCCGCCCGCGTTGGAGGTCGCGGACACCAGTCGCGCCCCGGCGACCCAGCCCATACCGGTCTGGACGACGGGATGCTCGATGCCGACCAGCTCGGTCAGCGGGGTCTTGAGCCTGCTCACAGCTTGACTTCCTTGTCGCGCAGCGACTTCGGATCGATCACCTCGCGCAGCAGCTTGAGCTCGTCCTCGCTGGGCAGCCGCGTCGTCTCGGCGGTGTCGAGCCCGTGCACCTCGAACGAGGTGTTGTCGGCGACCTGATCGGCCTCGATGCCGGGATGCAGCGACACCGCGCGCATCTGGTGGTCGGGCCCGTTGAAGTCGAACACACCGAGGTTGGTCACGACGCGGTAGATGTTGACGAACCGGTACGCCGGGTTATCGGGATCGACCTTGTCCCAGCCGATTCCGGAGACCACGTCGACGGACTCGCCGAACACGCGCTTGGAGTGGTTGCCCACCCAGTAACTGGTGGCGTGGTTGATCGTGTTGCCCGGTGCGCCCCGCACGCCGAACATCTGGCGCGTCGGGTGCTGCAGCGGGCCGAACGCCGAGAGGTTCTGGTTGCCGTAGCGATCGATCTGGTTGGCCCCCATCACCACGTGACGTCGGCCCCACGACAGGGTCTCGAACACGCGCCCGAACGGCATCCAGCCCTCGATCTCGGCGGGCGCGCCGATGGCCGGGGTGTCGGCGATCAGGCGGGCCTCCCCGTCGGTGAGCAGGATGTCGGGGGAGAACGTCAGCCGGGCCAGGCGCGCCCCGATCGACACGATGGTGGTCATCGGGCTCACCATGATCTCGCCTGCGTCACGGAACAATTCGGCGCACGCGACGGCGCACACCTCTGCACGGGTCACCGACATCACTTGGCCTCCTTCTGCGCCTCTGCGAACTTGCGCACCGCAGCCTGGTAGTCCGCCTCACTGCCCGACAGGTACGTATTGACGAACTCGGCCCACGTCTCCTCGGAACCCGCGGCCTCGGCGTAGTGACGCTGGAACTTCTCGTCGCGACGGTAATCCGGTTCGGCCGTGGTGAAGTGGGCACCGTTGGGCGCCTCGACCACGGTGTCGACCATCATGCGGTTGATCAGCAGGGCCTGCGGCGGCACGGCCTTGACCAGTTCGTCGGTGGGAACCACGCGCTCGACGGACAGGAACCGCTTCTGCGCGGCCATCAGGAACAGGTCGTCGAAGTACGGGTCGATGCCGGTGTACGCGGCATTGCCCTTGGCGTCACCGAGATTCATGTGCACGAACGCCGCGTCCAGGTTCAGCGCGGGCATGGCGATGAGCTCCTCGTAGCCATCGCCCGTCGGGTAGGGCGATTTCACCGTCTTGAGTTCGTTGCCCCAGAAGCTACGCACGTCGCTGCCCAGGCCGGCGCGGATCGGCAGGAACGGCAACCGCTGGGCGGCGGCCTGCAGACCGCAGCGCAGCATGCCCTCGTCCATCTCGCGGGCCTCGATCGCACCGCTGGTGCGGGCCTTGGCGAACCACGGGTCGTAGAACGGCGGGGAATCCAGTGAGACGAAGCCGTAGTAGACCCGCTTGACCTTGCCTGCCGAGCACAGCAGTCCGAGGTCCGGGCCGCCGTAGGTGACGACGGTCAGGTCGGTGACGTCGGTGCGCAGCAGCGCGCGTACGAAGGCCATGGGCTTGCGGCGCGAACCCCAGCCGCCGATGCCGATGGTCATGCCGCTCTCGATAGACGAGACGGCGTCGTCCAAAGTTGTCCTCTTGTCGGTCATTTGGCCCTCTTCTCGGTCCCGGCGAACGCATCGCGGTGTTCGTCGGAGACGCCGGACAGGTTCAGTTCGAACGTGAAGCCCTGTTCCATGCGGTAGCTGGCGTTGACGCGCTGCACGTCGATGAAGTTGAGCGCTTCCTTGGCCGCGCGAATCACGCGGGTGTCCTTGGTGGCGATGTCGCGGGCCACGCGCAACGCGGCCTCGTCGAGGTCCTCGCGCGGGACGACCTCGTGTACAGACCCGAAGTGGTGCAGCGTCGCGGCGTCGACCGTGGCCGCGGTGAAGAACAGACGTCGCATCATGTGCTGCGGTACCAGACGCGAGAGGTGCGTGGCAGCACCCAGGGCACCGCGTTCAACCTCGGGCAGACCGAATTTGGCGTCGTCGGACGCGACGATCACGTCGGAGTTGCCGACCAGTCCGATGCCGCCGCCGACGCAGAAGCCGTTGACCGCGGTGACCACCGGCACCTCGCATTCGTAGACCGCCTTGAAGGCCGCGAAGCAGCCGCGGTTGGCGTCGATGAGTGCGGTGAAGCCCTCGGTGTTCTGCATCTCCTTGATGTCGACGCCGGCGTTGAAGCCGCGGCCCTCGGCGCGCAGGATCACCACGTGCGTCTGCGGGTCGCGGCCCGCTGCGGTGATCGCGTCTGCGAGTTCGAACCAGCCACGCGACGGAACGGCGTTGACCGGCGGGTAGTTCACGGTGACCGAGACGATGCCCGGTTCGACGGTGGTGGATGTGATCGTCATCGGATTCCTGATCGTTCCTGGTCGGCTACCTAAGCAAGCACTTGCTTGGTACGCTAGCACAGTGACCGATATGCCAGAAGCCGGCGCGATCAATCTGGGTTTGACCGGCAAGGTGGTCCTGGTGACCGGCGGAGTCCGAGGGGTTGGCGCTGGGATCAGCGCCGTCTTCGCTGGTCAGGGTGCCACCGTCGTGACGTGCGCCCGCCGCCCGGTCGAAGGACTGCCGTACGAGTTCCACAGCTGCGATGTGCGTGACGACGAGTCCGTGGCCGCGCTGATCACCGCGATCGTCGAGAAGCACGGTCGCATCGACGTGGTGGTCAACAATGCGGGCGGGTCGCCCTACGTGCCCGCCTCAGAGGCCTCGGCACGGTTCAGCAGCAAGATCATCGAGCTCAATCTGCTTGGTCCGCTGTCGGTTTCGCAGCACGCCAACGCGGTCATGCAGAACCAGGACACCGGCGGAGTGATCGTCAACATCTCCAGCGTCAGCGGCCGGCGGCCCACGCCGGGCACGGCGGCCTACGGCGCCGCCAAGGCCGGCGTCGACAATCTCACCGAGACCCTGGCCGTCGAATGGGCGCCGAAGGTGCGGGTGAATTCGGTGGTGGTGGGCATGGTCGAGACCGAGCAGTCCGAGCTGTTCTACGGCGACGCCGATTCGATCGCGGCCATCTCGAAGAACGTGCCGCTGGGGCGTCTCGCCAAACCTGCCGATATCGGCTGGGCCGCAGCGTTTCTGGCCTCGGATGCGGCGTCCTACATCAGCGGCGCGTCGTTGGAGGTGCACGGCGGCGGCGAACCGCCGCACTACCTGGCGACGACGACCGCCGAACTCAAATAGAAGGAGAAAAAGCACATGGGATTGCTCGACGGCCGGGTGGTGATCGTCACCGGCGCCGGTGGCGGCATCGGACGCGCACACGCGCTCGCGTTCGCCGCTGAAGGCGCACGCGTGGTGGTCAACGACATCGGCGTGGGCCTCGACGGATCGCCCGCGAGCGGTGGCAGCGCCGCGCAGACCGTGGTCGACGAAATCGTCGCGGCCGGTGGGGAAGCCGTCGCCAACGGCTCCAACGTCGCCGACTGGGCACAGGCCGAGTCGCTCGTCCAGACCGCGGTCGACACGTTCGGCGGTCTGGACGTCCTGGTCAACAACGCCGGCATCGTGCGCGACCGGATGTTCGCCAACACCAGCGAGGAGGAGTTCGACGCCGTCGTCGCCGTGCACCTCAAGGGCCACTTCGCCACCATGAAGCACGCCGCGGCGTACTGGCGCGCCAAGTCCAAGGCAGGCGAGACCGTGGACGCGCGCATCATCAACACGAGTTCCGGTGCGGGACTTCAGGGCAGTGTCGGCCAGGCGAATTACAGCGCGGCCAAGGCGGGTATCGCGGCGCTGACGCTCGTCGCCGCCGCCGAGATGGGGCGCTACGGCGTCACCGTCAACGCCATCGCGCCGTCGGCGCGCACCCGCATGACCGAGACCGTGTTCGCCGACATGATGGCCACGCAAGACCAGGAATTCGACGCCATGGCGCCCGAGAACATTTCGCCGATCGTGGTGTGGCTGGGCAGCGCCGAGGCCCGCGACGTCACCGGCAAGATGTTCGAGGTCGAGGGCGGCAAGATCCGCATCGCCGAGGGTTGGGCGCACGGCCCCGAGATCGACAAGGGCGCGCGCTGGGATCCGGCCGAACTCGGACCCGTCGTCGCCGATCTGCTGGCCAAAGCCCGCCCCGCGGTCCCGGTGTACGGCGCCTGATTTTCTGCCGAACAGACACAAAACTGCCGCTTTTCACGCGAAAAGCGGCAGTTTTGCGTCTGCTCGCGGTAGAAGAACTAAGCGGGGTCGCAGATGACGATCGGGATCTTGCGGTCGGTGTAGGACCGGTAGTTCGCGAAGTCGGGGTACATGGCGTCGAGCTTGGGCCAGTACTCGTCGCGCTCGGCGTCGGTGGCCTCCCGCGCGACCAGGGCCAGCTTCTCGCTCTTGGTCTGGAACGTGACCTTGGGGTTGGCCTTGAGGTTCAGGTACCACATCGGGTTGGTGGCCCGCCCACCCTGCGATGCGACCAGCACGATGCGACGGCCCTCCTGCAGGAACAGCAAGGGGGTGTCGCGAGGCTCACCGGACTTGCGCCCGATGGTGGTCAGGATGCCGACCTCCGTGCCGCGCAGGAACTTGTTGCCCAGCTTCCCGTTGGTGGTCTTGAACAGGAACGTCTGGAACCGCGACATCCACTTGATGAGTGTGCCGGTCGATTTGGCGTTGAGACGTTCGAGCTGTTTGGCGTTGAGGGGACGGGAAGTGTCGGCCATGCGAACCCTAACGTGTGATGAACGGACGGACTTTCGCGCGGATGTGGTGGATCTGGGCGGTGTCATCCGAGGCCGGGATCAAGAACACCTCGTCGACGCGGGCACCGACCTTGCGCCCGGCGATCGACGGTTTGGTCCTCAGCTCGAACTTCGCGCGCACCTCGTCGCCGGAGACCGTGAACTCCGGCTCGCTCACCGATTCGATGACGCGGTACTGCGGGCCACCGTTGAGGCTGCGCCGCAGGTGATCTCCCGAGAACCCGGTCTTGACGCCGAACTCGATACGTTGGCATCCCGGCGCGAACGGAACATCGTCGGCGCGATGGCTGGCCAGCGCCCGGATGTACGCGCGCGCCGCGGCGATGCGGTCGGCGTCAGGAAGGCCCACGGTCAGATGCGCTCGATGATGGTGCCCGTGGACAGCGCCCCGCCGGCGCACATCGTGATGAGCGCGGTGCCCTTGCCGGTGCGCTCCAGTTCGTGCAGTGCCGTGGTGATCAGGCGGGCGCCGGTCGATCCGACCGGGTGGCCCAGCGCGATCGCGCCGCCGTTGACGTTCACCTTGTCCATGTCGGCATTGTGCACCTGTGCCCACGACAGCACGACCGACGCGAAGGCCTCGTTGATCTCGACGAGGTCGATGTCGCCGAGCTTCATGCCAGCCTTCTCCAGCACCCGCGCGGTGGACTGCACCGGGCCGTCGAGGTGGTAGTAGGTCTCGGCGCCGACGTTGGCCTGCGCGACGATGCGCGCCCGCGGCTTGAGGCCGAGCGCCTTGGCCTTGTCCTCGTCCATCCAGAGCACCGCGGCCGCGCCGTCGGAGATCTGCGACGACGTTCCCGCGGTGTGGATGCCGCCGTCCAGCACGGGCTTGAGCGACGCCAGCGCTTCGGGTGTGGTGTCACGCAGACCCTGGTCGCGCGTGACGGGAGCCCATTCCGAGGTGGGCTGCTTGTTCTCGTCGAGCACCGGGGCCGAGATGGGGGAGATCTCGCGGTCGAACCGGCCTTCGTCCCAGGCCTGCTTGGCCTTGCGCTGCGACGCCAGGCCGAGGGCGTCGACGTCGGCCCGCGTGATGCCGCGGCGCTGGGCGATCCGCTCGGCTGCCTCGAACTGGTTGGGCATGTCGATGTCCCACGACGACGCGCGGATCAGCGACCGGTCCGGGCCCGCGTTGGCGCCCAGGCCCACGCGGCTCATGGCCTCGATACCGCACGCGATGCCGATGTCGATCGCACCCGTCGCGATCAGGCCGGCCACCAGATGGTTGGCCTGCTGCGCGCTGCCACACTGGCAGTCGATGGTGGTGGCGCCGACGTGCTCGGGCAATCCCGCGGTCAGCCACCCCACGCGGGTGATGTTGTTGGACTGCTCGCCGTACTGGGTGACGCAGCCACCGATGATCTGCTCGACGGATCCGGGGTCGATGCCGGCCTTCTCCACCAGCGCCTTCTGCACCGCACCCAGCAGTTCCGTGGCGTGCAGACCGGACAACCACCCGTTGCGTTTTCCGATCGGGCTACGGGTGGCTTCGACGATGACAGGATTACCCATGTCCGCCAGGCTAGAACACGTTTCAGTAGCTTGACAAGCGACGATGTGACCGCGCCTTTTATTAGCTACGAGGTCATGTTTTACTGGCCCTAGAACACGTTGCATTTTGAGGAGCGCACACCTATGCCCACGCCGAACATCCCTTCCGATTTCGACTTCCTCGACGCGACCCTGAACCTCGAGCGCCTGCCGGTCGAAGAGCTGGCCGAGCTGCGGAAATCCGAACCCATCCATTGGGTCGACGTCCCCGGTGGCACCGGAGGCTTCGGGGACAAGGGGTACTGGTTGGTCACCAAGCACGCCGACGTCAAGGAGGTGTCGAGGCGCAGCGACGTCTTCGGCAGCTCGCCTGACGGCGCCATCCCGGTGTGGCCGCAGGACATGACCCGCGAAGCCGTCGACCTGCAACGTGCGGTGCTGCTCAACATGGACGCGCCCCAGCACACGCGCCTGCGCAAGATCATCTCGCGTGGTTTCACGCCGCGCGCGATCGGCCGGCTCGAAGACGAGCTGCGCTCGCGTGCCCAGAAGATCGCCCAGACCGCGGCCGCGCAGGGTGCGGGTGACTTCGTCGAGCAGGTCTCGTGCGAGCTGCCGCTGCAGGCCATCGCCGAACTGCTCGGTGTGCCGCAGGACGACCGCGACAAGCTGTTCCGCTGGTCCAACGAGATGACCGCGGGCGAGGATCCTGAGTACGCCGACGTCGATCCGGCCATGTCGTCGTTCGAGCTGATCTCCTACGCCATGAAGATGGCCGAAGAGCGCGCCGTGAACCCCACCGAGGACATCGTCACCAAGCTCATCGAGGCCGACATCGACGGGGAGAAGCTCACCGACGACGAGTTCGGCTTCTTCGTCGTGATGCTCGCGGTGGCAGGCAACGAGACCACCCGCAACTCGATCACCCACGGCATGATCGCGTTCTCGCAGAACCCGGATCAGTGGGAGCTGTACAAGAAGGAGCGCCCCGAGACCGCGGCCGACGAGATCGTCCGCTGGGCCACCCCGGTGTCGGCGTTCCAGCGCACCGCGCTGGAGGACGTCGAGCTCGGTGGCGTGCAGATCAAGAAGGGCCAGCGTGTGGTGATGTCCTACCGCTCGGCCAACTTCGACGAGGAGGTGTTCGAGGATCCGCACACCTTCAACATCCTGCGCAGCCCCAACCCGCACGTGGGCTTCGGCGGCACCGGTGCCCACTACTGCATCGGCGCGAACCTCGCGCGGATGACCATCAACCTCATCTTCAACGCCATCGCCGACAACATGCCGGATCTGAAGCCCATCGGTGCGCCCGAGCGCCTGAAGTCGGGTTGGCTGAACGGCATCAAGCACTGGCAGGTCGACTACACCGGTGCCGGTAAGGCGTCGGTCTCCGGTGCCCCCGGTACCTGCCCGGTCGCCCACTGACAAACGGAGGTGCACTCGGTGGACTTCACACCGAACCCCGAGCAGCAGGCCGTCGCCGATGTGGTGACGTCCGTGCTGGAGCGGGACAACAGTTGGGACGCACTGGTATCCGGTGGTGTGACGGCTCTGGCGGTACCCGAGCGCCTCGGTGGTGACGGGCTCGGACTGGCCGAGGTGGCCACGGCGCTGACCGAGATCGGTCGCCGTGGCACCGTCTCACCGGCGCTCGCCACGCTCGGGCTCGGGCTGGTGCCGCTGCTCGATCTGGCGTCCGAGGCCCAGCAGGACCGGTACCTCGCGCAGGTCGACAAGGGCGCGGTGCTCTCGGCCGCGCTCAGCGAGCCGGGGCGGCACCTGCCGCAGCAGCCCGCGACGACCTTCGCCGGTGGCGTCCTCAACGGAACCAAAATCGGTGTGCCGTACGCCGGATCGGCGCAGTGGCTCGTGGTCACGGCCGACACCGCCGTGGTGGTCGTCTCACCGACCGCAGCCGGGGTGACGCTGACCAAGACCCCGACGGCCAACGGCTCCGACGAGTACGCGGTGACGTTCGCCGACGTCGCCGTGAGTGACGACGACGTGCTGGCCGGCGCCACCGCGACGCGGGTCAACCAACTCGCACTGGCCGCCATCGGTGCGTTCGGGGCGGGCCTGGTGGCAGGTGCGTTGCGGTTGACGGCCGACTACGTCGCCACGCGTGAGCAGTTCGGCCGCCCGTTGTCGACGTTCCAGACCGTGGCCGCACAGCTGTCGGAGGTCTACATCGCCTCGCGCACCATCGATCTGGTGTCGACGTCGGTGGTGTGGCGGCTGTCCGAGGGCCTCGATGCCGAGGAGGATCTCGCGATCCTCGGGTTCTGGTTGACCACGCAGGCGCCGCCGGCCATGCGGCTGTGCCATCACCTGCACGGCGGTATGGGCATGGACATCACCTACCCGATGGACCGCTACTTCTCCTCGATCAAGGACCTCACCCGGTTGCTGGGCGGTCCTGCGCATCGTCTCGACCTGGTGGGAGCGTAATGTTCATCGACCTGACTCCCGAGCAGCGCAAGCTGCAATCCGAACTGCGGGAATACTTCTCCACGCTCCTCACGCCCGAAGAGGCCGCGGCCATGGAGACCGACCGGCACAACGAGGCCTACCGTGCCGTGATCAAGCGCATGGGCGCGGACGGCAAGCTCGGGGTGGGCTGGCCCAAGGAGTACGGCGGCCTGGGCTACGGCCCCGTCGAGCAGCAGATCTTCATCAACGAGGCCAACCGCGCCGACATCCCGCTGCCGATGGTGACGCTGCAGACCGTGGGACCCACGCTGCAGGTGTACGGCACCGAAGAGCAGAAGAAGAAGTTCCTGCCCGGAATCCTCTCGGGCGACGTCCATTTCGCGATCGGTTACTCCGAACCGGAGGCAGGCACCGACCTGGCGTCACTGCGCACCACAGCCATCCGGCACGGAGACGAGTACATCGTCAACGGCCAGAAGATGTGGACCACCGGCGCCCACGACGCCGATTACATCTGGCTCGCGTGCCGCACCGATCCGGAAGCGCCGAAACACAAGGGCATCTCGATCCTCATCGTCGACACCAAGGATCCCGGTTACTCGTGGACGCCGATCATCCTGTCCGACGGTGCCCACCACACCAACGCGTCGTACTACAACGACGTGCACGTGCCCGCCGACATGCTCGTCGGCGAGGAGAACGGCGGCTGGAAGCTCATCACCACGCAGCTCAACCATGAGCGCGTGGGCCTGGGTCCGGCGGGCCGGGTCGCGGGCATCTACGACCAGGTGCACAAGTGGGCGTCCACACCCGGCTCGGACGGTGTCACGCCCATCGAGCATCCGGAGGCGCAGCGCCTGCTGGGCCAGATCAAGGCGATCTGGCGCATCAACGAGCTGCTGAACTGGCAGGTCGCGGCGTCGGGTGAGACCATCGCGGTCGCCGACGCGGCAGCCACGAAAGTCTTTTCCACCGAACGCATCCAGGAAGTCGGGCGGCTGGCCGAAGAGGTCATCGCACGGTTCGGCAACCCTGCCGACCGGCACACCGCTGATCTGATGGTGTGGATCGACAAGATGACCAAGCGCAACCTGGTGATCACGTTCGGTGGCGGTGTGAACGAGGTGATGCGCGAGATGATCGCAGCTTCCGGGCTGAAGGTTCCGAGGGTCCCGCGATGACGACACAGGTCAACGAGGATCTGCAGGCGGGGATCGAGAAGATCAAGGCCGAGGGCAAGAGCGACCCCCGCAAGGGCCGAGATCCGGTGAACCAGCCGATGATTCACCACTGGGTCGACGCCATCGGCGACAAGAACCCCATCTACGTCGACCAGGAGGCCGCGAAGGCCGCCGGACATCCGGGCATCGTCGCACCGCCGGCCATGATCCAGGTGTGGACCATGGGCGGGCTCGGTGCGGGCCGCTCGGACGACGATCCGCTGTCGAAGATCATGAAGCTCTTCGACGATGCCGGATACGTCGGCGTGGTCGCCACGAACTGCGAGCAGACCTACCACCGCTATCTGCAACCGGGCGAAGAGCTCACGATCCACGCCGAGATCACCGACGTCGTGGGCCCCAAGCAGACCGCGCTGGGCGAGGGCTACTTCATCAACCAGCTCATCACGTGGACGACGGAAGAAGGCGAAGCCGTCGCCGAGATGAACTGGCGCATCATGAAGTTCAAGCCTCGCGAGGACCAGAAGCCTGCGGTGCCGGACGATCTCGATCCCGACAAGCTGATGCGTCCCGCGTCGTCGCGTGACACGCAGTTCTTCTGGGACGGCGTCAACGCGCACGAACTGCGCATCCAGCGCCGGCCCGACGGCACGCTGCAGCATCCGCCCGTGCCTGCGGTGTGGCAGGACAAGGAACAACCGATCGACTACGTGGTGGCCTCGGGCAACGGCACGGTGTTCAGCTACGTCGTGCACCACGCACCCAAGGTGCCGGGACGCACACTGCCGTTCGTGATCGCACTCGTCGAACTCGAGGAGGGCGTGCGCATGCTCGGCGAACTGCGCAACGTCGATCCGGACCAGGTCCAGATCGGAATGCCGGTGCGCGCCACCTTCATCGACTTCCCCGACAGTGAGATCAGTCCGGCGTGGACGCTGTACGCATGGGAGCCCAGAGCATGACCGTGATCGAAGTCGGCACCGCCCTGCCCGAACTGGCCATCTACGGCGATCCGACGTTCATCGTGTCGACCGCGATCGCCACGCGCGACTACCAGGACGTGCACCACGACCGGGACAAGGCGCAGGCTAAGGGATCCAAGGACATTTTCGTCAACATCCTCACCGACACCGGTCTGGTGCAGCGCTACCTGACCGACTGGGCCGGGCCGAACGCGCGCATCAAGTCGATCGGTCTGCGGCTGGGCGTGCCGTGGTACGCCTACGACACCGTGACGTTCCGTGGTGAGGTGACGGCCATCGAGGATGACCTGGTGACGGTCAAGGTCACGGGTTCCAACAGCCTGGGTAACCACGTCATCGCCACCGCCACACTGAATCTGGGAGACAAGGCATGACCGGCTTGTCGGGCAAGGCCGCCATCGCAGGTATCGGCGCCACCGACTTCTCGAAGAACTCCGGGCGCAGTGAACTGCGCCTGGCCGCCGAATGCGTGCTCGACGCGCTCGACGACGCGGGCCTTGAGCCGTCGGACGTCGACGGCCTGGTGACCTTCACCATGGACTCCAACCAGGAGACCGCCGTCGCGCGGTCCACCGGCATCGGCGAGCTGAAGTTCTTCAGTCAGATCGGCTACGGCGGTGGGGCCGCGGCTGCCACCGTCCAGCAGGCCGCGCTGGCTGTCGCGACCGGTGTCGCCGAGGTCGTCGTGGCCTACCGGGCGTTCAACGAGCGGTCGGAGTTCCGTTTCGGGCAGGTCATGACGGGCCTGACCACCAACGCCGACTCGCGCGGCGTCGAGTACAGCTGGTCCTACCCGCACGGACTGTCCACGCCCGCCGCGTCGGTCGCGATGATCGCGCGTCGGTACATGCACGAATACGGCGCCACCAGTGCCGATTTCGGCGTGGTGTCGGTGGCCGACCGCAAGCACGCCGCCAACAACCCCAAGGCGCACTTCTACGGTAAGCCGATCACCATCGAGGACCACCAGAACTCGCGGTGGATCGCCGAACCGTTGCGGCTGCTGGACTGCTGCCAGGAGACCGACGGTGGTGTCGCCATCGTCGTCACCACACCTGAGCGGGCCAAGGACCTCAAGCACCGGCCGGTGACCATCGAAGCCGCCGCACAGGGCTCGGGCGCCGACCAGTTCACGATGTACTCCTACTACCGCGACGAGCTCGGACTTCCCGAGATGGGACTGGTCGGCAGGCAGCTGTGGCAGCAGAGCGGGCTCACGCCCGACGACATCCAGACGGCCATCCTCTACGACCACTTCACGCCGTACACGTTGCTGCAGCTCGAAGAGCTCGGGTTCTGCGGTAAGGGCGAGGCCAAGGACTTCATCGCCGGAGGCGCCATCGAAATCGGCGGCAAGCTGCCGATAAACACCCACGGCGGGCAGCTCGGCGAGGCCTATATCCACGGCATGAACGGCATCGCCGAAGGCGTGCGGCAGTTGCGGGGGACGTCGGTCAACCAGGTCGAAGGCGTCGAGCATGTGTTGGTCACGGCCGGCACCGGCGTGCCGACCTCGGGATTGATCCTCGGATAAAGGTGCGTTTCCACCCCCGCTACGCACGGTAATCTTTGCTGCAGGAAGCAGCGCGTAGAAGGGGGACGCGGCGTGGGGATCATGCCCGACAGCAGTCCGTTCGGCTCGCAGACGGTGATGGGCCCGGCATGGCCCAACGTCGACGAGGAGCAGTTGACGGCTGCGGCGGCATCGTACGAGAAGCTGGCGACCACGATCAGCGGCAACATCGTGCCCCAGCAGACCAACCAGCTGATGAAGCTCACGGAGGTCTGGCAGGGTGCCGGGTCGCTGGCGGCCTCGGGGGAGGCCACCACCATGATCGCGGGACACGAGGCCAACGCCGCGCAGGCCCAGGCCATCGCCGCCCAGCTGACGCAGATGGCCGCGGCCGTCGTCAAGGCCAAGATGGCCGTCAACGCCGCGGCGCAGGAGGTGCAGCACGAGGTCGAGGCCCTGCAGGCCCTGCCGTTCGGCAACAAGCAGGAGCTGATCGAGAGCCGCATCAAGATGGGGCTCTCGCAGAACATCGCGACCGTCACGGCCAGCACCACCGAGCTCGCGAGCGCGCTGGGAACCACCGCCAACATCCCCCAGATGACCACGCCCCCGACGGCGCAGGCGCAGCAGGCCGTTCAGAAGGGCGCCGATCAAGGTGCCCAGATGGCCATGCAGATGGCCAGCCAGCTCCCGCAGATGCTCGGGCAGCTCCCCCAGATGCTGGGGCAGGTTCCCCAACAGCTCGCGCAGCCGCTGCAGCAGTTGACCCAGCCGCTGCAACAGCTGACCTCGATGCTGGGTTCGGTCGGTAAAGGCGGCACCGGAGCGGGACCTTCCCCGTTCTCGGCGTTCTCCAATCACCCGCTCGCAGGCGGTTCGGGGCCCAGCAGTGGCGCCGGGCTGGTGAAGGCCGCGGGCATGCCGGGCGGTGGCGGCGGCGTGGGTGCACAGACACCCGTGCTGTCGAAGCTCGTCGGTACCGCCCCAGTCTCGGTGGATCCCGGTGCCACGGCCGGTGGTGCTGTCGTCGGCGGTGTCGCTCCGGTGGCCGCAGGTGCGATGGGCGGCGGCATGGGTGGTCCGATGGGCATGATGGGCGGACCGCGCGGTGGTGGTGGCGGCGGAACCGCTGCGAGCCTGGCTGTTCCGGCTCCGCTGGAGCATGAGATCGACGAGGTCGATGACGATGACGACTGGTGAGATGACCCGAGGAGTCCGATCGTGAACCAACCGATGACGACGCCCGGCGCGCTCAATTGGACTGCCGCGCCGGTGCAGTTGCCGGACATGCCGCCCATCCAGGCCGGCGAAGACGCCATGAGCATGACCATCGCCGCTTTGCTGCCGACACTCCATGCGTCCATGACCGCCAACGTCACTGCGCTGGCGGCCAAGGAGAACATGTTCAACGGCAAGCTCGGTGACGCCCAGGGCGCGTACGAAAACGCCGACCAGTCAGGACAACAGGGTGTCGGTCAGATCGGCCAGATGATGGGCCAGCTCGGTCAGCTCGGGCAGATGGCGTCCCAGCCGGCGCAGATGGCAGGTCAGATGGGCGGCCAGTTCAGTTCGCTGATGGAACCGCTCATGAAGGCCATGGAAGGCGCGAAGGGTGGCGGTGGTCCCGAAGGTGCGGGCGCGCCAGGTGGTCCCGGTGCGCCTGGTGCTCCGATGGGACCCAATCCCCAACAGCAGCAACAGGAGCGCGAAGCCCAACTCAACGAGCGTGAGACCAAGCAGAACGAGCGCGAGGACCATCTCAACCAGCGTGAGGACGAGCAGAACAGGCGCGAGGCCGATCAGAATGCGCGCGAGGCACGGCTGAACGAGCACACCGGCGCGTCGTCGTCGGCATCCGGACCGGCCTCGTCGGCGGCCGCGCCCACCGCTCCCGCGCCCAGCGCCCCTGCGCCTGCTGCACCTCCGGCGAGCGCCGCGGGGCCCAGCGATGCCCGGCCCGCGCCCGGTCCTGTACCGGTCGCGCCCCACGAGTCGCCGCGGCACAGCGGCGGGGACGATATCGCGAAGCGGATGTAGCGGACTGGGCCCGTCCCGCAACGGGAAAAGCTGCCCTCCCGCGGCAGTTTCAGCAACCATTACACGTTTGTCGTATGTATTGTTCCATCGTTGCTATCTGTGGGTCGCTGGGACCATTCCGGGTACTTAGATGATCTGCGTTCGCTGTGCTGGCGACGATCACCAAGCGGATCTCTTCGCCGATGAGGGCGAAAAGACGCAGCTAGATCTTGTTTACAGAACCTCGAGTATGGAAAACACGTTGTTTATCCGACGAATGGTATGAGAACCGGTACGAGCTGGGTGGATGCGACGACGGAATCCGTAGGCGCGCGCACGAGTAAAAGCTCGACTTCTTAACACCGCAACCTTTGCTCAGAATCGTCCTCTCGTTCCGTTGACCGCCGTTATGGCAAATGCCTACCATCGGCGCATCTTGGATCTGGACTCGATGAGTGCCGTCCGGGGCGGGGAGGATCGGTTTGATCATGATGTGTTCATACGGGGTTGTGGTTCTGACCAGGCGAGATTGCCCTGCGATAAGGGTGATTCACACGGCAGTGCCCCAGAAGTATTGAGATGGAAGAGCTTTCTGGGATCTCGGTGGATGCGGAGAGCGGCCGCATGGGTACGGTCGCGGACGGTGATCAACAGTTCGGTGGTCCGGCAGCCGACGTGGCCGAGTCGGTGTGCCAGTACATGCCAGGGAGCGGACGCCGCCCAGCAAACGGACGTGTCCATCAGATCCCGCGGGACGAGTGGCGGGACATGTCGGTTGTGTCGTTGGCCGGGTCGTGGGGGGAGTCGTATCGCGAGGCGCCCGACGGAGCGGGACTGCTCCGCGAGGCGCGCATTCTGATCGTCGGCGATTGCACTCTCTACCGCGACTACCTCGCTGCGGTACTCGCATCCCACGGTGCGGTGGCGCCTGGTGTCGCGTGGGATCTGCCGTCGTTGATCGCCGCGTACGAGACCACTGTTCCTCGTGTCATTCTGCTGGATATGTCCACGCGCAACAGCGCGATGTTGCTGCGGCAGGCATTGAAGCTCAGTCCGCAGGTACGCGTGATTGTCCTTGGGGTGTCCGAGGACGACGAGTCAGAAATCGTCGCGTGCGCCGAGGCCGGCGTGGCCGGCTACCACCTGCGATCGGATTCGCTCAAGGATCTTCTTGTATTGATACACAAAGTTGCTGCGGGAGAATCGCTCTGTTCGCCGAGAGTCTCGGCGATCCTCCTGCGCCGCCTGTCGACCCTTGCGTCGCAGCGGCAGCCGGTCCAAAAAGAACTAGTCCTTACTTCCCGGGAGATCCAGATCCTTCGACTACTGGAAATGGGCCTTTCGAATCGGGACATCGCCGAACAGCTCTGCATCGCTGTCCACACCGTCAAAAATCACGTCCACAGCCTGTTGGCCAAGCTGGGCGTGAGCACGCGTGCCCAGGCCGCGGCCCTCGCGCGATCCACTGTGTTCACCGAAGAGACTCTCGAGAACTAGTCCAGGGCCTGGGCCCGGATCCAGACCGAAGTTCGCTCTGATGGTCTATGTACCAAAGGCTTTCGGCGCTCAATAGTGAGAAGGTGTTTGCGGGGGTAGCTCGAAGCGGGGGCGCGAGGTCGCTGAGAGGAAAACAGGTAGCCGATCTGGCGGAGCCGGCTGTGGCGCTGAAAATCGGTCGACCTGTTATCGATCGGACGGCGTACGGATCACCAAAGCTCTTACGCCACAAACGCTGTTACCAATTCCTGCCTCGGTCGCAGGGCGAGGTGCAGAACGCGGGAAGTCAAATAGCTGATCCTGCCGAAGGGAGCCGGTGATGTGCGGAATTATCGCCTGCCATACCGATCGGCCGGCTGCGGAGTACCTGCGGGTGGGATTGCGCCGACTCGAATATCGAGGCTATGACTCGGTCGGTGTGGCACTGCGGACCGTCAGCGGAGATATCGCACGTCTCAGAACCACTGGGCGTATCGGTGCGCTGGAAAGTCTCTTGGACGAATGGTCTGGCCCGGAACTCGACGGTGTGGGCATCGGACACACCCGATGGGCCACCCACGGCGCGGTGACCGAGCACAATGCACATCCGCACGTCGACTGCACAGGGCAAATCAGTTTGGTGCACAACGGAATCATCGAAAATGCCGCAGGCCTGCGGGTGGCCCTGGGCAATAGCGGTCACATGTTCGCGACGACGGTGGACAGCGAGGTGCTGTGTCACCTGATCGAGGACGAACTTCGCGATTGCGCCGACCTTGTTCAGGCAGTCCAACGGGCGCTCAGCAAGGTCCATGGATCATGGGCGATCGCGGTGCTCGACCGGCATACAGGACGAATCATCGTCGCTGCCAACGGGTCACCGCTCCTGATCGCTCACACAGACCATGGCGACTTCGCGGCCAGTGACATCGCCGCGATCGCCGACTGGGTCGATGAGTTCCGCGTCCTGGAGAACGGCGACGTGGTCGAGCTGTCTCGCGACGGCCGCTGGACCCGCTCCGGTGCGTGCACCGCGCCGCCTGCCGCGACGCGGTGCACGCTCAGGGGCACCGATGTGGAGCTCAACGGCTACACCGACTACATGGCCAAGGAGATCGATGAGCAGCCCGAAGCGGCCGCCCGCGTCCTCGACGACCTCGGGGACCGCATCGCGACCGGTGCGCTCTGGCGTGACTTCGGACTACCGCCCTTCGAACGGCTGCGGGTGATCGCTTGCGGCACATCGCTCAACGCAGGATGTGTGATCGGCAATCTGGCGCGTGAACTCGGTGCCATACCGGTGGTCACCACCGTGGCAAGCGAGGCAGCCGCGGAGGTGCCGGAGTCCGCACAGATCTGCCTGGCCATCAGCCAGTCAGGGGAAACCGCCGACGTGCTCCGCGCGGTGGAGTCGCCCGCGGTGGGAGAGGCGCCGTTGGTGGCGCTCACCAACAGCTCACACTCCACCTTGGCGCGTCTGGCCGATGCCGTCGTCGGGTGCTCCGCCGGCCCGGAGATCGGTGTCGCGGCGACGAAAACATTCATGTGCCAGATAGTTTCGGGTGCCGCGCTGATGATATCGGCCCTCGTCGCGACGCGGCGGATCTCCACAGTGTGCGCCAATCGGCTCGTGGACGGTCTCCAGCGGCTGCCTGATGAGCTTGTCGCCTCGATCTCGATCGCGAAGAGGGTGCTCCCGCAGATCGTCGACGAGTTGGTCGACGCAGGCGGTTTCATCTTCATAGCCCGGGGATCGGGTCTCCCGTACGCGGCAGAGGGTGCGCTCAAACTCAAGGAGCTCACCTACCGGTGGGCTGAGCACTACCCGGCCGGCGAACTCAAGCATGGTCCGCTGGCCTTGGTCAGCCAGGGCACACCCGTGGTGGTGGTCGACAACGGAGACCAGAAACTGAGCTCCAACGTCGCCGAGGTGCGTGCCCGCGGTGGTCGCATCATCTCGATCGGATCGGCCGGCAGCAGCATCCCGGTCGTCGGACTCTCGAAGGCGCCGTGGGGGCCGGTAGAGGCCACCGTGCCGTTGCAAATCCTGGCGCGCACATTGGCACTGGCCCTCGGGCACGACGTCGACAAGCCGCGCAACCTCGCCAAGTCAGTGACCGTGGAGTGAGTTCATGAGCATGAGAATGCAGGAAGACGCAGCCCGATGAGGGCCCTGGTGACCGGTGCAGCCGGATTCATCGGGTCGAACCTTGTCGACCGGCTGCTGGCGGACGGACACCAGGTGATCGGTGTCGACAACTTCTGGACCGGAGATCCCTCCAACCTGGAATGGGCGTTGGAGCAGGGTAATTCAAGCGGTCGCAGATTCACTCTCGTGAAAGCTGACATCCAGGCACCCGAACTGACGGACATCGTCGCAGGTGCGTGCCCCCATGTTGTCTATCACCTGGCGGCACGCACGGAGCACGACGCGGTTGCGCCGGATCCCCTGCTCGACGCGCGCAACAACGTGCTCGGCACCATAAATGTCCTGGAAGCGTGCAGAGAGGCCGGGGTGCGCAGGATCGTCTACGCCACGTCGGGAGACTCCCGATACGGGGATGACCCGGTGTCATCTCACGCGGCGGCGAAACTCTCGGGCGAACTGTACTTGCGTGCATACACCGAAATGTACGGTTTCGCACCGATCTGTCTGGCCCTGTCCAACGTCTACGGGCCGCGCCAGCGGCCACACGGTGTCGCCGCACTCATCACGATCCTCGCCAGTGCGATGGTCACGGGCCGACCGTACGTCGTCAACCGGGACCATGCAGACGCACATGACTTCGTTTACGTCGGCGATGTCGTCGACGCATTCGTGCGGGCCGCACATGCACCGATCGACACGGTCGGAACCTATGACATCAGCGGCAGCACACAGATCACTGCCACCGACATCCACCATGCGATCGCCACGGTTCTCGACGACGCGGCATCGACGGGTGCTACCGGGGAGGAAAACAGAGAATTGTCCGAGAAAAAAATCGATGTCAACACCGAGTACACGCTCGGATGGAAGCCGCGTGTCGGCCTTGCCCGCGGCATTCGTCACACCGTCGACTGGTTGTGCACGACCCTCGAACCCGGCTACGCAACCACAGACGTGATAGCGGCGGGTGCATGATGACTGCTCAGATCTCGAACTTCGACAGCGGGTTCGGTACGCGCCAGTTGGTCAGCATGCCAAAGCCGAACTCTGTTGTGGCCGGCACGAACATGTCGATCAAGCTGCCGCCGAGCAGCGTCTTCCAGAGGTCGAAATGGCAGAGGAGATACTCCTCCTATCTGCTCATGACCGACACGCTGGTGATCGCACTGTCCGTCGGATTTGCCCAACTCGTCCGGTTCGGCCCCACACTCAACCCTCCTGGGTACTCGAAACTTTATGTACCGGCCTTCTCGATTCTGTTCGCGATCGCGTGGTTGGTTGCAATGTCGGCACTGCGTACCAGGTCTCCCCGGATCACAGCAGCGTGTGTGGACGAGTACCGCCGTGTGACGGCCGCGTCGTTCTGGACGTTCGGGGCAATAGCGATGGTTTCACTACTACTGAAGCTGGACATCGCCCGCGGATATCTGGCGGTCGCGCTCCCCGTGGGCACGCTGGGTCTGTTGCTCGAGCGGCGCCTCTGGCACCGGCACGTCGCGCGCGAACGTGTGGCCGGTCGCTACCGCACAGCGGTCCTGGCGTTCGGTGAGATCGGCGCGGTCACGGAACTGGTGAGTGAACTGGTGCGAAATCCGGCCGACGGATATGACGTGGTCGGCGTGGGCGTTCCGCGCTACGGCGACGCGCGTGGTGAGTTCGTGATGGTGAGTGGCCAACGGATACCCATCATCGGCGGTGAGGCCGAGATGTTGGACGCCGTCCACACCTGCGGCGCCGACACGGTGGCGATCGCCGGCACCGAAGCCTTCGGTGTTCGCGGCATCCGAAGGCTGCTGTGGCAACTTGAGCCCTTGGGCGTGGAGCTGGTGGTGTCGACAGGTGCCATGGACGTCGCTCTTTCGCGCTTGGTCATGCAGCCCATTGCAGGTATCCCGTTGCTGCACATCGAGAAGCCGTTGTACCGGAACGCCAAGCGGTTCCAGAAGTGTCTGTTCGACTTGAGTTTTGCATTCGCAGTGCTCTTGATTACCTCGCCACTTCTGCTGATCACTGCCATAGCGATCAAGGCGACCAGCAGGGGGCCGGTGTTCTATTCGGCGGAACGGATCGGTGTCGACGGCAAGCTGTTCTCGATGCTGAAGTTCCGCACGATGGTCGAGAACGCCGACCAGATGCTCGACGAACTGGAGGATCTGAACGAGTCAGATGGACTTCTGTTCAAGATCCACGACGATCCCCGTGTGACTCGCGTCGGAAAAGTTCTGCGGCGCCTGAGCATCGATGAACTGCCGCAGTTCATCAACGTGCTCAGAGGCGAGATGAGTGTTGTCGGTCCACGTCCGCCGCTGCGTCGCGAGGTCGAAGAATACGACTGCGAAATTCTCCGCAGGCTGCTGGTGAAGCCGGGCGTCACCGGGCTCTGGCAGGTCAGTGGACGGTCGGACCTGTCGTGGGATCAGGCCGTGCGGCTCGACCTGTCGTACGTGGACAACTGGTCAATGATCGGCGACATCCTGATCGTCGCAAAGACATTCGGTGCGGTTCTCCGCAAAGACGGCGCGTACTGAGGACGTATGATGCGTGGGATCATCTTGGCGGCTGGGCTTGGCTCGCGTCTGTATCCGATCACCATGGGGGTCAGCAAGCAGCTGCTACCCGTCTACGACAAACCGATGGTCTACTACCCGCTGTCGACTCTGATCCTTGCCGGCATCCGCGACGTCCTGGTGATCACGGCTCCCGTAGACGCCCCTGCGTTCAGCGCGTTGCTCGGCGACGGCTCGCAATTCGGTATCAACATCGACTATGCCGTCCATCCGAAGCCGGAAGGAATCGCCCAGGCATTCGAGATCGGCAGCTCCTTCATCGGTTCGGACCGTGTGGCTCTGGCTCTCGGGGACAACATTTTCCACGGCTCCAAGCTGGGGGCGAGCCTCAGCAGGTTCGCCACCATCGACGGCGGGGGGATCTTCGCCTACCGGGTGGCAGATCCCACTGCGTACGGTGTGGTGGAGTTCGACGAGCGGTGTCGCGCGGTGTCGTTGGAAGAGAAGCCGAAGGCACCGCGCTCCGAGTACGCCGTTCCAGGCCTGTACTTCTACGACAACGACGTGATCGAGATCGCGGCGGGGCTCAAGCCTTCGGACCGCGGTGAACTCGAGATCACCGACGTGAATCGTGCCTATCTCGACCAAGGCCGGCTGTCGGTCGAGGAGCTTCCGCGAGGTACCGCGTGGTTGGACACCGGCACGTTCGATTCGCTGTTGGACGCGAGCACCTACGTGCGCACGATCGAACAACGCCAGGGGCTCAAGGTAGGGGTGCCGGAGGAAGCCGCATGGCGGCGCGGACTCATCGACGACGACGCTCTGCGGGAGCGCGGCGAATTGCTCTACAAGTCGGGATACGGGGGGTATCTCCTGCGGCTGTTGGATGGTTGGGGAGGACCAGCATGAAAATGGTCGTCTTGGGCACCGGGTATCTCGGAGCCACACACGCGGCATGCATGGCCGAACTGGGGCACGAGGTTCTCGGCGTGGACATCGACCCGGCCAAGCTCGCGAAGTTGGAAGCGGGCGAGGTGCCGTTCTTCGAACCGGGGCTCTCCGCGGTTCTTCGCCGTCACACGAGCAGCGGCCGTCTGCGCTTCTCATCGTCGTACCAGGAAGCGGCCGAGTTCGCCGATGTTTTTTTCGTGGCCGTCGCGACACCCCAGAAGAAGGGCGACTACGGCGCCGACCTCTGCTTCGTTGATGCAGTGATCGACAACCTCGCACCGCTGCTGGACAAGCCTTCTCTCATCATCGGGAAATCGACGGTTCCCGTGGGAACCGCGACACGCCTAGGTCGGTGCGTCCGGGACCTCGCGCCCGCCGGAGATGCGGTCGAACTGGTCTGGAATCCGGAGTTCCTGCGTGAAGGTTTTGCGGTGCAGGGCACGTTGCATCCCGACCGCCTGGTTCTCGGTGTCGAGAGGCCAGGATCAGGTCGTGCCGAGGGAATCGTGCGCGAGATCTACGCCGACCTGATCAACGACGGCGTACCGTTCATCGTCACTGATCTCGCCACCGCCGAACTGGTGAAGGTCTCAGCCAACGCCTTTCTCGCCACGAAGATCTCGTTCATCAACGCCATCGCCGAGGTATGTGAGGCCGTGGACGCCGATGTCACGGTGCTCGCCGACGCGATCGGGTACGACAGCCGGATCGGGAGGCGATTCCTCAACGCCGGTCTGGGCTTCGGAGGAGGTTGTCTACCAAAGGACATCCGGGCCTTCATGGCGCGCGCGGGGGAACTCGGAGCGAACCAGGCACTGACGTTCCTGCGTGAGGTCGACAGCATCAACATGCGGCGGCGGACACGGGTGGTCGAGATCGCCCGGGAGATCTGCGGCGGAGGCTTCATCGGTTCACGGGTCGCCGTGCTGGGCGCCGCCTTCAAGCCGGACTCCGACGACGTGCGTGACTCTCCGGCGTTGAATGTCGCAGGGCAGATCCAACTGCAGGGCGCGTGTGTCAACGTGTTCGATCCCCAGGCCATGGACAACTCGCGAACCCTGTTCCCGACGCTGAACTACGCTACTTCAGCCTTCGAAGCCTGTGACGGCGCGGATGTCGTCCTGGTTCTCACGGAATGGGAAGAGTTTCGTTCGATCGACCCCGCCGAGCTGAAGACCACGGTCCGATCGGCAGCGGTGATCGACGGACGCAACTGTCTCGACGCGGCCGCGTGGTGCGCGGCCGGCTGGTACTACCGAGCGCTCGGGAGACCTGCGGCACCACGTGGCGCGAACGCATCGGTGGTCACGAAATGACGCACGTAGAGCATATGCAGTCGGTGTCTCTCGACGACCCTGTGCCCGGGCGTCAACTGCTGGTGGCGTCGACCGGTGGTCATCTGGCGCAGTTGGTCAAGTGGTCACAGTTGATCGGCTCGGATCCCGACTCGCTGTGGATCACCTTCAAGTCACCGCAGAGTGATTCGCTGCTCCAACATCGACGGGTCATGTACGTCCCTTATGTCGCGCCTCGTGATTTTCGCGGAGCGGTCAACGCGCTGACCCGGATGATGCGGGAGATCGACTGGAAAGAAGAGGCTTTCACAGCGGCAGTGACGACGGGGGCAGCGGTCGGTTTGGCAGCCTTGACTGCTGCTCGCACCCACCACGTACCCGCGTTCTATTTCGAGAGCGTGTCGCGGGTGAACGGACCGTCTCTCACCGGCAAGTTGGCCAGCCTCGATCCGCGCGTGCACACGTGCTGCCAATACCAGCACTGGGCGGGGCGCCGCTGGAAATACCGGCGATCGTTGTTCGACAGCTACGAGACCCTGCCGAAACCACAGGTCGACAATCCTCGCCTGTTCGTGACACTCGGCACCATCTACCCCTATCGGTTCGACGCGCTTGTCGACGCCGTATTGCGCTCCGGCCTCGCTGACAGCAGGACGGTCTGGCAACTCGGAACCACAGAGCGGCAGGGGCTCCCGGGGAAAGCGGTCGCTCAGATGCGCGCCGCGGCGTTCGAGGACTGCGCTCGTTCCGCCGACGTCGTCGTCACGCATGCCGGCGTCGGAACAATCATGCACCTGCTTGAGATGGGGATATACCCCGTGGTGGTTCCGCGGCGCGCCAAGCGTCACGAGCACATCGACGACCACCAGGTCCAGATCGCCTCGTTGCTCAAGAGCAGGGAGATATCGGCCGTGACAGAAGCAGAGGAGTTGTGCTGCGACGCGATCATCGCGGCGACGAAGACTTCGGTGCGTAGCGCATCGGAACTCGGGCCAGGACGGGACCACCGGCGTGGACCGGTCACAACGAGCACTGAATTTCCCACAAGCGGAAGAACGGAGATCTCATGACCTGCCGACTGTGCGGCTCCCAACGGCTCCTCAGCGTGCTTGACCTCGGCGCGACACCTCCGTGCGAGAAGTTCCTCGCCGCAGGAGAACTCGATCTGCCCGAGCCCACCTATCCGTTGCATCTGCGACTGTGCGAGGACTGCCTGCTGCTCCAGATTCCGGCTCTGATAACCCCGGAGGACACCTTCAGTGAGTACGCGTACTACTCGTCGTACTCCGACAGCTGGGTCCAGCACGCCAAGCGGTTCGTCGACGACGCCGCCGCGCGCCTGGGCCTCGGTTCAAAGTCCTTCGTCGTCGAAGTCGCCAGTAACGACGGGTATCTTCTCCAGCACGCGGTGGCCGCCGGTATTCCGTGCCTGGGGATCGAGCCGTCGGTGAACGTCGGTGCCGCTGCGCGTGACGCCGGCGTGCCGACCCTGACCGCTTTCCTGGATGAAGAAGTCGCAGCCAAGGTGCGCGATGATCACGGTCCGGCCGACCTGGTAGTCGCCAACAACGTCTACGCGCACATCCCCGATCTGCTCGGCTTCACCCGGGCGCTACGCAGATTGCTCGCAGACGACGGTTGGCTGAGCATCGAGGTCCACCATGCCTTGAACCTGGTCACTCTCGGCCAGTTCGACACCATCTACCACGAACACTTCCAGTACTACACAGTGCTTTCCGCCATGCGCGCACTCGCGACCGCCGGCCTGGCGGTCGTGGACGTCGAGATGCTTCCCACACACGGTGGATCGATTCGCCTCTGGGCGCAGCGCGAAGACGTCGCCGGGCCACAAACCCAACGGGTCGCCGAAATCCTGGCCATCGAGGAAGAAGCAGGACTACACGAGGTCGACGGCTACCTCGCACTCAGACCGCGAGCCGAAGCGGTTCGTCATCAGCTGCTGCAGTTTCTTCTCGACTGTCGCGCCGAAGGCAAATTGGTGGTCGGTTACGGCGCACCTGGCAAGGGAAACACTCTGCTCAACTACTGCGGGATCCGCCCTGACCTGCTCACGTACACGGTCGACCGCAATCCGTACAAGCACGGTCGATACACACCGGGCACCCGGATTCCGATCCACGATCCGGCGCAAATCGCCAAAGACCGTCCCGACGTTGTCCTTGCACTGCCTTGGAACTTGGAAACCGAACTGACAGAGCAACTGTCCTACATATGGGAGTGGGGTGGACAGTTGATCTTCCCCCTTCCCACCCTGCACAGCTCTGCCGTGTTCAAACCGCCACTGGGAGGAATATCAGCATGAAGGTCGTTCTGTTCTGCGGTGGATACGGCATGCGGATGCGCAACGGTCCGGGTGATGCCGTACCGAAGCCGATGCAGATGGTCGGCCCGCGACCGCTCATCTGGCACGTGATGCGCTACTACGCACACTTCGGCCACAAAGAGTTCATCCTGTGCCTCGGTTACGGTGCCGACCACATCAAGAACTACTTCCTGACCTACCAGGAGGCCGCATCGAACGATTTCGTGATGAGCGGTGGTCAGGTCCAATTGATGCATTCGGACATCAGCGACTGGACGATCTCGTTCGTCGACACGGGTCTCGAATCTCCGATCGGTGAACGTCTGCGCCGGGTACGTGATTATCTCGACGGCGACGAGTACTTCCTGGCCAACTATGCCGATGTGCTGACGGACGCCCCGTTGGACCACATGATCGCCGAGTTCCACCTATCCGGTGCCGTCGCATCGATGATGGTGGTGCCTCCTCAGTCGTCATTCCACTGCGTCGAGGTCTCCGAGGCAGGCGAGGTCAAGGAGATCATCGCGGTCTCTGAATTGACCATCTGGGAGAACGGCGGGTTTTTCGTTCTGTCCCAGGGGATTTTCGATCTTCTGCCGCCCGGCGGCGACCTCGTGGCAGATGTGTGCGGGACGCTTGCCGGACAGGGCAAGCTGTTCGGATACCGGTACCAAGGTTTCTGGAAGCCTGCTGACACCTTCAAGGAACGCGCTGAACTCGAGGCCCGGTATCACGACGGTGACCGCCCGTGGATGCTGTGGGAAAAGTCGGTGCGCGCGGTGCCCGAGGCATCATGAACGAGTTGTTCACCGGTGACCTTCGGGAGATCGCGGTTGTCGGCGCCCATTGCGACGACATCGCGATCGGCATGGGTGGCACGCTGCTCACACTCGCAAACACAGTGCCCGGGCTTCGGGTCACTGCTCTTGTGTTGTCAGGTGGTGGCACCGAACGCGAAACCGAGGAGGCCGGAGCACTCGACGCCTTCTGCCCTGGCTCCGACCTTCAGCTGACCGTGCTGGATGTCGAAGACGGCAAGTCTCCCGCACACTGGGAACGAATCAAGGCGTGCGTCAGTGAGTTTCGATTGTCATGTGATCCGCAACTGGTGTTCGGGCCGCACCGTGGTGACGCACACCAGGACCACCGTCTTCTGGCGGAACTCCTGCCGACCGAGTTCCGTGATCACCTCGTGCTGGGGTACGAGATCCTCAAGTGGGAGGCCGACACTCCACGGCCATCGATATTCCACCCACTGGAGGCGTCCGTAGCAGAGGAGAAGGCGCGGCTGCTACACAAGCACTACCCGTCCCAGGCCGCCCACGACTGGTTCGACGAGCAGGCATTCCTCGGGCTGGCGAGGATGCGGGGAGTCCAGTGCCGCCACACATACGCCGAGAGTTTCATCTTGGAGAAAGCAACCGTCAGATTCGGAGCGCACCGCACGCAACCGCAGTACTGACGACCGACAACGATTAGGGAGCAATGGAAATGAGAGTATTGGTCACCGGCCATCAGGGGTATCTGGGCACCGTCATGGTGCCGATCCTGCAACTCGCCGGACATGATGTCACAGGCCTGGACACCGGCTTCTTCGCTGATTGTGTCCTCGGCCCGGAGCCGGCGGACCCGCCGGCGATACAGGTGGACCTCAGGGACGTGACGGTGGAACAGCTGGCGGGCTTCGACGCAGTCATCCACCTCGCGGCGTTGTCCAACGATCCACTCGGCGCGCTGGCGCCTCAGATCACCTACGAGATAAACCACCTTGCCTCGGTACGGTTGGCTCGTCTGGCGAAGTCCGCCGGTGTCCGGAGGTTCCTCTACGCGTCGACCTGCTCGGTGTACGGGTCGGCCGGCGATGATCTGGTCAATGAAGACGCCCCGTTGCGACCTCTGACCCCGTACGCGGAAAGCAAGGTGCGAGTCGAAGATGACGTCGCGGAGATGGCGGACGACTCATTCACCCCGGTGTTCCTCCGGAATGCCACCGCCTTCGGGTTCTCGCCGCGCCTGCGCGCGGACATTGTGCTCAACAACCTGGTCGGGCACGGGTTCCTCACCGGAGAAGTCCGGGTGTTGTCGGACGGCACTCCCTGGCGACCGCTTGTCCACGCACGCGACATAGCAGCCGCGTTCCTGCTGGCTCTGGAAGCGCCGGCCAAAAAGGTGCACTGTGCGGCCTACAACGTCGGCAGCGAGTCGAACAATTTGACGGTGGCCGAGATCGCGCAGGCGGTAGTCGACGTGGTTCCTGGTTCCGAGCTGATGATCACAGGTGAGACGGGCGCTGACCCGCGTTCGTACCGCGTGGACTTCTCGAAGGTTCGCGAAGAACTGGGATTCGAGGCGAAGTGGTCGATTCCGGACGGCGCCGCCGAGCTTTACAAGGAATACGACGCGGCCGGGCTGACTGCCGTGGCGTTCGTGAAGAAGTTCACCCGGCTGGCCCACCTGGAGGAACTGCGGGACTACGGCGTCATCGACAAGACCCTGAGGAGGGTCAGGACATATGCCTGATCAGGTCGGACCAGCTTCCGGCACCGGCGTCTCGCGGGGAGACCATCGTGACCGGTAGCGGCCAGTCGATCCCGAGGTCGGGGTCGTTGTAGGCAACGGCGAGATCCTCGGATGGATCGTGGGGGCGGTCGATCCGGTAGCACACATCGGCGATGGCCGTCAGAGCCTGAAAACCATGAAGAAAACCGGGGGGCACGTACAGATGCCGAAAATCCTTATCGTCAAGCAGAAATGCCTGTTGGCGGCCGAAGGTGGGGGAGTCCGGGCGAATGTCGACAAGGACGTCGTGCACGGCGCCGTGGGCGCAACGCACGAGCTTGGCTTCGCCTCGTTCGGAGCGGCCGTGCATGCCCCGCACGACGCCCTGCGACGAACGGGACTGGGAGTCCTGGACGAACGACGCCGAGACGCCGGGTCGGCCGAGGTGGTCGTCGAAGATGTGGGCGTCGAACGTCCGGGTGAACAGTCCGCGCTCATCGCGGAACGGCTCCGGAACGAGAACCAGCACGTCGGCGAGGTCTGCACCTTCGATACGCACATGGAGATGCTGTCATGAATGCGTGCCGAGGATGCGGGAAAACGGATCTCACCAGGGTCCTTGATCTCGGAAAGGTTCCGGCGTCAGACCACTTTCCTCTTGTCACCGCGCCAGTCAGCTCTGAAGAGACATCGCATCCACTGGCGATGGACATGTGTGGTTCATGCGGACTTGCGCAACTCGCCGACGACGACACGGTTTCCGACGAGCCCCGCGGGGTGGAACCCCAGGCGCTCAAGGATCAGGCAGCGGCGGCGGTCGCAATGGTGGACGTCGCGGGCTGGCTCAGAGGGAGCACGGTCCTCGAATTCGGCAGTCCGCACGGCGGCACGTGGCTTCCGTGGCTCACAGACCGCGGTTTCACCGCTGTGCACTCGCAGGCGGATGTGGTGCTCGACTGCTTCGGCATCATGCACGAATCCGACCAGCGCCGCGCCTTCGAAGAGCGTGCCCGACAGATCCGGCCAGGCGGAGTCCTGCTGCTGCAGTACCACTCGATCATGACGATCGTCCGGGAAGGGCAGTGGAATGCGCTGCGGCACGGTCACTTCGCGTACTACTCCCTGAGTGCGCTCGTGCGGCTCCTCGGCGAGGTCGGACTTCGCGTGGCCACGGCGTGGGAGTTCGACCTGTACGGCGGAACAGTGCTCCTGGCGGCGGTTCCGGAGGACGTCGACGGTGACGCCGTGGTCGCGCGCATCCTGAAGAGTGAGGACGAGTTCGGCATATCCGATCCGGCGGTCGTCGCCGCCCTGCAGCGGCGGGCCGATCTCCACGTAAACGACCTGAGGAGCTGGCTCGAGGCGGAATCCTCCGCTGGCCGCACTGTCTTCGCATACGGCGCCGCGTCACGGGCGGTGGCGCTGTTCAGCCGGGCGGGACTCGACTCGCGGTTGGTCGCGGCGGTCGCGGACGCGGCGCCTGCCAAGCTGGGCCGTCGCATGCCGGGTACCGACATTCCGATCGTCTCGCCGGATGAACTGCTCGCCGCGAACCCGGACAGTGTGTTGCTGACCGTGCCCGATCTCCTCGGCGAGGTGTCCAGCCGTTATCCGGAGCTCGACGGACGTTGGAAGGTGGACAGATAGTGATAAACCACCGACCGCGAATTCGAACCGCTGTCCAGCCGGTCCGACATGAGAAAGGATCGGGAGGACTTTGACGCGATGCGCGAAACTGCCGAGAAGTCAGGTCTCGGCATCGCTCAGAAAAATACACACCGCGGCAGGTGATCTGAATTGAGAGTGTTTCGCAGCGCCAACGATTGATGCGCGATTATGCCTTTTTGTCGTCGACTGCCCGAGCATGCCGTGGATCTGCTGACGGCGTGACCGATCGCGTGATTCTTGCCGGAAGTGCCCATGAAGGGCGCAAGGGCATGTCAGCTTCGATGTTCGGGCGACGCAACTCGTTGCCTGCAACAGGCATAAGCCGCAACCAGCGAAGGCTGTGTGTCAGCGTACAACTTGCTGTGTAACTCGCGAATATGTCGGAAATTGAGAAAATCTCGGCGCATTCTGATTTCGGCGACGCCCATAAATTAATCATCTGAATAAAAGCCCTGTCAAATAGATCTATCAACTTCGCGGGCCAAATGACCCGGTGCACTCTGGAAGGGTCCAGATGTTAAAGACAATCGAGAAGCGTTCAAATGTTGATCGCCCACTCCGCGTCGGTGAACTCGTCGAGATCAGATCGTTGGCGGAAATCGTCGCAACGCTTGATGCCGATGGTCGCCTCGACGGCATGCCGTTCATGCCAGAGATGGCAGCCTTCTGCGGCCGGCGTGCAACCGTGGCCAAGAGTGCGCACAAGACCTGTGACGGGCATGGGCACATTCGATGGCTCGATGATTCCGTACACCTGGAAGGCCTTCATTGCGATGGTTCTGCCCATGGTGGGTGCCAGGCGAGATGCCTGATGTATTGGAAGGATGCTTGGCTCAAGCGAGTCGCCGACGACGATGCCCCTCCGACCCCTCGTTCAGACGCCGATGTGGAGCTGCTCAACCGTCTCGGCAGGACCAGACGAGAGGCCGCGGACGGGGTGGTGCGCTACACGTGCCAGGCCACTGAGGTGAACGTTTTCACCCGCCCGCTGCCGATCGGCGAACTGCAGCAGTACTTCTGGGACGTAGCGTCCGGAAACTACTCGATATGGGCATTCGTGCGGATCATGACCGAGGCAGTCATCAACCGCTACCAGCGGATAAGCGCAGAGCATCTACCTCCGGTGTTTCGTGTGTGTGGTGGGCGCCGACTCCGCGAGATACGGGGCCGCGGGGTCCGCACTCCGAGAGCGACACTCGACCTGAAGGTCGGCGAAAGGGTGCGCATTCGTTCGCGCCGCGAGATCGAAGCAACTCTGGACCAACACAACAAAAATCGTGGTCTGCTGTTCGATGCTGAGGATGCGACGTGGTGCGGGTCATCCACCACGGTGGTTGACCGAGTACACCGGTTTGTCGATGACGAGACGGGTCGGATGGTCGAGATCAAATCTGACTGCGTGATGCTCGACGGCGCCGGGTGCCGGGGCGAGTACTGGAGGATGTGCTCTCGGGGGTTGCCCACCTATTGGCGTGAGATCTGGTTGGAGCGCGAAGCTGACTGAGCGAGTGCGGCGTTGACGATCAGATCCTGATCTCGTACTCATCAGGAGCTCAGCGGACGGCGATGAGCGATTTGGTCAATCCCATCACCCGCTCCTTGAGAAGCGTTGAGCCAGGGAAATAGTCGCGCATCTCAGCAGCGCTCAGGAGTTCCGTCCACAGAACGGCATCGAGCGCCTCGTTGGTCGTGGAGGGCCTGGTATGCGCCAGAGGCCAGCGTTTGGCGACTTGCGTTCGTGCGGCGACAGGCATGAACTGCATGCCGGGGAACAGCCAGTGGGGCTCAACCGGGAAGTATCGGTAAGGTGTCTGCACCCAGTGCCTCGGTGCGAGTTTCCTGATCTCCGTGGCCAGTTCGCAACGACGTGCGTGCCCTCCGACATGCTCGATCAGCGAGTTCGAGAAAACAACGTCGAACTCTGTGGGCGAGTCGGCCCCGGCCAATGCGGCTGTGGCCCTGCAGGCGTCACCTTTGAGGGTGACGATTCTGCCGTCGTCCGACTCGCCGGGCTCGAACAGGTTCAACACCGTTATCTTCCTGGGCCGGACTGGTGATCGGTGCCAGGTTTCCGCGGTTCCACCGAGGTCCAGGAGATTCATGTCTTCGATGTCCGGAAATGTCTTGAGAAACAGCTCCCAGCGCTTTATGCGTGCCTTTGCGCCCAGGGAATTGGGTGAGTCGACAAAAACCTGCCGCAGTCGAGTGGCAATCACAAGTCCCCCTCAAAATTGCTTTGGACCTCCCCCCGAGGTCGATGAACCAACGCTACGCCGCAAAACGGCAGTGTTACGGCGATGACGGTCACTGAGACGCGGAAGTCTGTGTCAGTCCAGCCGTTGACTCGATCCGGCGCGGGGCGGCGTACTGCCGAATGGCGGGTGCGACCGGCCGCCCTTCAAGAAGGCCATCGACCGAACCGCGTTCGACCGCAAGCTTGTAAGCCGGTAGTGCACCGCTGACCGCAGTGATCGTTTGTTCGATATCGCGATCGGTATGTGCCGCAGATGTCACGAAAGACTGACCCAGCACACCCCGTTTGAGCAGTTCCTGAAGGAAGAGGGTGCGATACGCCTGCGATGGAACGCGGCCGGCGTCGCGGGTGATGAACGTCAAGCAGGATGGCCGGCCCGCGACCTGCACGAAATCGGCCAAGCCTGCCTCGTCGACGGCAGCCTTGACACCCGCGGCCAGCAGACGGCCGGCCTGCTCCATTCTGCTGATCGGATCGTTCTCGATGTACTCTCGGACCACCGCTCGGAATGCGGCCAGCGAGCCCCTTTCGGGACCATGGGTTGTGGATAGCAGGAACACTCGCTCGCGGTCTGTTCGCAGGCCGCCGAGTTCCATGAATTCCCGCTTGCCGGCAAGCGCCGAAATGGGAAATCCGTTGCCCATCGCCTTGCCCCAGCACGACAGGTCGGGTTCGATCCCGTAGACGGTCTGCGCGCCGTGTTCGGACCAGCGGAAGCCCGTGATCATTTCGTCGATCACGAGCAGTGCACCGTGTTTGTCGCACAACCGCCGTACACCTTCGAGGAAACCCGCCGCAGGTTCGGTGGTTGATGTTGCGGCTTCAAGGATCACGCATGCGATGTCGTGTGTCGTGAGGACCGAGGCGAGTGAATCGAGGTCGTTGTACTCGAAGAGCACAGTTGAACGGTTGGATTGGGGTATTCCGCCGCTCATTTCGGTTGTGCCGATGAACCAGTCGTCGGTCGAGAAAAAGGGTTGGTGGCACGCTGCGACCGTGGCCCTGCCCGTGACGGCTCGAGCCAACCGGACAGCCGCTGTGGTGACATCGGACCCGTTCTTGGCGAACTTGACCATTTCGGCCGCTGGAATGAGGTCCAGGAACTCCTCAGCGGCGTCCAGCTCGAGGGTGGTCGGTCGGCTGAAGTTCACACCGTCGGCGATCGCTGAGCAGACGGCTTCGATGACCGGCCGGAATCCGTGACCAAGGGTCACTGACCGCAATCCCATGCCGTACTCGATGTACTCGTTGCCGTCGGCGTCCCACACGTGGCAGCCGTGGCCGTGGGTCAGCACGGGCGTCATGAACTCTGGGTACTGATCGGAGCCACGCGAGTATGTGTGCGCACCACCGGGTACTACGTGGTGCAGCTTCGTCTGGAGCTCGCAGGATTTTTCGAATGATCGAACTGCCGGAATGTGCGGCATTGGCGTTCTCCGTGAATAGGCCTGGTAATCCGTGTAGTGTACGTCGCGTCAAGGTTTGCGGGGAGAGTAACGACCGGCGCGATCTTCAGTAGTTGCAGGAAGTATGGGGATCCGGCTGGTTCGCTAGAGGTTTCAAGATCGAGTGGTCTGCCGGCGATCAGGAAGTTTCACCGACAACACGAGGAACCGAGTCCGACCGCTGATCCTGGTGACAGTGGAATAGGGATGTCGAGGGCCCGTTTCGTCGAGCCTGGTACGGACCGAGAATAGGGTGATCGAGAAAGTAGTGCAGGGGATGCGGCCATACCGATTCGCCATGAAAGCTCCGGATGCGCGTGTTCTTATCGTCTCCAACAGGGATATCGCCCCGGTGGTGTCTCGCAGTGGGTTGTACGAATTCGAAGATCTTGTGGGTGCAGTAGATGCCGTCGACCTGGTCGCGCCGCAGGAGACCCCGGATCCAGCAGATGCCCGCAGTCCGGTGCGCCACGTCGGTCGCACGTTACAGCGGCTGGGCGCAAAGGCATTTCGTCGTCTGTCGGTGACATTGGAGGAGATGGCTCCGCTGATCGTGCGTCGGCCGCCTCCGCCGGGGATTGCGCACGATTACGAGATTCTTTTCGTGAGCAATCAGTCGGCGAGTGACCTGTACAACGTTGGTCCGTGCGCGATGTGGCGTTCCAGGGCACGGGTTTCGATGTGTTACATCGATGAGATATACCCTTCTGATGTCGCCGGTTTGGGCAACTTACTCAACATTCTCAAGAACTTCGATCACATCTTTGTGTCTGTGAGGGACGCTGTGGCTCCACTTGCCTCGGCGACCGGTCGGCCATGTCATTTCCTCGCCCCGTCCGTCGACACGCTTGAGTTCTGCCCATATCCGGCAGCGCGCGAGCGGGTCATCGACTTCTATGCAATGGGTAAGCGGCCGCCCGAGACGCACAAGGCACTGCTCCGTATGGCTGAGCAGGGAGACTGGTACTACGTGTATGACACGTTGACGAACTGTCCGGTGACCAGTAATGCCGAACACCGACGCCGATTGGCAGAGATGTTGAAGCGCACCCGGTTTTTTCTCGCGACCGCCGTCAGGCACTACAACCCAGAGCGGACCAGGGGCAATCAAGAGTTGGGGTTGCGCTATTTCGAAGGCGCAGCCGCCGGGACTGTGCTCATCGGGGATGCCCCCCACAACGAATCTTTCACACAGAACTTCGGCTGGAAGGATTCGGTGATACCGCTGGAATTCAATTCCGGTGACATCGCAGACGTCATCGCGGAACTTGAGGAAGATCCCGAGCGCGTCGAGCGGATCCGCAGGGCCAACGTCGCGAACTCGCTTCGGCGACACGACCACGTGCACCGGTGGGCGGAGATCCTTTCCATCGCAGGCCTGGTGGAGACACCGAACATGCAGACGCGCCGGCGTCGACTGGAGGAACTTGCACTGTCCGTCGAGCAAAAGATGCGCGAGTTTCGGTGACTGCACTGCGAACGAATCTGAGCTGTCTTGTTGCCGATCGACGCACCGGCGGCACCCGGTATTGTCACCGGAGGCCTACGGCCGCTGAGAATGCGGGGCGGTGATGTCGAGCCCGGGCGGCCGCTCCGACAAATCGGAAGCTCTTGATCCCGAGGATCTCCCGGGTGCAGAGGCGCCTGTTGAGCCCCTCGGGAGATCGGCGGCAGCCGGAACCCTGTGGTTGACAGCTGCCCAATGGCTGATGCGTTTGACCGGCCTCGCCACCATCGCCATCCTCACGCGCCTGCTGACGCCTGAGGACTTCGGGGTGGTCGCGGCAGCGATGACGGTCACGCCCTTCCTGCTGTTACTTGCCGACCTAGGGCTGTCCACCTATGTACTTCAGGTCAAAAGGGCCGATCAGCGACTGCTGAGCACAGCATTCTGGTACTCGCTGACGATGGCGATCGTACTGATGGCAGCGGTGGCCGCGTTTGCGCCGGTGATCGCGTCCTTGTTCGATCTACCAAAGGCTGCACCCGTGTTACGTGGCTGCTCACTCGCGGCCGGGTTCATCATCCTCTGCTCGGTCCCGGCAGCGCTACTGCGGCGGGAGATGCGGTTTCGCGCGCTCTCGCTCCAGTGGTTGGCTTCTGCAGTCATCGCGCAGGTGGTTGCTGTCGTCCTCGCTTTCCGCGGCGCAGGTGCATGGGCGCTGGTGAGTCAGCTGGTGATCGCCGAGGCGATCAGCTGTGTCTTGGTGTGGCAGGCGGCGCGTTGGCGTCCGACGCTCCAGTTCTCGAAGTCAGAGTTTTTCGATATGGCGAAATTCGGAAACAAGGTCATCGCTGCCGATGTGATCGTGGCCATGAGACCTGCGGCAGAGGCAGCGATCATCTCGACCGTCCTCGGACCGGCCGCGCTCGGGTTCCTGAGCATCGCGCAGCGGCTGGTTCAGGTGACACAGGACCTCGGTGGAAAGGCCCTGGTCCCGGTTTCCACGGTCGTCTTCGCCAAGGTCCGCGAGTCTCCGGAGCGATTGCAGTCGGCATATCTGAAGGCCTTGGGTATCGCCTATGCCGCCGTATCTCCACTGATGACAGTGGTCGTGGTCGGCGGCACACTGGTTGTCCCACTTCTCTTCGGGCAAGGATGGGACCACAGCGTTCCGGTGGCACAAGCGCTCTCTCTGGCGGCCATTCTGACCCTCGGCGCGATCATCGATCAACGCCTGCACTACGGAATCGGCAGGCCAGGTCGCTGGCTGGTGTATGCCGGGTGCATCGGTGCGGTCGAGATAGCAGTGACAGCGCTGGTGGCCCATAACGGTTTGAACTGGGTGGCGATCGGATTTGTCTCAGTTGCATTCGTGGCGACAGTCATCCGGTGGGTCTTGGTCGGTCGGCTACTGGATATCCCGCCGCGGACACTCGCAAGGGTCTTCGCCGCGGCATCGGTAGCTGTCGCCGGTTCAGCTGGGGCAGGTCTACTTGTTCTCTCCCTCACCGGAGGATGGGCGCCGGCGTGGTCCCTGGCAGCTGTCATGGTCGCTGTCGGTGTGGTTCATATCGGCATCGTCCGTGTTGTCTCACCTGACGTGTATCGCACCGTGAGGTCATTGGTGCACCGAGCTCCTGAACTAGACGAATCGCTCTGACGGGCAGAGGGGCTCACTCCGCTGTCGATCGCTGGCGGCATCGGACGGGGTGCTCCACGTCCAGGCCAAGAACTTCTCTCCGATCACCCTTATGACGCCTACGTGCAGTTCCAGCAATCTACGGAGCAAGATCATTATGTATGGCCGACGCATCGACAACTGTCCCGAAATCGACTGGTCGGCGGCCGCTATTACACGTGCTTCACTGCGTATTCGGTGCCTGACGTGTAGTCACGGTTTGGGGAAAACGCTGTCAAAAACCTTGAAACGCGCCACACTGATTTCGTGGCAGAGCAATCTGCTGGCGGTTGATGTGGGTCCATCAATCGATTCGACCGCGGGCCATCAGGGGGCGTGACGTGACGGTGATACGGAATTTGCGGGAAGCCGGAACAGATGGTGTGCCCGAAGTGGGTTTTTTCAACGGGCATGGTTCAGTCGATGAGCACTGACCAGATGACTGACGAACTCGATGTGATCGTCGTAGGGGCTGGGTTGGCGGGCAGCGTCGCAGCGCTCACGGTGGCCCGGGCGGGATACTCGGTAGGGGTCATCGAATGCGGCCCTCCGCGGTCGCAGAACCGCGACCCCGCTCCAGGGAAGATGCGAAGGGCCATCGCCAGGCTGGCTGGGCGCACTCTGCCCCGGCCCGGGCGGTGGCCTGTCCCGTTGATGCGGGACAGAGGTGGTGGTCGGCCGGCAAAAGCCATGGCAGCAGTGCTGGGCTTCGGTCCAGGGGGCTCATCCACCGTCTACGGCGCCGCGCTGTCGCGATACCGCCGGTCGGATTTCACGGCGATGCGGCCGCCTGGTGCTCTGCCTCGCGAATGGCCGATCGACTACGACGATTTCCGACCCTTCTATGCCCGGACAGAGAAGTTGCTACGGGTTGCCGGCGCGCCGGACCCGCTGGACCCTGATGACGACGCGGTACTGAGGTCACCGCCGCCGCTTGGCCCACGCGATGCGGCGTTGGTGAAGGCCATGCAGGCGGCCGGCCTTCATCCCTACCGGCTGCACGTCGGAATCGACTATCTACCAGGGTGTTCCGAATGTCTGGGTGACGCCTGCCCGCGAGCCTGCAAGGCGGATGGGAACAACCGGGCATTGCAACAGGCGGTGGCGTCCGGTGCGTCCGTATTCTGCGACGAAACCGTGGTCCGGCTGGAACCGTTGTCCGGGCAGCTACAGGTCATCAGCCGAGAGGGTGGCCCCGCAGCAACGAGCGGTGTCCTGCGTAAGCGACTGGCGCGTAACGTGATCCTCGCAGCGGGTGCATTGAACACGCCTCTCCTTCTGGCGCGATCAAGCGGATTGTGGCGCGACGGAACCGCTCCGCCACTACTGGGACGCGGTTTGATGTTCCACATAACCGACATACTCGGCCTTCGGGCTCCGAGTGATGTTCCCAACTACGGCCCCCAGAAGACATTGGCCATCCGCGACCTTTACGAAGTCGGCGAGGTCCAGTCGATGGCGATGCGGGTGGGGACAGCTCCGATCGCGTCCTACCTACGCGCCGAGGCTGAACGCCTTGGACTCGGATGGCTCGGCGGCGGATTGGAAGCACTTCGTATTCCCGCCGCTGTCGCGGCGAGGTTCCTGGGCAAGGCAGCTACCTTCGCCACGGTCCAGGAGGACTACGCATATGAGGCAAATCGTGTGTGGGAGGATCCGAGTCATCCGGAACGAATCTGCTTCCGGTACGAGGTGCCGGACGAGCTCCGAGAGCGATCGGCGCGGGGTCGGCGCATCATTCGCGATCGCCTCCGGCACCTCCGGCCGTTCTTCTTGAGCCCGTTGGCGACTCCGAATTTGGGTCATCCGATGGGGACCTGCCGGATGGGTAATGATCCGGCTGTATCGGTCACCGACGCCCAGGGACGGGTCTGGGGTCTGCCCAATGTGGTGGTCGCTGACGCCGCGACGTTACCAACCTCAGGTTCGACAAACCCCGCCCTGACTGTCTCTGCGAATGCTCTGCGTATCGCCGAGTCGCTGGTGAACCGAATGAATGAGGCTGCGCTGGAACCGAGTCCGCATCATGCCGAATGACTCATCGCTCGGACCCGCGGTCACCAGTGTTGTCTGTGCTGCCGTCGAATCAATGCCGGAACATCGGTTCCAGGTAGCGGTGGTGACCGGCGGAGGAGGCGGTATCGGTCGCGCGGTTGCACGCGGGCTTGCGTCAGCGGGCTACTGTGTAGCCATCCTCGGGCGCTGTATGGAAGACCTGGCGGAGGCCGCGAGAGACCACGCCCACATCGCGCCGTTCTGCCTAGACGTGGGGGACGCCGCACGCAGCGCCGCTGTCTTCGCCGAAGTCGAACGACGAATGGGTCCGGTGGACATACTGGTTGCGAACGCAGCCGTATACCCGAAGGTTCACTTCCTGGACCAGAGCCCAGCGGATTTCGAAGAGACTTTCCGGACCAACGTTCATGGTGTGGCGAATGCCGTGCGCGCAGTGCTTCCGGGCATGCTGTCGAGGAACGCCGGCCGGGTGATCGTTCTCGGTTCACTCGCGGATCAGAGCCCGTTGGCCGGTGCGTGCTCGTACTCGGCATCCAAGGGGGCGTTACATGCGTTGGTACGTGGAATCGCTGCCGAGATAGACCGAGTCCGGTATCCGAATGTCTTGGTCAACGAGTTCAACCCCGGCCAGACCCGGACCGCGATGAGTGACGGCGGACAGCCACCGGAAGCCGTGTATCCATTGATCCAAGCGCTGATCGATCTGCCACCAGGCGGTGCCCACGGGCGGATGTTCGTAATGGACCGAGAAGTACGCTCGAACGAGCGCCTCAGTCGCGCGATTCTGCGTAGAGCCGGCATCGGCCCCAGGCTCACGAGGCTCGAGCGCCACGGATAGGGGCATCGGTCCACGACGGACCTGCGTCACGTGGCAGGGTTCGACACCCACTTCATGTCATCGCTTTCGTTGACATCCCATTTGAGATTGGTGGGGCCGTCGGGTTGAGCCGGGACGCTGCCGCGATGGAGGTCCCAGAACGCATCGACGAACGGGTCGAACGTGGTGGTCTCTTCCGGCGGTCGTTCGTACCCTTGCCTGTCGGCGGCATAGATGTCGTCCTTCCGCATCCAGTCGTCGATGTTGTCGAAGAACGCATTGTGGTTCCACTCGGCTTTCGCGCTCATCAGCATCGCGGCGAGGCCTTGGGCGACCCAGGCGCGTACAGTGCAGCAGATCCGATAGTCTTCGGAGGTCTGATCCCACTCGTCCCAATCGCTGGGAGGCTTCTCCTGGTAGGGCTGCCTCGGGCCGTGGTGCCACACCATCTGCCACAGCGGGTGTTGGCCGTACCAACCCTGACCGTAATATGTCTGGGCATCCTCGTGAAAAACGGTGGTTCGAGGCTCTGGTATGAAGGACGGCTCGCCGAGCATCAATCCGGCGAACAACACCGGCCATTTGCGTCCACTGGTGATCCCTCCACCTTCGTTGTAGACCGCACCGAGCCGGATCATGCCCTGAAGGTCGATGCCGTACTGCACGAGGCCGTAGAGCAGGCGTTGCTTCTGCTCCTGCGGTGCATCGGTATTGAGCAGAAGTGATGCGGCACCAACGATACGGGCGATCTCTCGCCCGTACGCGGGCTGATTCTCGACCGGGAACAGGTACTGGCCCTCCCACGCCCCGTTGAGGTGGTCCAACCACGGGCGTTCGAAATAGCGCTCATACTCCGAGAACGAGGGGACAGGGTATTTCGTGGCATCTATGGGCAGGTTCTGTAGGAGGTCCCATCTCAGGTCGGAGGCGCGAAAGATCTCCTTGTCGGCCCCTACGTAGGTCGGTCGGAAGGCGTCCGCGGGTGGTGCCTCGGCCAAGCTTGTCAGAACTGCCGCGGTTTTCATCACGTTGGGAGTCTGCTTCTCAGACGACCACATCAGGTCTGCATACATCGATGTGTTCGGTGTGGAGACCTCGCTGATCGAAGAGATGAGTGAGCGATCGACCTCGAGCTCGTAGGGAAAGGTGACCGACGAATTCGGGTCATAGGTGGTCCCACGGGAGTCGTAACCCTGTGACGGGCCGAGGTCCATGACGACCATCGAACCGTTGCGTCGTTCAGGATTGTCTTGCAGGCCGGTGTCGTCCCACTGATTGACGCTGAGATCGATGACTTCGTCAGGTGGTGCCGGCCCGGGTTCAGGGGTCACCGAAACCACTTTCACCGGGCCCACCACCCACCAGTCTCCGTTGACGAACTGGCCGACTTGATATTCACGGTCGAACTTCCAGGTGATGCCGTACTGGCTGATCTCACTTGCGAGCTGTTCGGTCGTGCGCGCTCGGCAGGAGACCAGTGCGGTGGGAGCGACAAGCAACAGGATTGTTGCAATGCTGCCGAGCTTGCGTCGCCAGGCTGATCTCGTGCCGATCCGGTGGTGCGGCTGCTCAACTGACATCGGCACATCTCCGACCGCACCGACCGGGCGTGTAATCCAGTACCTGGCACCTCACGTTGGGAACCGCACCAGCGAAACAGTCGTCTGGTCTATCGGTCTCATTGTGCGATGCGTTTACGTTCTGATAGCTGGGCCGGTTCATAGGAAATCCAATGTTGTTGTCGCCCGCCGCCCGGGTGTGTGTCGGAGTGGCTCACTGCCAGGCGCCGGCCAAGGCGTACGGGAATTCTCGGTTCGATCCGGTGTTGCGCCCACCGCCTCTGGGCGAGGCTGATCGGGATGCCAGCGAGTGTAGATCGTTTAGCTGCATCCGAACAGCAAAGTGGAGTAATCCAGCGTGTGAACACAGCAGAGTGAACTGAGTTTCTTTGCGGAGTGGAACATTCGTGAAATTCGCGTCCGCTTCCTCAGTGCCCACCCCAGTCGGCAGGCGCGCAACTACCCTCAAAGGGTGGCCCAGCGAGCGGTGAGAGTGGCGATTCTCGGGATCAACTATGCCCCTGAGCCGACCGGGATCGCTCCTTATACGACCGGTTTGGCCAAAGGCCTGATCGATCGCGGCCATGATGTCCGCGTGTTGACCGGTTTTCCGCACTACCCGCAATGGAGGCGCGACAAGACCCGGTCGGGGTTCCGCTCGAACGAACAGATCGACGGTGTTCCCGTGTTCCGACTCAGTCATCCGGTGCCGCAACGACTCTCCTGGCGAGGACGTGCGGCGATGGAGATCACCTTCGGATTGCAGTTGATGACGTCTCGATGGGGTCGGCCGGAGGTCGTGGTGTGTGTGACACCGCCCTTGCTCGCCGCCACGATGGCGGCTGTCCGTGCGCGGGTGAGTTGGCCACGGCCTGCCATCGGAATGGTGGTGCAGGATCTGTACAGCCGCGGTGTCACGGAAACAGGGGCGGCGTCGGGGCTTTCTGCGTCCGCGATCAGCCACATCGAATCATCTGCTCTCAGGCTCGCTGATGGTGTTGCTGTCATCCACCCAGGGTTCGCTTCCCAGCTTTCCGGCCATCTCGGAGTGCAGGCACACAGGATTCGTGTGATCAGAAATTGGACCCATGTGCCGTCCCCGGATCCGATGTCCAGCGAAGCCTTTCGCGCTTCGCACGGGTGGGGATCTGACGAACTCATCATTCTTCACGCCGGGAACATGGGCTTCAAGCAGGGACTGGAGAACGTGATCGCCGCCGCCGAGTTGGCCGGTCGTGCCGATCAGCGGGTCCGGTTCGTACTCCTGGGAGACGGTAACCAGCGTGTGCATCTGCAATCAATGGCTTCAGGTATTCGCGCGATCGACTTCCTTTCGCCTGTCAGTGACGAGGACTTTCCGGCAGCGCTCGGCGCCGCCGACGTACTGTTGGTGAACGAACGCCCCGGCGTTGCGCAGATGGCCGTGCCGAGCAAGCTCACCTCCTACTTTCGCGCCGGCAAACCGATCCTGGCCGCGACCGACGAGCACGGATTTGCCGCCCGGGAAATCCGTGCGGCGCGTGCCGGCGTTCTGGTGGATCCGAATCGGCCGGATCTGCTCGTGCAGGAGGCACTCCGACTAGGTCAGGACCGTTCGCGTGCTGCGCAACTGGGTGAGGCAGGCGGGAGGTACTGCGACGAAGTTCTGTCTGCTGCTGCGGCGATCGACAGCTATGAAGATTGGATCGTCGGCCTGGCCGAGTCGATTCGGCGCGCGGGTGGCGGGAAGTCGGGGAAGTCGGATGCCGGTGCCAACGCGAGATCTCAGAATGCATGATCGAACCTGCAGATGGCGGCTTGTGATCGGTCAGCTGGGCGTCACGTTGCGCCATCGTCGTGCGTGTGCACGGGTACCCTACGTCCAGACGGATCGTTCTCTAATCAAGCAAACCCTTGGGAGTTTGCCACAGTCGGCATAAGATCTGCCAAACTAGTGGATGTGCGCTACGGCTTCATGGGTGCGTGTGTCGAGGGAGGGCGACATGGGGGATTGGCGAGCCCGTGGTTAGCGTTATGCCGCAGCCCGGGAATTTTTTGAATACTGCTCCACTGAAACAGATTTCAGGTCCGCGACGGCGAGGGGCGGTGATAATCCCTGCTTACAACGAAGCCGCAGTGATCGAGCGGACGTTGTATCCGTTGAGTGAGGCGGCGGCCGGAGGATTCATCGAACTGATCGTGGTGTGCAACGGCTGCTCCGACGCCACCGCCGATGTGGCGCGAAGCATCCCCGGTGCCAAAGTCTTGGAACTGGTCGAGGGTTCGAAACCAGCTGCGCTCAACGCCGGAGATGAGGCTGCCACGCTCTGGCCCCGGCTGTACCTGGACGCAGATATCCAGATTTCTGCTGGTGCGGTTCTGGCAGTGCTCGATCGGCTGGCACGCGGCGATGTCCTGGCGGCGCGGCCAGACTGCACATATGACACGGACGGCGCCAGCGCGGTCGTCCGGTGTTATTACCGTACCCGCCAGCGGCTTCCACAGCACAAGACGGCGATGTGGGGCGCCGGGGCGTACGGCCTCAGTGCGGAAGGACACGAGCGGTTCGGCGCTTTTCCGATGGTGACCGGTGACGATTTCTTCGTCGACAACCAATTCGCCTCGCACGAAAAGGTCGTGGTACCGACCGAGCCGTCGGTGGTGAGGACGCCCGCCGATGCCAAGAGCTTGCTGGCGATCTTGCGACGGAGTTACAGAGGTAAAGTCGAACTGTCATCGGTCGACAGGCGCGGGTTGTTCGAGCGTCTGCGCGGAACGGGCGCGCACACAGCAGTCGCCGTTGTGCGGGCAGTTGACGGGCCTCGCTCTGCGGCCGACGCGTGTGTGTACCTCGGTATGGCGCTGACAAAACGATTCGCCGTTGGCACGTCTCAAACTTGGGCGAGGGACGAGAGCAGCCGAGCGTGCAGCCGAGAAGACGTTCCCGATCGGAATCGTAACTCCACTCTGAGTGTCGAGATCCTCGGCTCCGTGGATGATCTCGACAGTGTCCGCTTCGAGTGGGACGACTTCGTCGAACATTCCGGCAGCGACATCTACTTCACAGTCGACTGGTTACAGGCATGGTGGGCACACTATGGCCGACAGCGCAACTTCGTCGGTCTGCTTGTCAGAGATCGCGGGAGCTTGGTCGGTGCTCTACCCTTCTGTGTCCATCGGGTTTGGGCGGGACCGGTTCCGGTGCGGTTGGGCAGTTTGGTCGGCGCCGATTCGACACTGCCGGTGTTCACGCCGGCGATCGCGCCTGGCCATGAAGAGGCGGTTGTGCATGCCGCGATCGAAAGGATTCTCGCGACGGGGTGCGACGCAGTGAGCTTCTCACCGCTTTCGGGGCTCTCACCTGTGGCCGCGGCGGTGGAGCACACAGCGGAGCACGCGTCGCTCAAGATTTTGCGGTCGGACAGCCACGGGCCCCACGCGGTATTCAACCTCCCGAAGACCTTCGACGAGTACCTCCTCGGTCTCAGCAGTGCACAGCGCAAAGCTCATCGGCGAAACCTGCGGAAGCTGAACGACCGGTACGCCCTCTCGTTCCGGACGATCAGCGGGGAAGAAGCCATCGGGTACTTCGACGGTTTCACAGATCTGCACGCATCGTGCTGGCGTCGGCGGGGCAAGCTCGGTCACTTCGGTGACTGGCCGGGCAGCGAGGAGTTCAATCGCGAACTCGTCTCACGGATGTCATCCTCGGGACGGGCTCGGTTCTACGAGATCACGGGAGACGGACAGGTATTGGCGATCGAATACGGTTTCATTCTCGGTGATAGATGTTACTCGCGACTCCCTGCGCGAGTTGACGACCCGGCTCTGGAATCGATGGGCCTGGGCCGGTTGAGTATGGTGGAGAAATTCCGGGTTCTCATCGAAGGCGGGATCAGAACGGTCGAGAGCGGTCCTGGCCATTACGACCACAAGGTCCTGCTGGGTGCCGAGGAACATCCGCTACATCGCTTGGTGGTGAGTCGGGATTCGGGATTGTCGCGCTGGCGTGGTGAGCTTTTGATCCTCTGGGCAGATCTTCTCAATCTGGTCTACTACCGCGTCTGGTTTCTCAAGCTTCGTCGAAAGTTGCGGCTGCCGCCGCGACCTCTCTGGCGACCGTGGATACAGACCCGTGTGTGAATCGGGCATCGACATCCGGCAGCAGTCGGTCGACATACACGAGTGAGTCGGGGGTTGTCTTGTTGTCCGTACGTTCTTCTCATGATGCAGATGTCAGGCGCGCATCGGTGTGCAACATCACCGTCCACGGGATCGGCGCGACCGACCGTGAGTTGGATCCGGGGGAACATCTCACCTGGGTCAGTGTCGCGCAGTTCGAGCAGGTCCTCGACGCGGTTTCAGGCCGATCGGACGTTCGGATCACGTTCGATGACGGAAACGCATCTGATGTGAAGGTCGCGTTGCCGCGACTGGTCGAGCGAAACATCACCGCGGAGTTTTTCTTGCTCGCAGGTGAATTGGGAAAGCTCGGGCGAGTGGACGACACCGGAGTCCGAGAACTTCTGGATGCAGGTATGTCGATCGGTTCTCATGGTTGGGCGCACCGTGATTGGCGGCGTATCGACGACGCGCAGGCCCACGAGGAATTCGAAGACGCTCACGAGAGGCTGAGCGCCGTCACCGGCAGTTCCGTGTCACGGGTGGCGATCCCGTTCGGTTCTTATGACCGCCACGTGCTGCGGAGGCTGCGGGACGCCGGCGTTACCCGCGTTTACACCAGTGACGGTGGGCGGGCCCGACCGGAAGCCTGGCTGCAGGCCAGGACCAGTCTGCGTCACGACATAGATGCGGACTGGATATACCGGTTGCTCGATCCACACACACCGCTTGTCCTGTCAGCGCGTAACAGCGCCGCGCGAGCGGTCAAGCGTTGGAGGGGCTGATGGCGCAAGACGGCGTATCGGCGCGCACCCGGCCCGCGGCGCGCGTGGCAGTGGTGATCGTGACTTACAACAGCGCCGATGTCCTCGGTGAGTGTTTGCACGCGCTGGCGGACGAGGGAACACCGTTGGCAGCTGTGGTCGTTGCCGACAATGCGTCCAAAGATGAGACATGCGAGATCGCCGGGAGGTTCGCTGATCTCGACGTGACAGTTGTCCAGACTGGGCGGAACGGGGGATACGCCGCCGGCGTGAACGCCGGTATCCAGGCTCTGGACCTGAGCGTCGTGGACGCCATCCTGGTGCTGAATGCTGATTGCCGTGTCTCGCCGAATACGTTGCAGGTACTGGCTTCAGCGCTGAACCGGACCAACTGTGGCATAGCGGTGCCGAGGTTGCGTTATCCAAACGGCGCTCAGCAATACACACTGCGCCGGAAGCCGACCGTGATCCGAGCATTGGTCGAGGCGCTGGTGCCAGGGCAACTGGCAGGGCGGCTGGGCCCTCTGGCAGAACGTGTGACCGATCCCCGGGTCTACGAGGAACCCGGGGTCACCGCGTGGGCCACGGGTGCTGCGATGATGCTCTCGGTTCGGTTGTTGCTCGACATAGGTATGTGGGACGAGTCGTTCCTGATGTACAGCGAGGAGACCGAGTACTGTCTGCGCGCGGCGGACAATGGTTGGTACACCTGGTACGAGCCCGCTGCGGTGTTCGAGCACGTCGGCGGTGTGTCCGAAACCAAGCCGATGTTCGCCTCGATGCTCACCGTCAACAAGGTGGAGCTGTTCCGACGGCGACACAATCGCCTGCACGGCGCTGCGTACCTCGCGGCTGTGGCAGTTGGGCAGGGCATTCGCGCCGCAGTGGGCCGGCCCACATCGCGTGCCTCGATTGCCGCTCTGTTGCAGCCGTCTCGCCGAATGCGGGAGCTGCCCACATGAACGGCAGGAAGCTCTTGGGTTCGACGACGTCGCGGATTGTGGGGATGGATGAGCTCAGCGACGAAGAGATCGACGCCTGGCACGCGCTCCGGGCAAGCAATCAGGCCTTGGACAGCCCATATTTCCACCCAGGGTTCGCCGCGGCGGTGCATGCTACCGGCAGACCGGTGTCGGTGGTCGTGGTCCGTGACGCGGCCGGAGCGGTGTCCGCCCTTCTCCCGGGGCACCGTGAGGGCGCAGTGTTGCATCCGGTGGGTTGGCCAGCTGCGGACTTCCAGGGACCGATATGCGGACCCGGCGAGGCACCCTCGCCGCTTGAGCTTCTGGTGGACGGCTTACGGGTTCTCACATTCGACCACTTGGTTCCTCAGAAGGCCGGTTTCGAACCATGGATCGTCTCCCGTCGGTCATCGCCGTGGATGGACATCACAGGCGGGCTGGATGGCTACCTTGATCGAGTGTCGCGAAGCGGCAGGGACAAGATGAAGGAGGCGCGGCGATGCCGGGTGAGAGCCGAACGAACCCACGGCCCGCTCCGGTTCGGTGTCGATGTCGTCGACGACGACGCCCTCGCACGTCTGATCGAATTGAAGCGCGCCCAGTATGTGAAGACAGGCAGCCGCGACTATTTCGCGAAGTCGGCTCACGTCCAGTTGATGCACAGACTGCTGCACACTCGTGGTCCTGGGTTCGGAGGTGTTCTTTCCACGGTCCATATCGGTGATCGATTGGTCGCAGCTCACTTCGGTATTCGCTCCGGTCACGTACTGCACTGGTGGTTCCCGGTCTACGATCCAGCGTTCGCACAACTGTCTCCGGGCTGGATACTGCTACGTGAGGTGATCGACGCCGCTGCCGAAATCGGCATCACGCGTATGGATCTCGGCCGAGGCGACGACGACTACAAACGTCGAGCGAAGACGGGCGAAACGGTTGTGAGTCAAGCTTTCGTCAGCAACAGTGTCACTCGACGAGTAATGCGCAGCGGACGTCAGGCGATGACAGACGCGGTGAAAAGGTCGCCCCTCGCTCCGAGCCTGCGACGGGCCCTTCACCATGTACGCGGTGTCAAGTCCTCAGGCTTTCCGCGGTCGGTGTGGACCTGAGCACGCGTCGCGCCCTTGTCGGGCGTGATGGCACTTCGACCGTATAGCCGGACCACAACAGGCCAAAAGTGATGAAGAACAGGAACGTTGCCTGTTGAAAGCCGAACAGGTCGAATGTGAAGCTGGAGACCAGCACTGCGGCGAAGATCGCCCCTAGTACGTATGCCTGGTACCGCTCTCGGGTGTTCGACGCGCATCGAAGCGCGGCGGCGATGCCGAAAATACCTCCACCTGCGAGCGCGATCATTGCCGCAACTCCCACAAGGCCGCCTTGCACGACCGCTTGAAGCCACTCGTTGTCAAGTAGACCGTAGATTTCAGGGGGCGATGCGCCCAGCCCCAATCCGAATGCCGGATGAGCGCGGAAAGTTTCCGACACCGTCGCGTAGTCTGCCGTCCTGCCGAGGACGCTGGGATCCTTGTCCGACGTGAGGATCGTCTCCCACAGTGCCTTCACGATGTTCGGGAAGGCAGTCATGTACCCGCCGATGGCGACCAGTCCGACGACGAGGCCGATTGCGATCTGCCGAACGGTGTGAGCGAGCATCAGGACCAGAAGTGCTGCGCCGAGAGCGATCACCCCGGTCCTCGAAACTCCGGTCGGTACGGTCAGGATGGCCAAACCGCACACGGCGACCGACAGTATGCGGCGATTGCGAGTCTCGGCGAAGCGTGCGAAATAGAGAGCGAGCGGAAGTGCCGACGCAGTGAGGATGGAGTACTCGATCGCGTGCTCGGAGGTGCCCAAGGCACGTTCCACACCCGCACGTTCAACCAGCGACAAGGTATCCGTGCTGATGACGAACCCGGGTGGCTGCAAGAGGAAGCGCAAGTCGACAGAAGCAACGCTCTGGAGCAGGCCCACCAGGCACACGAACGCCATTCCGAACAGGAGGCAACCCATCACGAAGTTGCGCTGCCGCGTGGTCCGGACCCGTGTGACAACGTAGAGTCCCAAACCGACATTCGCGATGAGCGCGATCAGACTTCGTGTCATGCTCGCATCGGTGGCCGCTGACCCCGGCGAGGGATCGAAATTCAGCAGTGCGACACCGTAAGTCGTGAGCCACAGGAAAAAGTAGAGCACGAGGATCAGCACACCCGGTTGGATCCTGCGGACCTTGCCCGTACGGCGGACCATCAGGAAACCGAGCACCAGCAGACCGAAGAACATCACCGCGATCATGCGCGCTGGCGAGCCGTTGCTCTTCAACGGTCCTGGAAATAGCACGTAGCTCGGTAGGAGCATCATCAGGATGCAGAGGATTCCGAGCAACCAGGGCCGGCGCCCTTCAGTCTCGACGGGTGTACTGATCAGGAATTCGGTCGAAGCGAACGGTACCGACTCGGTCGTCCTCACTGCCGTGGCCATATCAGGTCTGATTCACTTCTGTGCTTCTGATCGGCTGTCCGTTTGTCGACGGGGTATCGGACGCGTGATCCGCCCTGATCGGTTCGGGCCCATGAGATGCCTTGCGCCGTCGACCGATCCGGCTGGCCACCACATCGAAAAGCACAGTGACGACGACCGTGATGCCGAACCCCGCGACGAAAATCGCGATTGTCGAGCGGGTGCGGGCCGGCATTCCGGCGGCTGGGGTACTCGGAGGTGACACCATGAAGGGGCGGACCATCTGTGCGTCAGGGACCTGCGCCTGCTGCTGTAAGTTTCGCAGTGTTTCTTCGGCCTGAGCGGTGACGAGTTGCATCGTGATGGACACAGCTTCCTCGTCGGCATCCGTCGCCTCGATCATCACGAGCGGCAACTGCTGCATGTTCGCCGGGCTCGGGAACATCCTTGCGTCGTAATCCGGTATCCCGCCCGACGCGACCACCTTGTCGACCACCGCCGGCTCCTTGAGGCCCAGAGCCGTCATGTTGGCGATCAGCGATGCGCCGCCAACATCCAGAAGCCCGTTGCGTGGCACGGGAACCCCCTGCACCGCGTTGTCGATCCGCGAGCTCGGGGCGGCAAGGCCGATGACGGCGTTCGAGTAGTAAACCGGTTGCACCGAGTTGTATGTCGAGTAGCTGAGCCAGGTCACGATCGCCAACAGCGGAACAAAGACGTACCAGCGGCGGAAGCACGACCGCACTACATCAAACAGGTCCACGTCATGTCCCTTCGTAATGGAATCAATGGGAGTCCGGGGATTTGGCTGTGCTCAGGCTACCCACCGGGCGCGCTTTTCGATATGGATTCGGGATTTGCGGAGTTAATCCACTTTTGCCTCATCTGGCCCCAGTCGACCATTTGCCAGGGGGATAGCCGGTTTGTACCGAGGGTTGAAGTAGGTGCCACTGTGAGCAACCGGTGTACGCAGCTATTTGAAATGTAATGAACTAATCAAATACCCCCCAGTAGCGTGGGTTCGACAGCTTCCTGGCGTTGACAAAAGCCCAGGTGGAAGCCGTCATGAAGGTAGGGAAAGGGAAGACGATCGGATCCTCTCGACTCATTGTCTTGGATCTTCAGGTGACTTGTTCTGTCATGTGGTCCCATCTTGGCAAAGGGTGTTAGCATTGCGATCTCGACTGGCAGAATGCTGGCCCAAGGGCTTGCGGCGCGGGAAGGGCAGTCGATGCCGAGAATTGATAACTCACAGGGTGGTGATTCACTCGCCGCCCGGGAATTCAAGGGTGTCGCAGAATCCTGCGCGCCCTCTGGCCGAGCGGTGCGACGCGTCGCGGTTTTCGGTCTTGGTTATGTAGGCAGCGTTACTGCGGCTTGTCTTGCCAGCCGCGGTCATTCGGTCATCGGCGTCGATGTCAGGCGCGAGAAGGTCGACATGATCAACCGCGGTCAGAGCCCGGTGGTAGAAGGCGGCCTCGGCGAACTCATCTTCGGCGAGGTCGCCGCCGGCCGGCTCAGCGCGACCACGAATCCCGCTGATGCTGTGGCGAATACAGATATCGCGCTGGTATGCGTCGGAACGCCCTCGGCCGCGAACGGGAGCCTCCTCACGACGTATCTCGAGCGGGTAAGTGAAGACATAGGTGCTGCACTCGCGGGCCGTGCAGGACGCTACACCGTTGTAATACGGTCGACGGTTCTGCCTTGGACATGTGAGCAGATCGTTCTTCCGCGCCTGCAGGCCGCATCGGGACTGCGGGCCGGCGAGGATTTCGGGGTGGCGGTCAATCCTGAATTCTTACGTGAGGGAAGTTCGATCCGGGACTTCTTCGAGCCACCGAAGATCGTCATCGGCCAGTTCGACGCCGTCAGCGGAGACGTGGTTGCCCAACTGTATGAGGGAATGTCAGCTCCTGTTTTTCGCGTGCCACTCGCCGTCGCCGAGATGGTGAAGTATGCGGACAACGGATTTCACGCACTCAAAACGGGTTTCGCCAACGAGATCGGAGCAGTCTGCAAGGCCATGGGCCTTGACAGTCATGCCGTCATGGACATCTTCGTGGCCGATACAAAGCTCAACATCTCGAGGGCCTACCTGCGGCCGGGCTTCGCATTCGGCGGCTCGTGCCTGCCCAAGGATCTCCGCGCACTCATCCATCGTGCACGGACCTCCGACGTCCCCCTGCCGATCTTGGAGAGTGTCTGCATTTCCAACAACGGCCAGATCGATCGTGCGTTCAATGTCATCGAGGCGACCGGCAAGCGTCGCGTCGGTCTGCTCGGCCTCGCCTTCAAATCGGGTACCGATGACTTGCGGGAAAGCCCCTTGGTGGCACTGGCGGAACGCCTTGTCGGACGCGGCTTCGACTTGCAGATCTACGACCCACAAGTCTCCGCGTCACGGCTGCTCGGTGCCAATCGAGCCTTCGCCGAAGCGCGAATTCCGTGTCTTTCACAGTGTGTTTCGGACTCGCCCGACGAAGTCGTCAACCATGCCGAGGTGTGCGTTGTCGGCGCAGCGGATCCAGAGTCGATCGCTGCTCTGAGGCGCGTCGACGGGCGCATCGTGGTCGACCTGGTGCGGTTTCCGGGGTCGGTGGACTACCAGGACGATCCTCGCTACATCGGCATCAGTTGGTGATGATCTCGGTGCTCCTGGTGTGGTTTCGAGTACGTCAATGCGGGCGCCGGCAGCCATCATTGCGCGTAACATTGGGTCCGACTGGTTGCGGGGGTTGAGCCCCTAGGGGGAAGGTGGCCATGCGGGTGAGCATCGGTCGATGTGTGTGTGAGCATATTCTTGACGATGGCTGCGGTACTGGGAGAGCCGATTTGGGCTCTGCGCGCATGTGCGCTGGCGCCAAGTGAGCCGGATACTCGTCACCGGTGGCGTAGGGACGATCGGCAGCGCGGTAGTTCGGCGATTGCTGCATGAGAGCGCTTACGAGATCCGAGTGTGCGATCAACGGCCGGCACCGCAGTGGATGAACGAGGCGTGTGAGATACGCACCGGGGATCTGCGTTCCGCCGACGAGGCGCGGGCGGCTGTCGATGGATGTACCCACGTCATCCATCTCGCAGCGATCGTAGGCGGCATCGCCAACTTCCACAGGCTTCCGCACACGCTCCTCGAGATGAATACCGGCCTGTACAACTCGGTGTTCAGCGCGGCACTTCGTGAAGGAGTCGAAAGACTCGTCTATGTGTCCTCGTCGATGGTGTTCGAGCAGGCGACGCAGTTTCCGACCACGGAAGAACACCTGCTGGATTGTCGCCCACCACGATCGGCGTACGGCTTCTCGAAGCTGACCGGTGAGATCTACTGCCGCGCCGTGCATGAGGAACACGGCCTGCCGTTCACCATCTGCCGGCCGTTCAATGCATACGGGCCCGGCGAACTGCCCGACACGGAGCCAGGAATCGCGCATGCCGTCCCCGACTTGATCAGAAAGGCGCTCTCGGGTCAGCACCCATTGCAGATCTTCGGCTCCGGTACGCAGACCCGTACGCTCACACATGTCGACGACATTGCGGACGGCATCGTCACGGCGATGTTCCATCCGGCGGGCGAGAACCAGGATTTCAACATCTCCGCCTCAGAGGAACACACAATCGCCGAGATCGCACAGATGATCTGGACGGCGTGTGGGCTGGATCCAGAGGATTTCGCACTGGAGAACGTGCCGACCTTCGAGGTCGACGTCCAGCGGCGATGGCCGTCGGTCGAGAAGGCGCGCATGCTGCTGGGGTGGCAGGCTCGCGTGGATCTGCGTGACGGTATCGCAACTACCGTCGAATGGCTCCGCGAGCAACAGTGTATTGCACGGAACTCCTGACGACGCCGCTTTCAGCTGCCTTCCACTGTTTGAGCGGCTTTCGGTGCGCGGCCGACAGGGTCGTCCGAGTCGGCATCGAGTTGCTCACGAGATGCGCGAAGCCACACCGCCGCTCCGCCGAGCAGGAGGGCTGCGAGTGCTGCCAACAGATAGAGCAAGGCTCGCTCGACCGGGTCCCTGCGCGCCGGCGTCGCGTCGCTGACCATCGTCGTCTGAACCTTCTGATCGTCCTCGCCGGTCGCCGTCTCGATCGCGGCCGTGTACGCGACGAACTCCCGCGCGACGGTGTTCGCGATCAGTTCCGCACGTTGCGGTGACGAGTCGGAGATCCTGATGTCGATGAGTGAGGTCTTGGGTGGAACGTTGGTGGCGGACAATTCTTCGGCGAGTTGCTTTGCTGTCATGGGTAAACCGAGTTTGTCGATGACGCGCTGGGTCACCACATCGCTTTTCAGCAGCGGGATGTACGTGCGGATGCGCCGGATAGCAACCTCTTCGTTCTGGTACGCCGCCGCAGTCGTCGATCCCTCGATCGACACCATCAATCGCGCCGATGAGACGTATGTGACGGGCAGCATCATTATCGCGGCTGCGCCGACGATGAGAACCAACCCGGCGACGAGCAGATACGTCGACCAGAACCGCTGTGCCGCAGCGACAAAAGATTTCAGGTTCAACCCTTCACCCCCGAAGGTTCGGTTTCCGTTTCCGCGTAGGGGTGCAGTGCCGACCGAACCGCCACGATGGTGGCAGCTGCTACCAGGCCTGTGAGCGCGACCCCGAAGAGGAGGAGTGGAAGCGGCACACCCGACGCGACCATCCGGCTGGGCATCCCGGGCGGGTCGACGACAACGAGTTCGGCACGCGGAACCAGCGATCCGGGAACCGACTCCAACATGCGTACCGTGGCTCCGTATCCAGAGAGGAACATAGTGGCCGTCTGCTGTGCTTGCCCTGCAGAAGGCGCGCTTGCCGTTACGGTGATGAGCGCGGTCCCAGGGACGTTCTCCGCGTTGATTCGCGAGGACAGGGTGGCCGGTGCGATGTCGAGGTGGAGATCGGCGATCACGCGTTCGGCCACAGTCGAGCTTTTCGCCAGCTGCGCGTAGGTCGCGGCGCGTGATCGAGCATAAGTATCGCCGCCGTCGACGACGCGGCTGACGTCGCCAGGCGTCCGGACCAGCACTGTCGCCTTTGACTGGTACATGGGTGGTTGAAGGATCAACACGACCGTCGCAACCGCGAGTGCAAGCAAGACGCCCCACACGAGCCACCGCCACCGAATTCGGAGGAGGCGCAGATAGGTCACGAGCACGGGGTTCACGACGGTGGCCTGACGTTTCGCGTCTGAAGTGCTTCGATCAGAGCCGCGAGAATCCGCTTTTCTCCTTCGGCGTTGGGGTGAATCTTGTCCGATGCGAGCAGATCTGACGTATCTGTGCCGGACAACGTGCTGAGCGGATCGATGAAGATCACCCCTTTGGCGTCGGGCGTCGCCTTCAGGCGTGCCATGAACTCGTCGGTCATACCCAAATCGTCAGTGGGGTCGTCCAGGAAACGGGGCCGGACGAAGACGATCTGAGCCCGCGGCCATGCCCGGCGCACCTCACCGAGTGTCGAGACCGTTTCCTCGAACGCATATGTGCGTGGGGCGAAATCGTCGTTTCGTCCTCCGTCGAGCACCACCAGGTCGGGGTCGTACTTGGCGGACAGCCCGGGGATACGTTCGATGAACGACAACGACTTGCCGGTGTACGGATCGTCCCAGCGATTCGCCGGGCCGCCGCTGATGTAACCCGTCCCGCCGACCGCCGACAGCGCGCACAGCCAGCCCATCCGAAGCGCCGCCCGGCATGCATAAGACAACTCGGCAGAGCTTTCACCCGCGGTGTACGAATCACCGATGAACAATGCGAGCGGTCGTGTGTCGGGCGGTGCGTGGTCTTCGCGGACAGAGGACGACGTCGAGTAAGGCGTTGTCACGACCTCAGGGCGGGAGATTCCGGCGATGCCGAGCGCGATCGCGGCCGCGAGGGTGATTGCGCCGAGGTCCAGCCAGCGAGTGCTGTTCATTTCAGGACCTGCGTTCGGAGCCATGTCGCGATCTTGTCCGCGGCAATCGACTGTCCTTCATCGCTCGGGCCAGTGCGGTCAGGGTGCATCTGAGCCCTGGTGAACAGGGGCGGGTCAAGGGCATCGAAATACGGCACCCCGGTCTGCGCGGCGGCTTTCCGAACGGCGTCGTCAACCCGACGAACTGACTCGGGAACGGGTGTTTCGTACCAGAACGGACCGACCACGGCCACCTGTTGACCACCCCGGATGACCTTGTTGATCGCCTCGACCGCTCCGACGGTGACCGCAGTCATCTCCGGCACGGAGGCGTCGGCAGTGCCGGTCATCAGCAGGATCACGCGCGGGTGCTGCGCCTGCGCACGTTCCACCTGATACCTGAAGGCCTGGCCACCCATTCCGTCTGCCGCGAAACCCGATTCGGGGAGTGCGTAATTGGACACCGACCAACCGTTTCTCGCAGCCATCAGCGTCGGCCAGACGACCCGGTTCTTGATGCCGGCCGTGTTCTGATCACCGATCACGGCGATGGTCACCGGCGGCACGCCGGCTGTGGCCGGTGTCCAGGCGAGTGTGGACGCGAGAACCAGCTGCAGGCCGAGGAAGAGGCCGATGACCCACCGGATCCGCTGGTGAACCGTCTCGTTTTTCTTCATGGCGCACCTACCAGGGCGTCGGAGTACGTGCTCACGAGGCGATCCCCGACTGGTCGCATGCCGAAGCGTTCGACCACGGTTTCTCTGCCGCGTTCGCCGATCGACTTGGTATGCGCGCGATCGCGGAGGATCGCGCCGACGGCCGCCGCCAGACCGGACACCGACGGGTCGGTGACGGCACCACAACCACACTGCTCGATGATCGGTGCCAGGCCGCAGTCGTCGGTCACGACAACAGGCAGGCCGACCGACATCGCCTCCAGTACCGACATCGGGAACGGTTCTCGAACGGATGGGAGCACGTAGACATCTGCTTCGGCCATCCGTGCCGGGATGGCTTCGGGGCTCAGCGCACCCTCCCAGGTGATCCGCGGATCTCCACCGAGTGCTGCCCGAATGGCCGGGCCCTCACCTTCGTCCGGCCCCACCAAGGTGAATCGGGCGTCCATGCCGGATGCAAGCAATTCCCTTGCCATCTCAATGAATACCACGGGTCGTTTCCTCGCATGCATGCGCGCTGCGAAAAGCACCTCCGGTGCTCGCCCCAAAGTTCGGCCCGAGTGGGCGGTGGGGTACTCAGGTACGCCGTTGCCCAGTTCTACGAGCCGCAGATCAGGCCCGGCGACAGCGATGAGCTGTTCCCGTTCCACCGAGTCGAGGAAGAACACTGCACGCGCGTGACGGAGAATGTCGTGGGTCCACATCCGATCCAGCGGTGTGGCAAGTGAATGGTTCGTCGGCACGACCATGCCGTGTGTCTGTAGCACATACGGGATTCCGCGCCGACGCACCACTGCGGCCACCGGCATGGTGACGAGGTCGCGCGCCAAGTGAACATGTACGGTGTCGAATTCGCGCCAGTTGCGACGCAGCCAGCTCGTGAGACCTGGGGCGTAGGTCCAGGCAAACCCTGATCGGCGCAATATGTTTGTGGCAGCAAACAGTTTGACCGGCACTCCGTTCAGCTCGCTCGGTAATGCCTCGTAACCACGTGCCGCCCCCGCGATCGTCACCTCGTGCCCGCGGCCGGCCAGTTCGGCGCTCTGGTTGAGTGCCACGCGGGTGGGTCCGCCGTACAGACCGTCCGGACTGAACAATGTCACCACCTGCAGGATGCGCATGTCGTCACATCCGGCTGACGGTCGGTTGTGAGGCCTGGACCAGCGAGTCCGCAGGCACATCGCGCTGAATGAGCGACATGGCGCCGACGACGGAGTTCGCGCCGATACGAACTCCGCGTAGAACGGTGCTGCGTGCGCACACCCACGCACCGTCTTCGATCGTGATCGGCCCATTGTCGAATTCGAAGGTCGGAGACCTGCGGTCGTGACTGCCGGTGCACAGGAAGACATGTTGCGAGATGCAGACGTCGGATCCGATGACTATCTGGTCGAGGTTGTACAGCTCACTGCCGACACCGATCCAGGAGTTGTCTCCGATGGTGAGTTTCCACGGCCACTGGACCGTGACCCTATGCCGGATCAACACGTTCTCTCCGATCTGGGCGCCGAACCAGCGCAACATGGCGCACCGAAGCCGGCTCGGGCACCACACCTGCGTGAAGACGAGGTTCGACGCTGCGACCCAGAGGATCTGCGCGCAGAGGCCACGGCCCTTGTCGTAGGACCTGCCACGCCGCGCGGCCAGCGATCGGTTCGGCTGTGTGATCGACACATTGCCTCCGCTAGCAAAGGATCTGACGAGGAATATGGTAACGGGAGCTACGACTTCGCCACGCGAAACCGCGTAAACAGCTATCGTCAACTTTTGCGCGCATCGGTCAATTGGGGGTGTGTGTTGACAACTACCGAGCTCGCACCCTGTTCGCTACAGGACAAAAGCCGAGTGCATTCCGTAATGCCCGGCCAGATCTTGATTTTCGTGGCTGCCGCAGCCTCGGCGATACAGGGCGCCAACGTGACGGTGACAGCACTGTCCCTGATATGTCTGCTGATCGCGCCGGCGTGGTTCCTCATGTCGCACCGGGGAATCGACGTCCTACCTCTTCTGCTCGCCGCTCTGGGCTGGATCTCGTTCCTCGCGTCGTGTCTGGTGAACGACGTGAGCGTGTTGTGGCCGAACGCCCTTGCGCCTGCGGCTTTCGGGTTGTACTTCATCGGGTTGACGGTGATCACAAGGCGTGCAGTCGACTCGATCGCAGTGGTGTTGGCAGGACTGGCCGTCGGCGCGATCGTCTTCTTCGTGACGGAGGGGATCGAACTGACCCACACCGGGCGTTTCGCGGATACCTGGAAATACGGCATCGCCGCTGCCGTGACGATCGTCCTCGTGTTCGGTCTGACGATTTTGCGGGCACCGCGCCTGGTGATACCGGTTGCGCTGCTCGCGCTCGGTTTGGCCAGTCTGGGGCTGAACTATCGCGCGCACGCGCTGGTGTGTTTCCTCGCCGCCGGAACCTTGTTGATAGATCACATTTTTGGGTCCAGACTCCGCCGCGGATGGCAGTTCGCGGGTCTCATCATGATCGGTGTGGCGTTCGCGTACGTGATGCCGATGGTCGCTCGCACCGGACTGTTCGGATCGGCACTGCAACGCAAGACCATCGAGCAGGACGCGTTCAACGTGCCGCTACTGCTCGCGGGCCGGACCGAACCACCCATGAGCATCACCGCAATTCTCGAGCATCCGCTTCTGGGTTGGGGAAGTGCCATGAACCTGACCCCCGACGTGTACACGCGCGCCCAGCATCTTGCGACCCGGCTTGGGTTCGATCCGACGTTCCCCTTCGACGTGTACTGGGAATTACCGCCCACCAACTATTCCGCGATGCATTCGATTCTTCTGGGCTCTTGGGCCGAAGGAGGCGTGCTGGCAGTGCTCCTACCCGCGGCACTGCTGGTGGCATGCCTCGGCATCGTGTGGAACTTCACCAGGCTCGGTCGATGGGCACCGCTGGGCGTCACAGTGGCACTGCAGGGCATCTGGGACATCATGTACGGCCCGTGGCTGTACAACATGATTCCCACTTTCGTATGCATCGCGTTGCTGTTCTCCGCCACTCACTTTCGCGGTCGATCGGTACGGTCAGACAGCTGATGAAACCCAGCGTCAGCGTGGTGATCGCCACGATCGGCAGACCGTCTCTCGCGTGTGCCGTCCAGTCGACGCTCGGGCAGACATATCCCGTCGATGAGATTCTCGTCGTCGCGGAACCGGATGTGCAGGTGCGCCTCCCGGGCGACGATCGGATCAAGGTTCTCGCGGCACCACCCGGTCACGGCCCGGCACGAAGCCGGCAACTGGGTATCGATGCCGCACGGGGGACCGTCATCGCGTTGCTCGACGATGACGACCTGTGGCGGCCGACCAAGCTGACCCGTCAGCTCGCGGCAGTCGAGGAGTTCGGCGACGACCACTGGATCGTGTCCTCCAGGATGCTGGTCCACGGGCCGGGCGATCGGCGGCGCATATGGCCCCAGCGCCTCATCGCGCCAGGAGAGGCCGTGGCGGAGTATCTGTTCCGGTTCGAGCGACTGGGATTCGGCAACGCCAATCTGCAGACGTCCACCCTGTGCTTCCCCACCGCGCTGGCACGATCGATTCCGTGGGGCGCACCGCTCGACCAACCCCACGATGAGCCCAGTTGGCTGATACGGGTACAGCGCACCGTGCCCGACCTGCGCGTGATTCAACTCCCCGAACCGTTGACCATCTACAACGTGCACGGCCGTTCGGTCTCCCGCGACACCACCGATCGAACTGGCATATACATCCGCTGGGGGTTACGCCACCTTGCGCCGGAGTCACCGCGGGTTCTCGGCGACTATCTCTGCACCAGTCCCGTGAGTGCGGCGGTCTCGGCTGGGTCACTGAGCGGGGTGGCCAGAGCGACGTGGTCGGCGGTGCGGTACGCCCGGCCGGGCGTTGTCGCTCTGACCTACGCGATTCTGAACGCGGTCAGGATCGTCGTGCGCCGGTTCTCGGCCGTCCGGCGATGACGACCGATCAGGGGCGTCTGGCACCCGAGGAGCGCCGTTCGCTGGTGCTCGGCCCGCTGTACCGCATCCTCGGAACACCGGTCGTGGCGTTGCTGGGCCTGCTGAACACGGCGATCATCGTCCGCGAGACAGGCGAAGCCGTGTTCGGTCTGGTCTCACTCATCGCCACGGTCACCCTGTTGTTTCCGTTTGCCGACCTCGGTATCGGAGCCACGGCGATCAACGCCGCGGCGATGCTCGGCGGCAAAGATCATGATGAGGCCGTCGATGTCATCCGGCGCGCCTACCGCGTCCTTTTCCTGGTCGCCGGCACCCTGATCGCGATCGCGTTGGGTGTCATGGTGCTCGACGGATGGCGCGCGGCGATCGGATTCGCCAGCGGCCCCGAGGACCGCTGGGCGATCACTGTTGCCGTGTGCATATTTGCACTGACCATTCCAGCCGGCCTCGGGCCGCGGATCCTGGTGGGCATAGACCGGAATCCGATGGCCACACTGGTTTTGATGAGCTGCCCCGCATTCGGGCTGGGACTCACACTCGTACTGCGTGGCATGGGAGCAAGTGGGATCTGGTATGCCATATCGGCACTGGGTGGTCTGCTCATCGGCCAGTTGGTCGGTACCGTACTGGCGCTGCGACTGTCCGGGCTCGGAGCGGACGTGTTCTCGTCGGTGTCCTCGTCGCGAGCAGGAACTCGCCTGCTGGCCGGCAGTATGTGGCTGTTCCTGGTCGGCGTGGGCATTCCGATCGGGTCTCAGGGCGGACGAGTTCTGTTGGCGCACCTTTCGACGCCCGAGGAATTGTCCCGTTACGCGTTGATGGCGCAGATCTACGCGATCGGCTGGCAGATCCTGTCGACTGCGGCCCTGGCGTACTGGCCGATCTTCGTCAAGAGAAGAAGCGTCGTGGACGCGACGATCCGCATGTGGTGGCAACTCACGGTCGCGCTGGCTGTCGTGGGGATCGTGGCGATGGTGCTCCTGGGGTTGCTCGGCCCCTGGGCGGCATCGGTGCTGTCGGATGGAGAGATCGATGTTTCTGCTTGGCTTGCCCTGGCGTTCGGCGCCGTCCTGGTCGGCCAAGCCGTGCATTTCGCGTCCTCGGTCCTTCTGACCAGGTCGAATGAGGCTCGGTGGCAGGCGCTTTGGACGTTGACGATGGCAGCCGTCAGCATCGGGCTCGGATGCCTGGTGGTTGCCCGCTTCGGTGCGGTCGGGGTGGTGTTCGCTTCGGCGCTTGCGATCCTCACAGCGCAGGTACTCCCTGATCTGCTGTGGGTGCCTAGGCTTGTGCGTCGCCGGTCGCCGGTCGGTTGAGCATCGTCGCAGCGGGTGCGACGACGGTCGCGCCGGCGGGCACATCGTGGATCACCGTCGCGTTGACTCCGATCGTCGCTCTGTCGTGCAGGGTGATCGGACCGATCACCACCGCTCCGGCCCCCACCCGCACGTGGTCGCCCAATGTCGGCCTGCCTCGAGTGTTGTGCCCGATGGTGACCTGCTGGTTGATCCAGCAGTGGGACCCGATGGATTCCGCGGCGACGATGGTCCCCACACCGTGCTGGATGAAGAAGGCCGGCCCGATGCTGCCGACGTCGAGCGTCAGGGTGGGTTCGGGCGGGTACAGCTTGCGCAGGAGCACGCGCAGCGGCCATGGAACAGATCGCAGCCGGTAGTGGACGAGCGTGCGGAATTCACACAGCGCGCCACTCAGGTAGGCGAAACGCGAATAGTGATCGAGGGCAGACAGATCGGGATCGTCGATGCAGCTCATCCACCAGTCGACATCCTCGGTGACCACGTCCGCCGCGTCCGATCGGTTGACGGTGAACCACAACGGATAGGCCCAGACGCGCGCGAGCGTGAGCAGTGTCGTCCGTCGGTCACGCGTCATGTCGTCATCGTAGGTCCGAAATGGTGCCGTCCACTCAACATCCGGGTTGCAACATCGCTCGCGCATAACCAGCCGTCTGGTAGACGTAGTGGAACGCCCACTCGAACAACGACAACCGAACCGGCAGAGCCACCATCACCAGTTCGCCGGCATAGCACTGTTCGAGGATGTACCTCGCCCGGGAGATGTGCGGTCGAATGGTCACCACGATGACCCGCTGCCAGCCGTTCTCTTCCGCCAACCGGCGGAGTTCTCGTCCTTCCCCCTTGGTCGTTCGGGGATCCGGAATGAAGCAGATCAAATGGAATTCAGGATGCGGTTCGGCACAGTACTCGGTCATGAACGGGTCGTCGGCCCCATTCGGGTTCGATACCACGACGGTTTGCGCCCAACCCTCCCTGCCCAGATCGAACCCGAATCCGTATCGGCGATAATCCGGGCCGCCGAGGATCAGGACGGCGTCGGCATGCCGCGGCGGATCGACTTGGGGAAAGACGTAAACCGGTAACCCGGCGACCAGTGCTGCGGTGAGAATCAGGCAGAACGCCAACATCCCGTTGCGAAAGCGTCGCCGGCGGGGTGTGAGTTTCGCGCCCCTGGCGGTATCGGGCATGTCGCGACTGTACCTTGAACCAGGCATATGGCTGTCAGTGCTTCAAGTAATCCTCAGCGATGAACCGGCACGCCCGCACGGTGAGTGCCATCATCGTGAGGGTGTGGTTCTGGAAACCCGATGAGACGAAACACGCGCCGTCGGTCACGAAGACGTTGTCGGCATCCCAGACCTGACAGTAGGGATTGAGTACCGAGTTGTCCGGGCGCTCGCCCATTCTGGCGCCGCCGCTCTCGTGGACGGCCGCCCCCGGCCAGTACGCGCCGTAGTCGGTGAAGAAGCGGGACCGAAGCAATCGCAGTGCGATGCTGCGGCGCCCGAGGTCATGATCGTTTTCGACCGGAAGGCCACCGGCCGTGGCGATCTCGCGGATCGTCGACCGCATGTGGCCGACCATCCTGACCTCGTCAGGGGAGTGGCTGCACTCGATCCGCGCGGCCGGCACGCCCCACGCATCGGTGACCCTGGGGTCCAGTGACACCCGGTTGTCGAACCGCGGTTGCATCTCCCCGAGGGCGTACATGCTCCAGGTCGGCTTACCACGTCCGATGCCGATCTGAATACCATAGCCACCGGGAAATCCGACGGCGGCAGGGTCGCAGAAATTCGGGATGTACAGACCGGTCGCGGCGAAGTCGAACCCGTCTTCGGCGGGACTTGGTTCGATCTCGTGTTCGGCAACGCTGCCGCTCTGCGCGTAGGCGACGTGATCACATACGTACCTGCCGAGATGGCCGGACGAGTTGCCCACACCGGCGGGATGCGTTGCGGTTCTTGAATTCAGAAGGATCCTGACGCTTTCGATCGCCGACGCGCACAGCACGACCACCCTGCCGTGAACGGCTTGCGCCGCGCCGGTGCTCCGGTCGACGTAGTCGACGCCCACGGCTTTCCCGGTCCGTGGATCGATCATCAGGCGGCGTACGACGGCGTCGGTACGGATCTCGAGGTTTCCGGTACCCATGGCGAGGCGTAGCGGCAGCGGGATTCTTTCCCGGTCGTACCTGACAGTTCTTCCGTAGGTCACACGCACGTTCGGTAAGCGGTTCTCGAGGCTGGTCTTGAACTTCTCCTCTATCTGCGTGGTTTTCGCGGGTCCGAGGAATTTCCCGTCGGGGCAGGAAGCGATGCCCGAAGGGGCGCCGTGGACGCCGAGCGTCTGTTCGACGATGTCGTAGAACGGCGCCACGTCCTCGTACGAGATCGGCCAGTCGATGCCGTGCCCACGCAGGCTCGCGGATTTGAATTCGTTGTCCGACATCCGCGGAACATGCCTGGACCATGTGTGCAGACGGCCCCCGAGTTGGCGGCCGCGATACCAGAGAAACCGTTTACCAGGCGTTGTGGTGTACGGGTTCTGCCGGTCGTTGACGTAGAAGTGCTTGGTGGTCTCGAAGAATGCCGCGCACTGCGCCTGGACGAATTGGCCGCTGACGGCGGCTTTTGCGCGGCTCGCCATCCCGATGGCGCCCGTCGGCGCCTCAGCGGGAAAATCCCTCGCGGGATCAACAGCCCGACCGGCCTCCAGCAGGACCACTCGCAGACCACTTTCGGTCAGCTCTTTGGCCGCCCAGGACCCTGCCGCGCCGGAACCCACGACGATTGCGTCGTAAGGGGATTCGTCAGTGCTCTTCATTCGCATCTCGTTCGCATGTGGGGCGGCAGATCGTATGGGACGCACCCTCTGCCGCTACCGGGGCGCTCATCGCCAAGATGCTGTGGAAACGCGAGGCGCTTGCTGGCAACGGACTCTACATCACCGGTGTCACGACGAAAGGCAAGTTATTCATACTCGGGGCAAGTTCGCTGAGTCGGTGACGGTCGACGCCAGATGCTGACACAATATTTGCTGTGCGCGGCACGGCAGGTGCGAGTGGGGCGGGTTTTCTCGACGGGTGGGATGAACATTCAGACCACCCGGCCCTGATCACCGACCGGCGCACCATCACGTATGCCGAACTCTCCGCGCGTGTTTCGGCAGAGTCACAGCTGTGTGATATGGCCCGCTGCCTGGTGCTGATCGAGCTGAGGAACACGGTCGAGGCGATCGTGAGCTACCTGGCCGCGTTGCGTGCGGGGCACGTGGTGCTGGTGGCGTCCAACGCCGACTCTCGTGACGCACTAGTGGCGGCATACGACCCCGACGTGGTGATCGGTACCGACGGTGCAGACGGGTGGACAGTGCACCGGCGCCGCCTGACTACACGGCATGAGCTGCATCCCGACCTGGCGCTCCTGCTGTCCACATCGGGATCGACCGGCTCACCGAAATTGGTGCGCCTGAGCCACGCGAACCTCGACAGCAACGCCCGCGCGATCGCGCAGTACCTGGGAATCGACGGCTCCGATCGGGCGATGACGGTGCTGCCGTTGTCCTACTGTTACGGGCTCTCGGTGCTGCACAGCCATCTGACGCAGGGTGCGACGGTGGTCGTCACCGGATTGTCGGTGGTGGACGCCGGATTCTGGGACCTGGCGCGCGCGACCGGGGCGACGTCGTTCGCGGGGGTCCCCTACACATTCGACCTCCTGGACAGCGTGGGTTTCGCCGATATCGAACTGCCCAGCCTGCGTTACGTCACTCAAGCCGGTGGCAAGATGAGCGCCGCCCGGGTGCGGAGGTTCGCCGAGCTCGGACATCGCAGGGGCTGGGATCTGGTCGTCATGTACGGACAGACCGAGGCCACCGCCCGTATGGCGTACCTCCCGCCCGAGCGCGTACTCGATGCGCCCGAGGCGATCGGGCAGCCCATTCCCGGTGGGGCATTCACCATCGACGGCGACTCCGAACTGATCTACCACGGTCCGAATGTCATGCTCGGCTACGCCACAACGTCTCGTGACCTCGCGCTCGGGCGCACCATCGATTGTCTTCACACCGGCGATCTGGCCCGTCGCCGCGCCGATGGGTTGTACGAGATCATCGGCCGGCGCAGCCGGTTCCTGAAGCTGTTCGGCCTACGCGTCGACCTCGACCAGCTGGAGCACAGCCTGCGAGCCGACGGCATCGAGGCCCTGTGCGCGGGGGACGACGCACGACTGATCGTCGCGGTCACGCGGAGCACGCCCGATCCGGTCCCAGTCGTCTGCACGAAGGTGGGTCTGCCCGCCACCGCCGTGCGGACCGTGGTGCTCGACGAACTGCCCCACAACGCCAACGGCAAACCGGACTACGCGGGCGTGCTGCGGCTCGCCGAAAGCCGCACCCAAGGCACAGAAAGTGCCGCTCCCGCAGCGCAAAACAGTGACGTGCGTGCGCTCTACCGTGAGGTTCTCGCGGTCGACGAAGTCGCGGACACCGATACGTTCGTCAGCCTCGGAGGTGACTCGCTGTCCTACGTCGAGACGTCACGGCGTCTCGATGATCTTCTCGGCACACTCCCCACGCACTGGTACCTGCGCAGCGTCGCCGATCTGGAACAGCACGCGCGGAGCAAGCAGCGTGGCCTCTTCGCATGGATGGAACTCAGCACCGTTCTGCGTGCCGTGGCGATCGTCCTGGTGTGCGCCAATCACGTGGGCCTGACGTATCTGTTCGGCGGCGCGCACGTTCTGCTTGCGGTCGCCGGCCACAGCTTCGCCCGATTTCAACTCAGCGCGGTCGCGACGAGCGGACGGGTTCGGCCTTTGATCCGGTCGATCGTGCGCATCGTGGTTCCGTCCGTGATCGTGATCGCGGTCGCCTACGCGATCACGCGGCACTACGACGTATGGAACATCCTGCTCATCGAGCACCTCTTCGCACCGGAAGGACCCGAGCTCGGACCGGATGCCTGGGACCCGGTGTGGAACTACTGGTTCATCGAGGTGCTGGTTCTCGCACTTGTCTTCTGCGCAGTGCTGCTGGCGATCCCGGCGGTCCGTCGTGTCGAACGGACCTGGCCGTTCGGGTTCGCCACCGGTCTCGTCGCTGTCGGCCTCGCGCTGAGGTTCCAGCCCTTCTCTGGTGACGGCGCGATGGAGCTGTATCGCCCGGTCGCCACACTGTGGTTGTTCGCGATCGGCTGGGCAGCGGCGCGCGCGACCCGCGACCGTGAGCGTGTGCTGTTGACGGTCGCGGCCGTGTGCGGTGCCATGCTCCCGGGTTTCTCCGACGGCGACAGCGGGCGAAAGCTCGTCATCGCGTGTGGCTTGCTGCTGCTCATCTGGGTCACCCGCGTGCCGGTTCCCGTTGGGCTACGGCGCATCACCGCCATCCTGGCCGGTGCGTCCCTGATGATCTACCTGACGCAGCCGCTGACCTTCTTCCTTCTGGAGTGGGGTCGGTCGCTGTTGGTCGACCAGCCGGACGCACGAGTACCCAGACCGGCGCCTTCGGGAGTGATGCACGATCTACGGCTTGTCGCCGCGACCGTCATCGCGCTGGTGGCCGGAGTGCTCGCATGGAAGGCATACGAGCTGGTGCTGCGGCACCTCGCGCGGTTACGCCGGGACCAACTCCACACCCGAGAGCACGACGGTGTTGTCCCGTGACGGTGCGGTCAGGACGCCGATGAACTTGCCGTCTTCCTTCCAGATGTTCGCCGAGAGCGTCTCGCCGGGGAACACGACGCCCGCGAAGCGGGCGCCGTAGCTCGCCACGCGCGACACGTCGCCGTCGAGCAGGTTGTCGACGATGGCCTTGCAACCGATGCCGTAGGTGCACAGCCCGTGCAGGATCGGCCGGTCGAAGCCCGCGGCCTTGGCGAAGGCCGGGTCGGAGTGCAGCGGATTGCGGTCACCGCACAGCCGGTACAGCAGCGCCTGCTGGGGCAGGGTCGGCAGGGAGATCTCGAAATCAGGTGCCCGCGATGGCGGTTCGACCGAGGTGGAGGGGCCGCGCTCGCCGCCGAAGCCACCTTCGCCGCGCGCGAAGATGGACCGCTTGGTGGTCCACAGCACCTTGCCGGACGGGTCGGTGACCGTGGTCTCGCTGACGATCACCGCGGCCTTGCCCTTGTCCCAGATCTCGGTGAAGCGCTGCACCGACTTCGCTGTGCCGCTCGTGGGGATCGGGCCGGGCACGCTGACGGCCTCGCTGGCGTGCAGCACCTTGGACAGTTCGATGTCGATGCCGGGGAACTGCACCTTGGGCGGCTCGGTCATGTGGAAGCTGGCCGCGACGTTGCCGAACGTCGGAAGCACCTGCGGGGTGCCGTCGACCAGGTACCGCAGCTCACGCTCGTCCATGGGGTCCGCCCCGGCGCCGAGGCCCAGGTGGTAGAGCTGGATGTCACTGCTGGTCCACGAGAACTCGATGGGTTCCAGCTCGGCGCCCAGTGCTTTGTCGAGATCGATTGGCATATCAGCCCTTCCGGGAGGCCGCCGCGGTAGCGGCGATGTCGAGTGCGGCCAGGTAACCGAATGTCATGGCGGGACCGATGGTGCCGCCGGGTCCCGGATAGGTGTGGCCCATCACCGGTGAGCTGACATTGCCGGCAGCATACAGACCCTCGATCACCGAATCGTCGTCGCGCAGAGCGCGTCCGCGCACGTCGGTGCGGATGCCGCCCTTGGTGCCGAGGTCACCGGGCACCATCTTGGCGGCGTAGAAGGGGCCGTGCTTGATCTCGCCCAGGTTCGGGTTGGGTTTGTTGGTGGGATCGCCGTAGTAACGGTCGTAGGCACTCTCGCCGCGGTGGAAGTCCTCGTCGACACCCGAGCGTGCGAACCCGTTGAAGCGCTCGATGGTCGAGGTGAACTGATCGGCGGGCAGGCCGGTCTTCTCGGCCAGTTCGACCAGCGTGTCGGCCTTGACGATCACACCGGATTCCAGCCACTTCGACGGGATCCGCTGCCCTGGTTGCAAACCGGCGAAGATGTAGCGGTCGCGGTATTGCTGGTCGAAGATGAGCCACGCCGGGATGTTCTCGCCGGGACCGGGGCCCTGGCCGTACTGGCCGCCGTACATGTGGTGGCATGCCTCGACGTAGGGCATGGATTCGTTCATGAAGCGCTTGCCGGACATGTTGACGATGATCGATCCGGGGGAGTTGCGCTCGCTCAAGGCGAACCACGGGGCGCCGACCAGCGGAACCGTGGGGCCCCACCACGCGTCTTCCATGAGTTCGAGTGCCGCCCCGAGCTTTTCGGCGGCGACGATACCGTCGCCGGTGTTGGCGACCGCGCCGACGGTCCACTCCGTGGTGATGGGCGCGCGCTGGTACTTCACGCGCATCTGCTCGTTGTGCTCGAACCCGCCGGATCCGAGGATCACGCCGTGGCGTGCGCGGATCAGCCGGGGCTCGGCGTCGTCGCCGGCCGTCGTGTCGCGGACGTAGATGCCCAGCACGCGGCCGTCCTCGACGTACAGATCGGTCAGCGCGGTGTTCAGCAGCACCGGAACCCCGGCCTCGCGCAGGCCGATACGCAGCGGCGCGATGAGCGCGCGGCCCATACCGACGAGGTTCTTGCCGCTGACCTTGCCCCACGTCGCGCGGATGCCGACCTTGAGGCTGCGCAGTACGCCGCGCGGATGACGTTTGAGCTGGTTGAGCCGCACGTAGTCCTGCTGCATGACCACCATGTTCATGGGGACCTTGCCGTACGGCGGTTCGAGACCTTTGAGGTCGGGGCCCAGCTTGTTGGCGTCGAACGGCTTCGGCTCGACCGACCGCCCCGTGGGCTTGCCACCCGGGGTCTCGGGGTAGTAGTCGGAGTATCCGGGCACCCAGCACAGCTTCAGCGGCGAGTGCTTGAGGACGAACGACAGCATTTCCGGCCCGCGGTCCAGATACGTGTCGATCTTCTCGGCCGGGACGACGTCACCGATGATCGCGTGCAGGTATTTCCGCGCCTCGTCAGGAGTGTCCTTGACGCCGTCGCGCTTGAGGATCTCGTTGTTCGGGATCCACACACCACCACCTGACCGCGCAGTGGAACCACCGTAGTGCGGAGCCTTTTCTACGACTACTGTCGAGAGGCCCTGGTGGGCTGCGGTGAGGGCGGCGACCATGCCGGCAGCACCGCTCCCGACCACCACAACGTCGTACTCCTGTCCAGTCATGTAGAACACGTTATAGAATTGGCCGGTGATCGAACAACCGCCCCGGTCAAAGAAGTGAGGGGACTTCACCACAATGCTCAGTGACGAGGTGCGCGCGCGACTTGCCGCCGACCTGGCCCAAGCCGAGCGCAGCCGGCAACCGATCACTCCGTTGACCGACGGAAATCCCGACATCGACGTCGTCGACGCCTACGAGATCCAGCTGATCAACATCCGTCAGCGCATCGCGGAAGGCGCCAAGGTGGTGGGCCACAAGGTGGGCCTGTCCAGCAAGGCGATGCAGGAGATGATGGGCGTCGACGAGCCGGACTACGGCCACCTCCTCGACGACATGCAGGTGTACGAGGATCAGCCCGTCAAGAGCGCCAACTACCTCTACCCGCGGGTCGAGGTCGAGGTCGGGTTCATCCTCGCCGACGATCTGCCGGGCGCGGGCTGCACAGAAGAGGATGTGCTCGCCGCGACCGCGGCGTTCGCGCCGGCCATCGAGCTCATCGACACGCGTATCACCAACTGGCAGATCAAGCTGTGCGACACCATCGCCGACAACGCGTCGTCGGCGGGCTGGGTGCTGGGCGAGGCCCGGGTGTCGCCCAAGGACATCGACATTCGCAACATCGACGCCGTCCTCAAGAACAACGGCGAGGTGGTCGCCGAGGGCCGCAGCGATGCGGTGCTGGGCAACCCGGTGACCGCGGTCGCGTGGCTGGCACGCAAGGTCGAGAGTTTCGGTGTGCGGCTCAAGGCCGGCGACATCGTGCTCCCCGGCTCGTGCACACGTGCGATAGATGCACCCGCCGGTAGTGATTTCGTCGCCGACTTCGCCGGGTTAGGTTCAGTACACCTGCGTTTCGAGTGATGTCCTCGACCAAGACTTTCGAACAGCTGGGAGAAACAATGCCGAAAAAGTCCTCCGTCGCGATCGTCGGATCCGGCAACATCAGCACCGATCTGCTCTACAAGCTGCTCCGCTCGGAATGGCTTGAGCCACGCTGGATGATCGGCATCGATCCGGAATCCGAAGGTTTGGCGCGGGCACGCAAACTCGGCCTGGAGACATCCGCCGAGGGAGTGGACTGGCTGCTGGCACAGAGCGAAAAGCCTGATCTGGTCTTCGAGGCCACCAGTGCCTACGTGCACCGTGACGCCGCACCGCGCTACGAGGAAGCGGGCATTCGTGCCATCGACCTCACGCCTGCCGCGGTGGGTCCTGGTGTCATCCCGCCGGCCAACCTGCGCGACCACCTCGACGCCCCGAACGTCAACATGGTCACGTGCGGCGGTCAGGCGACCATCCCGATCGTGCATGCCGTAAGCCGCGTGGTCGACGTGCCCTACGCCGAGATCGTCGCGTCGGTGTCGTCGGCGTCGGCAGGCCCGGGCACGCGCGCCAACATCGACGAGTTCACCAAGACCACGAGCGCCGGCGTGCAGAACATCGGCGGTGCGCAGCGGGGCAAGGCGATCATCGTCCTCAACCCGGCCGAACCGCCGATGATCATGCGCGACACCATCTTCTGCGCCATCCCCGAAGGCGCCGACCACGACGCCATCACGCAGTCCATCAAGGACGTCGTCGCCGAGGTGCAGACGTACGTCCCGGGCTACCGCCTGCTCAACGAACCGCAGTTCGACGAGCCTTCGGTGGTCAACGGCGGCAACCATCTGGTCACCACGTTCGTGGAAGTGGAGGGTGCGGGTGACTACCTGCCGCCCTACGCTGGAAATCTGGACATCATGACCGCCGCGGCGACGAAAGTCGGCGAGGAAATCGCCAAGAAATCGGCCGAAGCAAGCCTCGCGTCAGGAGCACAGGCATGAGCGACATCTTCTTCAACCCCATCTGGGACGTCCGCATGACCGACACGTCGCTGCGCGACGGGTCGCACCACAAGCGGCATCAGTTCACCGGTGAAGAGGTGCGGTCCATCGTCGCGGCGCTCGACGCCGCCGGTGTGCCGGTCATCGAGGTGACCCACGGCGACGGCCTTGGCGGGTCGAGCTTCAACTACGGCTTCTCCAAGACGCCCGAACAGGAACTCATCAAGATCGCGGCCGAGACGGCCAAGGAATCCAAGATCGCCTTCCTCATGCTGCCCGGTGTGGGCACCAAGGAGGACATCAAGGAGGCGCAGAACAACGGCGGTTCGATCTGCCGCATCGCGACCCACTGCACCGAGGCCGACGTGTCGATCCAGCACTTCGGCCTGGCACGTGAACTGGGCCTGGAGACCGTGGGCTTTTTGATGATGGCCCACACCATCTCGCCGGAGAAGCTCGCCCAGCAGGCCCGCATCATGGCCGACGCCGGCTGCCAGTGCGTCTACGTCGTCGACTCGGCCGGTGCGCTGGTGCTCGAAGGCGTTCGCGACCGCGTGCAGGCGCTGGTCGCCGAACTGGGCTCGGACGCCCAGGTCGGTTTCCACGGTCACGAGAACCTCGGCCTGGGCGTCGCGAACTCGGTCGAGGCCGTGCGCGCGGGCGCCAAGCAGATCGACGGCTCCTGCAGGCGGTTCGGTGCGGGTGCGGGCAACGCACCCGTCGAGGCGCTCATCGGCGTGTTCGACAAGATCGGCGTCAAGACCGGCATCGACTTCTTCGACATCGCCGACGCGGCCGAAGAGGTGGTGGCCCCGGCCATGCCCGCCGAGTGCCTGCTGGACCGCAACGCGCTGATCATGGGCTACTCGGGCGTGTACTCCAGCTTCCTCAAGCATGCGATCCGGCAGTCCGAGCGGTACGGCGTGCCGGCACATCAGCTGCTGCACCGCGCGGGTCAGCGCAAGCTCATAGGCGGTCAGGAAGACCAGCTCATCGACATCGCGCTGGAGATCAAGCGTGAGCAGGAAGCCGCCGCGTCCAAGTAGCTTGCGGGTACGGGTTGTTTAGCCTCGCAGGCGTCGGTTAACCCTTTGGTCGCGATCGAAAAGATCGCCGACCGAAGGAGTGATCGATGAAGAAGATGTCCGCACGCACTGTCCGTCGCTGCTTGTACGGCATGTGCGCGGGCGGCGTCCTCTCCGCCGGGTTCACGATCCCGATGGCGAACGCCGAGCCCGATCAGTGCAGCGAGAGTGGGATCGCGAGCACCGTCAGCTCGGTGGCGGCGTCCACCAGCACGTACCTGACCGCGCATCCCGAGGCCGACCGGGCGCTGACCGACATCGCCAGGCAGCCCGACGATCGCGCCGACGACCTGTACCGGACGTTCTTCGCGGGCAATCCGCAGGTGACGCAGGATCTGCAGAAGATCAACCAGCCCGTCGTCGATCTCCACACACAGTGCGGCATCGACGTGACGCCGACGCCGGTGTCCGACGCGCTCGAAGAGCTCTGATTGAGGTAGCCAGGTGGCGGCTTTCCCCCGAGCCGCCACCTGGTTACATGCGCGGGCCCGGATCCTGCTGTGATTCCGTGTCGGAGTGACCCGGCAGGATGGTCCCATGGTCACCCGTGAGCACGCGCAGTCGATTCTCGAACAACTCGCCGGTCCCACGGCGACGTTGCGCGACGATCAGTGGACCGCGATCGAGGCGCTGGTGGTCCAGCGCCGCCAGGCGCTCGTGGTGCAGCGCACCGGATGGGGCAAGTCCGCGGTGTATTTCATCGCCGCGAAACTTCTGCGCAATGCCGGCTTGGGCCCCACGGTGATCGTGTCGCCGCTGTTGGCGCTCATGCGCAACCAGGTCGACGCGGCCGAGCGTGCCGGTGTGCGGGCCGCGACCATCAACTCGGGCAACGTCACCGAATGGGACACCATCCACCAGCAGGTCGGCGCGGGTGACCTCGACGTGCTGCTCGTGAGCCCCGAACGCCTCAACAACCCCGACTTCCGTGACAACGTGCTGCCCGCGCTCGCGTCCGACGCGGGTCTGGTGGTGGTGGACGAGGCGCACTGCGTATCGGACTGGGGGCACGACTTCCGGCCCGACTACCGGCGCATCCGCACGCTGATCGCCGAATTGGGTTCGGACATACCGGTTCTCGCGACGACTGCGACCGCCAACGACCGCGTGGTCAACGATGTGGCGGCGCAACTGGGAGTCGGTGGGCGCGACACCCTGGTGCTGCGCGGCGGGCTCGATCGGCAGTCCCTGCGGTTGTCGGTGGTGCAGGCCGGAACTCCCGCGCAGCGCGCGGCATGGATTGCCGCACAGATCGATTCGCTGCCGGGCTCGGGCATCATCTACACCCTGACCGTGTCGCAGGCGCACGATGTCGCGGCTCTGCTGGCCGAGCAGGGCCACAAGGTGGCGGCCTACGCCGGGTCCACCGACACTGCGGAACGCGAACAACTCGAGGCGGACCTGCTCGACAACCGGGTCAAGGCGCTGGTCGCGACCTCGGCGCTGGGGATGGGTTTCGACAAGCCGGACCTGGGTTTCGTCGTACACCTCGGTGCGCCGTCGTCGCCGATCGCCTACTACCAGCAGGTGGGTCGCGCGGGCCGTGCGACCGAGAGTGCCGAGGTGATCCTGCTGCCGGGCACCGAGGACCAGGAGGTGTGGCGCTACTTCGCCTCGGTCGCGTTCCCGTCGGAACCCTTGGTGCGCAACGTGCTTGCCGCGCTGGACACCGAGCGGCCACAATCCACGCCTGCCTTGGAAACCCAGGTGGACCTCAACCGGTCGCGGCTGGAGATGGTGCTCAAGGTGCTCGACGTCGACGGCGCGGTGCGCCGCGTGAAAGGCGGGTGGATCGCCACCGGAGAACCGTGGAGCTACGACGAGCAGCGGTACCGCGCGCTCGACGAGGCCCGTCGCCGCGAGCAGCAGGCGATGCTCGACTACCAGGCCACCGACGGCTGTCGCATGGCGTTCCTGCGTGCACAGCTCGACGACCCCGAACTGCAGCCGGGGGAGCGCTGCGGCCGCTGCGACAACTGCACGGGATCCCGCCGCCCGACCGCGGTGGACGACGCGACGCTCGCCGCGACCGCCGAACGGTTGCGCCGCCCCGGGGTGGCGGTGGCGCCACGCAAACAGTGGCCGTCGGGCCTGGCATCACTGGGCCTGCAGTTGTCAGGCCGGATCGCCGATGGTGCGGCACCCGGTCGCGCCATAGGCAGGCTCACCGACCTGGGCTGGGGTGCGCGGCTGCGGCGATTGCTCTCCGAACCCGACCAGGACGTGCCCGACGAGGTGGTCCAGGCCGCGATCGCGGTGCTCAAGGCGTGGGACTGGGAGCGCCGCCCCGTCGCGGTCATGGGCCTCGACTCGGACACCCATCCACGGCTCATCGCCTCGACCGTGCAACGCCTGGCCCAGATCGGCCGGCTCACCGACCTGGGCATCCTGCGCTACACCCCGACCCGACGTCCCGTCACGGCCGCGAACTCCGCGTACCGCGTCGCGGCACTCGAAGGATCGTGGGAACGTCCCCAGATCGACTGCGACGGGCCGGTACTGCTGGTCGACGACATGACGGACTCGGGCTGGACGTTGACGATGGCCGCACGGGTGTTGCGGGACGCGGGCGTGCCGGCAGTCCTGCCGTTCGTCCTGGCGAGCACCACCTGAGCAACTCCCGCACACCGGCCCTTGCGCACCTTGTCTTTTCGTTCGCAACCAAGTCGCCGTCGAGCGTCTTCGAATCGCCGGGACGGCTCGGACCGGGCGGGTAAAGTCCGGGCAATCGGAGGTGCAGACATGAAATCAACACCGATGAAGGCGGCGGTCGCCGCGGGTGGGCTGGTGGCCGCCACGGTTGTCGGACTGACCGCAGGCACCGGCGTCGCTAACGCCGAGCCCAACCTCGACTCGGCGGTCAACACCACCTGTACGTACCCACAGTTCGTCTCGGCGCTGAACGCTCAGAGCCCGGTGTACGGCGGGGTGCTGAACTCGTCGCCGGACATGCAGACCACGCTTCGCCAATTCATCGACGCACCACGGGATCTGCGTCAACGCATGGCCAAGGCGATCGTGGAATACCCGCCCAACCAGCCCTACATCGGGTTGCTGCAGACGGTGTTCGACACCTGTAGCAACTTCTGACGAACGTCGTTGTCAACGCGTGGGTTTCACGCCGCCCAACTGCGCGGTGACCGCGTCGGCGGCCTCGACCACGCCGCGGGCCCGTTTGGTGATCTCCGAATCGGTGAGCGCGCGGCCCACGTGCAGTGACACCACCATGACCTGCCGCTGGTGGTGGTCGTGGACCGGCGCAGAGATGACGCTGACGTCGTGGCGCTGCCGACCGGTGGCCTCGCTGCGCAGATGCACACGCTCACCGATGTCGGACACGAGTTCCCGTAGCAGTGCCTGCAACTCGTCGGGCAACCGGCTGGACATGCCCGCCATCAGCCCGTACAGCCGCTGACCGGCTGGGGTGAGCCGTTCCACCAGGTAGCCCGAGTTGCGGCACTCGCCGATGACCTTCTCCAACCGCTCGGAATCGGTGCGCAGCGGCACCGTGGGGGACTTGTCCAGCCACGCCCGCAGGGCGTCGTCGTCCCACAGCACGTACATGAGGCCAACCGGAGGGGCGAACGGATAACTCTGCCCGACGCGCACCCCGACGTCGGTGCCGGGCGGGGCCACGAGTTCCAGCACCGTGATGCGGTCGTCGATCACCGCCGAGATGGCCGCGGTGCTGTCGAAAGCCCCTGACAGGGCGCGCAGTTCGGCGCGAGCGGACGGGTTCACGCGCATCGATTCCTGCGCCATGTGGCCCAGCGCGATCAACGCGGGCCCCAGGCGGTAGCACTTGTCCCGCCCGTCGCCCTCGCGCACCAGATAACTCGATTCGGTCAAAGTGGTGAGGATGCCCAGGCAGGTCGGCTTGCTCACCCCGACCCGCCGTGACAGTTCCGACAAACCGAACCGGTCATGCGGGTGACGGGCCAGGAAATCCAGGATCGCCACGACACGCGCAGTTGGCGGCGACGCACGGCCGGCCGACTCCGCAGCCTCGGTCATGAGTCCTCCCGAATGTTGACGCGAATTAGAACGCGTTCTAGTGTCAGGTCGGAAACTCTACCATGATGGTTCAATATTGAACCGAGAGAACGGACGCCGATGTACTCACAGCCGTTGGTGGACGCCATCGCCGAGGCCGAACGCCTCGTGGCCGCCGCCCCGTTCATCGCATCCGAGGCCGATCTGACCGAAGGTCTGCAGTACCTCGCGGGCTGTGTCTCGGGATGCCTGCACCTCGCGTTCGACTACGACCGCGACCACCCGTTCCTCCAGTCGGGAACCGGTCCGTTCACCAAGATGGGCCTCGACAACCCCGACACGCTGTACTTCGGCACACGCGTGCTGCCCGGGCACGAGTACGTCGTCACCGGGAAGCGCGGCACCACCACGGATCTGAGCTTCCAGGTGCTGGGTGGGGAGTACACCGACGACAACGTGCCCGCGAGCCAGGCCGCGTTCGACGACCGCGAACTCGACATCGCCGAGGACGGCACGTTCGAATGGCGCATCACCCCGACGAGTCCGTCGCAACTGGTGATCCGCGAGGTCTACAACGACTGGTCCGCGCAGCGCGGCCACCTGGCCATAGCGCGCACCGACACCGCGGGCACCGCCCCGGCGCCGCTGACCAAGGAGCTCATCGAGAAGCGGTACGCGGTCGCGGGTAAGCAACTGGTGCAACGGGTCAAGACGTGGCTGCAGTTCCCGCAGTGGTTCTACAACAACCTGCCGGTCAACACCATGGTCGCGCCACGGCTCACGCCGGGTGGCCTGGCAACGCAGTACTCGTCGGTCGGGCATTTCGACCTACGGCCCGACCAGGCCATGGTCATCACGCTTCCGGTGACCGATGCGCCGTACCTCGGTTTCCAGCTCGGCAGCCTCTGGTACATCTCGCTGGACTACATCAACCACCAGACCTCACTCAACGGCACTCAGGCGCAGGAAGATCCGGACGGCAAGATCCGCATCGTCGTGTCCGACGCCAACCCCGGCGTCACCAACTGGTGCGAGACGCTCGGCCATCGCAAGGGTTACCTGCAGTTCCGCTGGCAGCGACTGTCACGCGCGCTCACCGAGGCCGACGGGCCGACGGTCGAGGTCGTCGACATCGACCAGGTACCCGAGAAGTTGCCGTACCACGAGTCCAACAAGATCTCCGAGGCGGACTGGCGGGCCCGGATCGCGCTGCGCCAACAACAGATTCAGAACAGGATGGTGGGCTGACAATGGGTGGACTCCTGACCGACAAAGTTGTGGTCATAAGCGGCGTCGGCCCCGCGCTGGGCACCACGCTCGCGCGGCGGTGCGCCGAGCAGGGCGCCGATCTGGTGCTCGCGGCCCGCACCGTCGAACGCCTCGAAGACGTCGCCAAGCAGGTCACCGACACCGGCAGGCGCGCACTGTCGGTCGGCACCGACATCACCGACGACGCGCAGGTGGCCCACCTCGTCGACGAGACCATGAAGGCATACGGCCGCGTGGACGTGGTGATCAACAACGCCTTCCGGGTGCCCTCGATGAAACCGTTCGCCAACACGACCTTCGAGCACATGCGCGACGCCATCGAGCTCACGGTGTTCGGCGCGCTGCGGCTCATCCAGGGCTTCACGCCGGCGCTGGAAGAGTCCAAAGGTGCTGTGGTGAACGTGAATTCGATGGTGGTGCGGCACTCGCAGGCAAAGTACGGCGCCTACAAGATGGCGAAGTCTGCGTTGCTGGCGATGTCGCAGACGCTGGCCACCGAGCTCGGTGAGAAGGGCATCCGGGTGAATTCTGTGCTGCCCGGCTACATCTGGGGCGGAACACTCAAGAGCTACTTCGAACATCAGGCCGGCAAGTACGGGACCAGCGTCGAGGACATCTACAACGCGGCCGCCGCGGGATCCGACCTCAAGCGGCTGCCGACCGAGGACGAGGTGGCCTCGGCGATCCTGTTCATGGCGTCCGATCTGGCCAGCGGCATCACCGGGCAGGCGCTGGATGTGAACTGTGGGGAGTACAAGGCATGACGCGTACTGACGTGGGTACCGTCGAGGATCTGCATGCGTCGGCCACCAAGGCCACGGGCCTCGACGACTTCGGGACCGACGACGACAACTACCGCGAGGCCCTCGGTGTGCTGCTGGAGTCGTATCAGCGCGACGCCGACCTCACCGAGCTGGGCAGCAAGATGTCGCGGTTCTTCCTGCGCAACGCGCTCGTGGCGCGGTTGCTCAGCGAGGCGTCGTGGAAGGCGAATCCGCAGTACGCCGACGTCGAGATCGAGCGGCCGATCTTCGTCACCGGGCTGCCGCGCACCGGCACCACGGTGCTGCACCGGCTGTTGACCGCCGATCCGGCGCACCAGGGGTTGGAGATGTGGCTGGCGGAGTTCCCGCAGCCGCGCCCGCCACGGGAGACCTGGCCGGACAATCCCGTCTACCAGCAGCTCGCCGCGTCGTTCTCACAGCACCACCAGGAGAACCCCGATTACACGGGGCTGCACTTCATGACCGCCGACGAGGTGGAGGAGTGCTGGCAGCTGCTGCGCCAGTCGCTGCACTCGGTGTCCTACGAGACCCTCGCGCATCTGCCCACCTACGCCAACTGGCTCGCGCAGCAGGACTGGACCAGGCCGTATCAGCGGCACCGCCGCAACCTGCAGCTCATCGGGCTCAACGACGCCGAGAAGCGCTGGGTGCTCAAGAACCCCAGCCATCTGTTCGCGCTCGACGCGCTGTTCGCGACCTACCCCGACGCGCTGGTCATCCAGTGCCATCGCCCGGCCGAGACCATCATGGCCTCGATGTGCTCGTTGTCGGCACACACCACCGCCGCGTGGTCCAACACGTTCGTCGGCGCCCAGATCGGCGCCGACGCCATGGACACGTGGGCCCGCGGGCTCGAGGCGTTCACCGCAGAACGCGCCAAGCACGACCCGGCCCAGTTCCTCGACGTGGACTACGACGACTTCGTCGCCGATCCGCTCGCGACCGTCGAAAGCGTGTACCGGCACTTCGGCATGCCCTACACCGACGCCGCGCGCGCGGCGGTCACCGAGGTGTACGAGGCGAGCCGGCGCGGGCCGCGTGCACCCAAACACACCTACTCGCTGGCCGATTACGGTTTGACCTCCGAAGCCGTCAAAGAGCGCTTCACTGGGCTCTGACCTGGGTTTTCGGTGCGTGGTGAAGGTCACCCCAGACAGTTACCTATAATTTGATAGCTGTTAACCATCTTCCGCACAGCGGACGCATAGCTTCGCGCGATTAGCTGAGCGCGGAGAACGTCAAGGTGGTGCTGGAGACTGGAAAGGCGGTGGCGCGTGTTCGGCCGGTTTCGCAGGCGCGTACACACCCCGTCGGCGACCTACGAGGACGTGCCAACGCAACCGAGCGGCTATGCGCAGACCGCCAGCAGGATGCACGCCTTCAACCGCTACGAGATCAAGTACTTCGTCGACGAGTTGCGGGTCCCCGAACTGCGCGACGAACTCGCCGCGCACATGGACACCGACCCGTATTCGCCGCACGGCGGCTACCCGGTGACCTCGCTGTACTACGACACGCCCGATCTGCGGTTCTACTGGGAGAAGATCGAGGGCCTGCGGTTCCGCCGCAAGCTGCGGATGCGGCTCTACGGCGCGCCGTCGGCCTGCACCGACGACACCCCGGTGCAGATCGAGATCAAACAGCGCGTCAACCGCGTCACCCAGAAGCGGCGCACGGAACTGCCGTACGCGACCGCCGTGCAGTGGCTCGACCACCGCAAGGAGATCGACTGCGACGCGTCGCAGAAGCCGTTCGTCAACGAGGTGACGACGCTCGTGGAGAATCTCGACCTGCGGCCCATCGTCACCACGGGTTACCTGCGCGAGGCGTTCGTCGGCCGGGATGCCGACCTGGGTCTGCGCGTCACGATCGACCACAAGGTGCACGGCCGCGACCGCGACTTCCATTTCGCCTCGGGTGCGCAGAACCGCTTCATCATCCCGCCCAAGCTGGCCATCGTCGAGGTCAAGGCCAACGAGCGGGTGCCGTACTGGATCACCGACCTGCTGGCCCGTGTCGACATGTCCGTCATCCGCGTCTCGAAGTACTGCCAGTCGGTGCAGGCGTTTGGCCTCGCGCCGCGCTCGGCGCTCGGCGCCCCCGAACTCATCATGCCCGCCGGGGCTTACGACACCGTGCCCGACGACCTGCTGGAATCCTCACCGTCGGCGTGAATCCCGCTGCGTCCCAAAGCTTCACCATTTCGTTCGATCAGGAGTATCCGTGAACATCAACCTGCAGGACCTCAGCGGCACCTTCACGACGTTCGACGTCGTCGCGTCGCTGGCGCTCTCGCTCGTCCTGTCCGTCATCATCGGGTGGGTCTACCGTTACACCCACAAGAACGTGTCCTACAGCCAGTCCTACGTGCAGACGCTCGTGCTGGTCTGCATGGTGGTCTCGGTGATCATGCTGGTGGTCGGGTCGAACATCGCCCGTGCGTTCGCGTTGGTCGGCGCGCTGTCGGTGATCCGATTCCGCAACGCCATCAAGGAAACCCGCGACGTCGGGTTCGTGTTCCTGGTGATGGCGATCGGTATGACGACGGGAACCCGGTTCTACACGTTGGCGATCGCCGCGACCATCGCGATCTGCCTGGTGCTGGTGATCATGAACAAGTTCAACATGTTCAAGCTCGACGTCAAGCGCCAGGTGGTCAAGGTGCAGGTGCCGCCGGAGCCCGAATACACCGCACGCGTCGAGGACACCTTGATCGAGTACTGCAGTGAATTCGAGCTGGTCTCAACCGAATCGGTGCGCGCAGGTGCGCTGATGGAGCTGTACTACACCGCGCAGCTGAAGAAGAACAAGAAGAGCAGCGACCTCATCGCGGCGCTGACCGCGGTGAACACCGGCCAGCGCGTCACGGTGCTGACGGGCTACGACCAGACCGACATCTGATGGCGGCTCCGGCCAGTTCGAGGTGGCGCCGGTTCGTGCACCGGATCCCCAGACCGCTGCGCCAGCACTGGAAACTGCTCGGTGCGTTCGTCGTGTTCGTGGCCGTGGTGGCGCTGGTGTTCGGTGACGTCCGCATTCGGCCGTACATCACGGGGGACCCGACCGTCATCGCCTCGGAGATCACCGAGAACATCACGGGCACGGTCGATCTGTTCGACAACACCGTGCCGCACTCGCTGTCGGTCGAGCTGACCGACGCCGAATACCGCGACATGGTCGAGCAGTTCAAGGCCGACGGCGACAAGAAGTGGGTGACCGCCGACATCACGATCGACGGCACCACGATCAACGACGTCGCGGTGCGGCTCAAGGGCAACTCGACGTTGATGAGTCTGCGCGGCGTGCATTTCCCTCCCCCGCCGGGGGAGGGCGGGCCTCCCGGGCCTCCAGGGCCTCCAGGACGTCCCGGTCCGCCGGGTCCCCCCGGTGCGCCAGGCCCTGGTGGGCCGCCTGGTGGTTTCGGTGGGCCTGGTGGTCTCGGAGGACCCGGCGGGCCGATGGGCACGGTGTCCGAGGACGATCCGCTGTCGTTGCCTCTGCTGATCAGCTTCAACGAGAACGCCGACGGCCGTGGATATCAGGGCCTGACCGAACTGTCGGTGCGTCCCGGGGCGCCCGTGCTCAACGAGGCTCTGGCATTGTCGCTGACCGCGATGACGGGTCAGCCGACGCAGCGCTACTCCTACATCACGTATTCGGTGAACGGCGCGACCACGACGCGCCTGCTGCTCGAGCACCCCGACGAGAACTACGCGAGCACGGTGTTCGACTCCGACGGCTACCTGTACAAGGCGCGCGCCAAATCGCGGCTCGAGTACGCCGGCCCCGACCAGTCGGCCTACGCCGATCAGTTCAAGCAGATCAACACCGTCGACACCGGAAACCTGCAGCCGCTCATCAACTTCCTGAAGTGGCTCGACAGCGCCGACGACGAGGAATTCGCCCGGTCGCTGGGTGACTGGATCGACGTGGAATCGTTCGCGCGCTACGTCGCGACGCAGAACCTGTTGATCAACGGCGACGACATGGCCGGACCCGGGCAGAACTACTACCTGTGGTACGACCTGGGCACCAAGAAGTTCACGGTGGTGTCGTGGGACCTGAACCTCGCCACGATGATGGGCGACGTGAAGCTCGGGCCGCGCGATCCCATGGAGTTCAAGCCGCCGTCGGGCTTCCAACTTCCCACCGGCATGGGCCCGCCGCCCGGCAAGGAGTTGGGCGGCAACATTCTCAAGGAACGGTTCCTGGCGTCACCGGCGTTCACCGAGGTCTACGACAAGGCGTACTGGGAGCTGTACGACCAGATCTACGCCGACGGACAGGCCCTGGCGCTGCTGGATTCGATCGCCGAGACCGTGCCCGTCACCGACGGGCTGAGCGCCGACGAGATCGAGGCGCAGAAGGACACATTGCGAAAGTTCCTGACCGAACGTGCATCTGCACTGGCCAAGGTGCGGGAAAGCTAACCGTCGCCGGGCGCCGGGGCCGTCGAGGACTCTTCGAGGACGCCCTCGGCGACGGCATGCCGGATGCTGTCGGACAGCCGCGGGCACGACGGCGTACGTGCGGGATCGCCACCGGCGGCACGGATCTCGTTGAACACCGCGCAGCGTTGCGTCGCCTCGGAGTTCCACTGCACCGCGGTGTGCGTGGGACCGAGCTTCTTCACCTGCACCGACACGTGGCAGTGCCGGCAGTCCACCGACACCAGCCCCGAGGTCAGGTAGCGTTCCCGGTCACGCAGGCTGGCCTCGCGAACGGCTGCCGCGCGTTGCGGATCGGACGCGAAATTCGGTGCCTTGGACCAACTTCCGGTGCCCGGCTGATTGCCGGCCGGATGATCGTCGTCGTCGTGGATGCCGTGCAGCAACAGCATCGAGCGGGCCAGATCACCGACATCCGGTGTCTGGGTGCGGCCCTGCTCGTTGCGTGCCGGCATCAGCTCGACTGCTCCGCCTTCTCGGCTTCGGCCTGGGCCTTCAGGTTCTCCTGAACCTCGATGTTCCACTTCTCGACCGCGGCCGTGGTGTCGACCTCCATCTCGAACCGGTCGGTCATGTCCGGCGTGATGTCGGCGACGTCGACGTAGAACTGCTGGTACCAGCGCCGCATCTGGTACACCGCGCCGTCCTCCTCGACCAGCAGCGGATTGTCGATGCGGGTCTTGTGCTTCCAGATCTCGACGTCCTGCAGGAAGCCCTTGCTGACACCCTCGGTGAAGGCGTCGGCGAGCTTCTCGGTGGTCGCGTCGTCCAGCCCCTTGGGCTTCTCGACGATCACACCCCACTGCAGCACGAACGAATCCTGCGTCACGGGGTAGTGGCAGTTGATCAGGATCGACTCGGCCTTGAACTCGCCGTAGGTGTTGTGCAGCCAGTTGATCATGAACGACGGGCCGAAGTACGACGCCTCGGAGTCCAGCTTGGCCTCGCCGTAGGCCGTGCCGAGGTCGTTGACATCGGGCCGGCCCACGTTGTGCAGGTACTGGCTGGCGATGTGGCCCTCGAAGACGTTCTTGAAGTACGTCGGCAGCCCGAAGTGGATGTAGAAGAAGTGGGCCATGTCGGTGACGTTGTCGATGATCTCGCGGCAGTTGCTGCCCTCGATCAACATCGAGTTCCACTTCCAGTCGGTCCACTCACCGCTCGACCACTCCGGGATCTCGGGGATGCGCACCTCGGGCTGCGGCGGGTTGCCCTCGTGGTCGTGCCACACGAACAGCAGGCCGCCGCGCACGTCGGTGTGCCAGGACCGGGTGCGGGCCAGGCGGGGGGTGCGCTTGGCGTACGGCACGAGCTTGCACTTGCCGTCACCGCCCCAGCGCCAGTCGTGGAACGGGCACGCGACCTCGTCGCCCTTGACGGTGCCCTTCGACAGGTCACCGCCCATGTGGCGGCAGTACGCGTCGAGGACGTTGAGCTCGCCCTTGGAGCCCGCGAACACCACGAGCTTGGTGCCGAAGATGTTGACGCTGTGCGGCTTGCCGTCCGAGAAGTTCTTCACCGGTCCAAGGCAGTGCCAGCCTCGCGCGTACCGATCCGGCAGCGCGCCGGTGTCGATTTCGCGGATCCCGACAGTCTCGGTAGCCATGACGCCTCCAGTCCGTTGCTTCTAACTAGAACACGTTACAGTTTTCCCGTCCGATAGTGCAACGAGGGACGCGTGACCTGCGGCATACCCGCGCTCGTGGACGGTTACTCCCGCTCGGGCAGGCCGATCCGCAGCGCGATCTGCTGCATCCTGCCGATGGCGGTCACGGTCTGCTCGGTGACCGGGTCCTCGATGGCGCTGTCGAACTCCAACCGCACCAGCGCCCGGCCCTGCGTGAACATCAACAGCGTGACCGCCTTGGAGCCGTCCGGCGCCGTCCCGGAGATCACCGTGCCGTTCGTGCCGACGGGGTGCGGCTGAGGAGTGCCGCCCTCGACCATGGTGTTGATGGCGCCCACGGCCTGCTGCAGTGTCGCGGTCGCGGTCGCGACGTCCGGATAGATCAGGATCGTGTCGGCGATGGCCCTGGTGTCGTCGGCGTTGACGTAGAGCGCGCTGGCGCCGTCCTGGCCGTCCGGGTTGACCTTGGTGGACCGCCTGGTGAAGGTGTTGGGCGGGATGCTGATGTCCTCGGCCTGCAGCAACAGATGGCTGTAGTCGGAGGCCTTGGCCTGGGGTGAACTGGTGGCGGCTGACGACGAGGCCGCCGGCGCCTTGCCCGTGGCCGGATCCGCGGTCAGTTGCGCGTCCTGGCAGCCGGCCGCCGTCGCGACGACAGCAGCCGCAAGGCCGGTGGTGAGCAGAAGTCTGAGGCGGGGGACCGTCGTGGGCGACATAGTTACTGATCAGGGTACGCGGCGCCGCCGATGCCCGCCTTTCGTCGCGCCCGAGGGTGGCCCGCATGCGCCGAGCGTCACCTCTCACGCGCCGAAACGACATTCCGGCAGGCGTGCACTCGCACTTTGCCTGCCGGAATGCCGTTTCGGCGGAGATATCAGGGCTTGGCTGCGGGCTTGTCCGAAGACACAACCCACATGGAGAAGTACTGCGAACCACCGCCGTATGCGTGGCCGAGGGCCTTGCGGGCGCCCTGCACCTGATGTTCGCCGGCCTTGCCCATCACCTGGATGGCCGACTCGGCGAAGCGGATCATGCCCGACGCGCCGATCGGATTGGAGCTCAGCACACCACCCGACGGGTTGAACGGGATGCGTCCACCGATCGCGGTCTCGCCTGCCTCGGTGAGCTTCCAGCCCTCGCCCTCGGGAGCGAAGCCCAGGTTCTCCAGCCACATGGGCTCGAACCACGAGAACGGCACGTACACCTCGGCGACGTCGATCTCGTCGATCGGGCTGGTGATGCCCGCGTCACGCCACAGCGCCTTGGCGGCGTCGCGGCCGGCCTGCGGGTTCACCTGATCGCGCCCCGCGTACGCCAACGGTTCGGTGCGCAGCGCGGTCGCGTGGATCCACGCCACCGGATGCCCCTCGGCCACACGGGCATCCGCGATCTGTTCGTCACCGATCACCATCGCGCACGCACCGTCGGACGACGGGCACGTCTCGTCGAACCGGATCGGATCCCACAGCATCTGCGAGCTCAGCACCTTCTCGAGCGTGATGTCGGGCTGATGCAGGTGTGCCAGCGGGTTCTTGGCCCCGTTGAGCCGGTCCTTGACCGCGACCATCGCGCCGATGTGCGTCGGCGCGCCCGAGCGGCGGATGTAGGCCCGCACGTGCGGTGCGAAGTACCCGCCGGCGCCCGCACCCACGGGCTTGGTGAACGGCACCGGAATGCTCAACGCCCACATGGCATTCGACTCGGACTGCTTCTCCCACGCCATGGTGAGCACGCGGCGGTACCTGCCGGATTTCACCAGGCTCGCCGCGACGATGGCCGTCGACCCGCCGACCGAACCCGCGGTGTGCACGCGGATCAGCGGCTTGCCCGTCGCACCCACGGCATCGGCCATGAACAGCTCGGGCATCATCACGCCCTCGAAGAAGTCCGGCGCCTTGCCGACGACCACGGCGTCGATGTCGGCCATCGTCGAACCCGAATCGGCGAGCGCGCGGTCGATGGCCTCGCGCACCAGGCCGTTCATCGAGACGTCGGTGCGCTTGGCGACGTACTTCGTCTGGCCCGTGCCCAGAACGGCGGCATTGACGGCCATCAGTTCTTCCCTTCCAAGACGGCGACCAGATTCTGTTGCAGCGCAGGCCCACTGGTGGCGTGGGCGAGCACCCGGCCCGCCGAACCGTCGAAGATGTGCCGCGCGGCGAAACCGATACGCTCCAGGCCCGCCGAGAACATCGGGTTGGCGGAAAGCGCCCCGCCCGACGGGTTGATCTTCGTCGAACCACCCAGGCCGATGGCCTCGGTGAGGATCAGGTGCTGGTGGGTGAACGGTGCGTGGATCTCGGCCACCTCGATGGACGCGGTGTCCCCGCCCGTGGCCGCGGCGGCCGAGGCCGCGGTGGACGGCGAGGTCGTCAGATCCCGCGCGCCGAGCACCGGGGTGTCGATGCGGTGTTCGATGCCGGTGATCCAGGCCGGGTTCTCGCGCAGCTCACGCGCCCGGTCGCCCGCGGCCAGCACGATCGCCGCCGCGCCGTCGGTGATTGGCGCGATGTCGTGGCGTCGCAGCGGATCGGCGAAGAAGGGGCGTTCGAGCAGTTCGTCGATGCTCTTGGCCGGCTTCACCGAATCCGTGCGCCCGCCCGCGGCGAACGCGTCGAGCGCCACCTGCGCCATCTGTTCGGCCGTCCACTTGCCCGCATCGAGCCCGAACCGGGCCTGCAGACCCGCCATCGAGACCGCATCGGGCCACAGCGGGGCCACCGAGTACGGATCGGTCTGCAGTGCGAGCACGCGCCGCAGCACACCGGCCGACGACTTGCCGAAGCCGTACACCAGCGCGGTGTCGACCTCGCCGGTCAGGATCTTGATGTAGGCCTCGTACAACGCCCATGCGCCGTCCATCTCGACGTGGGACTCGTTGATCGGCGGTACGGCGCCGATCGAGTCGATCGCCGAGATGAACGAGAATGCGCGTCCGGCAAGGTAATCCGAGGACCCGGAGCACCAGAAGCCGATGTCGCTCTGCTGAAGGCCCAGCTCGTCGTACAGCTGGTGGAAGCACGGCATCAACATCTCGACGCCGTTGGTGGTGCCGTCGGTGCGGCGGACATGCGGGGCATGTGCGAAGCCGACCACCGCGACTTGTCTACCCGAGGGTGCGGTCATCTTTTCCCTTTACAGGTGGTGCTTGTAGCTGTCGTAGTCGGCGTCGGGCTCACCCGTCGGCCGGAAATGCGAGATGTTGTCGATGCCCAGGCCCCACTCGTCCTTGGGCTTCCAGACCGCCTCGACGCGCATGCCCATGCGGACCTCGGACGCGTCGATGTCGGTGACCAGGTGCAAGAACGGGATGTCGGCGCCGTCCAGCAGCACGTACGCCGCGACGTACGGCGGCTTGATGCGCTGCCCCGCGAACGGGATGTTGATGATCGCGAACGTCGTCACCGTGCCCTTGTCGGGCAGTTCGACGAACTCGTTGAGCTCAAGGCCCGTGGCCGGATCGGCTTCCTTGGGCGGGAAGTAGACCTTGCCCTTCTCGCCGTTCGGGCCCACCGTGCGGGCGCCGACCAGCTTGCCCTCGCGCAGGCTGCGCAGGTAGGTGCTCTCGGGCAGCGAGGCCGAGTGCTGGATCTCGATGCTCGACGGCACCACCAGCATCGTCACCGGATCACGCTCGTCGGCGGGCGCGTCGGCAACGGGTTCCGGGGTGTCGCCCGGCAGGAAGTACGCGATGTCGGTGATCGCGCCCGCGGGCTCGTCGACCCAGTGCGCGTGCACCCGCATGCCGGTGCTCACCGAACCCTCTTCGGCGGCAACGGCATGCAGCAAAGGGGTGTCGGCACCGTCGAGTTTGATCAGCGCCCACGCGAACGGCCGGTCGAGTGGCTGCCCCTCCAGCGGCTCGGGCTGCCACGTCCAGGACACGACGGTCCCGACGCTGCCCACCGGCACGACCTCGGTCAATGGTTCGTAGGTGACCGGGTCATACTCGGCGGGTGGCACATGCACACGTCCATCGGATCCGCGCACGCCGACGATGCGGCGGTCACGAAGCGCGGTGAAGAACTGACTGAGCAAGGGCCCGACTGAACGGGTGTAGTCGAAAGACAGTTTCAGTGGCGCTGAAAGTGGCGGCTCACGGTGATCTGTCGAGGCCGGGCGGCTTTGGCTGGCTGTCACACATCGAGTAGAACAGGTTCTAAGAATCGTGGCAAGAAGCCAGGGAGGGCGGCCGGAATGAAGTTGGGTTTGCAACTCGGATATTGGGCAGCGCAGCCGCCGAGCAACCATGCGGAGTTGGTGGCCGCGGCCGAGGAGGCCGGTTTCGACACCGTGTTCACCGCAGAGGCATGGGGCTCGGATGCATTCACGCCGCTGGCCTGGTGGGGACGCGAGACCAAGAGTCTGCGGCTGGGCACGTCGGTGGTGCAGATGTCCGCGCGCACTCCCACGGCGTGTGCCATGGCGTCGCTGACGCTCGACCACCTCTCGGGCGGCCGCCACATCCTGGGCCTGGGCGTGTCCGGGCCGCAGGTGGTCGAGGGCTGGTACGGGCAGAAGTTCCCCAAGCCACTGGCCCGCACGCGCGAGTACATCGACATTATCCGGCAGGTGTGGGCCCGCGAGGCCCCGGTGACCAGCGATGGTCCGCACTATCCGTTGCCGCTGACCGGCGAGGGCACGACCGGACTGGGCAAGCCGCTCAAGCCCATCACGCATCCGCTGCGCGCGGACATCCCGATCATGCTCGGGGCCGAGGGCCCCAAGAACGTCGCGCTGGCCGCCGAGATCTGCGACGGCTGGCTGCCGATCTTCTACACGCCGCGCATGGCCGACACCTACAACGCGTGGCTCGACGAGGGCTTCGCGCGGCCCGGCGCGTGTCGCACGCGCGAGACGTTCGAGATCTGCGCGACCGCCAACATCGTCATCACCGAGGACCGGGCCGCGGCGTTCGCGGCGATGAAGCCCTACCTCGCGCTGTACATGGGCGGCATGGGCGCCGAGGACACCAACTTCCACGCCGACGTCTACCGCCGCATGGGTTACGGCGACGTGGTCGACGAGGTGACGAAGCTGTTCCGCTCGGGCCGCAAGGACGAGGCCGCCAAGGTGATCCCCGACGAGGTGGTCGACGACGCCGCGATCGTCGGCGACGTGTCCTACGTGCGCGAACAGATCAAGGTGTGGGAGGCCGCGGGGGTCACCACCATGGTGGTCTCGGGCCGCAGCCCCGAGCACATCCGCGAACTCGCCGCGCTGTTGTAGACACTTCTTGCAAAGTGTCTAGAACGCGTTCTAGATTTGGCATGTGACGCAGCACACCATCGCCGGCAACACGGTGACCATGCCGGTGCGTATCCGCACCGCAGACCAGCACATGGCGATGTTCTCGGTGGATGCCGACGCCGCCCAGCGCATGATCGACCACAGCGGATTGCAGGTGTGCCGCTACCGGCCGGGGCGCGCGATGGTCATCCTCATGCTGATGCGCTACGTCGACGGCGATCTCGGCGAGTACCTCGAGTACGGCACCAACGTCATGGTGAACCCGCCGGGGTCGACCGCGACCGGCCTTCGCGCACTGCAGTCGGCGGGCGCGTACATCCACCACCTGCCGGTAGACCAGTCCTTCACGCTGGAGGCCGGCCGCACGATCTGGGGCTACCCGAAGGTCATGGCGGACTTCACCGTTCGTGAGGCCAGGCAGTTCGGGTTCGACGTCAGCATCGGCGGAAAGTTCGCCGTCGGCATGGAGTTCCGGCCGGGCATCCCGGTTCCGCCGGTGTTCACGTCGCGTCCGCAGGTGCATCCCACCTACTCGCACCTCGACGGCGTCACGCGCCGGACCGAAGGCCAGATGCGTTTGTCGGGCGTGCGCTACCGGTTCGGGGGCGTGCGCCTGCGGCTCGGCGATCACCCCTACGCGGCCGAACTGGCATCGCTGGGGCTGCCGAAGCGGGCGCTCGTGTCGAGTTCGGCGGCCAACGTGCAGATGACTTTCGGTGAGGCTGAGGTGATCTCATGACGCAGATGCTCACCAGGCCCGACGTGGACCTGGCCAACGGCATGTTCTACGCCGACGGCGGGGCGCGCGAGGCCTACCGCTGGATGCGGGCCAACGAACCGGTGTTCCGTGACCGCAACGGGCTCGCGGCCGCGACGACGTATCAGGCCGTGCTCGACGCCGAACGCAACCCCGAACTGTTCTCGTCGACCGGCGGCATCCGGCCCGATCAGCCGGGCATGCCCTACATGATCGACATGGACGACCCGCAACATCTGTTGCGGCGCAAGCTCGTCAACGCCGGCTTCACCCGCAAGCGCGTCATGGACAAGGTGGATTCCATCGGCCGGTTGTGCGACACCCTGATCGACGCGGTGTGCGAACGCGGCGAGTGCGACTTCGTGCGCGACATCGCCGCACCGCTGCCCATGGCGGTGATCGGCGACATGCTCGGGGTGCTGCCCACCGAGCGGGACATGCTGCTGAAGTGGTCCGACGACCTGGTGTGCGGGCTCTCGTCGCACGTCGACGAAGCGGCGATCCAGAAACTCATGGACACCTTCGCGGCGTACACCGAGTTCACCAAGGACGTCATCACCAAGCGCCGCGCCGAGCCCACCGACGACCTCTTCTCGGTGCTGGTCAACTCCGAGGTCGAGGGTCAGCGCATGAGTGACGACGAGATCGTCTTCGAGACGCTGCTGATCCTCATCGGCGGCGACGAGACCACCCGGCACACGCTGTCGGGCGGCACCGAACAGCTTCTGCGCCACCGGGATCAGTGGGATGCGCTGGTCGCCGACGTCGATCTGCTGCCCGGGGCGATCGAGGAGATGCTGCGGTGGACCTCACCGGTGAAGAACATGTGCCGGACCCTGACCGCCGACACGGTGTTCCACGGCACCGAGCTGCGTGCGGGCGAGAAGATCATGCTGATGTTCGAGTCGGCCAACTTCGACGAGTCCGTCTTCGGCGATCCGGACAACTTCCGCATCGACCGAAATCCCAACAGCCACGTGGCCTTCGGCTTCGGCACCCACTTCTGCCTGGGCAATCAGCTGGCGCGCCTCGAGCTCAGGCTCATGACCGAGCGTGTGCTCCGCAGACTGCCCGACCTGCGTCTCGCCGACGACGCCCCGGTGCCGTTGCGGCCCGCCAACTTCGTCAGCGGACCAGAGTCGATGCCCGTGGTGTTCACACCGAGTGCGCCTGTGCTGGCGTAGGTCTCGCCGCTGGTCTCAGGCCCGCGAGTGTGAAACCTCAGCGAATTCTCGCCCGATTTTTCGCTGACGTTTCACACTCGCGGACCGCGCGGAACACCTGCCGCCTCGATGCGCTTGAGGATGTCGGCTTCGCCGTCCTGAGCGGTCACCCGGATGTGGGTCCAGCCCAACCGTCTGACGTCCTCGGACTTGTGGATGTCGCGGTTGAACCGTCGCCGGTCGGTCCGGTGCTGGTCGCCCTCGTAGTCGAGGCCGACCATGGCGTCCTCCCAGCCCATGTCGAAAACCCCGACCAGCACCCCGTATTCGTCGTGAACCGGGATCTGGGTCTGTGGACGCGGGAAGCCGCCGCGGATCACCTCCAACCGCAGCCACGTCTCGCGGGGTGACTCGGCGCCGCCATCGACCAGGTCGAGCACGTGGCGTGCGTTCTTGATGCCTCGCCGGCCCCGATACCGGTCCACGAGCAGTTCGACGTCGGCCATCTTGAGCCGGGTGGCGTTGGCGAGCGCGTCGATCAGCGTCACGGCGGTATCGAGCGGGTACCGGCAGGCCAGGTCCAGCGCCGTGCGCGCCGGCGTCGTCACGCGCATCCCGTCGACGACGGTGATCTCGTCGTCCTCGAATCGATCCAGCCACGTCTTTATCCCACATGGTGGACGGCGGTTGTCGTGGATCAGTTCGGCGGGTGCACGTGGATCGAGCCACTTCGAACGGTGCAGCGCCGACGCCGAACGACCCGCCAGCACCGCGCGCCGATCCGACCACAACCACGCGGCCTTTGCCCGCAGCGCTGCCGTGGGTTGGGTGTCCTTCGGTACGTAGATGCCCGGGTACACCGGCCAGTACCGGCTACGGAGCTGATAGGGCGTCGCGATGCCCGCGGCGATGGCTTCGGTGCCGATGACTGGATCCCCCATGTGGGGAGTGTGCCGTAAGGCACCGACAACTCCTCGAGTGTGAAACGTCAGCGAAAAATCGGCGAAAGATTCGCTGTGGATTCACATTCGGGAACGGTGGGACCCATGAGCGCCGGCTGTGTGAACTTAAGCGTCAGCTGTGCATAGGGTTTCACAGGTTCCTCCTAGGCCGACTAATTAGATAGTCTCGAGAAATCGGGGGGATACGCAACGACCGAAGGATGTACGTCATGGCACGACATTTACCGGGGCGACGACTGTTGGGCGGAGTTCTGTTGGGGGGCGCGCTTTTCGCGGGTGCCACAGGCGCCGCTGCGCTGGCCGGTGCCCAACCGGCGGGCGACTCGGCACCGATGAGTGTGCTCGGGCCGGTGCCGGCGTTCCCGCCACCGCCGCCGCCACCGCCGCCGTTCTGGGGGCCACCGCCGCCCCCGCCGCCACCACCGCCGTTCTGGCGGCCCCCGCCACCGCCGCCGATCTGGTTGCCGCCGCCACCACCGCCGCCGCCATTCTGGGGGCCTCCGCCGCCACCCAGACCGCCCGGACACTGGCGCTGAGCTGAAAACAGTTGAGGCCTGCTCGAATCGAGCAGGCCTCAACTGCGTTCGCGTCTACTTCATCTGGAAGTTCGGTGCGCGCTTCTCCTTGAACGCACGCGGCCCCTCCTTGGCGTCCTCGGACAGGAACACCGGGATGCCGTTGCGGGTGTCGGGGCCGAACGCCTCGTCCTCGTGCATGCCCTCGGTCTCACGGATGGTCTTGAGGATCGCCTGCACGGCGAGCGGACCGTTGTTGTTGATGGTCTCGGCGATCTCCAGCGCCTTGTCCAGCGCGGTGCCGTCGGGAACGACGTACCCGATCAGGCCGTACTCCTTGGCCTCGGCCGCGGTGATGTGGCGACCGGTGAGCAGCATGTCGCACGCGATGGTGTAGGGGATCTGGCGCACCAGGCGCACGGCCGAACCGCCCATCGGGTACAGGCTCCACTTGGCCTCGGAGATCCCGAACTTGGCGCTCTCACCGGCCACGCGGATGTCGGTGCCCTGCAGGATCTCGGTGCCGCCCGCGATGGCGGGACCCTCGACCGCGGCGATCAGCGGCTTGGTCAGGCGGCGGCCCTTGAGCAGGCCGGGAATCTTCGACGGGTCGTAGCTGCCGTCCTTGAACGAGTCACCCGGCGGCTTCTTGTCCGCGCCCTTGAGGTCCATGCCCGAGCAGAAGTAGCCGCCGGCGCCGGTCAGGATGCAGGTGCGGATCTCCGGATCGTTGTCGACCCGGTCCCATGCTTCGACCATGATCGAGAGCATCTCGCCCGAGAGAGCGTTGCGCGCCTCAGGACGGTTCAACGTGACGATGAGGGTGTGTCCGCGCTGCTCAACGAGGGCGTCAGGCCCCTTGCCGGTCTCACTCACGGGTATTCGCCTCCATGCTCGGTAACCCCAGACTTGTCTCGAAATGTAACACGTTCTAGTTTAGGGTCGTGGCTCTGAACATTGCGGATCTTGCCGAGCACGCCATCGACGCTGTGCCTGACCGTGTCGCGTTGATCTCCGGCGGCGAACAGCTGACCTACGGGCAGTTGGAGGAGAAAGCCAATCGCTTCGCGCACTACCTGATCGACCAGGGCGTCAAGAAGGACGACAAGGTCGGCCTGTACTGCCGCAACCGCATCGAGATCGTCATCGCGATGCTGGGCATCGTCAAGGCGGGCGCGATCCTGGTCAACGTCAACTTCCGTTACGTCGAGGGGGAGCTCAAGTACCTCTTCGAGAACTCCGACATGGTCGCGCTGGTGCACGAGCGCCGCTACTCCGACCGTGTCGCCAACGTGCTGCCGGAGACGCCGGACATCAAGACGATCCTGGTCGTCGAGGACGGGTCCGACGACGACTACGAGCGGTTCGGCGGGGTCGAGTTCTACTCGGCACTCGAGAAGAGTTCGCCTGAGCGCGACTTCGGCCCGCGCAGCGAGGACGACATCTACCTGCTCTACACGGGCGGCACGACCGGTTTCCCCAAGGGCGTGATGTGGCGCCACGAGGACATCTACCGCGTTTTGTTCGGCGGCACCGACTTCGCCACGGGCGAGCCCATCGAGGACGAGTACGGGCTGGCCAAGCAGGCCGCCGCGAACCCGCCGATGGTGCGCTACCCGATCCCGCCGATGATCCACGGGGCGACGCAGTCGGCGACGTGGATGGCCCTGTTCGCGGGCGGAACCGTGCTTCTCACACCGGAATTCAGCCCCGACGAGGTGTGGCAGGCCATCCACGACCACAAGGTCAACCTGTTGTTCTTCACCGGCGACGCGATGGCGCGGCCGCTGCTGGACTCGCTGCTCGCCGCCAAGGATGCGGGCAAGGAATACGACCTGTCGAGCCTGTTCCTGTTGGCCAGCACCGCGGCGCTGTTCTCGACGAGCCTCAAGGAGAAGTTCCTCGAACTGCTGCCCAACCGCGTCATCACCGATTCGATCGGCTCGTCGGAGACCGGTTTCGGCGGCACCAGCATCGTCGCGAAAGGCCAGTCGCACACCGGCGGTCCGCGCGTGACCATCGACAAGAACACCGTGGTGCTCGACGACGACGGCAACGAGGTCAAGCCCGGCTCGGGGGTGCGCGGGGTGATCGCCAAACGCGGCCACATCCCGCTGTGCTACTACAAGGACGAGAAGAAGACGGCCGAGACGTTCAAGACGATCAACGGTGTGCGGTACGCGATCCCGGGTGACTACGCCGAGGTCGAGGCCGACGGCTCGGTGACCATGCTGGGCCGCGGGTCGGTGTCCATCAACTCCGGCGGCGAGAAGATCTATCCCGAAGAGGTCGAGGCCGCGCTCAAGGGCCATCCCGACGTGTTCGACGCGCTCGTCGTCGGTGTGCCCGATCCACGTTTCGGTCAGCACGTCGCCGCCGTCGTCCATCCGCGTGAGGGGACCCGGCCGACGCTGGCCGAACTCGACGCCCACGTGCGCACCGAGATCGCGGGATACAAAGTGCCGCGCAGCCTCTGGCTGGTCGACGAGATCAAGCGGTCCCCGGCGGGCAAGCCCGACTACCGGTGGGCCAAGGACGTCACCGAGGAACGCCCGGCCGACGAGGTGCACGCCAATCATGTCGCCGCGAATGCCAAGTGAGGGATGAAGAATGAAAACTGAACTCTGTGAACGGTTCGGGATCGAGTACCCGATCTTCGTCTTCACCCCGTCGGAGAAGGTCGCCGCCGCGGTGAGCAAGGCCGGCGGTCTCGGTGTGCTGGGCTGCGTGCGGTTCAACGACGCCGACGACCTCGAGGACGTCCTGCAGTGGATGGACGCCAACACCGACGGCAAGCCGTACGGCGTCGACGTCGTGATGCCGGCCAAGGTGCCCACCGAGGGCACGGCCGTCGACATCAACAAGCTGATCCCGCAGGGGCACCGCGACTTCGTCGCGAAAACCCTTGCCGATCTGGGTGTTCCGCCGCTGCCCGAGGACGGCGAGCGCAACGAGGGCGTGCTGGGCTGGCTGCACTCGGTGGCCCGCAGCCACGTCGAGGTCGCGCTCAAGCACCCGATCAAGCTGATCGCCAACGCGCTGGGCTCACCGCCCAAGGACGTCATCGACCAGGCGCACGCCGCGGGTGTCCCGGTCGCCGCGCTGGCCGGCAGCGCCAAGCACGCGCTGCGCCACGTCGAGAACGGCGTCGACATCGTCGTCGCACAGGGCCACGAGGCCGGTGGGCACACCGGCGAGATCGGCTCCATGGTGCTCTGGCCGGAAATTGTTGACGCACTGGACGGTAAGGCCCCTGTGCTGGCCGCGGGCGGCATCGGCACGGGTCGCCAGGTCGCGGCGGCGCTCGCCCTCGGCGCGTCCGGCGTCTGGATGGGATCGGCGTTCTTGACCTCGGCCGAATACGACCTCGGGCATCGCAAGCCCAGTGGCGTCTCGACGATCCAGGAGGCGCTGCTGCGCGCGGGCACGGCCGACACCGTGCGCCGCAAGATCTACACCGGCAAGCCTGCGCGCCTGCTCAAGACCAAGTGGACCGATGCCTGGGATGCGCCCGACGCGCCCGAGCCGCTGCCCATGCCGCTGCAGAACATCCTGGTCAGCGAGGCACACCAGCGCATGAACGGGTCGGACAACCCCGACACCGTGGCCATGCCGGTGGGCCAGATCGTGGGGCGCATGAACCAGATCCGTCCCGTGGCCGACATCATCGCCGAACTGGTCGAGGGCTTCGAGAAGGCCACCAACCGGCTCGACACGGTCCGCGACGCCTGACCTCTAGCGGCCGGGCAGTTTCTGGACGGCCCGGATCATGGGCGTCATCGCCTTCTGCCACAGCGTGCCCGAGATGCCCAGCGGCGGATCGAGATTGAGCACACGCGCGGTGGCGACGGTCTGGGATTCGGTGTATTTGAGGATGCCGTCGGCCCCGTGCCGGCGGCCCACACCGGAGGCCTTCATGCCGCCCATCGGTGCCGCCGTGCTGCCGAACGCCAGGGCGTAGCCCTCGTCGACGTTGACGGTGCCGGCCTGCAGTTGCGCTGCGATGGCCTCACCCTCGGCCTTGCTGCCGGCCCACACGCTGGCGTTGAGCCCGTACTCGGTGTCGTTGGCCTTCTCGATGGCCTCGGCGACGGATTCGACGGGATAGATCGAGACCACGGGGCCGAACGTCTCGTTGCGTGCGCACTCCATCTCGTCGGTGACGCCGGTGAGCACGGTGGGCTCGTAGAACCGCGGGCCGATGTCGGGCCGGATGTTGCCACCCGCGATCACGGTGGCGCCCTTGGCTTTCGCGTCGTCGACGTGACCCGAGACGGTCTTGATCTGGTCCTCGGAGATCAGGCTGCCCATGTCGGCGGTGAAGTCGTAGGTCGCGGCGAGCCTCATGCTGCGGACCTGTTCGCCGAACTTGGCGGTGAACTCGTCGGCGACCGCACGTTCGACGTAGATGCGTTCGATCGAGATGCACAACTGGCCGGCGTTGGAGAAGCACGCCCGCGTCGCGGCCTTGGCCGCCACGTCGAGCTTGGCGCCCTTGGTCACGATCATCGGGTTCTTGCCGCCGAGTTCGGCCGAGAACCCGATGAGCCTGCGCCCGCACTGCTCGGCGAGCGTGCGTCCCGTGGCCGTGGAACCCGTGAACATCAGGTAGTCGCAGTTCTCGACGATCGCGGTGCCCACCACCGAACCGGGGCCGGGCACGACCGCGAACAGATCCCGTGGCAGACCGGCCTCGTAGAGCAGTTCGGCGTTGGCCAGCGTGCAGTAGGGCGTCTGGCTGTCGGGTTTGACCACCACAGCGTTGCCTGCGAGCAGCGCGGGGATCGAATCGGAGATCGACAGCGCCATCGGGTAGTTCCACGGCGAGATCACGCCGACGACGCCCTTGGGGTGATGGTTGACGACCGTTTTCACCACACCCGGCAGCAGGCCCTGGACACGTTTGGGCGCAAGGAGTTTGACGGCCTGACGCGCGTAGTAGCGCGCGTTGAGCATCATGTCGACGATCTCTTCCTGCGCCGCCGAGCGGGCCTTTCCGGTCTCGGCCTGTGCCACGTCCATGAGGAAGTCGCGGTTCTTGGCGACGAGGTCGCGGAAGCGTTCCATGATCGCGGCGCGTTCGGCCACGGGCCGGTGCGCCCAGCCCCGCTGCGCGGCGCGCGCCTTGGCGAACGCGGCGGCGACGTCCTCGGCCGTGCCGACGGGGATCGTGGTCAGTTCACGGCCCGTGAACACCTCCTCGATCGGGCGCGACTGGCGTGCGTCGAGGTCTTCGATGGCGACGAGGCTGCGCAGGCGAGCGAAGTCGGCGGCGGACGGAGCGGGCATGTCTGACCCTCCCTACTGACGAGTAACCAGCGATCAGGGCCAACATACCGGGGAACGCGGGTAGCAGGAACCCTGAGCTGTCCGATTTGTTCACGACACCGCGCCACGCCCCGCCTAATGGGTGTTGATCGGCGTGCCTCGAACGGATAACCGTCCAGCGCGGGGACGCTGATCACCGAGCCGCTGGCCGGTGAGCACTCCTGCCGCCTGGAACGATGGTCGATTTCTAGGGTTAGATCGTGCCCCGGCCGGTTGGTGAGGTCATCTACAGCGCTCATGGGATGTCGTGCCGGTTCGAGCACTGATCCATTAGGTCGCCGCCAGATGTCCTTCGGCTCGAACGGTTTCATCCACATCGAGCCAAGGAGGCGATGCGATGCTCTTCGTCGGAGACGACTGGGCAGAAGACCACCACGACCTGTACCTGATGAACGAGGCCGGCGACAGGCTGGCCTCACGGCGGCTGCCCGAGGGGCTGGCCGGAATTCGACTACTGCACGATCTCATCGCGGCCCACGCCGATGACCCCGCTCAGGTCGCCGTCGGAATCGAAACCGACCGCGGACTGTGGGTGGAGGCACTGACCGGCGCCGGTTATCAGGTGTACGCGGTCAATCCGCTGGCTGTGGCCCGCTATCGCGACCGCCACGCGGTGTCGGGAGCCAAGTCCGATGCCGCCGACGCCAAGCTGTTGGCCGATCTAGTGCGCACCGACCGACACAACCACCGTCTGATCGCCGGCGACACACCCGACGCCGAAGCGGTCAAGGTCCTCGCGCGGGCGCATCAGAATCTGATCTGGACCCGCAACCGGCACACCAACGCACTGCGCTCGGCACTACGCGAGTACTACCCCGCGGCGCTGGAGGCCTTCGACGATCTGTCCGACCGCGACGCGTTGGCGATCCTCGGACATGCACCCGACCCCCGACAAGCATCCAGCCTGAGCCTGGCCAAGATCCGCTCCGCACTCAAAGCTGCTGGGCGCCAACGCAACATCGACATCCGAGCCCAGGAGATCCAGGCCGCACTACGATCCGAACAACTCGCAGCACCGGCTGCGGTCACCGCGGCGTTCGCAGCGACAACGCGGGCCACCGTCGGGCTCGTCGTCGAGTTGAGTCGTCAGATCGACGACCTGGAGAACGAACTGGCCGCGCATTTTGAGATGCACCCGGACGCCGACATCTACCGCTCCCTGCCAGGACTTGGTGTCATCCTCGGCGCCCGGGTGCTCGGTGAGTTCGGGGACGACCCGAACCGATACACCAACGCCAAGTGTCGCAAAAACTACGCCGGAACCTCGCCATTGACCATTGCGTCCGGCAGGAAGCGCGCCGTACTGGCCCGCCACATCCGCAACCGTCGGCTCTACGACGCGATCGACCAGTGGGCCTTCTGCGCGCTAACCCGAAGTCCCGGAGCTCGACAGTTCTACGACCATCGCCGCGCTGAAGGCGACCTCCATCACCAAGCACTGCGGGCTCTGGGCAACCGCCTCGTCGGCATCCTGCACGGTTGCCTACGCCACCGGACCCGCTACGACGAACACAAAGCCTGGGCACACCGCACACCTGCCGCCGCTTGACAACTTACGCACCTGGGATGTCTAACCTGCGGATATGGCACTTCAACCGATATCGGCGGTCATCGAGATCGTCGCGACAGATCTCGACCGAAGCCTCGACTTCTACCGGCTGCTCGGCCTGGACGTGCCCGAGCCCGACGGTCCGCACGTCGAGGTGGCGCTGCCCGGCGGCAACAAGCTGGCCTTCGACACCGAGGAGGTGATCGCCGGTATGCACCCGGGCTGGACCAGGCCCTCGTCTGCTGGCCGCGTCGCGATCGCGTTCGGGCTCGCCGCGCCGGGCGACGTCGACGCGCTGTACGAACGCGTCACCGGGGCCGGTCACCCCGGCACCCTCAAGCCGTTCGACGCGCCGTGGGGGCAGCGCTACGCGACCGTCGAGGATCCCGACGGCACGTCGGTGGACCTGTTCGCGGCGCTGGACACCTGACCGAGCAACTCTCGCACCCCGACACGCGCGAGCGCGCGCACCTCACGGTGCAGATGGGGCTGGTCGGCGTAACCGGACTGCGCGGCCACGTCGGACAATCCCGTACCGCTGCCGAGCAGTCGCACCGCGCGACGGAACCGCAGGACACGACGCAACATCGCGGGCCCGTAGCCGTAGACGCTGGTGCAGTGGCGGTGCAGGGTGCGGTCCGACCAACCGAGGTCGTCCGCGACGTCGTCGACAGCGGCGCCGTCGGCGAAGCGGCGCGTGACGTGCCGCAGCGCGGCCAGCGACCACGGCGCGGTCTCGCTGCGCGGCGGGGCCAGGTCCGAAGCGAGGGTCAGGGCCAGCGTTTCGAGTGAGTCACACGAGGGCACGGTCCGCAGGTCGTGGAGGTCCACGCGCGTGTCGCGTAGTTCGGCGGCCGGGACGCCGAGCACGCGGGGGAGCGCACCGGGCCGGAAACGCAACCCGCGCACGGGGTCTGGGCTGGCGGCGGCCAGGTATGCCGTGGTGTCGGGGCCCGCGACCACCACTCGCCCGTCCAGACGGATCAGATCCATGCAGCCGTCCGGCAGCACGCGTGCAGGTGTGGCCGGTCCGCTGCGTTCCCAACTGCACACGACCAGATCGCGCAGCGGCGGCGGGGGAGCCTGCTCGCGATAGCTCACGAATCGAACGCTACCCCGTATCAGCGGCCGAAGGACTCCAGCACCGCGGCCTGGGGCGAACGCCACGCCGGGATCCCGAGATCGGCGAGCGTCTTGGCGTCGTCGGTGGGCGTCGCCGCGGTGAGCAGCATCGCGGCCTCGTAACTGATGCCGTCACCGAGCGGCAGCACGCTGCCGAGCACATCAGAGATCCAGCCGATACCGCGGAACATCGCAGGTGACAACGGAACCCGCCGGATCGGCCGGCCGACGCCCTGTTCGAGGACGTCGATCCACTCGTTGAACGACACCAGGACACCGCCGCACACGTAGCGGTGCGGGCCACGTCCCGGCTTCATCAACGCGACGTGCACGTCGGCGACGTCGCGCACGTCGATCATCTGCATCCCGCCGCGCAGTCTCGGTGCGACCCGTGCCTTCACGATCGGTCCCCAGCCGCGTTCGGTCACGCCGGGCGCGGTGAACCATGCCGGCCCCACCACGCTCGACGGGTAGGTCACCACGACGGGGGCGCCGGTGTCCTGCAGGCGCCGGGCGGCGCGGTCCGCGTACGCCTTGGTCTGCGCGTACGGGCTGCGCCCGGCCACCGGCGGCGTGTCGGCCGAGATGACGCCGTCGGGCGGCGGGAACAGCGAACTGTAGCTGCTCACCGACACGATGGGGTCCAGCCCGGCCTCGGCCGCGCGGATCAGCACGGCCTCGGTGGCGTGCGCGTTGATCTCCCACATGAGCTGCGTGCGGCTCTTGTCGGTGCCCACCACACCCGCGGCATGGATCACCGAATCGCAGCCCTTGATCAGCCGGTCGACGGTGCCGGAATCGCGGATGTCGCCCACGAGGGTCTCGACCTCACCGGCCTCGGCCAGCTTGTCGATCACCGGCTCGCCTTCGCACCCGGGTGCGACGAGAAGCCGCACCTCGTGGCCGGCCGTCAAGAGGCCGCGGACGGTGTGGGCACCCACGTAGCCGGTGCCACCGGTCACTGCAATTCGCACGGATTCCTCACTCACGCAGTCGTGTTCGTGCGCGCTCCGCGCACGATGGGCCACACCGGATCGGTGCAGTCGATACCTTCGGCGGACAGTTGCCGCTTGAGCACCTTGAAGGTCTCGGTACGGGGCAGCTCGGTGCTCACCCGCACGTAGGACGGCCACTGCTTGGGGCCGAGATCGTCCTGGGCGGCGAGGAACTCGCCCAACTGCCCGGGGTCCAGCACGGATCCCGGGGCCGGTACGACGGCGGCCATCACCTGATCGCCCACCGCGGGATCCGGGATGGGGTACACCGCCACCTCGACGATCCCGGGATGGCGCAGCAGGATCCGCTCGATGGGCGCGGTGCCGAGGTTCTCGCCGTCGACGCGCATCCAGTCACCGAGGCGGCCTGCGAAGTACACGTAGCCGTTCTCGTCGCGATAGGCGAGGTCACCGGTGTGGTAGACACCGCCGGCCATGCGCTCGGCTTCGGCCTGCGGATCGTTGTAGTAACCGCGGAACCATCCCGGACCGGTGGGATTCACGAGTTCCCCGACGCGGCCCGGCGGGCACGGTTCGCCGGTGTCGACGTCGATGATCGCAACCTGATCGGTCAGCGGACCCAGGGCGCCGTCCGGGGTGTCGGGGGTGCGGGCGACGGCGACACCGCCCTCGGTGGACCCGAAACCGTCGACGACATGGACGCCGAACCGTTCGGCGAACCGCTGCAGGTCGCGGGCCGCACCTTCATTGCCGTACAGGATCTTCAACGGGTTGTCGGCATCGTCGGGGCGCGGGTCGGTGGCCAGGATGTAGGACAGCGGCTTGCCGACGTAGTTGGCGTACGTGGCGCCGTAGCGGCGTACGTCCTCGATGAACCCCGACGCGGAGAACTTGCGGCGCAGCGCGATCGACGCACCCGCGGCGACCGCGACGGACCACCCGGCCATGATCGCGTTCGAATGGAAAAGCGGCATCGACAGGTATGCGGTGTCGGAAGGGGCGAGTCCGAACCGCTCGGCCAGCATCCGGCCGGGAAACGCGACCTTGTCGTGTGTGACCCGTACGGCCTTGGGTTCACCGCTGGTGCCCGAGGTGAAGATCAGCATGAACAGGTCATCGGCGCGTGTGGCGGCGAACCGCACCGGCGCACCCCGGTGGGCGTCGAGTTCGGCGGCCCAGTCGGCGGATTCGACGTCGATGACGGGCACCTCGTTCATCCCCGCGGGCACCAGGTCGGGGGTGTCGGTGAGCACCACCTGGCAGTCGGCCCGCACGATGTCGCGCCGCAACGCCTCGCCCCGGCGGGTGGGGTTGAGGCCCACGGGCACCAACCCGGTCAGGCCCGCCGCCACCAGAAGACTCGAGAAGAACGTGGTGTTGCCCAGCAGCACCCCGACGTGGCCGGGCCGCTGCGGGTCCAGGCGGGCGCGCAGCGCCGCGCCCACCTGGGCACCCGCGGTGATGTGCTCGGACCAGCTGACGAACGAATCACCCTCGTGCACACCACGGTCGGTGACGTCGGCCAGTGGTGCGAGCAGAGCCGTGACGGTCTGCGGATCGATGGTTTCGGTCATCCCTAGACGGGCGTGTCGGCCAGTTCGCGGCCGATACGCAGCAACTGACCGGTCGCGCTGCCGAGCGCGAACTCGGACTGCTTGGCGGCCAGGAAGTAGCGGTGCACCGGGTGATCCATGTCGATGCCGACGCCGCCGTGCACGTGAACGGCGGTGTGGGCCACGCGGTGTCCGGCCTCGGCGGCCCAGAACGCCGCGCTGGCGACGTCGACGTCGGCGGGCAGGTCCTCCGACAGCCGCCACGCCGCCTGGGTGAGCGTGAGCCGCAGACCCTTGACGTCGATGTAGCCGTCGGCCAGCCGTGACGAGACCGCCTGGAAGCTGCCGATCGGGCGGTCGAACTGCTCACGTTCGCGCGCGTAGGACGCCGTGAGCTCCAGCGCGCGTTCCAGCACACCCAACTGGTATGCGGTGCGGCCCAGCGTCACACGCGTCGTCAACCACTCGGCGACCTGCGTGCCGCCCAGCACACGGTCGGCACCGACGGCGACATCCTGCAGGTCCAGGTGCGCGACGCTGCCCTTGCCCGTGGTGTTCAGCGACGTCTCGGTGACCCCGGCATCATCGGCCGCGACGATGAAAACGCTGACACCCGAGCCGGTTTCGGCCGGGACCAGGTAGGCATCGGCGACCGGGCCGTAGCTCACCAGCGTGCGCGAACCGGTCAGCCGATGGTCGTCGCCGTCGGCCTGCGCCTGCACCGGACCCTGGCCCATCTCGCCGTCGAGGGCCACGGTGAGGATCTTGCTCCCGGCCACCGCGGGTGCGCCCCACTCGGCGCGCTGCGCGTCGGAGCCGAACTCGGCGATCGCACCCGCCGCGGCCACCACGGATTCCAGGTAGGGCACGGCGGCAAGTTGCCGGCCCAGCGCGGTGAGCACCGAGGTCTGTTCCAGGACACCGAATCCGCCACCGCCGACGGATTCGGGTGCCGCGGCCGAGAGGATGTCGGCCTCGACGAGTTTGGCCCACAGGTCGCGGTCGAACCGCTCGGGCAGGCCGTCGAGTTCACGCTGGTGTTCGGGTGTGCACACCGATTCGGTGATCGTGCGCACCAGGCCACCGAGATCGGCGGCCGCTTCGGTTGTGGTGAAGTCCATGTGAAGTCTCCGTCTTCCCTTACCGGTTCACTCGGGGCAAGCCGAGCGCGACCATGCCGATGATGTCCCGCTGGATCTCGTTGGTGCCGCCGCCGAACGTCAGGATCAGCGCCGAGCGGTGGAACCGCTCGACCCGGCCGCGCAGCAGGGCGCCGCGGGTGTCACCGCGCAGCGTCGCCGAGGTACCCAGCACCTCCATGAGCAACCGGTAGGCCTCGGTGGCCAACTCGGTGCCGTACACCTTGGCCGCCGACGCGTCGGCAGGCGACGGCGCGGCCTCGGTCGAGGCGAGCTCCCAGTTGATGAGCTTGAGCACCTCGGCCTTGGCGTGCACGCGGGCCAGGTTGAGCTGCACCCACTCCGAGTCGATCAGTCGCTTGCCGTGCACGTCCTTGGTGTTCTGCGCCCACTCCCGCACGCCGTTGAGCGCGACGTAGATGGGCTGGGCCGACACGAGCGCGACCCGTTCGTGGTTGAGCTGGTTGGTGACCAGCTTCCAGCCCTGGTTCTCCTCGCCGACCAGGTTGGTCACCGGCACGCGCACGTCCTGGTAATAGGTGGCGCTGGTGTCGACGCCGGACATGGTGTGCACGGGCGTCCACGAGAAGCCCTCGGCCGTGGTCGGCACGATGAGCATCGAGATGCCGCGGTGCTTCTTGGCCTCGGGGTTGGTGCGGACCGCGAGCCACACGTAGTCGGCGTAGGCGATCAGGCTGGTCCACATCTTCTGGCCGTTGATCACGTAGTCGTCGCCGTCACGCACCGCGGTGGTGCGCAGCGACGCCAGGTCGGTGCCCGCGCCCGGCTCGGAGTAGCCGATCGAGAAGTGCAGTTCACCCGAGGCGATCTTGGGCAGGAAGAACTTCTTCTGTTCCTCTGTGCCGAACGCCATGATCGTCGGCGCGACGCTGTTGATGGTCAGAAACGGCACCGGCGCGCCCGCGATCGCGGCCTCGTCGGTGAAGATCAGCCCGTCCATGGGCGGGCGGGCCTGACCGCCGAACTCCTTGGGCCAGCTGAGCGTGAGCCACCCGTCCTTGCCCATCTGCGCGACGGTCTCGCGGTAGACGTTCCCGCGGCCCATCTCGCCTTCGGACGAGCTGAGCGCCTCCACCCGCTCCGGCGTCATCAGCTTGGAGAAGTACGCGCGCAGTTCGCGACGCAACTCCTCCTGCTCGGGGGTGTATCCGATCCGCATCCGCTGCATCCTCACTGCTCAAGCGACCTGACTTCTCACCCGGTTGTAACACGTTCTAGTCTTGGGGTCCAGACCGGTGTCTGGCCACCATCGGCCGGATCGGGTCGTATTCTGTGCCTGCGCGCCGCCAGACCGGTGCGCGCACACGCCGTGAGGAGGTCGTCATGCGAGTTGAAGTTGACCGCGATCGCTGCGAGGGAAACGCAGTGTGCGTGGGAATTGCCCCGGATCTGTTCGAACTCGACGACGAGGACTACGCCGTGGTGAAATCCGATCCGGTGCCCGCCGATCAGGAGGATCTGGCCGAGCAGGCGGTCAACGAGTGCCCCCGGGCCGCGCTGATCCGCAAAGACTAGAGGTATTCATAAATTGACCCAGCCGCGCACGCGAGGAGCCGCATGACCAACGACAGCCACCCCTCCGACACCGGGCCCGATCGAGGGGCCGATCTCGACCTGTCCGGAAAGGTCGCCGTCGTCACCGGCGCCGCCGCGGGCCTCGGCCGGGCCGAGGCGATCGGACTGGCCAGGGCCGGCGCCACCGTCGTGGTCAACGACATCGCGGGCGCGCTGGACCGCTCCGACGTGCTCGACGAGATCGCCGCGGCCGGATCCAAGGGTGTCGCCGTCGCGGGTGACATCAGCGCGCGGTCCACGGCCGACGAGCTCGTCGAGACCGCGGACGGCCTCGGCGGGCTCGGCATCGTCGTCAACAACGCGGGCATCACACGCGACCGCATCCTGTTCAACATGACCGACGAGGAGTGGGACGCGGTCATCGCGGTCCACCTGCGCGGGCACTTCCTGCTGACCCGCAACGCCGCCACGTACTGGCGCAGCAAGGCCAAGGCGGGGGACGGCACGGTCTACGGCCGCATCATCAACACGTCGTCGGAGGCCGGTCTGTCGGGTCCGGTCGGCCAGCCCAACTACGGCGCCGCCAAGGCCGGCATCACCGCGCTCACGCTGTCGGCGGCCAGGGCGCTGGAGCGGTTCGGGGTCCGGGCCAACGCCATCGCGCCGCGCGCCCGCACCGCGATGACCGCGGGCGTGTTCGGTGACGCGCCCGAACTGGCGGAGGGGCAGGTGGACCCGCTGTCGACCGATCACGTCGTGACGCTCGTGCAGTTCCTGGCGGCACCGGCCTCGGAAGGTGTGAACGGTCAGCTGTTCATCGTTTATGGTCCATCTGTCACCTTGGTCGCCGCACCCACCGCGGAGAAGCAGTTCGTCGCCGACGAGGACGCGTGGGAACCGGCAGACCTCAGCGTGACGCTGCGGGACTACTTTGCTGATCGGGATCCGGAGCGTGGGTTCTCGGCGACTGCACTGATGGAGTCGCGAGACTGACAGTCTCAATTGTCAGTCGTTCGAGGGCCGTTAGAACACGTTTCAGATTTCGATCTGCTCTATGTGCTCCGAACTGGGAAGACGCTGGAGTTTTCCCATAGTTCGCTGTTCTTTGACACTGCGAACTTGTTCTAGTTAATATGATCCGGCTCACGTGAGCGCCATGTCAGACCCCAGGGTGGGAAGGCCGCCGATCCGGTGGCCCAGAATTTTCGCCGGAGTGAATTCCGGCGAATGCCCACCCCGCCCCAAATGAACGGAGCTGAGGTTGATCGAACAGCTTGCGGTTCCAGCCCGGGCCGTGGGCGGTTTCGTCGAGATGTCCCTGGACACCTTCGCCAAGATCTTCCGGAGGCCGTTTCAGCTCAAGGAGTTCCTCGACCAGACCTGGATGATCGCCCGCGTGTCGTTGGTTCCAACGCTGCTGGTGGCCATTCCGTTCACCGTCCTGGTCGCGTTCACGCTGAACATCCTGCTGCGTGAGATCGGCGCGGCCGATCTGTCCGGCGCGGGCACGGCCTTCGGCACCATCACCCAGCTCGGTCCCGTGGTGACCGTGCTGGTGGTCGCCGGTGCCGGCGCGACGGCGATCTGCGCCGACCTGGGAGCGCGCACGATCCGTGAGGAGATCGACGCCATGCGGGTGCTGGGCATCGATCCCATCCAGCGTCTGGTGGTGCCGCGCGTGCTGGCGTCGACCTTCGTGGCGCTGCTGCTCAACGGTCTGGTGTGCGCGATCGGCCTGGCCGGCGGCTACGTGTTCTCGGTGTTCCTGCAGGGCGTCAACCCCGGTGCCTTCATCAACGGGCTGACCGTGCTCACGGGTCTCGGCGAGCTGGTGCTGGCCGAGATCAAGGCCCTGCTGTTCGGCGTCGTCGCAGGTCTGGTGGGCTGCTACCGCGGCCTGACGGTCAAAGGTGGCCCGAAGGGCGTCGGGAACGCTGTCAACGAGACCGTGGTCTACGCGTTCATCTGTCTGTTCGTGATCAATGTGATCATGACCGCAGTCGGCGTCAGGGTGCTCACGCGATGACGGGTGCGGGCGCGGGAGGCGCGATGATGGTTTCTTGCGCAAAAAAGAGAAGCCGATGAGTTACGACGCCACGCTCAGATTCCGCAGGCTGTTCCGCGGCGTGCCCAAGACCGTCGACACGGTCGGCGAGCAGGCACTGTTCTACGGCGAGACCATGCGGTACCTGCCCAACGCCTTCACGCGCTACCGCAAGGAGACCATCCGCCTGGTCGCCGAGATGACCATGGGCGCGGGCGCCCTGGTGATGATCGGCGGCACTGTCGGTGTCGCGGCGTTCCTGACGCTGGCCTCCGGCGGCGTCATCGCGGTGCAGGGCTACTCGTCGCTGGGCAACATCGGCATCGAGGCGCTCACGGGCTTCCTGTCGGCCTTCCTCAACGTGCGCATCGTCGCGCCGGTCATCGCGGGTATCGCGCTGGCCGCCACGATCGGCGCGGGCGCCACGGCCCAGCTCGGGGCCATGCGGGTGGCCGAGGAGATCGACGCCGTCGAATCCATGGCCGTGCACGCCGTGTCCTATCTGGTGTCGACGCGGCTTCTCGCAGGCCTGATCGCGATCGTCCCGCTGTACTCGCTCTCGGTGCTCGCGGCGTTCTTCGCGGCGCGGTTCACGACGGTGTTCATCAACGGGCAGTCCGCGGGCCTCTACGACCACTACTTCAACACGTTCCTGATACCGAGCGACCTGCTGTGGTCGTTCCTGCAGGCCATCGTGATGGCGATCGCCGTCATGCTCGTGCACACCTACTACGGGTACAACGCCTCCGGCGGCCCGGTCGGTGTGGGCATCGCGGTGGGCCAAGCCGTGCGCACCTCGCTCATCGTCGTCGTCACCATCACCCTGTTCATCTCACTCGCCGTCTACGGCGCGTCCGGCAACTTCAACCTCTCGGGGTAGAACACGATGTCGAACGGAAACGCCAAACGCAGCCACGTGCGGATCGCCGCTGCCATCCTGGCCCTGATCGTGCTCGCGGCCGTGGTCTTCACCTACCTGTCGTACACAGCTGCGTTCACCCCGACCGACAAGGTCACGGTCACCGCACCGCGCGCGGGCCTGGTGATGGAACGTGACGCCAAGGTCAAGTACCGCGGCATCCAGATCGGCAAGGTCACCGACATCGAGTACGCCGGTCGCGAGGCGAAGCTGACGCTGTCACTCAAGCGCGGCGAGATGCAGTACATCCCGTCCAACGCGACCGTGCGGATCGCGGGCAACACGATCTTCGGCGCCAAGTCGGTCGAGTTCCTGCCGCCCGAGAAGGCCACGGACACGCCGCTGCGCCCGGGCACCAGCGTGCCCGCGCAGGACGTGCAACTCGAGGTCAACACGCTGTTCCAGACGCTGTCGGACCTGCTCGACAAGATCGACCCGGTGAGCCTCAACGGCACGCTGACCGCGCTGGGCGAGGGTCTGCGCGGCCACGGCGACGACCTCGGCGCGACGCTTGCGGGTCTCAACACACTGCTGGGCCAGCTCAACCCCAAGCTGCCCACACTGCAGGACGACTTCTCGAAGGCCGCGGTGGTCGCAGGCATCTACGGCGACGCCGGGCCCGACATCGCCAAGGTGCTCGACAACGTGCCAGGGGTGAACCAGACCATCATCGACGAGCAGGCCAACCTCAACGCCACGCTGCTGGCCGCGACGGGGCTGGCCAACAACGGCACAGCGACACTGCAGCCCGCCGCCGACGACTACATCGCGGCCGTCCAGCGTCTGCGCGCCCCGCTGAAGGTCGCGGGGGACTACTCGCCGGAGTTCGGCTGCATCCTGGAGGGCACCGCCAACGCGGTGGACCGCTTCGCGCCGATCATCGGCGGCATCCGCCCCGGCCTGTACGTGGCCTCGAACTTCCTGCCCGGGTCACCGGGATACACCTATCCCGAGAGCCTGCCGATCGTGAACGCCTCCGGCGGGCCCAACTGCCGCGGCCTGCCCGACGTCCCGTCCAAGCAGTACGGCGGCAGCTGGTACCGCTCGCCGTTCCTGGTCACCGACAACGTCTACGTGCCGTACCAGCCGAACACCGAGCTGCAGTTCGACGCGCCCGCGACGCTGCAGTTCCTGTTCAACGGCGCGTTCGCGGAAAGGGACGACTTCTAGATGCACCGCGACAGGACCATGCTCAAGGTCGGCATCTTCACCATGGTGATGCTGCTGGTGGCGGCCGGGCTCGTGGTGGTGTTCGGCGAGTTCCGTTTCGCCGCGGGCCAGAGCTACCACGCGACGTTCAGCGAAGCCTCGCGCCTGAAGGCCGGCCAGGACGTGCGCATCGCGGGTGTGCCCGTCGGCACCGTGAAATCGGTGAAACTCAACCCCGACAACACCGTCGACGTCGGGTTCGACGTCAACAAGCGGTATCAGCTCTACACGTCGAGCCGGGCGGTGGTGCGGTACGAGAACCTCGTCGGCGACCGCTACCTGGAGATCACGTCAGGTCCGGGTGAGCTGCGCAAGCTGGCGCCCGGCGGCACGCTGGGGCTGCAGAACACCCAGCCCGCACTGGATCTCGACGCGCTGCTCGGCGGCCTGCGGCCCGTGCTCAAGGGCCTCGACGGCGCCAAGATCAACGAGGTGTCCAACGCGGTCATCGAGATGCTGCAGGGACAGGGCGGTGCGCTGGCCAACATGCTGACCAGCACCAGCGCGTTCACCCAGAACCTCGCCGCGCGCGATCAGCTCATCAGCGACGTCATCGCCAACCTCAACACCGTGCTCGGCACGGTCGACGAGAAGGGCGCACAGTTCGACGCCAGCGTCGACCAGTTGCAGCAGCTGATCACCGGGCTCGCCGAGAACAAGGACCCCATCGCGGGCGCCATCGAACCGCTCGCGTCGGCCGAGTCCGATCTGACCGAGATGCTGGAGAAGTCGCGCCGCCCGGTGCAGGGCGTCATCGAGAACGTCCGGCCCATGGCGGGACGGATGGACGAACGCAAAGACGACATCAACAAGGTGATCGAGCCGCTCGCCGAGAACTACCTGCGGCTCAACGCGCTCGGCGCGTACGGCTCGTTCTTCAACATCTTCTACTGCTCGGTCCGGCTGAAGGTGAACGGACCGGCAGGCAGCGACATATTGATTCCGTTCGGCGGTCCTCCGGACCCGTCCAAGGGGAGGTGCTCGGAGAATGGCTAGTCTGCGCGACGACAAGACGCTGCGGACCGGGATCTTCGGCATCGTCCTGGTGACCGCGGTGGTGCTGGTGTCCTTCGGCTACACGGGTCTGCCGTTCTTCCCGCAGGGCAAGCCGTACGAGGCGTACTTCGCCGACGCAGGCGGCATCGAGGTCGGCAACGACGTCAACGTCTCGGGTATCACGGTCGGCAAGGTGTCCGACGTGGAACTCGCAGGCGACGCCGCGAAGGTCACGTTCACCGTCGACCGCAAGATCAAGGTGGGCGACCAGTCGCTGGTGGCCATCAAGACCGACACCGTGCTGGGACAGAAGTCGCTCTCGGTGACGCCCAAGGGTGCGGGCTCGCCGTCGGTGATCCCGTTGGGGCGCACCACGACTCCGTACACGCTCAACACCGCGCTGCAGGACCTCGGGCAAAATGTCGGCGAGCTGGACAAGCCGCGCTTCGAGCAGGCCCTGCAGACGCTGACCGACACGCTGCGCGACGCCACACCGCAACTGCGCAGCGCGCTCGACGGCGTGGCCAACCTGTCGCGCAGCATCAACCGCCGCGACGAGGCGCTCGGCCAGCTGCTCGAGCACGCCAAGCGGGTGTCGGACCTGCTGGCCCAGCGGGCCGGCCAGGTCAACCAGCTGATCACCGACGGCAACCAGCTGTTCGCCGCGCTCGACGCGCGCAGGCAGGCGCTGAGCACGCTGATCGACGGCATCGACGACGTGTCGCGGCAGCTGTCGGGCTTCGTGGCCGACAACCGCCGCGAGTTCAAACCCGCGCTGGACAAGCTCAACCTCGTGATGGACAACCTGCTGGAGCGCCGCGAGCACATCGGTGAGGCGCTGCGCCGCCTGCCGCCGTACGCCACCGCACTCGGTGAGGTCGTTGGCTCCGGGCCGGGCTTCCAGATCAACCTGTACGGCCTGCCGCCCGCGGCGATCTCGGAAGTGTTGCTGGACACCTACTTCCAGCCCGGGAAGCTGCCGGACAGCCTTGCCGACATGCTGCGCGGCTACATCGCCGAGCGCACGATCGTGAGGCCGAAGTCGCCATGACACATTCGAATTCGACATCGAACCGCGGCCGCTGGGTGCGCCTCGCGCTGGCCGCGCTGCTGCTGGTGACCCTGGGCGTCGGGATCTACCAGGTGTGGCCGTCGCGCGGCGGTCTCAAGCTCACGGCGTATTTCACCAACGCCGTCGGCCTGTACCCGGGCGACCAGGTGCGTGTGGTCGGCGTGCCCGTCGGCACGATCGACTCGATCGAACCGCGCCCGTCGGACGTCAAGATCGAGATGACGCTGGACCGGGGCGTCAAGGTGCCCGCGGATGCCAAGGCGCTGATCATCGCGCCGAACCTGGTGGCCGCCAGGTTCATCCAGCTCACCCCGGCCTACACCGAGGGCGACGAGATGGCCGACGGCACCTCGATCGGGCTGGACCGCACCGCGGTCCCGGTCGAGTGGGACCAGGTCAAGGAACAGCTCACGCAGCTCTCGTCGCAGCTGGGCCCGCAGGAGGGCTCCGTGCAGGGCCCGCTGGCGCAGGTCGTCAACCAGGCCGCCGACACGTTCGACGGCAACGGCGACTCGTTCCGCAATGCGCTGCGCGAACTCTCGCAGACCGCGGGACGCCTGGGGGATTCGCGCACCGACCTGTTCGGCACCGTGCGCAACCTGCAGATCCTCGTCGACGCGCTGTCCAACAGCAATGAGCAGATCGTGCAGTTCACCAACCACGTCGCGTCAGTGTCGCAGGTGCTCGCCGACAGCGCCAACGGCCTCGACAGCACGCTCGACACGCTCAACCAGGCGCTGTCCGACGTGCGCGGCTTCCTCGACGAGAGCAACGACTCGCTGATCGCGCAGGTGAGCAAGCTCGCCGACTTCACGCAGATCCTCACCGACCACAGCGAGGACATCGAGCAGTTGCTGCACGTCACGCCCAACGGCCTGGCGAACTTCTACAACATCTACAACCCCGCGCAGGGCACCGTGGGTGGTCTGCTGTCGCTGCCGAACTTCGCCAACCCGGTGCAGTTCATCTGCGGCGGCACGTTCGACACCGGCGCCAACCCGGAGAACTACAAGCGTGCCGAGATCTGCCGCCAGCGCATGGGGCCGGTGCTCAAGCGCATCACGATGAACTATCCGCCGGTGTTGTTCCACCCGATCAACAGCATCACGGCCTACAAGGGGCAGATCATCTACGACACCCCGGAGACCCAGGCCAAGGCCGAGACCCCGGTGCCGTACCTGCAGTGGCAGAACGCCCCCGGTGTCACGCCGCCGCAGATCCCGGCCGATGCCAACCTGAGTGACTTCATCGTCCCGCCGGACCCGGCCACGGCCACCGAACACGGTGGCCCCGCCGCGGCGCCTGGCCCCGCGCAGGCTCCCGGAGGTGCGGGCGGATGACGACTGTACGAGGGAAATCGAAGGACAAGGCCTTGCGACGTAAGGGAACCCGCCTGGGCGTGCGCACCCTGGCGATCGGCAGCGGCGCGGTGCTGCTTGCGGGCTGTCAGTTCGGTGGTCTCAACTCGCTCAACATGCCGGGCACGGCGGGCCACGGACCGGGATCCTTCAAGATCACCGTTCAGTTGCCCGACGTCGCGACGCTGCCGCAGAACTCGCCGGTGATGATCGACGACGTGACCGTCGGCAGCGTCTCGGGCATCGACGCCGTGCAACGCCCCGACGGCACGTTCTACGCAGCGGTGCAGTTGTCGCTCGACGGTGACGTCAAGCTGCCCGCGAATGCCGTTGCGCGCGTTGCCCAGACCTCGCTGTTGGGTTCGCAGCACGTCGAACTGCTCGAACCGGTCGGCAAACCACCGCAGGGTGAGCTGCGTGAGGGCTCCAACATCTCGCTGGACGATGCAGGTCGCTACCCGACCACCGAGGAAGTGCTGTCCTCGCTGGGCGTGGTGGTCAACAAGGGCAATCTCGGTGCGCTGCAGGACATCACCGACGAGGTCTACGCCGCGGTGTCAGGCCGTTCGGGCAGCTTCGCCGATTTGGTGCCCCGCCTCGCCGAACTGACCGCGTCGCTCGACGCGCAGACCGACGACATCATCGCCGCGGCCGACGGGCTCAACCGGTTCGCGTCGGTCCTCGCGCGCAGCAGCGACAGCCTGGGCCGCACGCTCGACACGCTGCCCGCCGCGCTCAAGGTGCTCAACGACAGCCGCACCAACATCGTCGACGCGTTCACCGCACTGCGCAGCTTCGCCGAGGTCGGCGCACGGATCCTGTCGGAGACCAAGGACGACTTCGCGGCCGACTTCAAGGACCTGTACGCGGTGGTCAAGGAACTCAACGACCACGTCGACTACCTGATCAAGGACCTCGAGCTCCTGCCGACGTTCCCGTTCCACTACAAGTACCTGCGCAACGCGGTCCGAGGCGACTATCTGAACGTGTTCGCGACGTTCGACCTGACGCTGCGCCGCACAGGCGAATCGGTGTTCACGACATCGGGATTCGACCCGAACATGAAGCACATGTCCGAGGTGCTCAACCCGCCGGAGTTCCTCACCGGGGCGTTGGCCAACCTGTCCGGGCAGGCCGCCGACCCGTTCAAGATCCCGCCGGGGACCGCGACGCAGCACGAGGGGCCGTAGATGATCGACCGGCTGACACGCCTGCAGTTGACGATCTTCGCGATCGTCACGGTTTTCACCGTGGGCGCCATCTCGCTGTTCTACCTGCAGTTGCCCGCCGCGGTGGGCATCGGCACCTACCACGTCAACGCGAATTTCGTTGCCGGCGGCGGCATCTACCCGAACGCGAACGTCACCTACCGCGGTGTCACGGTGGGCCGGGTCGAGTCGGTGGGCCTGGCTCCCGACGGTGTGGTCGCCAAGATGCGGCTCAACAGCAACACGTCCATCCCCGAGAACGTCACGGCCACCGTCAAGAGCGTGTCGGCCGTGGGCGAGCAGTACATCGACCTGGTGCCGCCGGACGACACGCACGTGGGCAAGCTGCGCAACGGCGCGACGATCGCTCAGGAGAACACGCGCGTCGGCCAGGACATCTCGGGCCTGCTGCACGAGGCCGACACCCTGGTCAGCAGCGTCAGCAACACGCGCCTACAGGATCTGCTGCGTGAGACGTTCAAGGCGTTCAACGGATCCGGACCGGAGCTCGCGCGCCTGATCGAGTCGTCACGCCTGCTGATCGACGAGGCCAACGCGAACTTTCCGCAGACCTCCCAGCTCATCGACCAGGCCGGGCCGTTCCTGGAGGCGCAGCTGCGCAGCGGTGACGACATCCGGTCTCTGGCCGACGGTCTCGCACGTCTCACCGGCGAGGTCAACAACGCCGATCCCCAGTTGCGCACGACGCTGCGCACCGCACCCGGTACCACCGAGGCGGCCGACACGGCGTTCTCCGGCATCCGCCCGTCGTTCCCGATCCTGGCCGCCAACCTGGCCAACTTCGGGCGTATCGGCGTCATCTACAGCAAGTCCCTCGAGCAGGCGCTGGTGATCTTCCCGGCCCTGATGGCCGCACTGAACACCGTGGCGGGCGGCGTGCCCAGCGACGAGGGCGGCAAGCTGGACTTCAAGATCGACCTCGGCGATCCGCCGCCGTGCTCGGTGGGCTTCCTCCCCGCGACCGAGATCCGCTCGCCCGCCGACACCACGGTGCGCGACCTGCCGACGGACCTGTACTGCAAGACCGCGCAGAACGATCCGGCCGTGGTGCGCGGCGCGCGCAACTACCCGTGCCAGGAGTTCCCCGGCAAGCGCGCACCGACGGTGCAGTTGTGCCGTGACCCCAACGGTTACGTGCCGATCGGCAGCAACCCGTGGCGCGGTCCGCCGGTCCCGTACGGCCAGCCGATTGAGGACGGCCGGAACATCCTGCCACCCAACAAGTTCCCGATGATCCCGCCGCAGGTCGACCCGGATCCGGGTCCGCCGGTGGTGCAGTTGCCGCCCGGCGTCGAGCCGGGACCCGGGCCCGCGCCGCACGCGCCGTTCCCGCTGCCGGTGCCGCCGAACACGGTGGGACCGCCGCCTCCACCGCTGCCGTACTACGCACCGCCGGATCAGATCGTGCCGCCGTACGGCCGCACGCCTCCGCCGCCTGCGGGGACCCCGGCACCGCCACCACCGGCGCCGCCCGCACCGGAGGGGGCACTGCCCGCCGAAGCCCCGCTGGCGGCCCCCGCCGGGATCGGCACCTACGATCAGCACAGTGGGGTCTTCGCTGACGCCGACGGAGGCACCGGTGTGTACGCGGGTGCCGATGCGATCGCACCGGCGGAGACCTGGGTAGACCTGATGCTGGATCCAAGGCAGGCTTGATGACCGAAAGAACGGCCTTAGACAGTTCGAGGCCGGTGCGCCGCCGTGCGTCACGCCCGGCGGGGCCCGTGAGCAGTGAGCCGCTGGACACCACCACCCCGGCGCCAGAGGTGCGGGCCGAGTCGACCTCGCCCGCACCGCGACCGGCGCCCAAGCTGAAGCCGGCCAGGGTGGCGCGGCGCAGGCCGCACCGCAGGCTCGTCGCGATCGTTGCGGCCGTGGTGCTGGCCGTGGGAACCGCCGTGGTCGGCGGGCTGACGTACGTCCTGGTCGACCAGCAGCGCACCTACGAGGCGGCCCAGGAGCGTGACCAGCGCTTCGTGGACACGGCCAAGCAGACCGTGGTCAACATGTTCAGCTACACGCAGGACACCATCGACGAGAGCGTGAACCGCTTCATCGACGGCACCAGCGGGCCGCTGCGCGACATGATGAGCCAGGGCAACAACGCCGACAACCTCAAGGCGCTGTTCCGCGACACCCAGGCGAGCTCGGAGGCTGTCGTCAACGGTGCGGCGCTGGAGAAGATCGACGAGATCGCGAAGAACGCGTCGGTGCTGATCTCGGTGTGGGTGACCGTGACCGACATCGACGGGGTCAACGCGCCCACCAAGCCGTACCGGCTGCGGGTGATCGTGCACGAGGACGACAACGGACACATGACCGGGTACGACCTGAAGTACCCGGACGGGGGTAACTGATGCGCTCCAAGCTCGTCGGGGCGCTGGTCGGTGTCCTTGCCGTGGCCTTCATCGCGCTGTCGGCGCTGGGTGGGGCGATGTACTGGAGCCGCGTGCAGCAGCGCGGGCAGGAGGCGACGCGCGCCGAACTGCCGTCGCTGGCGATCGAGCAGATCCCTCGGGTGTTCGGGTACGACTACCAGACCGTCGAGCGCAGCCTGATGGAGACCTATCCGCTGCTCACGCCCGGTTTCCGGCAGCAGTTCGAGAGCGACGCCCAGCAGAAGGTGATCCCGGAGGCCCGCAAGCGCGAGCTCGTGGTGCAGATCAACATCGTCGGCGTCGGCGTCGAGGCCGCGCAGCGCGACACCGGATCGGTGCTGGTGTACATGAACCGCACGGTCACCGACAAGTCGCGCCAGCCGCTCTACGACGGCAGCCGGCTGCGCGTCGAGTACCGCAAGGTCGACGGCAAGTGGCTGATCGACGCCATCAAGCCGATCTAGAAGCTCCCGGAGTCGGACTCGGGCGCAGGAGTGGACTCGCCCGTCACGCCGGAGTCGCCCGTCTCGCCGGTGGCGGCCAGCGCGTCGAGGAATGAGCGTGCCCACCGGTCGACGTCGTGCGCGAGCACCTGGCGGCGCAGCGCACGCATACGGCGCTTGCCCTCTTCTGGGTTCTGGTTGACCGCGGCCTCGATCTTGTCCTTGACACCCTCGAGGTCGTGCGGGTTGACCAGGTAGGCCTGGCGCAGTTCGGCTGCCGCGCCGGTGAATTCGCTGAGCACCAGCGCACCGCCGAGATCGCTGCGGCACGCCACGTACTCCTTGGCCACCAGGTTCATGCCGTCGCGCAACGGCGTCACGAGCATGACGTCGGCCGCGACGAAGAACGCGATGAGCTCGTCGCGGGGGATCGGCCGGTGCAGGTAGTGCACGATCGGGTGGCCGACCTCGCCGTACTCGCCGTTGATGTGGCCGACCTGGCGTTCGATGTCCTCACGCATCGCGATGTAGCTCTCGACGCGTTCCCGGCTGGGCGTCGCGAGCTGCACCAGCACGGTGTCGTCACGCTTGATGCGCTTCTCTTCGAGCAGTTCGGACAGTGCCCGCAGCCGCACGTCGATGCCCTTGGTGTAGTCGAGGCGGTCGACGCCCAGCATGATCTTGCGGGGGTTGCCCAGCTCGGCGCGGATCTGGCGGGCCCGCTGCCGTATGGCGCGGTTGCGTGCCTTGCCGTCGAGTTCGGCCGAGTCGATCGAGATGGGGAAGGCGCCGACCTTGACGGTGCGGAAGCCGACCTGCACCTCACCGAAGCGCGACCGTACGCCGACGCTGGCGCGCGACGTGTTGGCGCCGACCAGCCGGCGCGAGAGCACCAGGAAGTTCTGCGCGCCGCCGGGCAGGTGGAACCCGACCAGGTCGGCGCCGAGCAGGCCTTCCACGATCTCGGTGCGCCACGGCATCTGCATGAACAGCTCGACCGGCGGGAACGGGATGTGCAGGAAGAAGCCGATGGTCACATCGGGGCGCAGCATGCGCAGCATCTTGGGCACCAGCTGCAGCTGGTAGTCCTGGATCCAGACCGTGGCACCCTCGGCTGCCGCGCGCGCCGTCGCCTCGGCGAATCGGCGGTTGACCTCGACATACCGGTCCCACCACTCGCGGTGGTACTCGGGTTTGACGATCAGGTCGTGGTAGAGCGGCCACAGGGTGGCGTTGGAGAAACCTTCGTAGTACTTCGCGACGTCGTCGGCCGACAACCGCACGGGGTGCAGCTGCAGACCGTCCTGGACGATCGGTTCCTCGTCACTGTCGGCGACGCCGGCCCAGCCGATCCAGGAGCCGCGCCGCTTGCGCAGCAGCGGCTCCAGTGCGGTCACCAGGCCACCGGGGCTCCGCTTCCATCGCGTGGTGCCGTCGGGCAGCCGCTCCAGATCGACCGGTAGCCGGTTGGCGACCACCACGAAGTCGGAGGTCCCGGAGATGGTTTCGTGGCCACTCTCCGGAGACATCTAGACCTCGGTCTTCGAGGGCCCAATACCGAGCATCGACAGGAACATGCGGCATTCGTCGGCGTCGGTCGCGTAGGTGGCGACCACCCGGCGCGCCTGGCTGGCGGTGTCGTCGGCTAGCGGTTCCACGTCGCCGAGATCGGCGGGATCAGTTTTCGCAGGCATGAGAACAACTGTAGGCGACCGGGAAAATCCCGGTCGCCTCACCGCTGGTCAGCCGATCGAACCGTGGACCGTCGGGCTGCTGCCGACCGACGACTCCGGGGTCACCGAGGGGGCCTGGGACTGGGCTTCCTCGGCCAGGCCGATGCACTGACCCGTGTTGTTGCCGGTGCAGGGGATGGATCCGCCGCCACCAGGCAGGTTGACCGCGGGCAGGTTGGGGTTACCGGGGATCGGGCTGAACGACCCGCCCGAGTTCGGGACCGTGTGCGGCACGCACACGCCGGTGTACAGGTCCTCTTCCTCACCACCAGGGCACGCCGCCGTGGGCATGGCGGAATCGGGAACGGCGAACACGGTGATCGCCGGAGCGGCGGCCGCAGCGACCACGAATCCGCCGGCAAGGATCAGTCGTCGCAGTGAGTACGGGAAGGTCGCCATTGTCACGCTTTCTGTAGTTGTCTGACTGTTTCGTCGGGAAGAATTCTAAGGAAGCTGGGAATAATCTGCATCAGTTCTTGGAGCTCCCTGAAATGCGGCCCTGAACTGGGCGTTCGTTACGGGCTCGCGCTGATGATCGACCGTGGCTGCGCCATCGGTCCCTCGGCCGCGTCCTCCTCGGCCAGCCCGATGCATTCGCCCGCGTTGTGGCCCGTGCACGGGATGGCGCCACCGCCGCCGGGCAGGTTCACGGCCGGGAGGTCCGGATTGCCCGGGATCCCGCTGAACGCCCCAGGCGAATTGGGCACCATGAACGGGGTGCACACCATGGTGTAGGTGTCTTCTTCTTCCCCGTTGTGGCACGCGGCCGATGCGGCCGGTGCGGGGACGAGGGCCAGCGCCGACACGCCGAGGGCGCAGGCCGCCGCAGCAAAGACAGTGCGAATCACCCCAGCAGTTTATGGCCGCCGGGGGCGAAATCGGGCTATATCGCGATCAGCCCGCGTATGTGATTTGCGTCGGATCGGATCCAGGCCGGATCTGATCAGTTCGTGTGGCCGGTGACGGTGGGGCTGCTGCCGACCGACGAGCGCGGGACGGCGGCCGGGCCCTGCGCCTGCTGCTCCTCGCCCAGGCCGATGCACTGTCCGGTGTTGGCGCCCGTGCACGGGATGCCGTCGATCTGCGGCAGCTGGTTGGGGGCAGTGGAGAACGCGGGCTCGGGCGAGTTGGGCACCAGATCGGGCACGCACTGGTTGGTGAAGGTGTCCTCGGTTTCCCCGTTGGGGCACGCCGCCAGAGCCGACGTGGGTGCGGACAACGCCGAGAACACCGGAGCGACAGCGACCGCGGCGGCTGCGCACGCCATGCCGACGGCGAGGGGCAGCCGGCGGGCGGTGAACTGGGAGATGGTCATTCGCGTGCCCTTTTCTGAGGTTCCTGTATGTTTGCTGTAGATGCCCGTCGGGTCCGCGTTGGGGTGGCGGCCAGGTATCGCTTCGCGTACGACATCATACGCGCGACAACGGATAAGCGCGCGATAGTCGCGGCGTCCAATGCCGGCTTGGTGTCTGCTGTGATGATTCTGTTCGATTGCTGTGATCCCGGTGTGAGATGACTGGGGCGATACACGTATGGTGCATTTTGTTAAGTGCCATACCTGCTGATGAGGTGGTTCGACATGACCGGTTCCGACGGCGACGGCGGCCAGGCCCGCCAGATCGAGTACGAGACGCTCGACGAAGGGCGTATCGCCCGGATCTGGCTCAACCGCCCGCAGGCGCAGAATGCGCAGTCCCGCACGCTTCTCGTGCAACTCGACGAGGCGTTCGCCCGCGCCGAGGCCGACGACACCGTGCGCGTGGTCATCCTGGCCGCGCGCGGCAAGAATTTCTCGGCCGGCCACGACCTCGGTTCCGAGGAGGCACTCGCCGAACGCGAACCCGGCCCCGGGCAGCACCCGACGTTCGCCGGCTACGGCGCGACGGTGGCCGGCGTCGCCGAGCGCACCTACCGGCAGGAATGGCACTTCTATTTCGAGAACACCAAACGCTGGCGCGATCTGCGCAAGATCACCATCGCCCAGGTGCAGGGCAACGCCATCTCGGCGGCCCTGATGCTGATCTGGGCGTGCGATCTGATCGTGGCCGCCGACGACGCCAGGTTCAGCGACGTGGTGGCCGTCCGGATGGGCATGCCCGGCGTCGAGTACTACGCGCACCCTTGGGAATTCGGCCCGCGCAAGGCCAAAGAACTGCTGCTGACCGGCGATTCGATCGACGCCGACGAGGCCTACCGGCTGGGCATGGTGTCCAAGGTGTTCGGCCGCGAAGAGCTGGAGGACAAGACCCTGGAGTTCGCGCGGCGGATCGCCGAACGGCCCACGATGGCTGCGCTGCTGGTGAAGGATTCGGTGAACGCCGCTGCCGACTCGATGGGCTTCGCCGAGGCGTTGCACCACGCGTTCCACATCCACGAACTCGGGCATGCGCACTGGGCCGCCGCCAACGAGAACCGCTGGCCCGTCGGCATGCCGCCGGATGTTCCCGATTGGCGCACATTGGGCGCTCCCAAGCTCGCCCGACGTGATACACCTTGACGCAGAACCATTCCCACTGGATGAAGGGCGCAGCAGTGCAGCTGTCGTTGGCGGAACGTACATATCTGGTGACCGGTGGCGGAAGCGGTATCGGCAAGGGCGCTGCCGCGGCGATCGTGGCGGCGGGCGGCGACGTCATGCTGGTCGGTCGCAACGCCGACAAGCTCTCTGCCGCCGCCGACGAGATCGGCGCGCTCGGTCCGGGTTCGGTGCGCTACGAACCCGCCGACGTGACCGACGAGGACGAGGTGCACCGCGCCGTGGACGCCGCGACCGCATGGCACGGGCGTCTGCACGGCGTGGTGCACAGCGCGGGCGGATCGCAGACCATCGGGCCGATCACACAGATCGATTCCGAATTGTGGCGGCAGACCATCGATCTCAACATCAACGGCACGATGTACCTGCTCAAGCACGCGGGCCGCGAGATGGTGCGCGGCGGCGGTGGATCGTTCGTCGGGATCTCCTCGATCGCGTCGAGCAACATCCACCGCTGGTTCGGCGCCTACGGCGTCAGCAAGGCCGCGCTGGATCACCTGCTCAAGCTCGCCGCGGACGAACTCGGGCCGTCGTGGGTGCGGGTCAACAGCATCCGCCCCGGGCTCACCCGCACCGAGATGGTCGAGCCGATCCTGGGTGTCCCCGCGGTCACCGACGATTACGCGGCCTGCACGCCGCTGCCGCGCTTCGGTGAGGTCGAGGACATCGCGAACCTCGCGGTGTTCCTGCTCAGCGACGCGGCGGGCTGGATCACCGGCCAGGCCATCAACGTCGACGGCGGCCACGGGCTGCGGCGCGGTCCCGACATCTCGGGCATGCTGGAACCGCTGTTCGGCGCCGAAGGCCTGCGGGGAGTCGTCACCGACGGCTGACGGTCAGGCCGGGTGTGGTGCGCCTGCCTCCCACGCGGGCAGCGCACCGAGCGCCGACCAGTCCAGCTCGCCGCCACCGGTGGCCAGCAGTGTGAGAAACCGGTCGCGCAACAGGCTCCCGACGGGCAGCGGCACCTTGAGTTCCTCTCCTGCGCTCAGCGCGAGCTTGACGTCCTTGAGCCCCAACGGCGCGGCGAAACCGGGCGGGGTGAACTGTTCGTCGACCAGGAGCCCGCCGTAGGTGCGGTACACCGGCGCGTCGAACAGCGTCGAGGTGAGCAGCTCCAGGTACTGGTGCTTGTCGACACCGGCCTTGCCCACGAGAGCCATTGCCTCGCCGAGGGATTCGATCACCGACGCGATGAGGAAGTTGCCGCTGATCTTCACCAGGCTCGCAGCGCTGGGCTCGTCGCCGACGACGAACGTGCGCTGCCCGATCGCGTCGAACACCGGTGTGGCCGCCTCGACCGCGGCCGGTGCACCGGAGGCCACGACGAACAGCTTGGCCGCCGCGGCGGCATCGGGCCGCCCGAACACCGGTGCGCTGACGAACTGGTTGCGGGCCTCGGCGTGGGCCGCGGCGAGCCGTTTCGCGAGGTCGACGCTGATCGTGGACGACGAAACGTGGATCGCGTCGGCGGGCATCGCGGCCACCAGGCCTTCGGCAGGGTCCGCTCCGCCGAACGCGACGGTCTCGACGGCGTTGTCGTCGGCGAGCATCGTGACGACGACGTCGGCCTGCGCGGCGTCACGCACCGACTCGGCGGCCGTGGCGCCCTGTTCGGCCAGTGCGGCCACCTTCTGCGGTGAGCGGTTGTACGCGACGACGTCGTGTCCGGCCGCAAGGAGGTTGGCGGCCATGGCCGCGCCCATGTTGCCCAGTCCGATGAATCCGATTCTCATCAGTCCACTGTCACCGCTTGCGCGCGGCGGCGCTACTGCTGGGCGTGAACCTCGAGGTCGCGCTGCGCTTCCCGGGTGGACAGTTCGGCGGCGCGGTGCACGGCGTTGATGATGCCCTGGTAACCCGTGCAGCGACAGAAGTTCCCCGACAACCCCTCGCGGATCTCGTCGTCGGTGGGGGCCGGGTTGTCACGCAGCAACGCCGTGATCGACGTGACGAAGCCCGGCGTGCAGAACCCGCACTGCAGGCCGTGGCACTCCTTGAGCGCGGCCTGCACGGGTGACAGGCACCCGTCCGGTTCGGCGATGCCCTCGACCGTGGTGACGTCCTGGCCGTCGACCTGCACCGCGAAGATCAGGCAGGACCGCACGGCCTGACCGTCGAGCAGCACGGTGCAGGCGCCGCACGCGCCGTGCTCGCAGCCCAGGTGCGTGCCCGTCAGGCCGCAGTTCTCCCGCAGGAAGTCGGCCAGGGTGACGCGCGGTTCCACCTGGCCCTGGTAGGTCTGGCCGTTGACCGAAACCTCAACCGGCAGTTCATGCATCGACAGCCCCTTCGGTGGCTTGCGTACGTGCTTGCTCGAAGGCCCTGGCCACCATCGTGGCGCCGACCCTGCGGCGGTACTCGGCCGTGCCCTGCAGGTCGGCGGGAATCTCGGTGAGGTCGCTCAGCGCGAGCCTGCCGATCTCCTCGGGCGTGACGGCGTCGACCGGCCCTCCGAGCACCTCGGCCTCGGCTGCGGTGGCGCGCAACGGTGTCGAACCCAGACCCAGCAGTCCGATGCCGCAGCGGGTCACGCGGTCGTCGTCGCCGAGCTGGAGGCCGACGACCGCGCCGGCGATCGCGAAGTCGCCGTGGCGACGCGCGAACTCCTGCACCGCGAAGCCGCACCGGCCCGACCACACCGGGAACCGCACCGCCGTGAGGATCTCGTCGGAAGCCAGCGCGGTCTCCCACAGGCCCGTGAAGAACTCGGCGGCGGGGATCTCGCGGACGCCGCGCGCCGAGGTGGCCTCGATGGTCGCGTCGAGCGCCAGTGCGACGGCCGCGTACTCGGCGGCCGGATCGGCGTGTGCGATCGCGCCGCCCAGCGTGCCGCGCGTGCGGATCTGGAAGTGCCCGATGTGTGGTGTGGCCAGGGTGAGCAGCGGAACCGACTCGGCCACTTCGTCATCGAGGCCCACGAACGCGTGCGGCGTGGCCGCTCCGATGCGGACCTCGTCGCCGATGCGGTCGATGTCGGTGAGTTCGTGCACCCGCGAGATGTCGATGAGGTTGTCGAAGTGTGTCAGCCGCATCGCGAGCATCGGCACCAGGCTCTGCCCGCCTGCGAGGATCTTCGCATCGTCGCCGTACTCGCCGAGCAGTGCCACCGCGTCGGTGACCGACGCGGGCCGGTGGTAGGCGAACGGGGCGGCCTTCACGACACCAACCGCAGGAGCGCGGCCTGCAGGTCCTCGGGTCGCAGGCCCGGCTGCGATTTGCTGCGTCGTCTTCCGGCCAGGTAGCCGATCAGTCCCGCCGCGGCGACCGCGGCGATGGCGGGTGCGAAACGCTTGGCCATCGGCACCGCCATGACCTTGGCCAGGGCCAGCGCGTTGATCGGCGCACCCTGCTGGGGCTGCTCGGAACCGGTTGTGTCCGAAATCGTTTCGCTTGTGCCGGGGGTCGGGGACGTTCCGCCGAGCAACTCGGCCTCGAGGCTCTGTGCGAACTGGTCGATGAGGGTGGACGCGACGTCGGAGAGCACACCGCGGCCGAACTGTGCGGCCTTGCCCGAGATCTGCAGGTCGGTGGTCACCACCACGAGCGTGGAGTTCGCACCTTCCTCCTTGAGTTGCGCCGTGACGACGGCCGCGGCGGTGCCGTTACCCCTGGTCTCCTTGCCGCTGGCCTTGAGCACGACCCGTTGTGCGCCTGCGTCCTTCTCCTGGAACCGTGCTTCGCCCTTGTACGACACCGTGATCGGGCCGACCTTGACCTTCACCGCGCCGGTGAACTCGTCGCCGTCGACGTCGAGCAGTGTGGCTCCGGGCAGGCAGGGCGCCACACGCCGCACATCGGTGAGCACCTCCCAGGTTTTCGCCGCAGGCACCGCGACCCGGAATTCGTTGTTGAGCTCCACGGTTAGTGGTCCTTCCCTTGTGTGGCTGTGTCGGTGGCGGCCTCGATCGCGGCACTGATGGCGGCGGGGCTCGCGGGCAGCGTGGTCACCGTGACGCCGAGCGGCGCGAGTGCGTCGTTGATGGCGTTGATGACGGCCGGGGTCGAGCCGATGGCACCGCCCTCACCGGCGCCCTTGTATCCGCCGACGCCCGGGCCAGGGATCTCGACGTGGCCGTACTCGATCGCCGGGACCTCGGTGGCCGTCGGCAGCAGGTAGTCGACGAAGGTCGAGGACAGCGGGTTGCCCGCGTCGTCGTAGGCCAGTTGTTCGAGCAGTGCGCCGCCGATGCCCTGCACCGTGCCGCCCGCGATCTGGCCCTCGACCACGTTGGGGTTGATCATCGGCCCGACGTCCTCGCTGACGATGTAGCGCGTCAGCGTGACCTGCCCGGTCTCGATGTCGACCTCGCACGTACACGCGTGGGTGGCGTTGGCCCAGTGGATCGGTGCGGTGGGCGGTGCGGTGTAACGCGCGGTGGCCTCCAGCGACGCCGAGAGCCCGGGCGGCAACTGCTGCGGCTCGTAATACGCGCGGTAGGCGAGTTGACCGAACGTCACGCTCTTGTCCGGATCCGAGCGCACGGTGGCCTTGGAGCCGCCCAGTTCGATCTCGGATTCCTCGACACCCAGCCATGCCGCGGCCATCGCGACGATCTGGTTGCGCAGCATCGTGCCCGCCTCATTGACCGCGCCCGCGGTCATCGGTGCGCTGCGGCTGCCCTGTGTGCCCGCGCCGTAGGGGGTGACCGCGGTGTCGCCCTGGATGGTGGCGACATCGTCGATGTCGGCGCCCAGTGCATCGGCGGTGAGCTGGATGACCGTGGTCTCCAAGCTGTTTCCGGTCGATCCGCCGTTGACGTACACGTTGATCTTGCCCGTGGACTCCATGCGGATCGTCGCGCCCTCGGAGGCCAGGTGGCCGGTGGCCGCGCCCGTGGGCTCGATGTAGGCCGAGAAGCCGAGGCCGATGTAGCGGCCCTGCGCGAGTGCCTCGGCCTGTTCCTTGCGGAAACCCTCGTGGTCGAGGATCTTGACGGCCTGCTCGAACGTCTCGGCGGGCGCCACGTGGTCGTACGGCATGCCGTTGGGGTTGAAGTACGGCATCTCGTCGCGGCGCAACAGGTTTCGTCGGCGCAGTTCGACCGGGTCGATGCCGATCTTGCGCGCGGCGATGTCGAGCAGGATCTCGCGGCTGAGCGTCTCGTACTGCCACGGGCCGCGGTAGGCGTGCAGGCCCGCGGTGTTGGAGAACACCGTCTTGTAGTTGAAGCTGGCCTTGGGCACCCGGTACGGGCCGGGGAAGAACATGCCGATCGCGGCCGTCGTCAGCACCGGGTACGGCGTCGGGTACGCCCCGATGTCCTGCACGAAGTCGATGTCGGCGGCCAGGATGTTGCCGTCGGGGTCGAACGCCATCCGGACGTCGCCGTCGACGTGGCGGGATTGGCCGGCCGACATGAGGTTCTCGCGGCGGTCCTCGATCCACTTGAGCGCGCCGGAGGTCTTGCGCGCCGCGAGCATGATGCACATGTCCTCGCGCATCGGCACGACCTTCTGCCCGAAGCCGCCTCCGGTGTCGCGCATGATCGCGCGCACGTGCTGGGCCGGGATGCCCAGCAGGCGTGCGGCGAACGCGCGCAGTTCGTGCGGCGTCTGTGTCGACGCCCAGATGGTGAGCTCGCCGGCCGACGCCTGCCATTCGACCACCAGGCCGCGCGTCTCGATCGGCACCGGAACGTACATCTGTTGGTACACGTGCTCTTTGACCACATGTGCCGCCGAGTCGAAGGTCTCCTCGTCCGGCGGTGCGCCGGCCATGCCGCCCGCGTTGTTGTCCGGGTAGGCGTCGTGGACTGCGACCGGTGACGTGAGCGCGGTGCGGAAGTCGACGACCGCGGGCAGCGGTTCGTAGTCCACCTCGACGAGGTCGACGGCGTCCTCGGCGACGTAGCGCGATTCGGCGATCACGATGGCCACCGGATCGCCCACGAACTTGACCTCACCCTCGGCCAGCGGCGGCCGCGGGGTGTCGGGCATGTCCCTGCCCGCGACGGCGTGCCAGGCCTCCTTGACCTCAGGGTTGATGTCGGCCGCGGTGAACACCGCGCGCACACCGGGCAGCGCGAGCGCCTCGGTCGCGTCGATGCCGTTGATCTTTGCGTGCGCGAACGGGCTGCGCACGAAGCACGCGTGCAGCATGCCGGGGCGCACGATGTCGTCGACGAACGTTCCGCGGCCGGTCAGCAGTCGAGTGTCCTCGACGCGCTCGACGCGCCGTCCCGCGTACCGCGTCGTCACGGTTGCCGGTGCGGCTGACGCCATACGATCGCTCCAATCCGTCGGGTGACTTCTGCGCGTAAGCAGGGGCCGGTGAGGGCCGACGTCATGCTCAAGAGTGCGGTTATCGTACAACGGAAAGAGATATGTCTGAAGAAGAGAGTGGCATTTCCGTAATGCGACGGGTGTCCGCGCTGGTCCTCGCCGCGATCGCCGCTGCGGGGTGCCTGACGACGGTGTTTGCGCCGGTGGCGGCGGCCGATCCGGTGTCGGATGACCGACTCGTGGACGTGCGCACCGTGGTGCCGGACGCGGTGGTCGACCTCAGGTACGCAACCACCGACAACTTCGTGGGCGAACAGCTGTACCCGACCGGTTCACGGTGTCTGGTGCACGAGTCGATGGCCCACGGGTTCGCGGTGGCCGCGGCGCGGCTGCGCCCCGAGCGGTTGGTGTTCTGGGACTGCTACCGCCCGCACGAGGTGCAGGTGCGGATGTTCGAGGTGGTGCCCAACCCGGCGTGGGTGGCGCGTCCGGGAACCGCGGCGCGCAGCCACGAGGCCGGGCGGTCGGTGGACGTCACGATCGCGGGTGCGGACATGGGCACCGGGTTCGACGACTTCACCGCCCGCAGCCAGGCCTACGCCACCGAGGGTGTGAGTGCTGCCGCGCGGGCCAACCGGGCGCGGCTGCGCGACGCGATGCAGGCCGGCGGGCTGAGCGTGTACGAAGGGGAGTGGTGGCACTTCGACGGGCCGGGCGCGGACCAGCCGCGACCCTTCCCGAAAGTGTCGCTGCCGTAGGTACTTTCGTCCTTCACGAGCTTTCGTTGTGACGGTGTGTCAGCATGGGGAACGGCTAGAACGGCACGACCCGATGCGCTTGGAGTCGATATGAACGTTCTCAAATTGTTGGGCGCCGCGTTGGTGGCGTTCGGCGCCCTGCCGGTCATCCCTGCCTCGCCCGCGTCGGCGCAGCCGTGTCCCGACGTCGAGGTGGTGTTCGCGAGGGGCACCTTCGAACCACCGGGGGTGGGGGTCATGGGACAGGCCTTCGTGGATACGCTGCGCGCACAGGCCGCGCCGAGATCGGTCGACGTGTACGCGGTCGACTACCCGGCCAGCGGCGACTTCGGCGACCGCATCGCATTCGCACGGACCGTGGTCGACGGCATCGCCGACGCCGCGTCGCACGTCGAGGCCACGGCCGACACCTGCCCCGACACCCGCATCGTGGTCGGCGGGTACTCGCAAGGCGCGGTGGTCGCCGGTTTCGTCACCGCGGCCGACATCCCCGCCGAGATCCCGGCCGAGTATCGGCAGTACATCCCCGACCCGATGCCCGCCGAGGTCTCCGACCACGTCGCCGCGGTGGTGCTGATCGGCAAACCGTCGGATCAGTTCATGCGCGACATCGGCGCACCGCCCATCGTGATCGGGCCCCGCTACGTCGACAAGACACTGAACCTGTGCGCGCCGGGTGACACCATCTGCGACGGCGCACCGGCAGGCGGGCCGAGCTTCGCGCACGCGCTGTACAACGTGAACGGCATGATGGGCCAGGCCGCGCAGTACGTGATCGACCGGTTGTGATCCCGGCAGTGCGGGCCGTCCGATAACAATTCGAAACCTCAATGGTTGCAATGTGATACGTGCAGCCTGCGGGCTCGTCGTGCCCACTATGTTCTTGTGGTGCACCGTCGAACGGCCCTCAAGATCCCGCTGGTTCTGGCAGCGTCAGCGGCAATCTCCCCACTGGTGACCACCGCACCGCGCGCGTCCGCGGCGCCGGGCCAGTGGCCCGTGGAACGCGCGAACGCCTGGTATCAGGCGCAGGGCTGGCTGGTCGGCACGAACTTCATCACGTCCAACGCGATCAACCAGCTCGAGATGTTCTCGGCAGGCACCTACGACCCGCGGCGCATCGACAGCGAGCTCGGGGCGTGCCGGCTGCTCGGCTTCAACACCGTGCGGGTGTTCCTGCACGACCTGCTGTGGGCGCAGGACCGCGCGGGCTTCCAGAACCGGCTCGCCCAGTTCGTCTCGATCGCTTCGCGCCAGGGCATCAAGCCGCTGTTCGTGTTGTTCGACTCGTGCTGGGATCCGCTGCCCAAACCCGGCGCGCAGCGCGCGCCGACGCCGGGCGTGCACAATTCGGGCTGGGTCCAGAGCCCGGGCGCGCAGCGCATCGACGATCCGCGCTACCGGCCCGTGCTGCGCGACTACGTCGTCGGCGTCATGAGCCAGTTCCGCAACGACCAGCGCGTGCTGGGCTGGGATCTGTGGAACGAGCCCGACAACCCGGCCAGGCAGTACCGCAAGGTCGAGCGCTCCGACAAGCTGGACGCCGTCGGCGCGCTGCTGCCCCAGGTGTTCGGCTGGGCGCGGTCGGTCAACGCCGCACAACCCCTGACCAGCGGGGTGTGGCAGGGCAGTTGGGAGAGAGGGCGCCGCAGCGAGATGGCGAGCTTCCAACTCGACAACTCCGACGTCATCTCCTTCCACTCCTATGCGGGCCCCGACGAGTTCGAGGCCCGCATTGCCGAGTTGGAGCCACTCGGCCGGCCGATCCTGTGCACCGAGTACCTGGCACGCAGCGAGGGCAGCACGCTTGAGGGGGTGCTGCCCGTCGCCAAACGCCACAACGTGGGCGCCTACAGCTGGGGTCTGGTGGCGGGCAAGACGCAGACCTACTTCCCGTGGGATTCCTGGGACAAGCCCTACACCAAGGTGCCCAACGTCTGGTTCCACGATCTGCTGCGTCCCGACGGGCGGCCCTACAAGGACAGCGAGTACGCCACGCTGCGCAAGCTGACCGCGCGCGTGTAATCCGGTTTGGGGAGGATCTCGCGTGGTGATCCTGTGCAGCATGGATTCACACGACGACGGCAGGGCCATCCCGGAGGACGCCCGGCAGGCGACCGAGCAGCAGGAAGAACTGCAGGACGAGTTCGACCGCCGTGGTGAGGATCCCGAGGCGCCGGGACTGCACGAGAGCCGCGAGCAGATCGCCGACGAGAACTAGTACGACTTGCCGTCGGCATAACGCTGCCTGCGGAAGTGGCGTCCGTTGCCGCGGTTGCGGCTCTTGTACGTGGGCAGTTGGGAGTCGCAGTTGGGGCACACCAGGCGCAGGTTGTCGCGCCGGTTGTTCGTCGGGTCCCCGTCGATGTGGTCCAGCACGAGCGTCAGCGGCAGGCCCTGCCACGTGGTGGCGCCACCGCAGATCGCGCAGCAGCCGCCTTGTTCGGTGGTCAGGTACTGGCGGATGTAGTGGTCGGGAAGAGTGCCGATGGATGCCTGACCGGATTCGAGCCAGCGCTTGGTGCTGGCCTGACGACGGGCCGAGCCCTGGCACACATTGCTGCAGTAGACCTTCTGACTGCGCTTCGTCAAAGGCGTTCCGCAGCCACGACAGAGCCTCATGTCTGGAAGCTACTGAGGGGCACCGACAACCGCCGGTGCGCTGGAGCCCCCTGTCAGGATTGAACTGACGACCGCTCGCTTACAAGGCGAGTGCTCTACCACTGAGCTAAGGAGGCAGGTGGAACGCGCAATAGCTTAACGGGTCACTCGTCGGCGTCGACAATTCGCTGCGACACCACAGGTGTCGGGGTGGTCGAGCGCCTGCCGTAGCGGCGGGGCAGCGGGATCCGGTCGGCGATGTTGGACAGCGGGTTGACCACCTGGCTGAGGGTGATGACCGCGTCGTGCAGCGCGTCGATGGTCGGCGCGAGGGCCTCGAGTCCGGGGGCCAGACGGTTCAGCGTGTCGGCGACATCAGCGAGTTTGAGCAGCGGGCCGTCGGGATCGGTGAGGGTGTCGAGCAGCCCGCCCTCGGCGAGCAGGCGGTCGGCCACACCGTCCTCGCGCAGCACACGCTCGATGAGACCGTCGTGCGCGAGCAGTTGATCGGCGAGCCCGCCCGGTGCGATGACGCGCGACAGGGCGCCGTCGTCGGTGGTCAGCCGGTCGAGCAGACCGCCCTCCATGGTGATCTGGTCGACGAGTCCGCCGGGTGCGACCGCGCGCGTGACGGGACCGTTCTCGGCGGTCAACCGGTCGAGCAGACCGCCCTCTGCGGTCAGTTGGTCGACGAGACCGCCCGGGCGCAGCAACCGATTGACGGGGCCGTCGGGTGCGAGTGCGCGACCGAGTGGTGCGTCGTCGTCCATGAGCCGCGCGAGCCGGTTGGCACGCTCGACGGCGTCGTCGAGACCGAGCATCTGCGCCAGTGATGACCTGCTGGTCAGCGGGTTGGAGTCGGTCACGGTGCGCTGGACCGCGGTGAGTGTCTCCCCGGCTATCCCCAGGCCCGCGTCGGCGATCGCGATGCCGATGCGAACCGGGGCCGTGGCAACCTGGACGAGGGTCTTGCCGAGGTTCATGTGAGCCAGTCTAGGGCGGTGACTCGCATCGTTTTCGTGGGTTTCGGGCGGCTTCCTGCCGGGGTATCTCGCCCACATTCACAGGAAGCACACAGGTAGCGTGCAGGAATACTCCAACAGATAGCGACAGCATTGGGTAATGGCCATGCCCGCTCTTCCCGAAAACGTTCCAGAAGCTCGCGTCCTGGTGGTGGACGACGAGGCGAACATCGTCGAGCTGCTCTCGGTGAGCCTGAAGTTCCAGGGCTTCGAGGTGCACACCGCGTCCAACGGCGCGGCGGCCCTCGACAAAGCCCGTGAGGTACGGCCCGACGCCGTGATCCTGGACGTGATGATGCCGGGTATGGACGGCTTCGGACTGCTGCGCCGCCTGCGCGCCGACGGTATCGACGCACCCGCCCTGTTCCTCACCGCGCGCGACAGCCTGCAGGACAAGATCGCCGGTCTCACCCTCGGCGGCGACGACTACGTGACCAAGCCGTTCAGCCTCGAAGAGGTCGTGGCCCGCCTGCGGGTGATCCTGCGCCGCTCCGGCCGCGGCGTCGAGGAGACCCGCAACGCGCGGCTCACCTTCGCCGACATCGAACTCGACGAGGACACCCACGAGGTGTGGAAGGCCGGCGAGCCGGTCTCGCTGTCGCCCACGGAGTTCACACTGCTGCGCTACTTCATCATCAACGCGGGCACGGTGTTGTCCAAGCCCAAGATCCTCGACCACGTGTGGCGCTACGACTTCGGCGGTGACGTCAATGTCGTGGAGTCCTATGTGTCCTACCTGCGACGCAAGATCGACACCGGCGAGAAGCGACTGCTGCACACGCTGCGCGGCGTCGGCTACGTTTTGCGCGAGCCGCGCTGACGGGCACGCGTCAGCGGCATACTTCATAGGTGCTTGACCGGGTGAACCGTGGTCGACGCGGCATCCCACTGCGCGTGGGGTTGGTGGCCGCCGCGCTTGTGCTGGTGGCATGCGGTCTGCTGGCCTCGGGTATCGCCGTCACGTCGATCATGCGGCACACCGAGGTCAGCCGCATCGACCAGACCCTTCTCGACGCGTCCAGGAGTTGGGCGCAGGCCCCGCGGCGCGCGCCCACCACACCGCTGGAGGGCCCCAACCCGGCCCGTCCGCCGTCGAACTTCTACGTGCGCGGCTTCGATGAGGACGGCCGCACCTGGATCGCCGTCAACGACCGCGAGGCCGAACCGGCGCTGCCCGAGAACAACGACGTCGGCCCGGTACCGGTGACCGTCGGCTCGATCGACAAGTCCAACGTCGAATGGCGCGCCATGACGGTGCGCGGCCCCAACGGTGAACTCACCACGGTCGCCATCGACCTGTCCGAGGTGCAGTCGTCGGTGCGGGCCCTGGTGTGGTCGCAGGTCGGCATCGGCGCCGCGGTCCTTCTTGTGCTCGGCGTGGTCGGCTACGTCGTCGTCCACCGCAGCCTGCGCCCGCTGGTCGAGGTCGAGCGCACGGCCGCGGCGATTGCTGCGGGACAGTTGGATCGTCGTGTGCCGGAACGGGATCCGCGCACCGAGGTGGGACGGTTGTCGTCGGCGCTCAACGGCATGCTCGCGCAGATCCAGCGCGCGGTGGCGGCGTCGGAGGCCTCGGCCGAACAGGCACGGTCGTCGGAGGACCGCATGCGGCGCTTCATCACCGACGCGAGCCACGAACTGCGCACGCCGTTGACCACGATCCGCGGCTTCGCCGAGTTGTACCGGCAGGGCGCGGCGCGCGACATCGAGATGCTGATGGGCCGCATCGAGAGCGAATCGCGCCGCATGGGCCTGCTGGTCGAGGACCTGCTGCTGCTCGCGCGTCTCGACGCACAACGCCCCCTCGAACGGCGCCGCGTCGATCTGCTCGCCCTGGCCACCGACGCCGTGCACGACGCGCAGTCGATCGCGCCGAAGCGCAGGGTGAAGATGGAGGTCTTCGACGGCCCGGGCACCCCGGAGGTGCTGGGCGACGAGGCCCGCCTGCGCCAGGTGATCGGCAACCTCGTCGCCAACGCCGTACAGCACACGCCCGAGACCGCGGGCATCACGGTGCGTGTGGGCACCGACGGCGACAACGCGGTTCTCGAAGTGTGCGACGAGGGCCCCGGCATGAGCCAGGAGGATGCGCGCCGCGTGTTCGAGCGGTTCTACCGCGCGGACACGTCGCGCACCCGCGCCAGCGGCGGCACGGGGCTGGGACTGTCCATCGTCGACTCACTGGTGTACGCGCACGGCGGAACCGTGAAGGTCACCACGGCGCTCGGGAAGGGCTCCCGGTTCACCGTCAGCCTGCCGCGGATTGCAGATCTGCCAGCGCGGCTTTGATCTTCGCCTGCGCCTCGTCGAGGGACTCCGGTGACGGGTTGCGGTCGACGTTGGCGAACCCGAAGTCGGACAGGTTGCGCGCGGGGAAGACGTGGACGTGCAGGTGCGGCACCTCGAGGCCGGCGATGATCAGGCCCGAACGCTCGGTGTCGAAGGCCTTGCAGACCGCCTTGCCGATCAACTGCGAGACCTCCATGACCCGGGCGAACACGGCGGGTTCGATGTCCTGCCAGTTGTCGAGTTCGGCGCGCGGCACCACGAGCGTGTGGCCCTGCGTCATGGGTTCGATCGTCAGGAACGCCACGATGTCGTCGTCTTCGTAGACGAAACGGCCGGGCAGTTCGCGGTTGATGATCTTCGTGAAGACGGTCGCCATGGACATGAGCATAGTGACGCCGGTGAGACGACCGTCTCGTTGCGTCCGCGCCGACCAAGCGGTTGGATAGAAGGGCTTATTAGATGTGCGAAGGAGTTGACGGGCTCGTGGCCGACGCGGTCAGGTGGGAAGCAGAAGGTGAGGAACCGGCCTCCCCGAACGAACGAGATGACCGCTTCGAGTGGATGGACCTCGATGTCCCCGCCGCGAGTTGGTGGGAGGTGGCCGACCATCCCGAACTCATCCGCCGCGGCGTCGACGGTTGGGTGTTCTTCGACTGCACCGACTCGCCCGATGACCCCGACAACGTCGTGCTGACGTACTACCGCCCGTTCAAGGTCCCGGTCTCACACGGCGCGCGTCCGGCGTGGCGCGGCAGGCGCTTCGAACGCGGGACGTGCGCTACCCGCCACTGATCATCTGGTGCAGTTCGTCGGCGGTCCACGGCGGTGACGTGTGGTGGTCGCGGAACCCCAGGAAACCCGGTGTGGGGCGGGCGAATTCACCGACGAATCCACCCGCGGCGATGAAGATGCGGCCCGTCACGTCACGTGCGGCGTCGCTGACCAGATACGCGTAGGTGGCCGCGGCGTACTCGGGTGCCGCGGCGTCGAGCGCGCCCTGGGCGCTCACGTCGTCGAGCAGACCGCGCCGGTTGAGTTCGGCGATGTGCCGCTCGTACTCCGGCCCGGTGGACAACCTGGTCTTGGCGCCAGGGCACACCACGTTGGCCCGCACCTTGTGCTCGCGCAGTTCGGCCGCGACCGCCATCGTGAGCGCGTTGACCCCGCCCTTGCCCGCGGGGTAACCGGTGCCGCCGTAGTCGCCGAGGTAGGCGAACGAACCGGTGTTGACGATGGCGCCGCCGCCGTGAGCGACCATCTTCGGCGCTGCGGCGCGGCACGTTTCGAACACCGTGCCCAGATGCGCATCGAGCAGCTCACGGAACTGCGCGCTGGTGATGTCGAGAATCGACGACCCGTGCGGTTCGGCCGTGCCCGCGCAGTTCACCAGGATGTCGATGCGGCCGAACTCGGCGACGCACGTGTCGACGAGCGCATCGGCGACCGCGGGATCTGCGGGCGAACCGGCATGTGCCACACCGGAAATCCGTTTCGCGGCCGCTTCCGCGGCGTCGGCGTCGCGGCCGTTGACCACGACGCCGGCGCCCTGCGCCGCGAGCAGACCGGCGACCGCGAGACCGATGCCCCGGCTGCCGCCGACGACCACCGCGCCGCGGCCGGCAAGCGGACCGCTAATCGGTCTCTTCCTGGCCGAACTTCATCGCGTCCATGTTCCAGTAGCCACGCAGGTTGGTGATCAGGCCCGCGTCGTTCACCTTGTAGGTGAACACACCACGCACGGTCGCGGTGAACCCGTTGGGAAACCTGGTGTGCAGCACCAGGATGTAGGCGATCTCGGTCGGCGAGCTCGACGGGAACGTCTCCTCGCACGTGACCGTCAACCGGTTGGGTCCGATGTTCTGGTCGAAGAACGCCGCGACGGCGTCCTTGCCGCGCACACCGGTGCCGTCGGGATTGGTGACGGCCTGCCCGATCGGGTCCTCGATGACGACGTCGTCGGCCATCAGGGCCAGCCAGCCCTCGCGGTCACCGGCCTGTACGCAGCGCCACGACGCCCGCGACGCGGTGACGACAGGTGTCTCGGTGGAGGTGTCGGTCGCTTCGGTCATGGATCCCCTGTCAGCGGTCGGCGTCGGTGTAGCGGATGACGCCGCGGATGTTGCGGCCTTCGAGCATGTCCTGGTAGCCGTCGTTGATCTGCTCCAGGCGGTACTGGCGCGTGACCATGTCGTCGAGGTTGAGCTTGCCCGCCTTGTACATGCTCAGCAGCTGCGGGATGTCGTGGTGCGGGTTGCCGCCACCGAAGATGGTGCCCTGCAGGTTCTTCTGCAGCAGGGTCAGCATCGCCAGGTTGATGTTGGCGTTCGTGTCGAGCATGCTGCCGACAGCGGTCACCACGCACGTGCCGCCCTTGCTGGTCACGTTGAGGTAGTTGTCGATGTCCTCACCGTGCAGCTCGCCGACGGTCACGATGACCTTCTTGGCCATGCCGCCCGCGGTCACCTCGGCGATGCCCGCCATGGCCGAGAAGACGTCGGGGTAGACGTGGGTGGCGCCGAACTTCAGCGCCTGATCGCGCTTCCACTCGACCGGGTCGATCGCGAAGATGTAACGCGCACCGGCGTTCACGGCGCCCTGCAGCGCACCCATGCCGACACCGCCGATGCCGAAGATCGCGACGTCGTCGCCGGGGCGGATGTCGCCGCTGCGCACCGCCGAGCCGTAGCCCGTGGTGACACCGCAGCCCACGAGGCAGGCCACCTCGAACGGGATCGACTTGTCGATCTTCACCACCGAGCTCTTGTGCACCACCATGTACGGCGAGAACGTGCCCAGCAGTGTCATCGGGAACACCGGCTTGCCGTTCGCGTGGATGCGGTGGGTGCCGTCGGCGACGGCGACGCCACCGAGCAGACCCGCGCCCAGATCGCAGAGGTTGCGCAGGCCGGCCTGGCACGACGGGCACGAACCGCAGGACGGGATGAACGACAGCACGACGTGGTCGCCGGGCTCGATGCCCTCGACGCCAGGACCCACCTCGGTGACGATGCCCGCACCCTCGTGGCCGCCGAGCACCGGGAAGCCACCCATCGGGATGCCGCCGGTCACCAGGTGGTGATCGGAGTGGCACATCCCGGACGCTTCCATCTGGATCTTGACCTCGTCCTTGACGGGGTCACCGATCTCGATCTCCTCGATCGACCACGGCTGGTTGAACTCCCAGATGAGAGCACCTTTTGTCTTCATCAAAGCTCCTGCTTTCCGAGAAGTGATCGGGTTGGCGTCGAAACTAGCCTAGTTATCCAGGTCACAATAGCCCCAACCGGGTGGTCGGTTGGTGACACCTCACCAGATCGGGACCGGGCTGGTGCCGATCGGGTAGTACCCGGGCAGCTTCTCACCGCTCAACGAGCGTTCGATGCGCTTCTGCATGGCCGGGGTCAGGTCGCCGGATTCGATGAGCTTCGCGTAGCCCTTCGCGACGTGACCGAAGTCGAAGAAGTCGCGCTGCCACTCGATGAGCAGCTGGTCGTCGAGGCGGAACCAGCTGCCGCCGATACCGTAGATCTCCGCGCGTGAGCCGTCGCTCTTGTTGGCGATCTGCTTCCAGAAGCCGACGATCTCGCCCTGCTTCTCGTCGATGATCACCTTCTGGTATTCGTAGACCCAGTTCTCCAGGCCCTCCATCTCCAGGCCCAGGGCCACGTCGCGGATCTCGTCGCGGCCGACGCACATGACGTCTTCTTTGGGGCCGATGTTCCAGCCGTACGTGGCGTCCTCGGTGTAGAAGTCCGCCAACGGTTTCCAGTCACCGGCCTTCTCGGCCTCGCGGTTGGCCGTGAGCCAGCGGTCGACCCAGTCTTCGAGTTGTTCACGTGACGCCATTGTCCTGATCCTCATTTCTCGACGATTGACAGTGCTCGGGTGGGACACATCTCGACGGCCATCTCGACCCCGTCGCGCAGGTCGTCGGGTGGTTCGGTGTCGAGGATCTCGACGGTTCCGCGCTTGGGGACGCGGAAGACGTCGGGGGCTTCCAGCTCGCACATGGCGTGGCCCTGGCACAGGTCCTCGTCGAGCTCGATGCGGTAGCAACCCATGGGACTACCTGACCCGCCTGCGGTAGCGCACCTTGGCCGGCCGGGCCAGCTGGACCACCATCTTCGAGTGGTCGTTGCGGTAGCTCTCGGACGGCTGCGCCATCTCGAACTCGAAGTCGCGCAACAGGACCGAGAAGATCGCCTTGATCTGCATCTGCGCGAACGCCGCCCCGACACAGCGGTGCTTGCCCGCCCCGAACGGGATCCAGGTCCACCGGTTGATCAGGTCCTCCTGGCGCGGCTTGTCGTACCGGTCGGGGTCGAAGGTGTCCGGATCTGGGAAGTCCTCGGGGATCCGGTTGGAGATCGCCGGTGAGGCCGCGACCATCTGGCCCTTGTGGATGGGGCGCCCGGCCACCTCGAACTCGTCCTGCGCGACACGCATCAGGATGATCAGCGGCGGGTGCAGGCGCAGCGTCTCCTTGAGCGCGTTGTCCAGATTCGGGATCTGGCGCAGCGCATGGAAACTGATCTCCTGGCCGTCGGCGTACAGATCGTCGAGTTCGGCCTGCACCTTGGCGTAGAACTCGGGGTGGCGCAGCAGTTCGATGAGCGTCCACGACGCGGTGCCCGAACTGGTGTGGTGCCCGGCGAACATCAGCGAGATGAACATTCCGGTGACCTCGTTGGCCGAGAACCGCGGCGTGCCGTCCTCGTCCTTGATCGACACCAGCACGTCCAGCAGGTCACGGTCGCTCTTGTCCTTGGGCGGGTTGGCGATTCGGCCGTTCATGACCTCCTGCACCAGCTCCACCAGGTTGGCCCGCGCCTCGTCGCGGATGCGGAAGCTCTCGATGGGCAGATACGGGTCGACGTAACACAGCGGATCGGTGCCGCGCTCCAGCAGGTGATAGTAGTCCGCGAAACGCTTGTCCAGCTGGTTGCGGAACTTCACCCCGATCAGGCATGCGGTCGACGTGTAGATGGTGAGCTCGGCGAAGAACTCCAGCAGGTCGATCTCACCTTCATCGCCCCAGCTCTCGACCATCCGCCGAACCTCGTTCTCGATGGTCGCGGCGTGGCCCTTCATCTGCTCACCGCGAAGTGCGGTGTTGTGCAGCATCTCCGCGCGCCGTTCCGGGTCGGCGTCGAACACGACGCCTTCGCCGAAGATCGGCGTCATGAACGGGTAGGCCTCGGCCTGGTTGAGTTCGCTGTCGCTGGAACGGAAGAAGAACTCGTTGGCCTCCGCACCCGAGAGCAGCACCACCTGCTTGTCCGCGAGCTGGAACCAGCCCACATCCCCGCATTCGGAGCGGACCCGTTTCATCAGACCGATCGGGTCGGTGCGGAATTCCTCGAGGTGGCCATGCTCTTCCTCGCCACCGGAAACCCGCGGTACGTCGTGGAGCGTGGTCACTGGTTCGGCATCCCTTCTTCACCGAGGGCAAGTTTCTGACGGTCGGTCACCTCGGCCAGCGGCGCCTCGGGCTGGATCTCCAGGTTCGCGATGAACCCGCCGCGCGGCGTCTCGGCGACGAACGTGATGGCCCGGGCCAGGTCGGCGGCCCGCAGGAAGTAGTCGTGACGCGCCTGGCCCCACTTGGCCCAATCCTCAAGCGCCGGACCGATCTTCTCGGCGGGCAGGCTCCAGCCCATGGACGTGCGGGTGGGTCCCGGGTGCACGATCGACGCGCGCACGCCGGTGCCCTCGAGCTCCATCTGCAGGTTGTTCACCATCGCGAGCAGCCCGGCCTTGGCGGCGCCGTAGGCGCCCATGTGGGGACGCTGACGCAGCGACACGTCGGACCCGACGAAGATGACGTCGCCGCGGCGGCGCTCCACCATGCCGGGCAGCACCGCGGTGGCCATCCGATTGGCGCCGATCAGATGGATCTGCACCTGCTGCTCGAACTCCTCGGTGCTGATCTCGTGCAGGCGCCCGAAATCGGTGTCACCGGCCCCGGCGATCAGCACCTCGATGTCGCCGAGCGCCTCGGTCGCGGCGTGGACGAACGATTTCACCGAGTCGGCATCGGTGACGTCGAGCGGCAGTGCGACGGCCTCACCGCCGCGGGCGGTGATCTGGTCGACGAGTTCCTGGCACTTCTCGACCCGGCGCGCGCCGAGCGCGACCGGGAACCCGTGGGCCGCCAACTCGGTCGCGGTCGCGGCGCCGATCCCGGAGGACGCGCCGGCCACGATCGCTGGCCTGCGGGCAGGGTGGGGTTCAAAACGGGCCATTTAGCGTTTCTCCACTGTGATCGGAAGGTGAGCGAAACCGCGGACGCTGCTGGAATGCACCCGCACGGACGCGGATTCGTCCACGTCGTATCCGCGGATCCGCTTGAACAACTCGGCCAGCGCGACCCTGGCCTCCATACGCGCCAGATGCGCGCCGAGGCAGAAATGGGCACCGCTGCCGAAACTGACGAGCTTGGAACCGATGTCACGGCCGATGCGGTACTCGTCGGGGTCGTCGAACGCCCGCTCGTCACGGTTGGCCGAACCGGCCAGCAGCACCAGCACGTCACCCGCGGGCACCGTCGTGCCGTAGAACGTCAAATCTTCCACCACCGCACGCGCGAGGATCTGGCTGGAGGTGTCGTAGCGCAGCGTCTCCTCGACCCACAGGGGGATCTGGCTGTGGTCGTCGAACACCGGCGCCAGCTGATCGGGGTTCTTGAAACCCCAATAGGCGGCATTGGCAAGGAGTTTGGTGGTGGTCTCGTTACCGGCGACGACCATGAGGAACAGGAACGCCATGATCTCGTCGTCGGTGAGCTTGTCACCGTCGATCTCGGCCTCGACCAGCGCCGAGGTCAGGTCGTCGCTGACGTTGCGGCGACGCCTCTTGACCATGTCGGCGTAGTACACGAGCAGTTCACCGGAGGCCGCGATGGCCGAGGCCGGCACGTCGGCCACGCCGTCCTCACGGTGCATGACACCGTCGGCCAGCGCACGGATCCGCACGCGGTCCTCTTCGGGGACGCCCATGAGCTCGGAGATGACGTCCATCGGAAGCTTGCCCGCGAAGTCGTCGACGAAGTCGAAACTGTCCGACTGCAGGGCAATTTCGAGATGCTGCACGGCGATCTCGGTGACCCGCGCCTCCAGCTCCCGGATGCGCCGCGGCGTGAAACCCTTGGACACCAGCGTGCGCAACCGCAGGTGTGCCGGATCGTCGAGTGCGAGAAACGACATCACGCGATGCGCCTCGTCGTTGCGCGACACCGGATCCAGCGACACACCGTGCTTGTTGGACAGCGCGGTGCTGTTGCGGAATCCCTTGAGCACGTCCTCGTGGCGCGACAGCGCCCAGAAGTTGCGTTCGTCGTTGCGGTACAGCGGCGCCTCGTCGCGAAGTCGCTTGTAGTACGGATACGGATCCTCGTGGAAGTCGTAGTCGTACGGGTCGAGTACGGGTTCGACGGTCGGCAAACTCATCGGTCCTCTCCCAGGATGAGCCCGACCACGTAGGTGAGGCGGTCGGCGATCTGGTGGTAGGTGAAGGCGCCGCTGCCGGCATTGACCAGCGCGCCGAAGAACGTCATCTCCAGGGCCGACACGGTGCGCGGGTCCGCATCCGGGCCGACGGCCGAGCGGATCCGCTTGTGGATCTCGGCGCCGATCCGGTCGCGCACGGCACGGACCGCCTCGTCGCTGCCGCCGCCGAGCAGTGCGGTGGTGCAGGCCGCCGCCACCTCGGGTTCGTCGGCGACCACAAGGGTCAACGCCCGCAGCGCCTTGTCCACGCGCGTCTTCATGGAGTCGTTGACATCGGTGAAGTACGGCACCTGGCGCACCAGGTCCAGGTACACCTCGGCGATCAGGTGGTTCTTGGACGAGAAGTAGGTGTAGGCCGTGGCCGGGGCCACCTTGGCGCGCGCCGCGACGGCGCGCACCGTCAGGTCGGCGTACGACGACTCCCGCAGCATCTCGATGCCCGCGGTGAGCACCTTGCGGAAGGTCTCCTCCTGGCGACGGTTGCGCGGCGTCTCGCCACCGGACGGTGTGACTGCAGCCACTGCATCGCTGGACACATGTCCAAGTTAGCCGAGCGCGACGGCCGCGGGCAAGTGTGGGACGTAATCCGCAGTTCAAGGCCATATTTCGCGTCGAGAGCGCTGTGGACTCCGCTCACTCTTGCGGCTTGCCTCGGGCTGGGGCTATGGTTCGGAACCAGACAGCCAGACAGCTGTCCAGGATTGCGAAGTGGAGTTCAGCGATGCCGCTACTGGCCGATCGCCAGAGTCAACTGCTCATCGACGGCAAACTCGTCGCAGGCCGGAAAGGCGTGTTCGACACCGTCAACCCGGCCACCGAGGAGGTGCTCGGTGTGGCCGCCGACGCGACGGCCGAGGACATGGGAGATGCCATCGAGGCCGCCCGCCGCGCATTCGACGACACCGACTGGTCGACCGACACCGAACTGCGCGTGCGCTGCATCCGGCAGCTGCGCGACGCGCTGCGCGAGCATGTCGAGGAGTTGCGGGACCTGACGATCGCCGAGGTCGGCGCGCCGCGCATGCTCACCTCGGGCGCCCAGTTGGAGGGGCCCATCGACGATCTCGCGTTCTCGGCCGACACCGCCGAGAACTATCCGTGGCGCACCGATCTCGGACATGCGACACCGCAGGGCATCCCCACCGACCGGGTCATCGCCCGCGAGGCCGTCGGTGTCGTCGGCGCCATCACGCCGTGGAACTTCCCGCACCAGATCAACCTGGCCAAGGTCGGCCCGGCGCTCGCGGCGGGCAACACGCTGGTCCTCAAACCGGCCCCCGACACGCCGTGGGCGGCTGCGGTGCTGGGCCAGATCATCACCGAGCACACCGATTTCCCGCCCGGCGTGATCAACATCGTCACGTCGAGCGACCACTCCGTCGGCGCCCTGTTGTCGAAAGACCCGCGCGTGGACATGGTTTCGTTCACCGGTTCCACCGCCACGGGCCGTGCGGTGATGACCGACGCCGCGCTGACCATCAAGAAGGTGTTTTTGGAACTCGGCGGCAAGTCCGCGTTCCTGGTGCTCGACGACGCCGATCTGACCGGTGCGTGCTCCATGGCGGCGTTCACCGTCGCGATGCACGCCGGGCAGGGCTGCGCGATCACGACGCGCCTGGTGGTGCCCCGCGCCCGCTACGACGAGGCCGTCGAGATCGCCGCGGGCACACTGGGTTCGATCAAGCCCGGCGATCCCACCAGCAAGCGCACGGTGTGCGGGCCGGTGATCTCGGCGCGCCAGCGTGACCGCGTGCAGTCCTACCTCGATCTCGCGATCAAGGAGGGCGGGCGGTTCGCGTGCGGCGGTGGACGTCCCGCCGACATGGACAAGGGCTTCTGGATCGAACCCACGGTGATCGCGGGCCTGGACAACAACGCCCGCGTCGCGCGCGAGGAGATCTTCGGTCCGGTGCTCACCGTGATCGCCCACGACGGCGACGACGACGCCGTGCGCATCGCCAACGATTCGCCGTACGGCTTGTCCGGCACCGTGTTCAGCGGCGACGACGCCCGCGCACAGGCCGTGGCGTCGCGCATGCGCGTCGGCACCGTCAACGTCAACGGCGGTACCTGGTACTCGGCCGACGCACCGTTCGGCGGCTACAAGCAATCCGGTGTCGGCAGGGAGATGGGCCTGGCCGGCTTCGAGGAATACACCGAGATCAAACTCATCGCCACGCTGGCTGGTTAAGGAGAACCGCAATGGGACAGTACGGCACCAACTTCGAGGACAAGGTGGCCATCGTCACCGGCGCCGGCGGTGGCATCGGCCAGGCCTACGCCGAGGCGCTCGCACGTGAGGGCGCCGCGGTGGTGGTCGCCGACATCAACCTCGAAGGCGCGCAGAAGGTCGCCGACGCGATCTTGGGTGAGGGTGGCAACGCGCTCGCGGTGCGTGTCGACGTCTCCGACATCGACTCGGCCAAGGATATGGCCGCACAGACGCTCTCGGAGTTCGGCGGTATCGACTACCTGGTGAACAACGCCGCGATCTTCGGCGGTATGAAACTCGACTTCCTGCTCACGGTCGACTGGGACTACTACAAGAAGTTCATGAGCGTGAACCTCGACGGCGCGCTGGTGTGCACACGCGCGGTGTACCGCAAGATGGCCAAGCGCGGCGGTGGCGCGATCGTCAACCAGTCCTCGACCGCGGCGTGGCTGTACTCGAACTTCTACGGCCTGGCCAAGGTCGGCATCAACGGCCTCACACAGCAGCTGTCGCGTGAGCTGGGCGGGCAGAACATCCGCATCAACGCGATCGCACCCGGACCCATCGACACCGAGGCCAACCGCACCACCACGCCCAAAGAGATGGTGGACGACATCGTCAAGGGAATCCCGTTGTCGCGCATGGGGCAACCAGAGGATCTGGTGGGCATGTGCCTGTTCTTGCTCAGCGATCAGGCCAGGTGGATCACCGGCCAGATCTTCAACGTCGACGGTGGCCAGGTCATCCGCTCATGAGCGGGGTGAAGCTCGGCTACATCGGTCTGGGCAACCAGGGCGCACCGATGGCGAAACGTCTGGCCGACTGGCCGGGCGGGCTCACGGTGTTCGACGTGCGGGCCGAGGCGATGGCGCCGTTGGTGGAACTGGGCGCGGAAGCCGCGGACAGCGTCGCCGCAGTGGCGACAGCCGACGTCATCAGCGTCACGGTGCTCAACGATGCGCAGGTCCGCGACGTGGTCGGGCAGTTGGCCGAACACGCGAAACCCGGAACGGTCGTCGCGATCCACTCGACCATCGAACCCGGTACCGCACCCGAACTCGCCGAGCAGTTGCGGCCCAAGGGCATCCACATCGTCGATGCCCCGGTCAGCGGCGGAGCGGGCGCGGCCGACAAGGGTGAGCTGGCGGTGATGGTGGGCGCCGACGACGATGCGTACGCCGCGGTCAAGCCCGTGTTCAAGAAGTGGGCGTCGCTGGTGGTGCGGGCCGGTGAACCCGGGGCGGGCACGCGCATGAAGCTGGCCAGGAACATGCTGACGTTCATCGGTTTCGCGGCATCGTGTGAGGCCATGAAACTGGCCGAGGCCGCGGGTATCGACCTGCAGAAGCTCGGTCGCGTGGTCCGGCACAGCGATGCGCAGAGCGGCGGGCCCGGCGCGATCATCGTGCGTGACGACACCAAACCGCTGACCCCCGACCACTGGCTGTACGACATGTTCGTCCACACCCGCGGGCTCGCCGAAAAGGACCTGACGCTCGCGCTCGGGCTGGGAGAGTCGGTGGGCGTGGAGCTTCCGCTGGCGCACATCGCGCTGGAACGCCTCGCCGACGGACTCGGTGTACCGCATTCGAAGGAGCAGGAGTGACGATGGACGAACTGCGCCGCAAGGGCCTCGAGAAGATGAACGAGGTCTACGGCTGGGAGATGCCCAACATCGAAGGCGACCCGTACTTCGATCTCACCGTCGACCACCTGTTCGGCACCATCTGGACCCGTGAGGGTCTGTCGATGCGTGAGAAGCGCCTGCTCACACTCGCATCCGTCACGGCCGTCGGCAATTCCGATCTCGCCGAGATCCAGGTGAACGCCGCGCTGCACAACGAGGAGTTCACGGTCGACGAACTCAAGGAGGTGGCGGTGTTCCTGACGCACTACCTCGGGTTCCCGTTGGGTTCCAAGCTCGACGGCGCGGTCAGTAAGGTCGCGCGCAACCGGAAGAAGGCCGCGGAGAAGGGGGAACGGGAGGACGCGGCCGAAAAAAGGCGAGCCAACGTCAACGCCGCGGTCAAGATGCATTCGGGAAGCAAACTCGATGACAAGTAGGTTCGCCCGGCTCACGCGCGACGAACTGGCGACCCTGGTCCCCGAGCTGCTGCTCATGGGCCAGATGATCGACCGTTCCGGGATGGCCTGGTGCATCAGCAATTTCGGCCGCGAAGAGATGGTGCAGATCGCGATCGAGGAGTGGGCGGCGTCGAGCCCCATCTACACCAAGCGCATGCAACGCGCGCTGGGCTACGAGGGCGTCGACGTCATCACGATCTTCAAGGGCATGCAGCTCGACATCGGTGCGCCGCCGCAGTTCATGGATTTCCGCTACACGGTCCACGACCGGTGGCACGGCGAATTCCACCTCGACCACTGCGGTGCGCTGCTCGACGTCGAACCCATGGGGGACGAGTACGTGCGCGGCATGTGCCACGACATCGAGGACCCCACGTTCGACGCCACGGCCCTGGCCACCAACCGCAGGTGCCGGGTGCGGCCCATCCACCGGCCTCCGCGCACCCCCGCCGACCGGCATCCGCACTGCGCGTGGACCGTCACCATCGACGAGTCCTTCCCGGAGGTCGACTTCATCCCGGCGCTCGACGTGATCGGCCGCACCCGCGCCGCGCAACTTGAACTCGACCCGATCGATCCCGACGATGAGGGGCAGGCCGACTATTCGGGCCCGCTCGTATCGGATCTGGACTTCTCGGCGTTCTCACACTCGGCGCTCGTGCGCATCGCCGACGAGGTGTGCCTGCAGATGCACCTGCTGAACCTGTCGTTCGCGCTCGCCGTCGGTGCGCGTGCCGGCGCCGACACCGCGCTGGCCACCGAGATCTGCACCAAACAGCTCATCGGTGTGGCCGGGCTCGGGGCCGAGAGGATCCACCGCGCACTGGATCTGCCCGGCGGCATCGAGGGCGCGGTACGCGTGCTCGAGCTGCATCCGATGTTCAACCCGGCCGCCTATGTGAGCGCGGAGTTCGGGCCGGACACCGTGTCGGTCCAGCGGTCCGCGGCACACGAGGACCGCGCGTGGATCGCGCTGACCGGGCCCGCCGAGACCCGGCCGCTGCAGGCCGTCGTCGCCGCCGTCGATCCTCACCTCGACGTAGAGGTTGTCGGCACCGACGAGCACTGGTCCGCCCGCATAGTCGAAACCGCGACGGCGGCAAAGGAGTTCGGTGAGGTTGCGGTCGCCAAGATCAGCGGCGGCGCGTCGTTCGAGTTCCAGCCGCGCAGGTCGCTGCCGCTGACCGTGGTGTGAGGGCACCGGTTCGCGAGTGTGAAGCCTCTGCGAGAAATCGACGATTTTCTCGCTGAGGATTCACACTCGCGGCGACTGTACTGACGCCTGGGCCGGCTTCACCGCGGCACCGACCCAGCGGCGCAGATAACTCCGTAGCGTCGCACCCGTGCGCGGCGGGCGGCCCGGATCGATGATGAACGACTGGATGATCCGCAGCAGGTGCTCGGCCAGTTCGTCGAGATCGTCGTCGCCGAACCCCAGGCCCGCCCAGTCGACGTCGAACTTGCGCAACATGGCGCGCGCGAAGTCGACCGCGACGTCGGAGGTGACGGATTCGGTGTGGGCGTCGGCGCGGCCGGGGGAGATGAGCAGGCCGAGGTGTTTGTCCTGCGGCACCCATTCCAGCGCCGTGGCGATCGCCTCGGTGACGGCCTCCACGGGATCGGTGATGCCGCCCAGATGAGCGGCGAGCCGGTCGAGGAAACCGCTCGCGGCGTGCACGGCCGCGGCCACCAGCAGCGCGTCGGTGCTGGGGAAATAGCGGTACACGGTCTGGCGGGTGACACCGAGCGTGCGGGCCACGTCGGCGATGCTGAAGTCGGCCCCGCGCTCGTCGATGGCCTTGCCCGCCGCGGCCAGGATGCGGGCGATCGCCTCCTCGTCGGTGGCGGGCGCCGACCCGGACCACCCGTGCGTTCGCATGCGCGAATAGTAGATCAGCCCCGCTGGTCACCCGCGGTAGGAGACCTGCAGGTCCTTGACGCCGTTGATCCACCCCGACCGGAGCCGTTGCGGTTCGCCCACTTTGGTGATGTCGGGGATCTGGTCGGCGATCTCGTCGAACATCAGCCGGATCTCCATGCGGGCCAGGTTGGCGCCGATGCAGTAGTGCGCGCCGTTGCCGCCGAAGCCCAGATGCGGGTTGGGGTCGCGCAGGATGTCGAAGCGGAACGGGTCGTCGAACACGTCCTCGTCGTAGTTGGCCGAACTGTAGAACAGCCCGGCGCGCTGACCCGCCTTGATCGGTACGCCGCCGATCTCGGTGTCGACGACGGCCGTGCGCTGGAAACAGTGCACGGGCGTGGCCCACCGGACGATCTCGTCGACCGCCGTGATCGGGCGCTCACGCTTGAAAAGCTCCCACTGGTCCGGGTTTTCGAAGAACGCGTTCATGCCGTGTGTGATGGCGTTGCGCGTGGTCTCGTTACCCGCGACGGCCAACAGGATCACGAAGAACGCGAACTCCACTTCCCCGAGCGACTCACCGCTGACGTCGGCCTGCACCAGGCGCGTCACGATGTCGTCGGCCGGGCACCGTCTGCGCTCCTCGGCCATGGTGTACGCGTAGCCCATCAATTCGGCGTTGGCCACGGTGGGGTCGGAGTCGAAATCCGGGTCGTCGGTGTTGATGATCGCGTTGGACCAGGCGAAGATCTTCTCGCGGTCCGCCTCGGGCACGCCGATCAGGTCGGCGATCGCCAGCAGCGGGAGCTTCATCGCGATGTCCTCGACGAAATTGCCACTGCCCTCGGCCTTGGCCTCGGCGACGATGTCGTGTGCGGCGACCGCGAGTTTCTCCTCCAGCGCGGCCACCGAGCGTGGCGTGAACAACCGCGACACGAGCTTGCGCAGCCGCGTGTGCTCTGGTGCGTCGTGGTTGATGAGCAACGCCTTCGTGAGGTCGAGCTGCTCGGCGGTCACGCCGTCGGGCAGGCGCATGACCGCGCCTTTCGCGTTGGTGGACCACACTTCTCCGCCGTCACGCGAGATGGTCTTGATGTCCTCGTGGCGGCTGATCACCCAGTAGCCGCCGTCGTCGAATATCGACTCGCCCTGCTGGTTCCACCACACCGGCGCGGTCTTGCGCAGCACGGCGAATTCCTCGACCGGGATACCGCGGAACAGGACGTCCGGATCGGTGAAGTCGTACCCGTTGCCGAACTGGCAGGTGTTCATGGTCGTCAAGCCGGATCATCCCCTCGTGTGACGTCGAACACGCTTCTTCAGACCATACATCAAAGCGCGAAGTGTATGCCCGGATCTTGGGGCTAGTCTTGAGGATCGTGCGCGTCCTCGTAATCGGATCCGGTGCCCGTGAACATGCCCTGCTCCTGGCTCTGCGAAGAGACCCCGAAGTCGAGGGGCTGGCCGTGGCTCCCGGCAACGCGGGGACCTCGTCGATCGCCGACCAGTACGACGTCGACGTCACCTCCGGTGAGGCCGTGGTCAAGCTCGCGCAACGCATCGGCGCCGACCTGGTCGTGATCGGCCCCGAGGTGCCCCTGGTCCTCGGTGTCGCCGACGCCGTCCGCGAAGCCGGCATCGCCTGCTTCGGCCCCACCAAGGACGCCGCACGCATCGAGGGTTCCAAGGCATTCGCCAAGGACGTCATGTCCGCCGCCGGGGTGCGCACCGCGACCTCCGAGGTCGTCGACAACCCGGGTCATCTGGACGCCGCGCTGGACCGGTTCGGTCCGCCCGCCGGGCAGGCCGCCTGGGTGGTCAAGGACGACGGGCTGGCCGCGGGCAAGGGTGTGGTGGTCACCGCCGACCGCGACGCGGCCCGCGCGCACGCGGCGAGCCTGCTCGACTCGGGACATCCCGTGCTCCTCGAGTCGTTCCTCGACGGTCCCGAGGTCTCGCTGTTCTGTGTGGTCGACGGCGAGACGGTGGTGCCGCTGCTGCCCGCACAGGATTTCAAGCGCGTCGGCGACAACGACTCCGGACCCAACACGGGCGGCATGGGCGCCTACGCGCCGCTGCCCTGGCTGCCCGATTCGGTGACCACGCAGATCGTCGACGATATCGTCAAACCCGTTGCGGCAGAACTCGTCAGGCGTGGCAGCTCGTTCTCGGGCCTGCTCTATGCCGGCCTCGCGATCACGTCCAACGGGCCCGCGGTCGTCGAATTCAACTGCCGTTTCGGCGATCCCGAGACGCAGGCCGTGCTCGCGCTGCTCGAATCCCCGCTGGGGCAGTTGCTGCGCGCGGCCGCGACCGGTGAACTCGCGTCGTTCGGCGAACTGCAGTGGCACGACGGATATGCCGTCACGATCGTCGTCGCCGCCGAGAACTACCCGGGACGTCCCCGTGTGGGTGACCCGATCCACGGTGCCGACGCCGACGGTGTGCTGCACGCGGGCACCGCGCGCCGCGACGACGGCGCGGTGGTCTCATCGGGCGGGCGCGTGCTCTCGGTCGTCGGCACGGGCGCCGACCTGTCCGCCGCACGCGAGGCCGCCTACGGGTTGGCCAAGTCGATCCGATTGCCGGGCAGCCACTTCCGCTCCGACATCGGCCTGGCAGCCGCCGAGGGCCGGATCTCCGTCTGACGTCGCTAGGCAACCAGCAGCGGGGCCATCCAGGTCAGCTCGCCGGGTAACTGTGCGCTCCAGAACTCGCCGTTGTGGCCGCCGGGTGAGAACCCGCCCGCGGGCGCGTTCGGCAGTTGCGCGATGAACTGCCGGGTCGCCGCGTAGAAGGGATCGCTGGTGCCGCAATCGATCCGGAGCGGGATCGACGCCAGCGCGGGTTGCCCCCACACGCTGTTCGCGTTGTAGTCCTCGGCGTTGTCGAACGCCCCTGGCGCCGCCGCGCCCGGCGAGGTCCACAGCGCCGGGCTCACCGCGCAGATCGCCGCGGTGCGCGCCGGGCCCAGGCGTGAGCCGAGCAGCAACGCGCCGTACCCGCCCATCGACCAGCCGAGGAAGCCCACCCGCGACGTGTCGAGACCTTGCTCGCCGAGCATCGGGATCAACTCGTCGAGCACCATGGCGCCGGAATCCTCGCCGGATGCGCGCTTGTGCCAATAGCTCCCGCCACCGTCGACGGCGACGACAGCGAACGGGGGCAGGCCCGCGGCGACGGCTTCGGCGAGACCCTGCTCGACGCCGCCCGCCATCACGCCCGCGGCGTCCTGTCCCTTGCCGTGCAGTGCGATGACCGGTCGCAGCGGCGCGGTCTGTCCTGGTGGCCGCGCGATGGCCCAGTTGGTGGCGACGCCGCCGCGCGCCGCGGACACGAACGAACCCGTCACGTAGGTGGGTGCTGCCGTGGCAGGAGGTTCCAAGGGGACAGGTGGTGCCTGCGGTGCCGGTGGTGTTTGCGGAGCGGGCTGACCCGGCGTCGCGGTCGCGGCGACTCCGAACGCGACGGCGCCTGCCGCGCCCGCGGCCGCACCGACGCCGAGACGCAGTACGGCGCGACGGCTCAACGTTGGCATGCCGGCCATCTTGCCATCGTCGCGACGGGCAACCGACGGCGCCGTGCGACGCGCAAACCTGAGTAAAGACTGATGATTGGTCAAAAGCCCGATGTGAGTCGGGGCTTACTGGCAGCATGCTAAACGTGACGGCAGCGGTCACTCCCAAAGGCGAGCGTCGGCGGTACGCCCTCATCAGGGCGGCCGCAGAATTGCTGTGCGAGGGCGGCTTCGACGCTGTGCGCCACCGCGCGGTGGCGCGGCGGGCGGGTTTGCCGCTCGCGTCGACGACGTACTATTTCTCATCCCTCGACGACCTCATCGCCAAGGCCGTCGAGTACATCGGCATGCGTGAGGCGAACCAGCTCCGCGAAAGCGTCGCCTCGCTGTCCCGGCGGCGGCGCGGCGCCGAGTCGACCGCCGAGATCCTCGTCGACCTGTTGGTCGGGGACGAACCGGGCGCACGCGTGACCGAGGAACTCATCTCCCGTTACGAACGCTACATCGCATGCGCGCGTCAACCAGGCCTGCGCGACATCCAACGGCGCATACTGCAACAGCGCACCGACGCAGTCGTCGAGGCGGTGGAGAGATCGGGTCGCTCGGTGCGGGCCGAACTCGTCACCGCCCTGGTGTGCGCCGTCGACGGGGCCGTGGTGGCATCACTGGTGGACGAGGGGGACGGGCCGAGGGCCAGCGCCCGCGCGACGCTGATCGACGTGATCGACGTGCTCGCCCCCGTCGACGACAGGGCGGTGCGGGTCTGACGGGAGTGGAGGAGGGGGAATGACGAATCCCGAAATGGTCGAAGAGCAGCCGCAATTGCGGCGGGTCATGGGCCCCGGCCTCTTGTTGTTGTTCGTCGTCGGAGACATCCTCGGCACCGGCGTCTACGCCCTCACCGGTCAGGTCGCCAAAGAGGTCGGCGGTGCGGCCTGGCTCCCCTTCCTGGTGGCGTTTCTCGTCGCGACGGTGACCGCGTTCAGCTATCTGGAGCTGGTGACCAAGTACCCGCAGGCCGCGGGCGCTGCGCTCTACGCGCACAAGGCTTTCGGCATCCACTTCGTCACGTTCCTGGTGGCGTTCATCGTGATGTGTTCCGGAATCACGTCGGCCTCAACGGCTTCGCGGTTCTTCGCGGCCAACTTCTTCACGGGCCTGCACCTCGACTGGGGTAAGGCCGGAGTGGTGGTGCTGGCACTGCTGTTCATGGCGTTGATCGCCGCGGTCAACTTCCGCGGCGTCAGCGAGAGCGTCAAGCTCAACGTCTTCCTCACGTTCATCGAGATCACCGGCCTGGCGCTGGTGATCCTGGTCGGGTTGTGGGCGTTCACCGGCGGCAGCGCGGACATCGACTTCTCGCGCGTCGTCGCGTTCGACACCCCGTCCGACAAGGGCGTTTTCCTCGCGGTCTCCACCGCGACGTCGCTCGCGTTCTTCGCGATGGTCGGGTTCGAGGACTCGGTCAACATGGCCGAGGAGACCAAGGATCCCGTGCGGATCTTCCCCAAGATGCTGCTGACGGGTCTGGGCATCGCGGGCCTGGTGTACGTCGTGGTGTCGATCGTCGCGGTGGCACTGGTGCCCGTCGGAGTCCTGGCCGGCAGCGAGACCCCGCTCGTCGAGGTGGTCAAGGCCGGCGCACCCGGACTGCCGATCGAGACCATCCTGCCGTTCATCTCGATGTTCGCGGTGTCGAACACCGCGCTCATCAACATGCTCATGGCGAGCCGCCTGATCTACGGCATGGCGCGGCAGCGCGTGCTTCCGCCCGTGCTGGGGAGCGTGCATCCGCGCCGGCTCACCCCATGGGTGGCGATCCTGTTCACGACGCTGATCGCGTTCGGCCTGATCTTCTACGTGTCGGCGTTCGCCAACAGCAGCGCCATCGCGGTGCTGGGCGGCACGACGTCGCTGCTGCTGCTCGCGGTGTTCGCGGTGGTCAACATCGCGGTGCTGGTGCTGCGTCGTGACCTGCGGGAGAAGGGCACGCACTTCAAGACCCCGACGGTGCTGCCCGTCATCGGGTTCATCGCGTCGACCTACCTGGTGCTGCCGTTCTCAGGACGCCCGGCGCAGCAGTACATCCTGGCGGGCATCCTGATCGCGATCGGAATCGTGCTGTTCGGGATCACGACGATCATCAACCGCAGGCTCGGCATCAGCAGCAAGGCCCAGATCGACCCGACGCATCTGACCGACGCACCCTAGGCCTGCAGCTTCTCGAACCGGTTGCGCAACAAGGCAACCCGATGCGCGTTGCCCTGCAGGTCGAGGTAGCGGTCGCCGAAGACTGCAAGCAGCGCGTCATCGAGGCGGCGCACCGCACCCGGCGGGTAGCGGTAGTCCATCAGCCGGTTGATCTCGTCGGTGTCGACCGAGTCCAGCACGGCCGTCAGCGCGTCCAGCGAGGTGATGCCGAGCTCGAGCAGCAGACCCGAGATCCAGCCGTAGTGGTCGGTGCGCGACCAGCCGGCATCGTCGAACCGGTTGCCCAGGTACGTCGCGAGCACCGGACTGGGGATACGCGAGTCCGGTGAGAACTCGGTCTCCTCCTCGGTCATGGTGGTGCGCAACCGGTTCCGGATCTCGGAGAACTCCCGGTCGGCCAGCTCCAGCAGACCCGCGGCCAGCGTGAACCGGCGATCCAGTTCGGTGACGTGCGCGGCCGGGATGGAACCCTTGTAGCGCACGTCGTGCTCGAACTCGGCCCACGCGTGCTGCAGCACCGTGCGCACCTGGATCGACGCGGGCTGCTGTTCGCCCTCCATGCCGACCAGCAGGTGCCTGCTGGCGTAACCCCAGCGACCCTCACGCGCGGTCTCGGCGCCCATGTCCCGGTCGTCGAGCAGACGCATCTCGTCGGCCAGCAGATTGGCCACCGCGTCGACGTCCTCACGTAGATATGTGATGACCCGCAGCCCCACCTGATCGGTGATCTCCACGAGCGGGTCGGTGTACAGCGGCTCACCGCCCGCGGTGCGCACGGCCTTCTCCGCGAACGACTCGACGGTCTTGGTGCGCGAGGTGATGCTCAGGTAGTTGATGCCCGCGTCGTCGAGCAGACCCGTCACGAGGTCGTGATAGCGCGCCGTGGCATGGACCAGCGCCGGGCGCCGGGCCGCGTACTCGGCGACCGCGGGAGGCAGCGCCGAGTGCGGCATCAGATCCTGCGGCAGCGTCGGGGTCAGGATGTACCCGGTCTCGGTGTCGCCGTAGATCGTGATGTCGTCGGGCCTGCGGGCGGCGTACAGCGCGATGTACGCGCACAACACCGCGTCCACGGGATCCTCGGCGCGGCGCAGCTCACTCTTGGTCGAGGCGCCCTCCACCGCGGAGTACAGCTGCCGCCACTGTTCGCTGGCCGACACGTCGAGCGGGACGTCGGCGTGGCGCAGGCCCGCGATCAGCTCCATCAGCCGCAACAGCTCCGAGCGCAGCTGTTCGAAGCTGCGGCCCGGCTTGGCCTTGTACTTCAGCGTCCGGCCCAGCCGGAACAGCGCGACCGACGCGGCGTGCGGATAGACCTCGAGCGCACGGCGCGGCCGCTCCGAGCGTGGGTCAAGATCGAGGTCGAGCGCCTCGGCCAGCCGCGCGCCGCGCGGGGTGCCCGCGAACTCGGGCTTACCGGTGTTCGACGGGTGCGCACCGGCCTCGAACGGCCGGAAGTCCCTGTTCAACGCGGCCTCGGCGGGGCGGTTGCCGGTCGGGTTGGTGACGATCAGCGGGGCGTCGATACCGGCCACACACTCGGCGCCGGTGAACGGCGCGAGTGCGGCGATGATGCTGTCGTCGTCCGTGGCCGCCGACAGGTGGACCAGCCTGCCGTCGGTGTCGACGACCGCGACGCCCGTGGGCTTGCGTTCTCCCCAGGCGAGGTCGATGCCCACGAAGTACGGGGGGTGGTGCATGTCTCCAGCCTGCCTTATCAACGCCTAAGCTGTGTGTTCGTGACGATTCCGAATGTTCTGGCCAACCGCTACGCAAGCGACGAGATGGTTGCCATCTGGTCGCCGGAAGCCAAGATCATCGCGGAACGGCGGTTGTGGCTGGCCGTTCTGCGTGCCCAGGCCGAACTGGGGGTGGCCGTGCCAGACGGCGTCGTCGAGGACTATGAGCGGGTGCTGGAGAACGTCGACCTGGAGTCGATCGCCGCGCGTGAACGCGTCACCCGCCACGACGTCAAGGCGCGCATCGAGGAGTTCAACGCGCTGGCCGGGCACGAGCACGTGCACAAGGGCATGACGAGCCGCGACCTCACCGAGAACGTCGAGCAACTGCAGATCCGCCAGTCGCTCGAGCTGGTGTTCTCCCACGGCGTCGCCGTGGTGGCCCGCCTGGCCGAGCGCGCCGTCGTCTACCGCGACCTCGTGATGGCAGGCCGCAGCCACAACGTCGCGGCCCAGGCCACGACGCTGGGCAAGCGATTCGCGTCGGCCGCCGAGGAAACCCTGGTGGCGTTGACCCGGCTGCGCGAGCTGATCGACCGCTACCCACTGCGCGGCGTCAAGGGCCCCATGGGCACCGCGCAGGACATGCTCGACCTGTTCGGCGGCGACGTGGGCAAACTCGCCGACCTTGAGCGCCGCGTCGCCGAATTCCTCGGGTTCACCGAGGTTTTCACCAGTGTCGGCCAGGTCTACCCGCGTTCGCTCGATCACGACGTGCTCTCGGCGCTGGTGCAGTTCGGCGCAGGCCCGTCGTCGATGGCACACACCATCCGCCTGATGGCGGGCCACGAACTGGTCACCGAGGGCTTCGCGCCCGGGCAGGTGGGGTCGTCGGCCATGCCGCACAAGATGAACACCCGCTCATGTGAGCGCGTCAACGGGTTGCAGGTGGTCCTGCGCGGATACGCGTCGATGGCCGCCGAACTCGCCGGTGCGCAGTGGAACGAGGGCGACGTGTTCTGCTCGGTGGTGCGCCGCGTCGCACTGCCCGACGCGTTCTTCGCGATCGACGGGCAGACCGAGACGTTCCTGACGGTGCTCGACGAGTTCGGTGCCTACCCGGCGGTCATCCAGCGCGAACTCGACCGCTACCTGCCGTTTTTGGCCACCACCCGCATCCTCATGGCCGCGGTGCGCGCGGGTGTCGGACGCGAGGCCGCCCACGAGGTCATCAAGGAACACGCCGTCGCGGTGGCGCTCGCGATGCGCGAGCAGGGCAGGGAACCCGACCTCATCGACCGCCTGGCGGGCGATCCGCGCCTGCCGCTGGACAAGGTGGCCCTTGAGGCCGCGCTGGAGGACAAGCAGGCTTTCACGGGCGCGGCAGGCGATCAGGTGGACGGTGTCGTCGCAGCCGTCGGTGAACTGGTGAGCCGTTATCCGGAAGCGGCGAAATACACCTCGGGCGCGATCTTGTGAGCAATATTGTGATCTGATGCGGGCCGACCTCACCGACCTCGACAACTTCGCCGACGGGTTTCCTCACGCGCTGTTCGAGGCCCACCGGCGTGAGGCACCCGTGTACTGGCACGAACCCACCGAGCACACGCCGGACGGCGAGGGCTTCTGGTCGGTCGCGACGTACGCAGAAACCCTTGCCGTGCTTCGTGATCCGGTGACGTTCTCGTCGGTGACCGGCGGGTCACGGCCCTACGGCGGGACCCTGTTGCAGGACCTGGCCATCGCCGGGCAGGTGCTCAACATGATGGACGATCCGCGCCACGCCCAGATCCGGCGCCTGGTGAGCTCAGGGCTGACCCCGCGCATGATCGCGCGCGTGGAAGAGGACCTGCGGGTCCGCGCGCGGCGCCTGCTCGACGCCGTCGAACCCGGCGTGCCGCTGGACTTCCTGGTGGAGGTGGCCGCGGAACTGCCCATGCAGATGATCTGCATCCTGCTGGGAGTGCCGGAATCCGAACGTCATTGGCTGTTTCACGCGATCGAGCCGCAGTTCGACTTCTCCGGTTCCCGCACGGCCTCGGTGGGGCAGTTGACACCCGAAGAGGCCGGTAACCGCATGTACCGCTACGGCATGGAACTGATCGCCGCCAAACGAGCGGCGCCGACCGACGACATGCTGTCGGTCGTGGCGAACGCTCATGATGCCGAGTTGTCCGACCTGGAGTTGTATCTGTTCTTCAGCCTGCTGTTCAGCGCGGGTGCCGAGACCACCCGCAACGCCGTGGCAGGAGGGCTGCTCGCGCTCATCGAGCATCCGTCGCAAATGGCTTTGCTACGCGCGGATCTCGCGTTGCTGCCCACCGCGGTCGAGGAGATGGTGCGCTGGACGTCGCCGTCACCGTCGAAGCGCCGCACCGCGACACGCGATGTCGAACTGGGTGGCTGCCGGATCGCCGCGGGCGACAAGGTGCAGATCTGGGAGGGCTCGGCGAACCGGGATCCGCTGGTCTTCACCGATCCCGACGTCTTCGACATCACACGAAAACCCAATCCGCACCTGGGTTTCGGTCAGGGTGTGCACTACTGCCTGGGCGCCAACCTCGCACGCCTGGAGTTGCGGGTGCTGTTCGAGGAACTGCTGCGCCGGTTCTCGGCGGCGCGTCTGGTCAAACCCGTCGAGTGGACGCGCAGCAACCGCCATACCGGGATCCGCCACCTGGTGGTCGAGTTCGACGCGTGAAACCCAATGTGTTCGCGGTGGTCATGGCCACCGGCATCGTGTCCATCGCCGCGGCCGACCACCACCTCGGCGTGATCAGTGCCCCGCTCGCGGTGCTGGCGTTGCTCGCGCTGCCGGTGCTGATGTACCTGACCGCGGCGCGGTGGCGAACATTCGACATCGGTGACATCGACATCGTGATGTCGTTGTACACCTACGTGGCCGCGTGTGCCGTGCTCACCGCGCGGTTGCACGAATACGGGTGGAGCGTCTGGGTGTTCGGCCCGCTCGCGACGGCGGGCTGGGTGTCGCTGGCGCCGATGGTCATTCGCCGCATGCGGCGGTTGGGCCTGACCGGCATGCGTGATCGTGCCCGCGGCCTGTGGGAACTGGCCAGCGTCGCGACATCCGGGCTGGCGATCGTCTTCATGGCCGGCGGAAACCTCTTCGCGGCGATGTCTCTGTGGGTGCTGGCGATGTGCGTGTACGTGGTGATGACCGGTCTGGTCGCGTGGCGGGGCCTCGTCGAACCCGAGACGCGGCGCAACGTGCCCGCCGATCACTGGATCCTGATGGGCGCCGCGGCGATCGCGACCCTGGCCGGCGAGCACATCCACTCCACGCTGCACCCTGGCCCGATCGCCGACGCCGTGCTCGCGGTCACCGTGGTCACGCTGGGCGTCGCTTCGGTGCAGATCGTGCCGTTGGCACTCACGGGCTGGCGGCAGCTCAACAACTGGCCCGCGGTGTTCCCGCTCGGCATGTACTCCGCCGCATCGTTTGCCGTCGCGGGCGAAACCGGTTGGCATCCACTGGTTGTGGTGTCGCAGGTGTTCTTCGGTATCGCGTTTGCCGCGTGGCTGATGGCCGTGGCAACGCGGGTGCCCCGCTGAGTCACCTACCCTTGGGGAACATGGACCCGGTCTCAGGTGACAATCTGCGAGTCTCGGATGCCGAACGCACCCAGGTCAGGCACGCCCTCGAACGTGCCGTCGGGGCAGGCATGCTCACGCTCGACGAGTTCACCGAGCGCGTCGACATCGCCCTGGCCGCGCGCACCCGTGGGGAACTCAACGCCGTCCTCGCGGACCTGCCGGACCCGACGGCGCCCATGGCGCCCACGGTGCAGCGGCGACCCGAGGAACTGCGCAGCTGGATGTCGACCATCGAGCGCCGCGGGCAGTGGACCGTCGCCCCGACTCTGCGGCTCGTCACCAGGATGTGCAACACCACGCTGGATTTCACGTCCGCGGTTCTTCCCGGGCGCGTGGTGCACATCGAGATCGACGACTACTGCAGTACCACCACCCTGATCGTGCCGGGCAACGCCACGGCCGATCTCAACGGGGTTCATCCGGTCGCCGGCAACGCCACACTCAAGGTGCGCTCCAGTCCGCCGTCGGAGCATCTGCACCTCGTCGTGCGGGGCCGGGTGCGCATGGGCACGGTCACCGTGCGGCACTCGTATACGAGGTGGCTGCGGCGGCTGTCCGGGAGTCGATAGCGAAGCGGATCTCGGCGATCACACGTTGCGGGTACTCGGTGAGGTCCAGCCACGTGAACCGCAACGGCAGCCAGCCCATCAAGGTCAACTCGTTCTGCTTGATGCGGTCGTGCTGGAAGTCCGCCTGATCACTGTGGAACGCCCAGCCGTCGGCCTCGATGGCGACCTTCACCGCGGGGAACGCCACGTCCACCACGAACCGGCCCACGCGGTGATTGGCCTTCCAGCCGATGATCCGGGCATCCTTCAGCAGCTTCACCAGGAGGCGCTCGGCGGCCGAGCGGGCACCGTCGTCGGCCGCGATCAACAGCCGGCGCGCGGCGGGTGAACCATGCCTGCCCGTGTTGCGCAGGTGGACTCGCCACAGTTCACGCAGTTCGACGTGGCGTTGAAGGGCTGAGTCCATGAGCTTGGCGCCGCCACCCCGTCGCGCGGCCGCCTCCACCACGGTCAGTGGCAGCGTCGTCACCCGCAGACCGTTGCGCTCCACGACGTCGGTGGGCCACAGATCCCGGCGGCGCAGCCTGGTGCCCGGGCGGTGTTGCAGGCGACTCGAACGCGGTGCGGTCACTTCGACGATCTCGGGCGCATACTTCGTGACGCCGAGCCACCACGCGGCAGCCAACCCGCTCGCGGTCGCCTGAGGACCGTACGACCACACGCCGACACGGATACGGGCCTGATCGGTGAAGGGACGGTCCGTGGCGAAGTAGACGCCGCGCGAACAGCGAAGCCAGCGCCCCGACCGAACCCTGCGCCGCACGGAGTTCTCGCTCAGGCCTGCCTCGCGTGCCTGCGCAAGGGTGATCACGCCGTCGTGGTCACGCAGATAGTCGTCGATCACAAAGCATTGGACGGTCCCAGCCCCTCAACCGGTTCCACCCCAGCGATTTGTGGAGTTTTTCGTGCGCTCAGCGACGGAAAAACTCCACAAATCACGGGATGCGGCGCAGGCGCATGCCCGCCGAACGCAGTTCGAGGGCCGCGAGCCCGCGGATCGCGGCCTGATCCTGGCGCTGGAAGGCGCCGACCGGGTCGTCGGAGACCGCGGTGAGCTTGCTCAGCGGCCGGTTGGCCAGGGCTCGCAACGCGAGCAACTGTTCTCCCGCGGCCGTGGACGCCAGCGTGATCGCGGTCCACTTGCGCCGGAAGAATCGCACGCGCAGATACAGCCAGGGCATGGCGACGAACAGGATGGGCGCGGCGGCGACGGCCAGCGCGAGCACCCACGCGAGCCAACTCGCGGTGGAGTCGAGGTTGTGCCCGGCGCCCGCGATGTCGAGAGCCGCGTCACTGGCCGCGCGCAGCGGCTTGCTCAGCGTGTCGCCGATCAGCGGCACGTTGTCGGTGCTGTCCCCGGCTGAGCTGAGGTTTTCCGACACACCGTTGGCTCCGGTCTCCACCTGCCGCCCGACCTCGGCGATCGTCGACACCGCGGAGTGCACGGCCATGCCCACCAGCACCCATATCGCGGTCCACAGGATCACCGCCACATCGCTGAACAACTGTGCGAGCAATCGGCCCGGTCTGCTGGCATAGGGCAGGTACCGCGATCTCATGGACCCGATCCCAACACATAGGCTGGCCGAATGCGCCCTGCTCTGTCCGACTACCAACACCTGGCCAGCGGCAAAGTCCGCGAGATCTACCGCATCGACGACGAGCACCTGCTCTTTGTGGCCAGCGACCGGATTTCGGCCTATGACTACATCCTGGATTCCCAGATCCCGGACAAGGGCCGGATCCTGACCGCGATGAGCGTGTTCTTCTTCGACCACCTGCTGCGAACGGCGGGTGTGCCCAACCACCTCGCAGGCCCGCCCGACGACGAGCGCATCCCCGCCGACGTGCTGGGCCGCGCGCTCGTGGTGCGCCGCCTGGACATGCTGCCGGTCGAGTGCGTGGCGCGCGGCTATCTGACCGGCTCGGGATTGATCGATTACGAGAAGACGGGCACGGTGTGCGGCATCGCGCTGCCGCCCGGGCTGGGGGAGGCGAGCAAGTTCGACGAGCCGTTGTTCACCCCGGCCACCAAGGCCGAGATCGGCGAGCACGACGAGAACATCTCGTTCGCGAAGGTGATCGAGCTGGTGGGCGCGGAGCTGGCCAACCAGCTGCGCGACCGCACGCTGCAGACCTACACCGCCGGCGCCGACCATGCGCTGAGCAAGGGGATCATCATCGCCGACACCAAGTTCGAGTTCGGTGTCGACAGGGACGGCACCGTGGTGCTGGCCGACGAGGTGTTCACGCCCGACTCGTCGCGCTACTGGCGCGCCGACAGCTACCAGCCGGGCGTGGTGCAGAACAGCTTCGACAAGCAGTTCGTACGCAACTGGCTCACCGGCCCGGAGTCGGGCTGGGACCGCCACGGCAACACCCCGCCACCTGCGCTGCCCGACGACATCGTCGCGGCCACGCGCGAGCGGTACATCGAGGCCTACGAACGCATCTCGGGTCTCAGTTTCGACGATTGGATCGGTGCATGAGCGAGCAGCAGCCTGTGGAACCCCCGGTCGCCAAGCGGCTCAACCACCGTCGTGAGCACCACGGCGATGTGTTCATCGATCCGTACGAGTGGTTGCGCGACAAGGACGACCCCGAGGTGATCGGCTACCTGGAGGCCGAGAACGCCTACACCGCGTCCGTCACGGCGCATCTGGAGCCGTTGCGGCAGAAGATCTTCGACGAGATCAAGGCCCGCACCAAGGAGACCGATCTGTCGGTGCCGATGCGTCGCGGCCCGTGGTGGTACTACGCGCGCAGCTTCGAGGGCAAGCAGTACGCCGTGCACTGCCGGTGCCCGGTCAGCGATCCCGACGACTGGACGCCGCCGACCTTCGACGAGCACACCGAGGTTCCGGGCGAGCAGATCCTGCTCGACGAGAACGTCGAGGCCGACGGGCACGAGTACTTCGCACTGGGCGCGGCGACGGTGAGCCTGGACGGCAACACCCTGGCCTACTCGGTCGACGTCCTGGGTGACGAGCGGTACACGTTGCGGTTCAAGGATCTTCACACCGGTGAGCTGTACGACGACACGATCACCGGGATCGGTGCGGGCGGCATCTGGGCGGCCGACAACCGGACGTTCTACTACACGACCGTGGACGACGCGTGGCGCCCGGACACCGTGTGGCGCCACCGCCTTGGCGCGGGTCTGCCGGGTGAGCGGGTGTATCACGAGCCCGATGAACGGTTCTGGGTGGGCATCGGGCGCAGCCGCAGCGACAAGTACGTGTTCATCGCCGCGGGCAGTGCCGTGACGTCCGAGGTGCGCTACGGCGACGCGACCGATCCGCAGGCCGAGTTCACCTCGGTGTGGGGACGCCGCGACCTGGTGGAGTACTCCGTCGAGCACGCGGTGGTCGGTGGCGAGGATCGGTTCCTGATCCTGCACAACGACGGTGCCGAGAACTTCATGCTGGTCGACGCCCCGGTCAGCGATCCGAACGACTTCCGCACGCTCATCGCGCACCGCGACGATGTGCGCCTCGACGCGGTCGACGCGTTCGACGGTTTCCTGGTGGTGAGCTACCGCAGCGAGGCGCTGCCGAAGATCCAGCTCTGGCCGATCAACGCCGACGGCGAATACGGCCGCGCGCAGGAGATCACGTTCGCCTCCGAGCTCACCGCGGCGGGCCTGGCCGGCAACCCGAACTGGTCGACACCCAAGCTGCGTATCGCGGCGACGTCGTTCATCACCCCGGCGCGGGTGTACGACCTGGATCTGGCGACCGGCGAGCGGACCCTGCTGCGTGAGCAGCCCGTCCTGGGCGGTTACCGCCCCGAGGACTACGTGGAGCGCCGCGACTGGGCGATCGCCGAAGACGGTGCGCGTGTGCCGATCTCGATCGTGCACCGCGCCGGTGTGCAGTTCCCGGCGCCGACGCTGCTCTACGGTTACGGCGCCTACGAGTCGTGCGAGGATCCGCGATTCTCGATCGCGCGGCTGTCGCTCTTGGACCGCGGCATGGTGTTCGCGATCGCGCACGTCCGCGGCGGCGGTGAGCTGGGCCGGTCGTGGTACGAGCACGGCAAGCTGCTGGAGAAGAAGAACACCTTCACCGACTTCATCGCGGTCGCACGCCATCTCATCGACCAGGGGCTCACGCGCCCGCAGAACCTGGTGGCACTCGGCGGCAGCGCGGGTGGCCTGCTGATGGGTGCGGTGGCCAACATGGCGCCGGACCTGTTCGCAGGGATCCTGGCGCAGGTGCCGTTCGTCGACGCGCTCACCACGATCCTCGACCCGTCCCTGCCGCTGACGGTCACCGAATGGGACGAGTGGGGCAACCCGCTGGAGGACCCCGAGGTGTACCGGTACATGAAGTCGTACTCGCCGTACGAGAACGTCACGACGCAGGACTATCCGCCGATCCTGGCGATGACGTCGCTCAACGACACCCGCGTGTACTACGTCGAACCGGCGAAATGGGTTGCCGCGCTTCGTCACACCAAGACCGACAACAACCCGGTGCTGCTCAAGACCGAGATGGTGGCGGGCCACGGTGGGCTGAGCGGACGCTACGAGCGGTGGCGCGAGGCCGCGTTCCAGTACGCGTGGCTATTGGCCGCCGCCGATCGCGACCAGTACGGCAGCGGCCAGGTAGACGCCCTCTTCGGCGGTCCGGACACCTAGCTTCGACGTCATCGACTTGGGCGGATCGGGCATCCGCGCGGCGTAGACGTTGGCCGGGAACATGGCCAGCATCAACACGAACAGGCACACCGCGGCCGCGACGCGCGTCGGCGGGTACAGCAGGCCTGCCGCGCCGAGGAGTTCGAGCGCGCCGGTGACGGTGACCAGCAGTCCCGGCGCGGGCAGGCGCGGCGGCACGATCGCGATCATGTCGCGGCGCAACGGATCGACGAAGTGGGCGATCCCGGTCAGCGCGAACATCGCGGCCAGGCCGACCGCGGCCGCCGACGACCACGTGTCGACGTAGGCGACGCCGAGCAGTCCCACGATCCTGGCGATGACGGTGCCGAGCACCAGTGTCGCGAATACCGCCATGCTCCATCCAATCTTGTCAGTGGCTAGATCCTGCGATTGTGCGCGTCGATTTAGGCACTGTCAAGATTGGTTCGATAGGATCGTCGGTATGGCGTACCACCATGGCGACCTCAAGGCTGTGATCCTGCAGCACGCGGCGACGCTGGTGGCCGAGCGCGGAGCGGACGGCATCTCGCTGCGCGAACTCGCGCGCACCGCGGGGGTCTCTCACGCCGCGCCGGCGCACCATTTCACCGACCGGCGCGGCCTGTTCACCGCGCTGGCCACCGAGGGGTACCAACTGCTGGCCGACGCGCTGAAAGACGTGCGCGGGCAGTTCATCGACGCCGCCAAGGCGTATGTGCGCTTCGCGCTCGATCATCCGGGCCACTACGCGGTCATGTTCGACAAGTCGCTGTACGACGACACCGACCCGGGTCTCGTCGCGGCCGCCTCGGCGGCGGGTGCCGAGCTCAACCGCGGGGTCGGCACCCTCGACGACCCCAAGGCCAAGGACGATCCGGCTGGGGCTGCGCTCGCGGCATGGTCGATGGTGCACGGTTTTTCGCTGCTGTGGCTCAACGACGCGATCGACACCGACCGTGACCCGATCGCCACGGTCGAGCGTCTGGGAGCCATCCTGTTCGACGGCTGACTCCGGTAGCGTCGCACCGGTGAGCCTCAAGAACATCAACTTGACCACCCTCGACGGCAAGCAGACCACGCTCGGCGAGTTGGCCCCCGGGGCCGCACTCGTCGTCAACGTCGCCTCGAAATGCGGTCTGACACCGCAATACAGCGCACTGGAGAAACTCGCGCAGGAATACGGTGACCGCGGCCTCACGGTGATCGGTGTGCCCTGTAACCAATTCATGGGACAGGAACCGGGCACGGCCGAGGAAATTCAGACGTTCTGTTCGACCACCTACGGCGTGACGTTCCCGTTGCTGGCCAAGACCGACGTCAACGGCGCAGAGCGCCACCCGCTGTACGCCGCACTGACCGAGACCCCCGACGCCGGTGGCGAGGCGGGCGACATCCAGTGGAACTTCGAGAAGTTCCTGCTGGCCGCCGATGGCACCGTCGTCAACCGGTTCCGGCCCCGCACAGAACCGGACGCGCCTGAGGTGATCGAGGCGATCGAGAAGGTCGTTTCGTAAACCGGACACCCGCAGTGCGGGTGCCGGCAACCATCGCGACACCTGGGGACGCCACACTCGCGTCGTGACCGGACAACTCATCGTCTCGATCTCCCAGATCAGCCACCGCACCCTGGACGAGGTCGCGACGTTCTGCGCCGAACTCGATGCCCGCGGTGTGCCCGCGTCACTGCTGGTGGTGCCGCGGCTCAAGGGTGGCTACCGGCTCGAGAGCGATGCCCAGACCGTCGGGTGGCTCACCGCGCGGCGCGCGTCCGGCGACGCCGTGGTGCTGCACGGTTACGACGAGGCCACGACGAAGAAACGCCGCGGTGAGTTCGCCGCGCTGCCCGCGCACGAGGCCAACCTGCGGTTGCTCGGCGCCGACCGGATCCTCGAACACCTGGGCCTGCGCACCAGGCTGTTCGCGGCCCCCGGTTGGAACGTCTCACCGGGAACGGTGACGGCGCTGCCGCGCAACGGCTTTCGATTGGTGGCCGACCTGCACGGGATCACCGACCTGGTCCGCCGGACCACCACCCGCGCCCGCGTCGTCGGAATCGGGGAAGGTTTCCTCACCGAACCGTGGTGGTGCCGCACGCTGGTGCTGACCGCCGAGCGCACCGCGCGCCGCGGCGGGGTGGTGCGAGTCGCGGTTGCCGCGCGGCACCTGCGGGCGCCGGGACCGCGCCAGGCCATGCTCGACGCGGTCGATCTGGCTTTGCTGCACGGATGCGTGCCCACGGTGTATCGATGGCAGCCCGAATCTGCTTCGCCCTCTGTACTGAACAAGGCCGCCTGACTCGCGCTATGGTGACGTCTCATGGCAGACGCCGACGTCATCGTCGTGGGGGCAGGTCTGGCCGGACTGGTCGCCGCATGCGAGCTCGTCGAACGCGGGCACAGCGTGATCATCGTCGACCAGGAGAACGCGGCCAACATCGGTGGCCAGGCCTTCTGGTCGTTCGGGGGCCTGTTCTTCGTCAACAGTCCCGAGCAGCGCAGGCTCGGGATCCGCGACAGCCAGGAACTCGCCCTGCAGGACTGGCTGGGCACCGCGGGCTTCGACCGGCCCGAGGACCACTGGCCGCGTGAGTGGGCCCATGCCTACGTCGACTTCGCGGCGGGGGAGAAGCGCAGCTGGTTGCGGGCGCGTGGGCTGCAGACCTTCCCGCTGGTCGGCTGGGCCGAGCGCGGCGGGTACGACGCGCTGGGGCACGGCAATTCGGTGCCACGGTTCCACATCACGTGGGGCACCGGTCCGGCGCTCGTCGAAATCTTCGCGCGGCGCATCCGCGACAGCGTGCGGGTGCGGTTCGCCCACCGGCACCGGGTCGACGAACTCATCGTCAACGAGGGCCTGGTGGCCGGGGTGCGCGGCTCGATCCTGGAGCCCAGCAACGCCCCGCGCGGTGTCGCGTCGTCGCGGAAAGTGGTCGGCGACTTCGAATTCCGAGCCTCCGCGGTGATCGTCGCGAGCGGCGGCATAGGTGGCAACCTGGAACTGGTGCGCAAGAACTGGCCGGCGCGGCTTGGCCGGGTGCCCGATCAGTTGATCAGCGGCGTGCCCGCGCACGTCGACGGCCGCATGATCGGCATCGCCGAATCGGCGGGCGCCCACGTGATCAACAACGACCGCATGTGGCACTACACCGAAGGCATCACCAACTACGACCCCGTGTGGCCCAACCATGGCATCCGGATCCTGCCCGGTCCGTCGTCACTGTGGTTGGACGCCAACGGCGATCGGCTCCCTGTCCCGCTGTATCCCGGATACGACACGCTCGGCACGTTGGAGCACATCTGCCGCAGCGGGCAGGACTACACGTGGTTCATCCTCAACGCGCGCATCATCGCCAAGGAGTTTGCGCTGTCGGGCCAGGAGCAGAACCCGGATCTCACATCACGCAACGTGCGCGACCTCCTCTCGCGCGTCAAGCCCGGTGCGCCGGCGCCCGTGCAGGCGTTCGTCGACCACGGCGTCGACTTCGTGAGCGCCACCTCGCTGCGGGATCTGGTGGCAGGCATGAACGATCTGCCCGACGTCGTACCGCTGGACTACGCCAAGGTGGCGGCCGAGGTCACCGCGCGCGACCGTGAGGTGGCCAACCGCTTCACCAAGGACGGCCAGATCACCGCGATCCGCGCCGCGCGCAACTACCTGGGCGACCGGTTCACGCGCGTCGTCGCACCGCACCGCCTCACCGATCCCAAGGCGGGTCCGCTGATCGCGGTGAAACTGCACATCCTCACGCGAAAGACGCTGGGGGGACTGGAAACCGACCTGGACTCGCGCGTCCTCAAAGAGGACGGCACCACGTTCGGCGGGTTGTACGCGGCCGGTGAGGCCGCGGGATTCGGCGGCGGCGGCGTGCACGGCTACCGGTCGCTGGAGGGGACGTTCCTCGGCGGCTGCATCTTCTCCGGGCGTGCCGCCGGCCGCGGTGCGGCCGCCGACATCGCCTGAAATACCGTCGACTCAGACCTCGGTGCCGTTCTCCTCCTGCAGCACCTGGAAATCCGTCGACGTCATCTCCGACAGGCGCCCGTAGAAGACGCCGCGCGCGTCCGGGGCGATGATGCCCTGATGGATCGGCACCGCGGCGCGCGGTGCGACGGCACGCAGATAGTCCACGGCCTCAGACACTTTCATCCACGGCGCGGCCGCAGGCGTCGCGAGCACGTCGACCGGTTCGCCTGGGACGAACAATGCATCACCCGGATGCATGAACCGGGCCGGATGCTCGTCGTCACCGAGCAGGTACGAGATGTTGTCGATGACAGGGATTTCCGGGTGGATGACGGCGTGCTTGCCGCCGACACCGCGGACGTTGATCGAGCCGATGGTGAACTCGTCACCGACGTGCACTGCGGTCCACGGCTCACCGAGTTGCGCCGCCGTCTGCGGATCGGCGTACAGCTTCGCCTGCGGGTTCGCGTCGAGCAGCGCGGGCAGACGCGTCGTGTCGGCGTGATCGGGGTGCTGATGGGTGATCAGGATCGCCGACAGCCCGGTGATGCCCTCGAAACCGTGCGAGAAGTTGCCGGGGTCGAACAACACCGTCGTATCGGAAATGGTGGCCAAAAGGCACGAATGTCCGAAATGGGTCAGTTGCATCTCTATATTGTTGCCCTCGGTGGGAGGATTCATGCGGTTGATCTGGGCAACGTTGCTCGCCGCGGCGGGGCTGGCGGCCACGACACTGGTTGCTGTGCCGGCCGGGGCCGCGCCCATGAACTGCCCGCCGATGTGCGACCGCATCCCGGATTCGGCGTGGATCGCCGCCACCGAGATCCCGCTGTACCGCGAGTACCGCTGGCCCCGGTTGGCGGGTCTGGCCGTGACGACGGTGTCGCCGCGGTTCCGGTTCGAACAGGAGTGCGCGCTGCCGCTGCTGCCCGACGATCCGCGGCACTATGCGGTGAGCGCGCGGGCCGAGGTGGACCGGCCGGTGGGGCAGTGGCAGCTCTCCGCGCAGATCATCCACTGGCGTGGTGAGACCTGGCGGGGCGGGCAGCTCGCGATGGAGGCCGTGACCGCGTCGGCCGCCGCGATCCGGGCGTGTCAGCTGGTGGCGCCCGACAGCTCACCGTCACTCACCACCGACGAGCCGGGCCGGCTGGCCGCGGTGATCGCGTTCGGCGACCGGGTTCTGCGCCAGTATTTGCTCGCCGACCCCAACAACAGCACCGTCGTGGAGCTCGCGCTGTGGTCGACGACCCCGCCGCAGGTGCCGTGGCCGTCGGTGGCCGATAGCCAGGTGCTCGACGCGATGGCCGCACCACTGTGTGACGCCTACCTGGGATCGTGCCGGTAGAGTGAACGCCGTGGCAAAGGTGGTTGTGCACGTCATGCCCAAGGCTGAGATCCTCGACCCGCAAGGTCAGGCCATCGTGGGAGCGCTTGGCCGACTCGGGCACAAAGGCATATCAGACGTTCGGCAGGGCAAGCGTTTTGAGCTTGAGGTCGATGATTCCGTGACCGACGAAACCCTCAACGAGATCGCGGAATCGCTCCTGGCGAACACCGTCATCGAGGACTTCACTGTGAGCCGGGAGGACGCATGACCACTCGTGTGGGCGTGATCACGTTCCCCGGCACGCTGGACGACATCGACGCGGCCCGCGCGGTCCGTCTGGCGGGTGCTGAGGCCGTGAGCCTGTGGCACGCCGACGCGGATCTGCACGGCGTCGACGCGGTCGTGGTGCCCGGCGGTTTCTCCTACGGGGACTACCTGCGGTGCGGCGCCATCGCGAAGTTCGCGCCCGTGATGGGCTCGGTGGTCGAGGCCGCCAACAAGGGCATGCCCGTGCTCGGCATCTGCAACGGCTTCCAGGTGCTGTGCGAGGCCGGCCTGCTGCCCGGCGCGCTGACCCGCAACGCGGGTCTGCACTTCGTCTGCCGCGACGTGTGGCTCGAAGTGGCGTCCAACACCTCGGCGTGGACCACGCGCTACGAGACCGGTGCCGACCTGCTGATCCCGCTGAAGTCCGGCGAGGGGCGCTACGTGGCGTCCGAGTCCGTGCTCGACGAACTCGAGGGCGAGGACCGCGTGGTCTTCCGCTATCGCGAGAACCTCAACGGGTCGATGCGCGACATCGCGGGCATCTGCTCGGAGAATCGCCGCGTCGTCGGCCTCATGCCGCATCCCGAACACGCCACCGAGGCGTTGACCGGACCGTCCGACGACGGACTGGGCCTGTTCTACTCCGCGCTCGACGCCATCCTGTCGGTCTGATTTCGCTTCTGAGTCCGCCGAGCTGAGCACTCTGCGCACTCTCGCCATCCACGAGCGTGCGCCGACTGCTGCTGATTCGCGGTGTGCCGGGCGGCAGACACGCACGCTCGCGGTGCGGGGTGACCCGCTACGGGGTCAGGGGGTCAGCGCGACAGAGGCCTCAGCGGTGTAGCACAGGAACGTCATGGTCTCCTCCATGTAGAGGTGGACCACCTCGGCGTCATGGGACAGGTAGCCGATGGACACGTCGGTGCCGAGCTGCAGGTCGAAATCACCGCCGCGCGTTGACAACACGAACGCACCGTCGATCGCGGGCGCCCAGATGATCTCACCGTCGACGAGGCGGTTGATGTGCTCGCGGATCGGATATCCGTGTGCGGTGGTCTCGCTGACCTTGGTGTAGGTCTCGGCCGAGAGCAGCACCGAGTAGGGCCCGTCGACACCGGCCAGACGCAGCTCGGAGAGGGCCTGGGCGATCACGTCGGGGATCTCGCGGGCGTCGTCGGGCAGTGCGAGCGCGGGGTTGGAGCTGGAACTGCGGATGCCCTCGATCGACGCGGCGGCATAGCCCTCGAAGATCGCGCGGTCCTCGACGAACGCGAGCTTCTTGGCGGCGTCCTTGACCGGATCCCAGTCGGAGTCCTGCGAGCCGCGCTCGACGTCGTCGATGTCCCTGCGCGCCACCGTGAACGGCACCCGCAGGCGCACGAGCGGTTTGGCATCGCGAAGATGCGCGATGACGCCGTCGCCGGGCGGGCTCACGTCGAGCAGATGACCCGTGCTGACGCTCGCGGTCGTCGGACCGTTGGGCCCGCTGACGTCGACCACCCGGCGTCCGGCGATGTGACGCTTGAACGTGCGGGTCGCCTCCAGTTCGATCTCGGCCCAAGCGGATTCGGTGATCGGGGCGAGGTCGCGATAGAGGTTGTTCATCAGCGGGTTCCTTTCAGGCTGCCGATTCCGAGTGAGCCGTCGGTGTGGACCGGGTCGGCCGAAGGCGCCGAAGCCGGTTCGGCACGGTCGTCCTCCGACGGAAGAGGTGGTGGGTCGTCGAGGAAGTCGACGGTGGGGGTGAAGAACAGCCCGCCGGTGATGGCGGTGGAGAAATCCAGGATGCGGTCGGTGTTGCCCGGCGGATCACCGATGAACATGTTGTCGAGCATGCGCTCGGTGACGCTGGGTGTGCGCGAGTAACCGATGTAGTACGTACCGAACTCGCCCTTGCCGATCTCGCCGAACGGCATGTTGTGCCGGATGATCTTGAGCTCGTTGCCGTCCTCGTCCTCGATGACGTTGAGCGCCACATGCGAATTGGCGGGTTTGACGTCGTCGTCCAACTCGATGTCGTCGAGCTTGGTGCGGCCGATCACGCGTTCCTGCTCCTCGACGGACAGCGAGTTCCAGGAAGCCATGTCGTGCAGGTACTTCTGCACGTGCACGTAGCAGCCGCCGGCGAAATCCGGGTCCTCGTCGCCGATCTGGGTCGCGACGACCGCGAGGTTGCCGTCCGGGTTCTCGGTGCCGTCGACGAACCCCATGAGGTCACGGTTGTCGAAGAACTTGAATCCGTGCGTCTCGTCGACGATCGTGATCGCCCCGGACATGGCCTCGACGAGCTTGGTCGCCAGTTCGAAACACACGTCCATGGACTCGGCGCGCAGGTGGAACAGCAGATCGCCCGGCGTCGCGGGCGCGTGGTGGCGTCCACCGTCGATCTCGCGGAACGGATGCAGTTCGGCCGGGCGTGGGCCGCTGAACAACCGGTCCCATGCATCGGATCCGATCGAGGTGATCGCCGAGAGTCGCTTGGCGGGGTCACGGAAGCCGATGGCGCGGACCAGACCCGAGATGTCGGGCAGCGCGTCGTGGACTGTCGCCTCCTGGCCTTGGTCGATGGTCGCAACCAGGAAGACGGCAGCCGGGGTCAGTGGGGCGAGAACCGGCTGAGGCTGTGGTGCGGGCACAAATGGACCCTAACGCGGCGCGGCGGGAAATCACGGCCAAGATAGAGATATGCCAGCCAGCCCCCACAGCTTGTGTGAGTTCATCGACGCGTCGCCGTCGCCGTTCCATGTGTGCGCCACCGCGGCCGCGCGGCTGCGCGACGCGGGCTACACCGAGCTTGCCGAAACGGACGCATGGCCCGCGTCGGGCAGGTTCTTCACCGTGCGGGCCGGATCGCTGGTGGCCTGGCGGACCGTCGAAGACACCGGCGCACCGTTCCGCATCGTCGGAGGTCACACCGACAGCCCCAACCTGCGGGTCAAGCAGCGTCCCGACCGCATGGTCGCAGGCTGGCAGGTGGTCGCGCTGCAGCCCTACGGCGGGGCCTGGCTGAACTCGTGGCTGGACCGCGACCTCGGGATCAGCGGCAGGCTGACGCTGCGCGACGAGAGCGCGGACGACGGCATCGCGCACCACCTGGTGCGGATAGACGATCCGATTCTGCGGGTGCCGCAGCTGGCCATCCATCTGTCCGATGACCGCAAGGGGGTCAGCCCGGATCCGCAGCGACACCTCAACGGTGTGTGGGGCCTGGGGGAGCGGCCCGGTGTGTTCATCGAGTTCGTCGCCGACCGCGCCGGTGTCGACGCCGCCGACGTACTCGGCTTCGACCTGATGACCCACGACCTCGCGCCCTCGGCGGTCACCGGCGCGGCCGGGGAGTTCGTCAGCGCACCGCGGCTCGACAACCAGGCCACGTGCTACGCGGGGCTGGAGGCGTTCCTCGCCGCAGAAGAGTCCGGGTACCTACCCGTGCTGGCGCTGTTCGACCACGAGGAGGTCGGCTCGCAGTCCGATCACGGTGCGCAGTCCGAACTGTTGCCCACTGTGCTTGAGCGCATCGCGCTCGCCGCCGGACAGAGCCGCGAGGACTTCCTGCGCCGCGTGGCCGGTTCGATGGTCGCCTCGGGCGACATGGCGCACGCGACACACCCCAACTACCCGGAGCGCCACGAACCCGGCCACCTCATCGAGGTCAACGCCGGGCCCGTGCTGAAGGTGCAGCCCAACCTGCGCTACGCGACCGACGGGCGCACCGCGGCCGCGTTCGCGCTCGCATGCGATCAGGCCGGCGTGCCGCTGCAGCGTTATGAGCACCGCGCCGATCTGCCGTGCGGGTCGACGATCGGGCCGATGACCGCCGCGCGCACCGGAATCCCCACGGTCGACGTCGGCGCGGCGCAACTCGCGATGCACTCGGCGCGCGAGTTCATGGGCGCGCATGACGTCGCGGCGTACTCGGCGGCGCTGCAGGCGTTCTTGTCACCGGCGTGATCTAGGGTCACCGGCATGGGACTCTCCGTGGAAATGGTGACCGTGGACTGTGCCGATCCCGATGCGCTCGCGCAGTGGTGGTCGCAGGCCGTCGGCGGTGACGTGAACGTGCTGGCGCCGGGCGAGTTCTCGGTGCTCGTGCGCCCCGAGGGCGTGCGCCTGGGCTTCCAGAAGGTGCCCGATCCGACGCCGGGCAAGAATCGCCTGCACCTCGACCTGTCGGCCGCGGATGTCGAGGCCGAGGTGGCCCGGCTCGTGGGGCTGGGCGCGGAGGAGACCGGACGGCACAGCTACGGGCCGGAGTTCAGCTGGGTCGTGCTGGCCGATCCCGAGGGCAACGCGTTCTGCATCGGGGGCGGCGACTAGTCGGGTAGGACTACCGCCGGTTCGGAAGCAGTTCGGCCGCTTTGTTCTTCGCGATCTCGGCGAACAGGTGCCACCCGTTGGGGTCCTTCACGAACGCCTGCGCGGTGGCCTTCATCTGCTCGTAGGTGACGTGCGGCGGGATGGGCGGCACCTCGGGGTCGGTGTGGACGTCGAGCAACACGGGCTCGTCGGCCGACAGAGCGTCGTCCCACGCCGCGCCGATCTGCTCGGGATCGTCGACCGTGATGCACCGCAGCCCCATCACGCGTGCCACGTCGGCATAGGACACCTCGGGCAGGCTCTGCGAGCCCTCGAACTTGGGGGCACCACCCATCGCGCGCAGTTCCCACGTGACATGCGCGAGGTCGTTGTTGTGGAACACGCAGATCACCATTCGCGGATCGGCCCACAGGTGCGCGTACCGGCGGATGGTGAGCAGTTCGGCGAGGCCGTTCATCTGCATCGCACCGTCGCCCACCAACGCGATCACCGGGCGGTCGGGTTGCGCGAACTTCGCGCCGATCGCGTACGGCACGGCCGACCCCATCGTCGCCAACGTGCCCGACAGGGAACCACGGGTGGTGGACGTGAACTTCAGGCACCGCGCGTACCAGTTGGTCGACGAACCCGAATCGCCCGCGACCATGGCGTATTCGGGCAGCCGCGACGACAGTTCCCAGACCACCCGCATCGGGTTGACCGGATCGGCCTTGAGCATCGACTGACGCTCGACGGTCTCCCACCACTGCGCGACCCCCTTCTCGAGGGACTGCTGCCAGGACCGGTCGTCCTTGCGTTCGAGCAGCGGGACCAGTTGCGCGAGAGCGGTTTTCGCGTCCGCGACGATGTTGACCTCGGTGGGGTAGCGCATCCCGATGTTGGCGCCGTCGATGTCGATCTGCACCGCGCGGGCCTGCCCGTAGTCCGGCAGGAACTGGCTGTAGGGGAAGTTGGTGCCGACGATCAGCAGCGTGTCGCAGTCGCGCATCAGCTCATAGCTCGGCCGTGTGCCCAACAGACCGATCGAACCCGTGACGTACGGCAGGTCGTCGGGCAGCACGTCCTTGCCCAGCAGCGCCTTGGCGACACCCGCGCCGAGCAGATCGGTCACCTGCGTGACCTCGTCGGCGGCTCCGCGGGCGCCCTGCCCGATGAGGATCGCGACCTTCGAGCCCGCGTTGAGCACGTCGGCGGCGTCCTGCAGCGCCGCGGGATCCGGTGAGAGCACCGGTTCGGCGTCGTGCGGCGCGCTCGACGGCACCTGCTTGAACGCGTGTCCGGGCGGCTCGTACGGCTGCTCCTGCAGATCCGAGGGGATCACCACCGCGGTGGGCGCGCGGCGTGCGCGCGCGGTCCGGAACGCGCGGTCGAGCGCGTTGGGCAGCTGACCCGCGACGTTGACCTCCACCAGGTAGTCGCTGGCGACATCCGAGAACAGCGCCTGCAGATCCACTTCCTGCTGATAGCTGCCGCCCATCGCGCTGCGGGCCGTCTGGCCGACGATCGCCACGACCGGGGTGTGGTCGAGCTTGGCGTCGTAGAGGCCGTTGAGCAGATGGATGGCACCCGGACCCGACGTCGCGATGCACACGCCGACGTTGCCGGAGAACTTGGCGTAGCCCGTCGCGGCGAGCGCGGCCATCTCCTCGTGCCGGGTCTGCACGAAGCGCGGACCCGCTGACTCGTCCTTGCCGAACGCTGCGATCAGCCCGTTGATGCCGTCACCCGGATAGCCGAACACCTGCTCCACATTCCACTCGCGGAGACGTTGGAGAACATATTCGGCGACTGTCTGACTCATCTGGCGGTGGTACCCGCGTCGCCACCGGGGAAACCTGTGCGACGGCTGCAATGATTTCCTCGTGTTGCTGTCGCTGATCGCGATCTCCGTGGTGCTCGCCGTGTGGTCCCTGCTGTCGCGCGAGATGCAGCGCCTGCGGCTCACGGCGCCGATGGTGCTGGTGCTCACCGGCATGGCCATCAGTTTCACGATGAAGGACCACCTCGGCGTCACGCTGAACACCGACAGCGCCGAACATATCGCCGAACTCATCCTGGCGGTGCTGCTGTTCGTCGACGCGACCGACGTCCGAGGCGGCTTCCTCGGCGCCCAACCCAAGGCGGCGTTGCGGATGCTGTTCATCGCGATGCCGGTGGGGCTGGCGCTGTCGGTGCTGCTGGGGCTTTGGTTGCTGCCCGGGCTGCCGTGGGCGGTGCTGCTGGCCGTCGCGTGCATCGTGGTGCCGATCGACTTCGCACCCAACTCGGCGCTGCTGCGCGACACGCGGATCCCCGAACGCGTGCGCGGACTGCTCAACGTGGAGGCCGGCTACAACGACGGCATCGTGTCGCCGGTGTTCATCTTCGCGCTGGTGCTGGCTGCTGACAGCGAGCACGCGTCGACGCCCATGGAGGCGCTCGGCGCCGCGGTGCCCGAGGCCGTCAAGGCCCTGATCGCGGGCGTCGTGGTCGGCGCGGGTCTGGCGCTGGCCGCCAACGCCGCCGAGCGACGCGACTTCATGACCGCGCAGGCCAAGCGCATGATCCTGGTGGCCGCGCCGCTGCTGTCGTTCGGCGCGAGCCTCGCGATCGGCGGAAACGGCTTCGTCGCGGCGTTCGTGTGCGGCATCGCGTTCAACTACTTCCGCCGTTCGGAGCAGTTCCACACCGAACTCGAGCTCGTCGACGATGTGGGCTTCCTCATGACGGCGCTCATGTGGTTCGTGTTCGGGTTGACCGCGGTGCTCGCACTCGGCTCCGGCGTGCCGCTCGGGCTGGTGGCGTTCTGCCTGCTCGCGCTGACCGTCGTGCGCATCGTCCCGGTGCTGCTGGCGCTTCTCTTCTCGCCCGTGAGCTGGCCCGAACGCCTGCTGCTGGGCTGGCTCGGGCCCCGCGGCACCACGTCGATCGTGTTCGGTCTGCTGGCGTTCAACGCGCTCGACGGTGTGGCGGAGAGCACGGTCGCGATGGTTCTGGTGGTGTCGGTTCTGGGCAGCGTCGTGCTGCACGGCGTCGGCGCACCTGCGGCTGCCCGCGCCTACCAGAGGCAACAAACTAAACTGTCCTCGTGACGTCGGAGCTCACTCACCAGACAGATACCGTTGAGCGGGCAGCCGCCACCCCCGATCAGCCCCAGCCCTACCGCGAACTCGGTCTCAAGGACGACGAGTACCAGCGGATTCGCGACATCCTGGGCAGGCGCCCCACCGATGCGGAACTCGCGATGTACTCGGTGATGTGGAGTGAGCACTGCTCCTACAAGTCCTCCAAGGTGCACCTGCGCTACTTCGGGGAGACCACCACCGAGAAGATGCGCGCGGGCATGCTCGCCGGTATCGGCGAGAACGCAGGCGTCGTCGACATCGGCGACGGCTGGGCCGTCACCTTCAAGGTCGAATCGCACAACCACCCGTCCTACGTCGAGCCCTACCAGGGTGCGGCCACCGGCGTCGGCGGCATCGTCCGCGACATCATGGCGATGGGCGCCCGACCGGTCGCGGTGATGGACCAGCTGCGGTTCGGTCCGGCCGACGCCCCCGACACCCGGCGTGTGCTCGACGGCGTGGTGCGCGGTGTCGGCGGCTACGGCAACTCCCTGGGCCTGCCGAACATCGGTGGCGAGACCGTGTTCGACGCGTCGTACGCGGGCAACCCCCTGGTCAACGCGCTGTGCGTGGGCGCGCTGCGCAAGGAGGACCTGCATCTGGCGTTCGCGTCCGGAACCGGTAACAAGATCATCCTGTTCGGTGCGCGCACGGGTCTCGACGGCATCGGCGGTGTGTCGGTGCTGGCGTCGGAGACCTTCGGCGGCGACGAGGGTTCCGGCCCCGGCCGCAAGAAGCTGCCCTCGGTGCAGGTCGGCGACCCCTTCATGGAGAAGGTGCTCATCGAGTGCTGCCTCGAGCTGTACTCGGCCGGCCTGGTGGTGGGCATCCAGGACCTCGGCGGCGCCGGATTGTCCTGTGCCACCTCGGAACTCGCATCCGCCGGTGACGGCGGCATGCACATCGAGCTGGACAAGGTGCCGCTGCGCGCGGCCAACATGACCCCGGCCGAGGTGCTGTCGAGCGAGTCCCAGGAACGTATGTGCGCGGTGGTGACGCCGGAGAACGTCGACGCGTTCCTCGCGGTGTGCCGCAAGTGGGAGGTGCTGGCCACCGTCATCGGCGAGGTCACCGACGGCGACCACTTGCAGATCACGTGGCACGGCGAGACCGTCGTCGACGTGCCGCCGCGCACCGTGGCGCACGAGGGCCCGGTGTACGAGCGGCCGGTCGAGCGGCCCGAGAGCCAGGACGCGCTGATCGCCGACACCTCGGCGAAGCTGCCGCGCCCCTCCACCGGCGACGAACTCAAGGAGACGCTGCTCACGCTGCTGGGCAGCCCGCACCTGTGCAGCCGCGCGTTCATCACCGAGCAGTACGACCGCTACGTGCGCGGCAACACCGTGCTGGCCGAACACGCCGACGGCGGTGTGCTGCGCATCGACGAGAACACGGGCCGCGGTATCGCGGTGTCCACCGACGCGTCGGGTCGCTACACGCAGCTCGACCCGTACACCGGCGCCCAGCTTGCGCTGGCCGAGGCCTACCGCAACGTCGCGGTCACCGGCGCCACCCCGGTCGCGGTGACCAACTGCCTCAACTTCGGCTCGCCCGAGGATCCCGGTGTGATGTGGCAGTTCAGCCAGGCCGTGCGCGGGCTGGCCGACGGCTGTGCCGCGCTTGGCATCCCGGTCACCGGCGGCAACGTCAGCTTCTACAACCAGACCGGCAGCACCCCGATCCTGCCGACCCCCGTGGTCGGCGTGCTCGGTGTGATCGACGACGTGAAGCGCCGGATCCCCACGGGGCTGGGCACCGAACCCGGCGAGACGCTGCTGCTGCTCGGCGACACCCACGACGAGTTCGACGGGTCCATCTGGGCGCAGGTCACCGCCGACCACCTCGGTGGCGTACCGCCCAAGGTGGACCTGGACCGCGAGAAGCTGCTGGCCGAGGTGCTCACCGCGGCCTCGCGCGACGGCCTGATCTCCGCGGCGCACGACCTGTCCGAGGGCGGGCTGATCCAGGCTGTCGTGGAATCCGCGCTCGCGGGTGAAACCGGGTGCCGGATCATCATTCCCGAAGGGGCCGACCCCTTCGTCTTCCTGTTCTCCGAGTCGTCGGGTCGCGTGCTGGTGGCGGTGCCGCGCACCGAGGAGAGCCGTTTCCGGTCGATGTGCGAGGCCAGGGGACTTCCCGTCACCCGCGTCGGCGTCGTCGATCAGGGAAGCGATTCGGTCGAGGTCCAGGACCAGTTCAGCGTTGCGCTGTCCGAGCTGCGGAGCACGTCGGAGGGCGTGCTGCCCAGGCTGTTCGGGTGATCGAGGAGAACTCACACACCCTTCGTCATCCTCTGCTGCGCTGGGCCTGGAGCCTGCTGCGGCTGGACTTCGCGGGCGTCGCCGTCGGCGCGCTGTTTTTCTGCCTTTCGCTGACGCCGTCGCTGCTGCCGCGTGACTGGTTGTTCGCCGGTCTGATCGGCGGTGTCAACGCCGCGATCGGCTACGGCCTTGGCGTGGTGCTCGGGAAGGCGATGTACCGCTTCGCGCTTCGCAACCGCACGTGGTGGCCCCCGCCCAACTGGGTGCTGCTGTGGGCCAAGACGTTGATCGTCGGTGGTTCCATCGCGTCGTGTGTGCTGATGCTGATCCCCGCCGCGGCCTGGCAGCGTCAGGTCTCGGCGCTCATGGGCATGGAAGGCCCTGCGACACCGGGATACCTGCGCACCGCGGTTCTCGCGGCCGCCGTCGCGGGCGCGCTGATCGCGACGGCGCGGGTGCTGCGTGATGCTGTGCGCCAGGTCGCGAAGGTGCTGATCCGCCGACTGCATCTGCACCGCGAGGTCGCGCAGTTCATCGGCACCGTGGTCGTGGTGGTGCTGGTGGTGACCCTGGTCAACGGCGTGCTGTACCGGGGATTCCTGCTGGGCGCCAGCAATGTGTTCCGGCCGCAGAACTCGACCACCCGAGAAGGTGTGAGTCAGCCGACCGAGCCCGAAAGATCCGGTAGCCCGGAATCTTTCGCGCCGTGGGACACACTCGGATACCAGGGTCGCAACTTCGTCGCGACCGGACCCCGTGCGGGTGAACTCGAAGAGGTCAACGGGCGGCCGGCCCGCGAACCGATCCGCGTCTACGTGGGGCTGCAGAGCGCCGATACCGAGGAACAGCGGATCTCGTTGCTGCTCAGTGAACTTGAGCGCACCCATGCGTTCGACCGGGAAGTGCTGGTGATCGTGCCGACCACGGGAACCGGATGGGTCAACCCCGTGGCCGCGCGTGCGATCGAGCTGATGTACAACGGTGACACCGCGACGGTGGGCATGCAGTATTCGTATCTGCCGAGCTGGATCTCGTTTCTGGGCGACCGCGAGATATCCATGCACACCGGGCGCCTGATGATCGACGCGATCCAGTCCCGTTGGGAGGCACTACCTCCCGACCGCAGGCCCGAACTCGTGCTCTACGGAGAGAGCCTGGGCTCGATGGCGGGCCAGGGTGCGTTCTCCTGGCTGCCCGACATCGCGCGCAAGGGGTTCTCCTCGGTGCTGTGGGTCGGGCCGCCCAACGCGAGCCCGCTGTGGCACGGGCTGACAGTGCGCCGCGACCCGGGCACACCCGAGGTGCGTCCGCGCTACGACAACGGCCGCACCGTCCGGTTCTCCGAGGCCGCCGACCCCGCCCAGATCGCAAGGGACACCGCCGAACCGTGGGAGGGCACCCGCGTACTGTTCCTGCAGCACCCCTCCGACCCGATCGTGTGGTGGTCGACAGATCTGCTGTTCTCCCGGCCCGACTGGCTCGTGGAACCGCCCGGTGGCGACCGCACCGCGTCCATGCGGTGGTATCCCATCATCACGTTCTGGCAGGTGGCCGCCGACATGACCAACGCGTCGAGCGTGCCCGCGGGCCACGGCCACAACTACGGCGAATCGGTGCTCGACGGCTGGGCCGCCGTGGCGCCGCCGGACGGTTGGACACCTGAGGACACCGAACGCATCCGTATGGCGCTGCAGAAGACTGCCGCCAACGACGGACCCGAATACTGATGGCCCCGATGACCGCCGCCAAGTTCCGTGCACTGGCGCTGGCGGCGGCGCTGACGGCGTGGAACGTCGTGGTCGACCCGCGGCTTCCCGAACGGTGCAGGCCGGTGGTGCGTGCGCTGGTGGGCACGGCGCTGCTCGCCCTCAGCCGCGCCGCGCCGGGGTCGAGGCGGTCCGGGTTGAGACCGCCCGCGCTGTGGTCGGGGATGCGCACCGGATCGGTCGCCGCGGCCGTGGTGGCATCCTCGGTGGTCGCGACCACGGCGCTGCCTGCGGTCCGCACCGCGATGCGCGAGCGGGAACTGCCGCCTGCCGTGGCGTTCTGGCTGATGCTGGGGATCCCGCTGGGAACCGTGTGGTCCGAGGAGGCCGCGTTCCGCGGCGCTCTCGGCGCAGTGGGTACCGGCGCGTTCGGGCACACAGGCGGAAGGCTTCTGCAGGCAACGGCATTCGGACTGTCACACATACCCGATGCACGCGCGGCCGGTGAACCGGTGGTCGGCACCGTGCTGGCGACCGGCGCGGCGGGCTGGTTCCTGGACTGGTTGATGCATCGTACGAAAAGCCTTGCCGCGCCGCTGCTGGTGCATCTTGCGCTCAACGAGGCGGGTGCGCTGGCCGCGGTGTGGTACGCGCGAAAATCGCCGCGGCCGCAGTGATCACGGCCGCCACGAGCAGCGGCCAGATCGACCCCAGGATGAAATAGCCTTCGCGCACCGAGATCAACAGGACGGCGAGCAACACCACGACCAGTACTGCACGCGGAAGCTGCATGGCGACCGGGGAACCCGCGACCCGGGCATTCGCCTCCCCGACAGCCACGTACACCACGAACAGCAGCAGTGCCGGCACGACGAACAGCAGTTCGCCGATGTCCTCGGGGAACCGGCACGCCACCACCGTGAGAACACACATCACCGCGGGCACCGAAACCGCGGTCACCACGCCGCCGCCGAACAACCGCGCGGCGACGCGCGTGGCAGCCCACATGGTGGCCAGCACCACGGCGACCCCGAGCAGCGCCGACGCCAGGTTCAGGCTCTGTCTGCCCATGTCGCCGAACAGTTCAGGCACGATCAGGGGAAGGTCGGTGGCGCGGTGGCTGAAACCGGCGATCGTCGACAGGTTCACCGCGACCAGCAGTACCACCGCACACACCGCGGTGATGCCGACCGCAACACCAAGCGGTCGTGCGACCGAGCGCAGCCGATCCGAGGCGGCGGTGGGGGCCTCGAAGCCGAACAGGCTGAGACCGAGTGGCAGGGCAGCGGCCAGCATGTCGACGGTCGAGATGCTCTCGGTGCCGCCCATGACCTGCGGGCTGCCCGAGGCCATCTTGGCGATGACAGCGAGCGCCAGATAGAAGTACGCCAGCAACCCCAGGCCGGCCAGCACCGCGACGGCCGCCATGACCGTCCTGGTCGGCAGCACCGCCACGAGCGTGCCTGCGACGATGACCCCGATGCCGGCCCACATCGGCCAAAGCCAGCTGGTCAAGACGGTTTCCGGGTCCACGCCCGCCATGCCCAACGGCTGCAGCCCCAGCGACACCGCCGCGCCCACACCAAGGGCGGCGTACGCCGCAAGCTGCACCAGCCCGGTGAACCGCGCGGACACCGGCCCGAGCACCGACCCCAGCAGTTCCGATGTGGTGGCCGCACCTGCGGCGCTGGCGTGCAGGCGCGTCAGCGCGACGATCACCACCGCCACGAGAACCGTCGCGCACAGGACGCCGACGCCGTTGAAGGCCGCGGATCCGATCATCGCGAGGGACAGGCCGACCGCGCACCACATCGGCACCGGCGGCGCATGGTCCGCGGCGGCCGACCTGGCCGCTGCCCTCGCGGACTTGGTCATGGGCACCGCACCGGCGGTGGGTCGTCTAGGCATCGAGCAGCTCCCGGATCTCGTCGGGCACGCTGTCGGCATCCGGGGAGACCGTGGTCTTCACCCATCGGCCGTCGGGGTTACGGTCGACGTGGGCCGAGCCCACTTCGCGTGACAGCAGCCATAATTGGTCTTCGTTGGACAACCACGTGATGCGCGTCTCGCGTCCGGCGCCGAACGCGTGGTCGTCGTGGAACACCTCGGCGCCCGATTCGTCGATGATCACCGCCACCCAGGTCTCGGCACCGTCGGGTTGCGGTCCTCGTTCCACCGTGGCGGTGTAGATGTTCGACGGGGACACCTTGGGTGCGCCCGGTCTGACGAAGCGTTCGGCGTCGTGATCGGCGCCGAACGGTTGGCATCCGGACAGCACCACCATCACCGCGACGCCGGTGGCGACCGCACGGGGCCGCAGAATTCCCCCCATCGCCCCGATAGTAGGGCCGATCAGACCGTTCGTATATCCGCTTTGAGTTGGTGCGGCGGAGTTTCCTGGTCGTCGATGCCGAAGCTGATGATGCGGCGCGGCGTGATCCGGATGATCGCGGCGTCCAGTTCGTCGCCGGCGGCGCCCATCGCCCCCGAGGTCATCACTTGTTCTGCGGTGCCGCGGATCTCGAGACAGCGCACGCGCCAGGGATCGCGCGAGAAGATGTCGTCGACCACGAACGCGACCCGGTTGTTGCGCGCGATGTTGCGGTACTTCTGGCTCTGCGACATGCGATATCCGGCGATGTCGATCGTGCCGAGCTGTTCGTTGAAGGTGAATCCCACCGGGCTGTTCTGGGGTGTGCCGTCGGGCTGGAGGGTTGCCAGTCGACCCAGGTCGGCGGCTTGCAGGTAGGCGATCTCGTGGGGTTTGAACGTCATGCCGCCACGGTAGGACCTCAACGAAAGTTGAGGTCAAGATCAGGGATTGATGGTCGGTTCGCCGATCTGACGGCCCCACACGTAGTCGACGAAGATCGGTGAGCCCAACTCCACATGGTTGTACGGCGCGACCGAGAGCCCGGTGTCCATCACGAGGTACGGCGCTGGCCACAACTCGCGGGTGATCTTCTGCCAGCATCCCGGGCGTCCCTCGGGCCCGCCCTTGGCGTTCACGCGCGGCAGGTTGTCCGGATACACATACACGTTGCCCGCACCGATGCTCGACGGCGTGCCCGCGGCCGACAGCGAATATCCGTTGTCGCCACCCAGCGCACGATCCAGTTCCGGTGCGACGTCGTGATAATTGCGGATGGTGCAGAAGATCATGGCGCGGTAGTCGTCGAGCAGTCGCGACGTCGGCACCAGATCCGCGGCCCCGCGCAGCAGGTAGGGGCCACCTCGTTCGAGGATGTCCGATGTGGCGCCCGCGAAGCCGACGGCGGCGATGAGCGCCGCGTCGACGTCGCCGCGCTGCGAGTTGAGCGTGGCGGCACCGCGTGCGGCGTCGTCGAGTCCGGTGAACAGATCCGGGGCGCTGTCGGCGTAGATCGCGGCGAGATCGGCCAAACCGGCGACGTCGCGACGCAGGGGAGCAATGCCCGCGTTGAGATCGGCGAGGATGGCGTTACCGTCGAGCAGCGACGCGCCGAACCGGTCACCGAGGCCCGTGAGTGCCTGCGCGGCCGCGCTGAGCGTCTGGTTCAGCGCGATGGGGTCGACCTGCTCGGTGATCCGCATGATGGTCTCGAACAGTGTGTTGAACTCGGTGGTGACGCCGGTCGCGTCGATGGGCGTCGCCGTCGACACCCGTTGTGCACTGGGGTGTTCCGGTGAGCGCAGCGCGACATACTTGTTGCCGAACACGGTCGTGGCGGTGACCGACGCCTCCACATTGGCCGGCAACAACGGCACATAGCGGGGGTCGACGTCGAGCATCACCCGCGCGCGGACACCGGTTCCGGTGCGGGCCGCGGTGCCGACCTCGGCCACGCGGCCGACCGGCACACCGTTGTAGGTCACCTTCGCGCCGGGGTCGAGAACCAGTCCGGCGCGCGCGGTCAACAGCGTCAGCCGGACCTTGGGGTCGAACGCGCCGCGGAACGACTGGCCGACGAGCACGAGCAGCAGCGCCATGATCGCCAGCGCGGCGAGCCCGGCTGTTCTGTACGGCGGTTTGCGGCGCTCGACAGACACTTTGAGACACTAGGGTATGGCCAGCCGCCGTAGTGCCGATCCGGCGAAGACGCTCGAAGCGGTGTCCGCCGTTGCCGATTGGCTGCGTGACCCGCAGCGCGAGTCGCCCGCCCGCGCGCAACTCGCCGAAGCCGTGCGGCTCACCGCCAGGACGCTGGCGGCCGTCGCCCCCGGTGCGAGCGTCGAGGTGCGGGTTCCGCCGTTCGTTGCTGTGCAGTGCATATCGGGGCCCAAGCACACGCGCGGCACACCACCCAACGTCGTCGAGACCGATGCGCGAACCTGGCTCCTGCTCGCTACCGGGTTGCTCGACATCGCCGATGCGGGCGCTTCGGTGCAGATGTCCGGTTCGCGCGCGGCCGAGGTGGCGCACTGGTTGCCCGTGGTGCGTATCGACCCGTAGCCGTTGGGTTCAGCGGAAGTACGGGTACTCCTGCACCCAGTGGAAACCGCGGTTGCGCAGCGTGAACCCGTTCGGGTCGACCTCCTCCAGGGTGATGTGCGCCGGGCGGCCCGCCAGGCGGCCATCGAGTTCGAGGTGCTGCGGATCGGGCCGTGACACACGGAAATCGGCGACCGTGCCCCCCTGGTCATCGGACACCGCGATGGTGCCATCGTCGAACTCGGCAGGAGCGGGCACCAGTGCACCGTCCATGCGTTGATAGGTCAGTACGCCCGGCTCGTCGAAAACAACGTGCTTCCAGCGCGTTTGGTCCGTGGTCAACGGCGGCAGCGGCTTGCCGTCGACGACGAACTCGCTTACCGCCCAGATGCCGTACAGCTCATGCTTGTCGCGCCCGCCGCCGTACTCGAACCACCCGCTGCCGGTGATCACGACACAGCCGATCAACGCCCACACGCCGAGCACGGCCTGAACCCGCGTCGAGATCCTGCGTGACCGGGGATCGTCGAACAGTTCCGGCTGGCTCAGCGGGCCCACGGGACGCTGCAGCACGAACAGGTCCACCAGGCGCCGCACCTGCGGTGCGAGCAGCACGAAACTCATCAGCAGCAGGTGTCCCGACAGGATCTTGACGGGCACGTCGAACGTCATGTTCAGCAGGAACACCTGCGCCATGCTGACCAGGCCGACGAGCGCGCCCAACGTCGCGGTCCTCGGCACGAACAGCAGGATCCCGGCCAGCACCTCGACGGCCCCCAGCGCCATCTCGTAGGGGTAGGAGCTGCCCACCTGCAGCCACAGCACCGACGCGGGGCTGAACTCGCCGTAGGGCCGCAGCAGCGTCGCCAGGCCGGGCGCGGGCATCTGCGTGGGGATGAGCTTGGCGATCCCGTAGAACAGCATCTGCCCGGCCACGCACAGGCGCAGAAACGTCAGGAACCATGCCCACAGCCGCGTGTAGTCGGCCCTGGCGCGGTCGAGTACCGACCAGATGACGGTGGCGACGACCGCCAGCGTGAACAGGCAGAACACCAGCAGCCAGATGACCAGCTGATCACCGCTGCCCGAGTCGAGGTTCAGCGTGGCGTCGACGCCGAACACCGTGCGCCCCACCCAGCCGAGCAACGGGTCCAGCATCACCATCTGCCACAGGATCGCCCGGTCGGGCAGCCAATGGCCGAGGAAACCGGTGAACACGAACAGGATCTGGGCGAACACCAGGCAGAACAGGCCGAAATAGACGAAGCAGAAACGGAATGCGACCTTCGTGGCGGTCGACCATCGCTGCGGGGGATCGGTCGTCGGTTTCTCGGAGAGTTGGCTCGTCACGAGATCAGTGGACTCCTCTCGAATGGTCCGACCTCTACTGCTACAGGTTTCGCCCCCGACGGGGCAACTGAATTCGCGTCCGAGCGACGAAACACACGAATGCTTTCGCCGGATCCGGCGTCATCACAGACAAGGCCGAACACACCTACGGAGACGGTGACGGCACAAGGGGAGAGGTCAACGATGAGCCGAATCGGCGCGCGCGCAGTCGTTCTCGGAGCCAGTATCAGCGGGCTGCTCGGCGCGCGGGTGTTGTCGGAGTACTACGACGAGGTGGTCGTCGTCGAGCGCGACACCCTCACGGTCGACGCGATGCCGAGACGCGGTGCGCCGCAGGCGCGGCACGGCCACGCGTTGCAGAGCGGTGGCGCGGAGGTGTTGGACCGGCTGTTCCCGGGCCTGCTCGCCGAACTGTCCGCATCCGGGGCGATCGTGCTGGAGAACGGCGGGCTGTCGCGGGTCAAGCTGTGTCTGCAGGGGCACTGGCTGAAGACCTCTGGCGTCATGAACCGTCCGGTGACCATCTATTCGGTGAGCCGGCCGTTCCTCGAAATGACGATCAGAAGAAGGGTTTTCGGCATCCCGAACGTCAAGGTCCTCGACGCGCACGACGCCGTGGACATCCTCGCCGCGACACCCGAGCGCATCACCGGGGTACGGGTGACCAACCGCCACGGCGGTGAAGAACATGTGATCGAGGCCGATCTGGTTCTCGACGCCCTGGGACGCGGCGGACGCACACCTGCGCTGCTGGAGTCACTGGGTTACGGCAGACCGGCCGAGGACAGCCTCACGGTGAACGTCAATTACGTGAGCCAGATGCTCAGGCTGCCCGCAGGGCTCGTCGACGAAGCGATGATCCTGGTCGGTGCGACACCCGAGCGTCCCACCGGTGCGTCCCTGTTCGCCTACGAGAACGACACCTGGATGCTGACGGTGGCAGGGATCGCCGGGACGGAGCCACCCGCCGATCTGGCGGGGCGGCAGCGTTTCGTCGCCGAGCTCGGGGTGCCGCAGTTGGACGCCGCACTGCGCGACGGCACACCACTCACCGAACCGCACCGCCACCGGTTGCCCAACAGCCGTCGTCGCAGATACGAGGCGATGCGCCGGTTCCCGGCCGGACTGCTCGTGCTCGGCGACGCGATCTGCAGCTTCAACCCGATCTACGGGCAGGGCATGTCCGTCGCGGCGTACGAGGCCCATGCTCTGCGCGACCTGCTGCGCGAGGGCGACCGCGACCTCGCGCGACGCTTCTTCCGGGCCGCCGCCGAGTACGTCGACCAGGCGTGGCGCATGGCCGTCAACAGCGACCTCGCCCTGCCCCAGGTGCCCGGCCGCCGCACGGCCGGTGTCAGGCTGTCCAACTGGCTCACCGGTCAAGTCCTCGCCACGGCCGCTGTCGACGACGGCGTCGCCGAACAGTTCCTGCGTGTGATGAGCATGCTGGACCCGCCCACCCGGCTGTTCCGGCCGTCGGTGCTGTGGCGTGTCGCAGAACACAGCCAACGGCGACGCAGACGTGTTCCATGACACGTCGCGGATTCACGTAACCCGGGATATGGCCCGTAGACTGAACCAGTCACCCACAGCCCATCCGGGAGCAGCCATATCGTGATCGGCCACGACGACAACGAGTCCGAAAATGAACCCCGTGAGGAATGTGGCGTCTTCGGCGTCTGGGCCCCGGGCGAAGAAGTTGCCAAGCTGACCTACTACGGCCTCTACGCCCTGCAGCACCGCGGGCAGGAAGCCGCGGGTATCGCGGTCGCCGATGGCTCCCAGGTGCTGGTCTTCAAGGATCTGGGCCTGGTCAGTCAGGTGTTCGACGAGCAGACCCTGGCCGCGATGCCGGGTCACGTCGCCGTCGGCCACTGCCGGTACTCCACCACCGGGTCCACGACCTGGGAGAACGCGCAGCCCGTGTTCCGCAACACCGCGGCGGGCACCGGCGTCGCGCTCGGTCACAACGGCAACCTGGTCAACACGGCCGAGCTGGCTGCCCGTGCCCGCGACAACGGTCTGATGGAGCTCAAGGGCGGCCCCGCTGCCACCACCGACTCCGACATCCTCGGTGCGCTGCTCGCGCACGGCGCGGCCGACGCGACGCTCGAACAGGCCGCCCTCGAACTGCTTCCCACCGTCCGCGGCGCGTTCTGCCTGACGTTCATGGACGAGAACACCCTCTACGCCGCGCGCGACCCGCACGGCGTACGCCCGCTGTCGCTGGGCCGCCTTGACCGCGGCTGGGTGGTCGCGTCGGAGACCGCGGCGCTCGACATCGTCGGCGCCTCGTTCGTCCGCGACATCGAACCCGGCGAACTGCTCGCGATCGACGCCGACGGAGTGCGTTCGACGCGCTTCGCCAACCCCGAGCCCAAGGGCTGCGTGTTCGAGTACGTGTATCTGGCCCGCCCCGACAGCACGCTGGTCGGCCGCTCGGTGCACGCGACCCGCGTCGACATCGGCCGCCGCCTGGCGCGTGAACATCCCATCGAGGCCGACCTGGTGATCGGCGTGCCGGAATCCGGTACGCCCGCCGCGGTCGGCTACGCGCAGGAATCGGGCATCCCCTTCGGCCAGGGCCTGATGAAGAACGCGTATGTGGGCCGCACCTTCATCCAGCCGTCCCAGACCATCCGCCAGCTGGGCATCCGCCTCAAGCTCAACCCGCTGCGCGAGGTGATCCGTGGCAAGCGGCTGATCGTCGTCGACGATTCGATCGTGCGCGGCAACACCCAGCGTGCGCTCGTGCGGATGTTGCGCGAGGCCGGGGCGCTCGAGGTGCACGTGCGGATCGCATCCCCGCCGGTCAAGTGGCCGTGCTTCTACGGCATCGACTTCGCGACCCCGGCGGAGCTCATCGCCAACGCGGCCTCGCAGGAACACGAAGGCGAGATGCTCGAAGCGGTCCGCCACGCGATCGGCGCCGACAGCCTCGGCTACATCTCCCAGCAGGGCATGATCGCGGCCACCGAGCAGCCCGCGTCGCGGTTGTGCTCGGCGTGCTTCGACGGCAAGTACCCGATCGAGCTGCCCGGCGAGACCGCCCTGGGCAAGAACGTCATCGAGCACATGCTCGCCTCGGCGGCCCGCAGCGGCATCCCCGTGGCGCAGAACGACAACGCCTCGGCGTTGCGCAGGCCCTGATACGGGCTCACCCCGAGAACAGTGCGTCGGCCCGGCGGTGCAGCATGCGGCGCCGCAGTGGCCACACGGTCGCGGCATAGACCTGTCCGAGCAGTCCACGTGGGCGCAGCACGCTGCGGTGGACCACAGCCCCGTCACCCTCGGCCGTGAACTGCAGCCACGCGCGACCCAGGCGAGCATCTTTGGTCAGCGTCAACGGTCCGGAGGGATCGTCGGGCAGCACACGCCAACCCTGACGCTCCCACGCTGCCTCGGCCACGTTCCGCAGCGTCGCCGTCGGATCGGCACCGCGCGAAGGCGTCCTGAACTCGGCGACCTCGGCCGGGGCGCCCGACCAGTCCGGGTCCGAGGGCAACGAGTCGGCGGGCTCGTTGAACCACGCCGCCCCGGTGTCCGGGCGTGACTGGCATGCCAGCGCCAGCGCGACGGCGTCGCGGTAGGACGTCAACCCGCCCTCGGGTGGCGGGATCACCGCATCGATGTCGTGCTCACCGCAGATCGCGTCGCAATGCAGTGACTCCACGAGCGGACGCGCCAGGCCGGAGGGGATCGGCGTGACCAACCCGACCCACCAGCTCGCGATCGTGGGCGTCAGCCACGGCAGTACCACCATCCGGCGTCGGCGCAGGCCGGCCTCCTCGGCGTAGACCTGCATCATGTCCCCGTACTTGAGCACGTCGGGCCCGCCGACGTCCCAGGCACGCGTCGTCGGGAACGGCACGCTCGCGGACTGCACGAGATAGTGCAGGATGTCGCGCACCGCGATCGGCTGGATCCGGTTGTGCACCCACTTCGGCGTCGTCATGACGGGCAGGCGATCGGTCAGGTGCCGGATCATCTCGAACGACGCCGACCCCGAACCCACCACGACGCCGGCCTGCAGCACGACCGTCTCCACGCCCGAGGCCATGAGCGTCTCGCCCACCAGCGTCCGCGAGGCCAGGTGCGGGGACAGCTGCGCGTCGTCGGGGTGCAGACCACCGAGATAGACGATGCGCCGCACACCCGCGTCTTTGGCGACCTCGGCGACATTGGCGGCCGCCTCGCGTTCGGAGTCGGCGAAGTCGGTGGCCGTGCCCATCGAATGCACCAGGTAGTAGAGGACGTCGATGCCGGTGAAGGCGCTGCGCAGCGAGTCCAGGTCGGAGAGGTCGCCACGGGCCACCTCGACGTCGTCGCGCCACGGTACGCCGGAAAGTTTCTCTGGGGTGCGGGCCAGCACCCGCACGTCGTGACCCGCGGCGACGAGCAGCGGCGTCAAACGGCCCCCGACGTAGCCGGTGGCTCCGGTAACCAGACAGCGCGCCAGAACGGTCTCCTTCCGGGTCGGTGCGGAGGCAGTGGGTCCGCCACGGATTTGCCCGAAACACTCGGATCGAAACCGCCCCCACCGCCGCGAGGTCACGGTCCGGCTGCCGTTGCGCGGGGACGACCGGTAGATTTAGGCGCGATGACCGATCGCGAAGACTCCGTTTCCAGTGATGCAATCTCCTACGCGTCGGCCGGGGTCGACATCGAAGCTGGCGATCGCGCCGTGGAGTTGTTCAAGCCTCTGGCCGCCAAGGCCACCCGCCCTGAGGTCCGTGGCGGCCTCGGCGGTTTCGCGGGCCTGTTCGCCCTCAAGCGTGATTATCGAGAGCCGGTGCTGGCCTCGTCCACAGACGGTGTCGGCACCAAACTGGCGATAGCGCAGGCGATGGACAAGCACGACACCGTCGGCCTCGACCTGGTCGCGATGGTGGTCGACGACCTCGTGGTGTGCGGCGCCGAACCGTTGTTCCTGCAGGACTACATCGCCGTCGGGCGCACCGTGCCCGAGCGCGTGAGTGCCATCGTGGCAGGCATCGCCGAGGGCTGTGTGCGGGCCGGATGCGCGCTGCTGGGCGGCGAGACCGCCGAGCACCCGGGGCTGATGGAACCGGACCACTACGACATCTCCGCGACCGGTGTGGGCATCGTGGAGGCCGACGACGTGCTGGGCCCCGACCGGGTCAGGCCGGGCGACGTCATCATCGCCATGGCTTCGAGCGGTCTGCACTCCAACGGCTACTCGTTGGCCCGCAAGGTCCTGCTGGAGATCGACCGGATGAACCTCGCCGGCCACGTCGAGGAGTTCGGCCGCACGCTCGGTGAGGAGCTGCTCGAACCCACCCTGATCTACGCCAAGGACTGCCTGGCGCTCGCCGCCGAGACCCAGGTGCGAACCTTCTGCCACGTCACCGGTGGTGGCCTGGCGGGCAACCTCGAACGCGTCATCCCGCACGGCCTCACCGCCGAACTGGACCGCGGCACGTGGACCCCGGCGCCGGTGTTCGGCATGATCGCTCAGCGCGGACGGATCGAACGCGCCGAGATGGAGAAGACGTTCAACATGGGTGTCGGCATGGTCGCCGTCGTCGCTCCCGAGGACACCGATCGTGCGCTGGCCATACTGACCGCTCGGCATCTGAATTGCTGGACGCTGGGCACGGTCAAGAAGGGCGGCAAGGACAGTGTGCGCGCCCAGTTGGTCGGCCAGCACCCACGGTTCTAGGAAGCGGGGGTGGTGAGGACGGCGGCGGGCTCAGCGCCGCCAGTCGTCCTCAGTCGCCCAGTCGTCGTCGGCGTCGTTGACACCGTCGGAGGCGGAACCGCCCGACAGCTCGCGCTGGAGCCGTTCAAAATCGGTTTGAGGTGAGCTGTACTTGAGCTCACGTGCAACCTTGGTCTGCTTTGCCTTCGCCCGGCCGCGGCCCATGGGGGGACCCCCTCGCGCAATAACGGAGCGGCCCAATTATTAGGCGGCTCCGATCTGAGTGTCATTTTTGTCCTGCCGACACTTTACCGTGCCCGCGAGTCTGGCGCTGGCAGGCCCTGCCCCAGAATCCCGCCTCCGGGACACCGCACGCCTCGTTTACCTCAGCGTCACCAGCATCGAGGCAGGTTGCAGGCCGATTTCGACGTGACAGGATTCACCTTCGACTTCGCGTGGGCGGGCCCGTTCCCGGGCCCGTCGGTGACGCTAACCGTGACGCAGGCGCTCGATGGCGAGCCGGCCGGCACCCACGCTGTCCGGCGGAGGCAGTGAGTCCGGGTCGATGCTCGCGGGCACCTCGACGCTGCCACCGGTCACCAGTTCGGTCTCGGCGGGCAGGCCCCGTTTGACGAGTGCGAGCGCGATGGGGCCGTCGTCGACGTGGTCGACGACCGTGCCGAGCCGCCCGACGGTGCGGCCGCCCGCGAGCACCGGATCGCCCGTGGCCGGACGGTCCGAGGAGCCGTCGAGGTGCAGCAGCACCAGCATCCGCGGCGGACGGCCCAGGTTGTGCACGCGTGCGACGGTCTCCTGGCCCCGGTAGCAGCCCTTGTCCAAGTGGACGGCGCCGACGCCGGGGCCGCCGATCCAGCCGACCTCGTGCGGGATCGTCCGCTCGTCGGTGTCCACGCCCAGGCGTGGCCGCTGGGCGGCCACCCGGTGCGCCTCGTACGCCCACATCCCGGCGGGGCGTACACCCGCGGAGACGAGGCGCTGCTTCCAGTCGTCGAGCGTCTCCCGGGCGACCAGCACGTCGAGTTCCAGGCCCTCGGAAGGCACGCGGCGGACGAAACCCCCGCCGGGCAGCGGTTGTGCCGTGGCCTCCTCCGGCAGCGCGCTCAGACCAAGGGCCGACAGCACGGCGTCACCGGCGAGAGCCGGACCGAGAAGCGACAGGACCCCGAGATCGGCGGGTTCGATCTGCACGTCGGACCAGAACACCATCTTGCGCAGATACGCCGCGAGCGGTTCGCCCCGCCACGACTCGGTGTCCAGGTACGTCGTCCCGTCCAGCTCGGTCTGCAGCCAGTGGTCCTCGACCCGGCCCTGCATGTCCAGGCTCAGGTTCTCGGTGACGGTGCCGTCGGGCTGTGCGCTGACGTGCTGACTCGAGATGTTGTGCAGCCATCCCTGGCGGTCCTTGCCGGTCAACGCGAGCACCGCCCGGTGGGACCGGTCGATCACGACCGCGTCGGTGGCCGCGCTGCGCTGCTCGCCGAGTGGGTCGCCGTAGTGCCACACGGCACCGGCATCGGGACTGCCCTCGGGCGTAGGAACTGCTGACATACATCAACTCTAGGGAACCCGCGTCGTCCCCACCGCTCGCGGCGGCACCACTCACTGAGGACCGGGGCTACGCTTTGGCCCCATGGCAAGCCATCCAGCGGTGCTGGTCACCCTCGACGGTCAACTGCACGATCCGGACGCGCCGCTGCTGTGCGCCGACGACCTGGCGGCGGTCCGCGGCGACGGTGTGTTCGAGACGCTGCTGGTGCGCGACGGGCGGCCCTGCCTGCTCGAGGCACACCTCGCGCGGCTCGCCCAATCCGCCAGGATGCTGGATCTGCCCGAGCCGGACCTGGACGCGTGGCGGGCCGCGGTGGCCCTCGGTGTGAAGCGGTGGACGAGCGAGCACTCCGCGAACGGTGAGGAGGGTGTGCTGCGGCTCGTGTACAGCCGGGGCCGCGAAGGTGGCGGGCCGCCGACGGCGTTCGCCACGATCGGCGCGCTCGCCGACCGGGTGGCCGGTGCACGACGGCACGGCGTCCCCGCGATCACGCTCGACCGTGGCCTTCCGGTCGGCGCCAGCGAGATGCCCTGGCTGGCCGCGGGCGCCAAGACGTTGTCGTACGCGGTGAACATGGCCGCGCTGCGTCACGCCGCACGCAACGGCGCGGGAGACGTGATCTTCGTGAGCTCCGACGGGTTCCTGCTCGAGGGGCCGCGCTCCACCGTGGTGATCGCCACGCGCGGCGACGACGGGCAGCCACTGCTGCTCACGCCGCCGCCGTGGTACCCGATCTTGCGCGGCACCACCCAGCAGGCCCTGTTCGAAACGGCGCGCAACAAGGGCATCGACTGCGACTACCGCGCCCTACGCCCTGCGGATCTCCTTACCGCACAAGGGATCTGGCTGATCTCGAGCATCACGCTGGCCGCCCGCGTGCACACCCTCGACGGCACGCGGCTGCGCACCTCGGCCTCGGCACCCGACATCGCGGGCCTGGTCGACACCGCGATCCTCGGTGATCGCTGAGCATTGGAGAAAATAGCTTGAAGGGCGCAGCTCACGCGGGTACCTTCGCCTTTACACAGGGAAGGAGGTGGTCCGACAAATTGAGTGACTTATGGACATGTGAGGTGGCTGCCCGCTAGCAGCGCCGGGAGAATAGCCCGCGCGCGCTGGCGAATTCCCCGCAGCCACCCGGCCCCCGAGCCCCTTGGTCAGTCCAACCAGGAACAACGGCTCGGGGGCCGCCCCATATCTGGGGGCGGTTACCGCGTGGCCCTACCGGGGCGGCGAAGCGGGCGCGAGCGATTCGCACGCCGCGCGTGCGTCGTCCCAGTCGGCCTGTTCCACGCCTGGCGGCGGAGGCGGAGCCTGACCATCACCAGGAGGCCCGCCGGGAGGCGTGCCGCCGGGCGGCGGAGGTGGCGGCCCGTCCGGATGTCCCGGCGGGGGCCCGAATCCCGCAGGTGGTGCGGGCATGCCGTGTTCGATGAGGCACTGCCCGTACGCATCGAAGGCGGTGGTTTCAGCGGACGTGACGGCACCGGTGGACGCCGACGCGGCCGGATCTTCCGACGACGAACATGCCGCGACGGAACCGACGAGTGCGGCCGCGGCCAGGCCGGCGAGCGTCGAACGCAGAACTGTCTGTATCACGCCTGTGACGGTAGGAAGGCGCGCTGAGCAGCAACTTTTTGCCCGCTATGCGCCGGCTGTGAGACGCCCGCCGAGACGTCAGCCCTGCGGAGCCTCTGCGGGGCCGGGCGCCAGCGTCGCGCACGCGTCCATGGCCTCCTGCCACTTCTGCTGGTCAACCCCGGGCGGCGGGCCGGCCACCGGTCCGGGAGGCGCAGAGACGCCGTGCTCGGACAGGCAGTGGGCATACGAGCCGTGACCGGTCGGGGTCTCGCTCTGCGAGCCGCCGGTCTCGGTGGTGGTGGTGGGCTCGGAATCGTTCGAACCACACGCGGACAACAGGGCAGCGGCCACGGCGAAGATCGCCGCCGCATGGCGCATATTGGGCACTAGCCGACGTACCTCGACAATCGGGCCGACAGATGCGGGACCAGCCCGCCGTCGGCGTCCACTCGTTCCTCGACATAACCGAGATCGCCGCCTTCGACGATGCCGTACAGCCGTTTGGCACCGCCGACCAGCGTCCCGGACTTGCTGCGGGCCAGCGCATCGGTGACCAGTTCCCACGAGGACTGGTTGAGCGGCCTGCCGTAGAACAGTTCGATGTAGCCCGACGAATGTGCGAGCAGCAGCTCGATCGCCTGGGTCTCGTGCGGATCCGCGGGATCACTGACGAACCGCCAGTAGCCCGTCTCACGCAGCGCGGGGGAGTGGTACTCGCCGGACTCGTCGAGGCGCCACGAACGGGCTTCCCAGTTCAGGTAGTCGCCGCCGTCGTGGGAGACCACGATCTGCTGGCCGAAGCGGTAGTCGCCGTCGGCGTCACGGCCCTCGCCCTCGCCGCGCCACACACCGACCAGCGGCAGCAACGCGAGCAGCGAATCGCTCAGGCTCACGCCGTCACGCAGATTGGCGGTGTCGGCGGGCAGCGGAAGGTCGTCGAAGACCGGGATGTTGCGCGCGCCGGTCGCTTTGGCACGTTCGGCAGCCTCGGCCACCGCGCGGTCGCCCGAGCCGCGCTCAGGAGTGTCCCCGGCGGACGTCACGACTCGTCGGTGACCAGACGGTACAGCGCGTACACCGCGAACCACGTGATGACCAGCACGGCCGCGACAAGCAGGATCTCGAAGAAGAGCACCACGTCAAGCAGTGTAACCGCAGGGTGCCGAGGCTTTCGCCCTGGCCCGGGTCAACCGACGGCGCAGGCCCGTAACGCGAACAGCGATGCCCGCAGCGCCTCGATGAGACGCTGCGGGCATCGCTGTTGACGCCGGGTCCTCAGGCGACCTTGACTCAGGCGACCTCGACTCAGGCGACCTTCACGTCGACTTCGTGGATCCCCGCACCGGTCGGCGCGACGGTCACGTTGCCGTTGCCCGCGGACGACAGGGCGCGCACGGTCCAGGTGCCGGGCGCGGCGAAGAACCGGAAATCACCGGTCGCCGATGCCACCACCTCGGCGGTGAACTCGTCGCTGCCGTCCAGCAGGCGGACGAACGCGCCGCCGACCGCCTGGCCGGAGCCGTCGACCACACGACCGGTGATCACGGTTTCCTTCTCCAGGTCAACGCCGGCCGGCAACGTCAGCCCTTGCTTGGGTGCAGAGCACATATCAACTTCCCAACTCGATCGGGGCCCCCACCAGGGAGCCGTATTCCGTCCAACTGCCGTCGTAGTTCTTGACGTTCTTGTGTCCGAGGAGCTCCTGCAGCACGAACCAGGTGTGCGACGAACGCTCACCGATGCGGCAGTAGGCGATGGTCTCCTTCTCGCCGTCGAGGCCGGCCTCGGCGTACAGCTTCGCCAGCTCCTCGTCGGACTTGAAGGTGCCGTCCTCGTTCGCGGCCTTGCTCCACGGGACGTTGATCGCACCGGGGATGTGTCCCGGGCGCTGGCTCTGCTCCTGCGGGAGATGCGCGGGCGCGAGAATCTTGCCCGAGAACTCGTCAGGCGAGCGCACGTCGACCAGGTTCTTGGTCCCGATCGCGGCGATGACCTCGTCGCGGAAGGCGCGGATGGAGTTGTCGGGCTCCTTGGCGGTGTAGCTGGTCTGCGGCCGCTCGACCTTCTCGGCGGACAGCGGGCGGGCGTCGAGCTCCCACTTCTTGCGGCCACCGTCGAGCAGCTTCACGTCCTGGTGCCCGTAGAGCTTGAAGTACCAGTAGGCGTAGGCCGCGAACCAGTTGTTGTTGCCGCCGTAGAGGATCACGGTGTCGTCGTTGGCGATGCCGCGCTCGGACAGCAGCTTGGAGAACTGCTGGGCGTCGACGAAGTCGCGACGGATCGGATCCTGCAGATCGGTCTTCCAGTCGAGCTTCACAGCGCCTTCGATGTGACCCGTGTCGTAGGCGGAGGTGTCTTCGTCGACCTCCACGAAAACGGTCTTCGGCGCTTTGAGATTGCTCTCGGCCCAGTCGGTGCTGACCAGGACGTCGGAGCGTGCCATGTAGGAGATCCTTTCGATTGCTTGGGTTTTGAGGCTTCAGGCGTATTCAGATGTGCGACGCAGACGCGCCACGAGCGGGTAGATCTGGCATCCGAGACAGATGTCGAAGGCCGCGTTGAGAAACGCCGCCACCAATGCGAACGCCGTCGCGGCGAGGCCGATTGCACTGATGCCGAACGCGAAGCCGACGGCACCGACGGCCGCGAACACGAAACCGACGAGCTGAGCGAACTTCAGCGGCGGAACCGGTTCACGTTCGGTGACCGGGCCCAGCCGGGGCGCGACCAGGGTCGCGAACAACCGGCCGTAGGGCTGCCTACGGGGACCGCCGAGCGCGCCGATGGCGAACACCAGCGCCTGGGCGGCGAGCACCACCGCTGCCGCGGCCGAGCTGACACCGGAGACCAGCAGCGCGACGATCAGCACCGCCGTGGTGACCCAGGCCGCGAAGCGGGGACCGCGCACGTCCACCTGGTCGAGGCGGGGCCGCGCCGTATCGGTGATCGAAGATGACATGAAAGAAACTCCTGTTGTTGTCGTTGGATCTGGTTGGGTGCAGGCCGGAACAGAAAATTCCGAGCGGGCGCGTCAAAGCGCGCGGCTGCGCTCAACAGCAACAACAACAACAGCAACAACCCGCAACGCGGCACAGATCCACTGCGCGGCGCTTGGTGAGCGAGAGCTCAAGGCGGGTTGACACGAGCGACAGCTTACCCAATGACCCTCGGATCAGGCCAACAGCGGCTCCACCGCGGTACGCAGGTCAGCGGCCCTGGGGACGCCGCTGGTGCGGTACCGCTGGTGGCCGCGCGCATCGAAGATGAACGTCGTCGGCAACGACAGCACCGAAAGGCGCCTGGCGGCTTGGGGATTCGCGTCCATGTCGATCTCGACGTGCGCTATGGCGGGCAACTCGGCGCACACCTGGTCGACCACACGGCGCACGCCTGCGCACGGTCCGCACCACTCGGCGCTGAAGTGCAGGATCGTCGGGCCGGTGCGCGACAGCCCCAGATCGGTGAGGTTGCGTTCCGCCTCGGCCTGGGCAACCGCGTCGGTCTCGGCACCGACGGCAGAACCCGGGCCCGTCTGGCGAACGCGGCCGGACCGGCGGGTCAGCACGCGCCCGATCACATAGGCCAGCACGAGCGCCGCGATCAGCACCGCGACGGCTGCCGCCATCGATGAGCTCATGTCTTCCTGAACCCCGCCAGGTCGATGGTTACTCCCTCGCCGATCCCTTCGATGATGATGTCGGATCCGCGGGCGCCCTGGCTCGTCGGTGCGATGCCGAACGGCAGTCTCAGGTCGGGGATGGTGTTGCTGAATTCGTCGAGCACCGATGCGAGTTTGTCGTCGGGCACCTGCTCGTCGGCGGTGTTGGGGCCCGTGAGGATGCCGGTCGCCGTCAGCACCAGCGTGCTCTGGTCGGGTCCCTCGAGCGAAAGGTCGACGGCGACGCTGACCCTCTTGTCCAGGCCCGACGCCTTGGGTGTGCCGGTGAAAACCAGACCCGTATTACCGGAGATGCCGGATTCGGTGGTGCCGCCGGTGGCGTCGTTGGTGTCGCGTGAGGGCGCCTCGACCAGCAGGTCGTCGATGCCCATGTAGCGGCCGACATGCGTGGAATCGATGATGATGCGGCTCTCGGCCTCGGCGACCGGGAGCGGTGCGTCCTCGCGGATCAGCCACGAGGCCTCGGTGATGTCGACGTCGTGCAGTGTCGCCTCCAGCGACACCTTTTCGGCGACGGGATGGTCGACGCCGTTGGCCCGGATCTCGATCTCGTTGTATCTGTGGTCGCGGGCCTGCGGGATGAACGGGAACCCGAGGATCGCGACCCACGGATCCCAGTTGAGCGACGCGGCGCTGCGGACCGTACGGGCCAGCCGGTACTCGGCGTAGATGGCTGCTCCGAAATCGGTGCCGACCGCCCCGACGACGAGCGCGGCCACCGCCGCGACGAACCCGACCACCAGTCTGCGCACCGGGACATTGTTGCCCACGAGACCGGCAAAGATTCGCTCGGCGCGGCTGACGAGCAGGTGAGGCGTTATCCTCGTAACACCAAAGGCCGGTAACGGCTACATGTCAGTCATGAATCCGGAAGATCACCCGACACCGGCGTCTGTGTTCTCCCGCAGAGATTCCTGACGAGCCGGGAGGACTTGTTGGATCTACTGCTACTGACCGTCGACCCGCATCCCGAGTCGGTGCTGCCCTCGTTGTCGCTGCTGGCCCACACGGTCCGGACAGCGCCGACAGAAGTGTCTTCCCTGTTGGAGACGGGTAGTGCCGACGTCGCGATCGTCGACGCTCGCACAGATCTGGCCGCCGCGCGCGGCCTTTGTCGCCTTTTGGGGACCACCGGCACGTCCGTCCCGGTGGTCGCAGTGATCAACGAAGGCGGCCTCGTCGCCGTCAACCACGAATGGGGTCTCGACGAGATCCTGCTGCCCAGCACCGGGCCCGCCGAGATCGAAGCACGGCTGCGATTGCTGGTCGGCCGCCGCGGCGGGAACGCCAATCAGGAAAATGTAGGCAAGATCACACTCGGTGAGCTCGTCATCGACGAGGGCACCTACACGGCCCGTTTGCGCGGCAAGCCGCTGGATCTCACCTACAAGGAATTCGAGCTCCTCAAGTACCTCGCGCAGCACGCCGGGCGTGTCTTCACGCGCGCCCAGCTTCTGCAGGAGGTGTGGGGTTACGACTTCTTCGGCGGCACCCGCACTGTCGACGTCCACGTCCGGCGGCTGCGCGCCAAGCTCGGTCCCGAGTACGAGGCGCTGATCGGCACGGTCCGCAACGTCGGCTACAAGGCCGTGCGCCCGTCGCGCGGCAAGCCGCCCGCGGCCGACGCATCCGGCGAGGACGTACCAGACGGTCCGGACGAGGGCTTCGGTGACGACGTAGATGTCGACGGCCCGTTGGCGGGGCGGTTGACCAGTCAGTGACCTCCACCGAGTGGCGCACCGGGCTCACGGGTGCCCAGCAGGCAGAGATTCGCGCGCTGATCGACGCGGCCACCACGCACGACGGTGTCGCGCCGGTCGGTGACCAAGTGCTGCGGGAACTGGGACGCGACCGCACCCGGCACCTGCTGACCACCGACGACGACCGCGTGGTCGGATACCTCAACCTCGCGCCTGCCGAGGGGGACGATCCGGCGATGGCCGAACTCGTCGTGCATCCGCAGGCCCGCCGGCGCGGTATCGGTGCGGCCATGGCGCGCACCGCGCTGGCAGAGGGCGGGCCGGGCGCCCGTATCTGGGCGCACGGCAACATCGCCGCCGCCCAGGCGATGGCGTCATCGCTTCGCCTGGTGGTGGTGCGTGAGCTGCTGCAGATGCGCCGCCCCCTGACCGATCTGCCGCCGGTGCCGGACACCCCCGGCGTGCGCATCGCGACCTACGCCGGCCCCGGCGACGACGCCGAGATCCTGCGGGTCAACAACGCCGCGTTCTCGTGGCACCCCGAGCAGGGCGGCTGGACCGAACACGAGATCGACGAGCGCCGCAACGAGGGGTGGTTCGACCCCGAGGGCCTCTTCCAGGCGTTCGACGAGCAGACCGGCTCGCTCCTCGGATTCCACTGGACCAAGATCCACGACGCGTCCCTCGGCGAGGTCTACGTCGTCGGCGTCGACCCGCAGGCGCAGGGGCGTGGCCTCGGTTACACCCTCACCCTCATCGGCCTGCACCATCTGGCGGAAAAGCTCACGGGGCCCGAGCCCACGGTGCTGCTGTACGTCGAGGCAGACAACTCGGCGGCCGTGAACACCTACCGGAAGTTGGGTTTCGAGGTGTTCAGCGTCGACGCGGCGTACGCCGCGAATTGACGGGCCTGCGGCGTACGCCGCTGGTTGACGCCTCGCGCCTGTGAACACGCTGAACGTGTTCACTGTGCGTTCACCTGCTGTCCCGAATCCGTCAATGAGCGGCGAATACGTTGCCGGGGAGTCTGAAGCCGTCAACGGAAAGTGGGACACGACACGTGAAGCTCAACAGCATGGGCCGGAAGGTTGGCAGGCCGGTTGGTATCGCCGCGGCGGCCATCGCGGCGCTCACGCTCAGCGCGTGCGGCAGCGACAACAACGCTCCGGCCACCGGCACCTCCGGCGCGGCCCCCTCCGGCAGCGCCGCCTCGGCCGAGTGCGGTGGCAAGAACTCGCTGACGGCCGAGGGGTCGACCGCGCAACAGAACGCGATCGCCGAGTTCAACAAGGCGTGGGGCCAGGTGTGCGGGGGCAAGAACCTCTCCTACAACCCCACCGGATCCGGCGCGGGCCGCGAGCAGTTCATCGCCAAGCAGGTCGACATCGCGGGTTCTGACTCCGCGCTCAGCGGTGATCAGGTGGCGGCCGCGGCCGAACGCTGCGGTGGCAATCCGGCCTGGAACCTGCCGCTGGTGTTCGGTCCGGTGGCGATGGCGTACAACCTCGAGGGCGTCGACAAGCTGGTACTCAACGGCGACCTGCTGGCCAAGATCTTCCAAGGCCAGATCACCAAGTGGAACGATCCGGCGATCGCGGGGCTCAACGAGGGCGCCTCGCTGCCCGACGCCGCGATCACACCCATCTACCGCTCGGATTCCTCCGGCACCACCGACAACTTCCAGAAGTACCTCACTGCCGCCGCGCCGCAGTCGTGGACCAAGGGTGACGGCAGCGAGTTCAACGGCGGCGCAGGCGAGGGCGCCCAGAAGTCGTCGGGCGTGGTGCAGGCCGTGCAGGCGACGCCGGGTTCGATCGGCTACGTCGAGAAGGGCTTCGCCGAGCAGGCGGGCCTGCCCTTCGCGCAGATCGACAGCGGTGCCGGTGCGGTCGAGCTGACCGACGAGTCGGCCGCAAAGGCCATCGACGCCGCGAAGTTCGCGGCCGAGGGCAACGACCTTGCACTCGACCTGAACTCGCTGTACGGCACGAAGGAGGCCGGCGCGTACCCGCTGGTGCTCGCCACCTACGAGATCGTGTGCTCCAAGGGTTATGACGCCGACACCGCGGCCGCGGTGAAGTCGTTCCTGACCGTCGCCGCCAACGAGGGGCAGGCCAACCTCTCGGCCGCCGGCTATGTGCCGCTGCCCAACGCCTTCAAAGAGCGTTTGCTCACTTCCATCGATGCGATCAGCTAGTCAGCTGGATTTGCAGAACGAATCTGGTGAGGATGGATTTCGGAACACATGACCGACAGGTTCCCCGACGGGATAACAGTGACAACACCGAATCCAGCTGACTCAGGGTCGGGGGAGACGCTCGCGTCCCCCTTCCCTGAGCCGGAACCCATCTCCACCAACCCCTCCCGCCGGGCCAAGATCCGCCCGGCGGACCGGATCTTCCAGTGGCTCGCCGAGGGGTCGGGCCTCTTGATCGTCGCGCTCATCGCGGCGATCGGGATGTTCCTGCTGATGCGCGCGGTGCCGGCACTGGCCCGCAACCAGGAGAACTTCTTCCTCTACGGCGGCAACTGGGTCACCACCGACACCTCGGCGATGCATTTCGGCATCTTCGACCTGCTGCAGGTCACGGTGTTCGTCTCGATCTTCGCGCTCGTCCTGGCGATGCCGGTCGCCCTGGGCATCGCGATCTATCTGACGCAGTACGCCCCGCGCCGGCTGGCCGGTCCGCTGGCCTACATGGTCGATCTGCTGGCCGCCGTACCGTCGATCGTCTACGGCGTGTGGGGTCTCTACGTGCTGGCCCCGGCGATCAAACCGGTTGCGGTGTGGCTCAACGAAAACCTGGGCTGGTTCTTCCTGTTCTCCACCGGCAACGCGTCGGTCGCAGGCGGCGGAACCATATTCACCGCGGGCATCGTGCTCGCGGTGATGATCCTGCCGATCATCACCGCGGTCACGCGCGAGGTGTTCCTGCAGACCCCTCGCGGCCAGATCGAGGCCGCGCTCGCGCTCGGCGCCACACGCTGGGAGGTCGTGCGCACCACGGTGTTGCCGTTCGGTCTGTCCGGCTACATCAGCGGTGCCATGCTCGGTCTCGGCCGTGCGCTCGGTGAGACCATCGCGCTGCTGATCATCCTGCGTGGCACCCAGACCGCGTTCGGCTGGTCGCTGTTCGACGGCGGCTACACGTTCGCCAGCAAGATCGCCGCGACGGCAAGCGAATTCAACGACCAGTACAAGGCAGGCGCGTACATCGCCGCCGGTCTTGTGCTGTTCGTCCTCACGTTCATCGTGAACTCGCTGGCGCGGGCCGTGGTCGGCGGGAAGGGACGCGAATGACCACCAACGCCCCGTCGGCCTCCACGCTCGAACAACCCGTCAAGGCGCCGGCGTTCCAGGGTGTGAGCCTGCGCCGCAAGCTCACCAACCACTTCGCCACGGTGCTCGTGACCATCTCGGTGCTGATCGCGCTCGTCCCGCTGCTGTGGGTGCTGTATTCGGTGATCAGCAAGGGCATCCACGCCGTCACGTCACCGGTGTGGTTCACCCATTCGCAGGCCGGTATGACGGCGTTCTCGCCCGGCGGCGGTGTGTACCACGCGATCGTCGGCACGGTCCTGCAGGGCCTGGTGTGTTCGCTGATCTCGATCCCCGTCGGTGTCATGGTCGCGGTGTATCTGGTCGAGTACGCGGGCAACTCGCGCCTGGGCAAGATCACCACGTTCATGGTGGACATCCTCACCGGTGTGCCGTCGATCGTCGCCGCGCTGTTCATCTACGCGCTGTGGGTCGCCACCCTGGGCTTCCAGCGGTCCGGGTTCGCGGTGTCACTTTCTTTGGTGCTGTTGATGATCCCGGTGATCGTGCGGGCCACCGAGGAGATGCTGCGCATCGTGCCGATGGACCTGCGTGAGGCCAGTTACGCGCTGGGCGTGCCGAAGTGGAAGACCATCGTGCGCATCGTGATCCCGACGGCGCTGTCCGGCATCGTCACCGGCGTGATGCTCGCGCTGGCCCGCGTGATGGGGGAGACCGCGCCTCTGCTGGTGCTCGTGGGCTACGCGCAGGCGATGAACTTCGACATTTTCAGCGGTTTCATGGGCTCGTTGCCCGGCATGATGTACGACCAGATCTCGGCGGGCGCCGGTGCCAATCCGGTGCCGACGGACCGGCTGTGGGGTGCGGCGCTCACGCTGATCCTGCTCATCGCCGTGCTCAACGTCGGTGCCCGTCTTGTCGCCAAACTCTTCGCCCCGAAGAAGATTTAGGAACGTTCATGGCCAAACGGCTCGATCTCAAAGACGTCAACATCTACTACGGCGCGTTCCATGCGGTGGCCGATGTGTCGCTCGCGGTCCAGCCGCGCAGCGTCACGGCGTTCATCGGCCCGTCGGGCTGCGGCAAGTCCACGGTGCTGCGCACGCTCAACCGCATGCACGAGGTCATCCCCGGTGCCCGTGTCGAGGGTTCGGTGCTGCTCGACGGCGAGGACATCTACGGTCCGGGTGTCGACCCGGTGGGTGTCCGCAAGACCATCGGCATGGTGTTCCAGCGCCCGAACCCGTTCCCCACCATGTCGATTCGTGACAACGTGGTGGCCGGTCTCAAGCTGCAGGGGGTGCGCAACAAGAAGACCCTCGACGAGGTCGCCGAGCGCTCACTGCGTGGCGCCAACCTGTGGAACGAGGTCAAGGACCGGCTCGACAAACCGGGCGGCGGCCTCTCCGGTGGTCAGCAGCAGCGCCTGTGCATCGCGCGTGCGATCGCGGTACAGCCCGATGTGCTGCTGATGGACGAACCGTGCTCGGCGCTCGACCCGATCTCGACGCTGGCGATCGAGGATCTGATCGCGACGCTCAAGCTCGACTACACGATCGTCATCGTCACGCACAACATGCAGCAGGCCGCACGCGTGAGCGATCAGACCGCGTTCTTCAACCTCGAGGCCACCGGAAAGCCGGGCCGGCTGATCGAGATCGACGACACCGAGAAGATCTTCTCCAATCCCCGCCAGAAGGCGACCGAGGATTACATCTCCGGCCGCTTCGGCTGAGGCGTCACGGCGTCACGGCGTCACCACGATGCGCGTTCCCGACGGCGACTTCTCCGACCAGACGGTCTCGATGTCGGCCAGCCGACGTTGCCGCGTGTGCAACAGGAGCTCGCCGGCATCCACCATGGACAGCAGTTTCGGTAGGGCCTCGGTCCGGGCCTGGCGCCACACGTCGTCGGGCACACCGCCGATCCCCACACCGCTGATGGTGATCCCGATCGATCGCAGCACCGCGGCGTCCAGGGTGAGGGCGGTGCCCGCCATGGACCCGACCTGCACGTACCGGATGGCGTGGAATCGGCCCGCCGGGGAAGCTGCCGCGAGCGCGCCGAGCACCTGTTCGGCCGGTTCGCCCCAGAGATAGTCCAGGACCGCGTCGAACGGACGTGCGGCGTGCAGTTCGGCGACACGGGCAGCGAGATCGTCGTCACCGAGCCGGATCACGGTCTGCGCCCCGGCCGACCGCAGCCACTGCAACCGCTCGGCGTTGCGGCCCACCGCGACGACGGATTCCGCGCCGAACATCGAGCCGGCCAACTGCACGGCCGTCGATCCGGTCACGCCGGTGGCGCCGAGCACCAGGACGTGGTCACCGGGCTTGACCGCTGCGGCGTACGACAGGGTGATCCACGCCGACGTGCCCGGGTTCGGCAGGGCGGCCGCGGTCACGGAGTCGACGTGTTCGGGGATCTCGACGGCCCGCCCGGGGTCGACCAGGGTGCGCTCGGCCATCAACCCGTGCGATCCGATGCTCATGGTGTACACCCGCCTGCCGTCGGCCAGTCGCGCCACGCCGTCGAACCCGGGGACGACGGGAAGCTCGATGTCCTTGGCGGCGTAGTGCTTTCCCGAGGCGATCCCCTTGGTGAGGTTGGTGAGCGCGCTGGCCTCGACCTCGGCGATCTCGGTGCCTTCGCCCGGTTTCGGGTCGGGCAGGTCGGTGTACACGGGCGACTGGCCCCAGGCTCTCACGACGGCGGCTTTCATGACGCTCCTCTTGGTTTCCTCGGATATGGTTTCGGTGGAAACGATAATTCCTCTGCCCACTATCCACGAAGTGCCGCGGCGCGGCAAGATGGTTTCCGTGAAAACCAAGAGCGGGCTGGTCGAGGACATCACTGCGCTCATGGACGCGGTGGCCGACCGATTCGACGGCGACGAGGACACCGACGCCGAACACGATTTCGTCGCCTCACACTGCCCGGCGGGGCTCGAGGCCGCCGTGCGGTCACTGCCGAAGCTGTCGATGCACCTGCTCGACACGATCGCGGCCGGACCGGTCAGCATCGTCGGGCTCGCCGCGAAGTCCGGGCAGCTCAAAGGCACGGTGTCCAAACACGTTCAGCGCCTGGTGGAGGCCGGCCTGGTGGTGCGCACGCCGGTTCCGGGCAACCGCAAGGAAATCGAATTGCGGCTGACCGCCGACGGCGAGCGGGTGGCCGCGGCCCACCGGGAACTGCACGAGGAGATGAACCGGGGCTGGCGCGACTTCCTGATGCGCTACAGCGCGAACGAACTGCAGGTGCTCACCAAGGTTCTGCGCGATCTCGCGAGCGCACAGAAGGTGGGGGTGCGGGTGGTGGCGGCCGATCAGCCGTAGGTCACTGCTGCGTGGTGACCTTGTCGCCGTCGGGGTAGTTGCCCGTGACCTGGAAGATGACCCGGCGGGCCACCTCGACCGCATGGTCGGCGAAGCGCTCGTAGAACCGGCTGAGCAGCGTCACGTCGACCGCGGCCATCACACCGTGCTTCCACTCGCGGTCCATCAGCACGGTGAAGAGGTGACCGTGCAGATCGTCCATCGCATCGTCTTCCTCCTGGATCCGGGCGGCCTTCTCCGGATCCCGCGTGATCAGCACCTCGCGCGCGGCGTGCCCGAGCTCCACCGCGACGCGGCCCATCTCGGCGAAGTAGCCGTTGACCTCTTCGGGCAGCGCGTGCTGCGGATGGCGCCTGCGGGCGATCTTGGCGACGTGCAGGGCGAGCGCGCCCATGCGATCGACGTCGGCGATGATCTGGATCGCGCCCACCACGGTGCGCAGATCGCCTGCGACCGGGGCCTGCAGGGCCAACAGGACGAACGCTGTCTCCTCGGCCTGCGCGCTGAGCGTCGTCATCTTGTCGTGGTCACTGATGACCTGCTCGGCCAGCACCAGATCGGCTTGCAGCAGCGACTGGGTGGCACGTTCCATCGCAGTGCCCGCCAACTCGCACATCGCGCCCAGCTGGTCGTTCAGGGACGCGAGCTGCTCGTGGTACTGGATCCGCATGCACCCAGATTAGGCCGTCGGGGACCGCGGAGTCACGAAGCTGCTGGTGAACGCCGGGTGAATGGCGTCCGCAGGCTCACTCGCAGGTGGCGTCCGCGGCGTTGGTGACCGAGAGATCCTCGGGCAACTCCGTCGGCGTGCTGCTGGTGCCGCGCACCATCTTGACCTGGACGGTGGAACCGCTCGGGCTGGGCGGGTTCACGGCCATGAAGTCGGATCCGAGCACCACCTGGACCACGTCCCCGAGGCCGGTGACCCGCTCGATGGCGGCGTTGGAGAACGACGACGCGACGGTCGCGGCCGCCTCCTCGTTGCCGGGGGAGAAGAACACCGTGGTGGCGTCCAGCGGGCCGGGGTAGTCGTCGGGCGTCGTGACGTTGAAACCGTGCTGCTCGAGCTCGCCGGCCGCGGTCGCCGCGAGCCCGCTCTGTCCGGTCGAGTTGGACACCTTGACGGTGACCTCCTGCGGCTCGGTGGTCACGGTGTCGACCATCTCGGCGGACTCGGGAGCGGGCGCCGCCTCGGTCTGCGGCGTGCCGCTGGCCTCGGGGCCTCCGGCGCCTGAGCGGCGTTGGTGGCCGACTCGGGGGTGCCCGGGACGGGCGTGTTGTCCGGGTTCTTCTCCCCGGGCAGCGGGTCGTCGTTGATGATCGCGTCGAACAGCGCCCGCACGTCGTCCATTCGCGGCTGCTCGTTGCCCCACTCGTCGGCGTAACCCGTGGTCGGGATGGTCACGAACGTGATGCGACCGGCGTTGACGCCCTGCACCGACTGCCCGAGGTCGACGAGGTCCTTGGTCTTGATGTTGTCGACGTAGCTGTCGGCGATGAACATGTTGACGACGTTGTTGAGCTTGCTCAACGAGAAGAACGTGTCCTTGGAGATCAGCGAGCGCAGCAGCGACGACAGGAACAACTGCTGGCGTTTGATGCGGCCGTAGTCGCCGTTGTACTCGGTGGTGACCTGCCGGGCGCGCACGTAGTTCAGCGCGGTGTGCCCGTCGACGATCTGTCTGCCCGCGTTGGCCAGCACGGTGCCGAGCTCGTAGTCCTCCAGCGGCGTGGTGCTGCACACCTCGACACCGCCGAGCGCGTCGACCATCTTCGAGAACCCGGCGAAGTCGACCGCCATGAACCGGTTGACGGACAGACCGGAGATCTTCTGGATCACCTTCACCAGGCACTTGGGGCCGCCGAACGCGAACGCCGAGTTCAGCTTGGTCTCGGTGTAGACCTCGTCGGGGCCGTACGTGCCCGACGCCTCGTCCCACACGGGGCCGTACGTCCCGGTCTCGGGATCCCACGGCTCGCACTTCATGGGCGTGATGGCCAGGTCACGCGGGAACGACACCGCCACGACGCGTTCGCGGCTGGCGGGGATGTTCACCAGCATGATGGTGTCCGAGCGGGCGCCGTCGGCGTCGTCGGTGCTGCCCGCGCCCATCTGCGAGTTCTCGCCGAAGCGGCTGTCCATGCCGACGATGAGGAAATTCTCGTCACCGAACTGCGCGGTGGGGTCGAGGATGTCGCGAGATCCCAGGTCGAGCGCGGCCACCTTGTTGAGGGAGTCGTTCTTCGACGACTGCCACTGCCACGCGCCGCCGGTCAGCACGAGTGTCAGTGCCGCGATCATCGCGGCCGCCGCACGGCCCACGATCATGGCCTTGCGGTTGGGATGGCGTGTGTGGGGTTCGTCGAAGTCGTCGGTGCCCACGTGCTGCGGGCGTGTGCGGCGACGCCAGGGACCACGATGTGTGTCGGGCAGATCGGCGTGCTCGTCGGCCGCGGGGACCGCCGGGATGATCTCGGTGTCGCATGAGTCGAGATCGGGGTGTGCGGCAGCCACGCCGGTGAACGGCATCGGCGCGAACGCCGGTTCGAAGATGGAGTTGAGGTTCGGATCCGCGGCGCCCGCGTAGGCATCGTCGGGATGGTCGCCGGGGTACTCACCCGCGTGGCCACCCGGATACCCGTCGTATCGGATCGCCTGCAGGACCTCGGTGGGGTCGGCCGACGCGGGCGGTTCCGACGCAACCGGCTGGATCTCGGGCTCGGGGTCGGGTTCTGCCGCCCGTCGCCGCCGTGACCGGCGCGGTGTGGCGCCGTCGCTCCCGGCGACCTTGGCGATCAGATCGGCGACCGTGACACCGTCGGCGTGGTTGCCGGTGGGCTCGGCGTCGTCGTCCACCGGATCGTTCGCCGGCTCGCCGGTGGACGCGTGCTGCCCGGGGGCCTCGGTGTATTGCGCGTCGTCGAGACGCTCCCACGGCGCGGCGCCTGGTAAAGGCCGCGGCGTTCGGGTAATCCATTCACTGTCGGCGTCCCGGCCGGTCTCGCCACTGGTTGTGAAGCCGTCTTCCGGGGCGCGGTGGCGCCGACGGCCAGGAGTGGCGTTATCGCCGTCACTCATGTCCTATCGGCCTCCGACTGTTCGAACAGCGCGCGTCGGTGCGCGGTGATGTTGGCGGGCGCTGCTGCCGAAAATTTCTCTATGTCTTCTAGCAGCACACCGTGAGACTCCGCCACTCGGAGCCGACCACGGCAAGATCAACATCGTACTTAGACAACCTTGGAGCCAGCCAGTCACAGCCGATGACGGGATGATCTCGAAGGGGTCTCGGGCCCGTCATGCCAGGTCAGCCGCCCGAGTGCATGACATCGGCGCCGACGGGCACCGCGCAGTCGTCGGGGTCGTCGAGCCAGCCCTCGGGCAGGTGGACCGAAGACGCCGAGCCCTGCCTGCCGCGCGGACCGGTGGCCGCGGGCGGGAACGGGGCGTCACGGTCGAGCTGGTCGAGCAGCTCGTCGAGCTCGCGGCGCGTCTTCACCAGTGCCAGCGCGCGGCGCAGGTCGGCACCCGCGGGAAACCCGTGCAGGTACCACGCGACGTGTTTGCGGATGTCGCGCATGCCCTTGTCCTCGCCGAAGTGCAGGCTGAGCAGTTCGCCGTGGCGGCGCACGATGTCGGCGACCTCGCCCAGGGTGGGTGGGGTCGGGATGGGCCGGTTGTTGAACGCCGCGGACAGTTCCGCGAACAGCCAGGGGCGGCCGAGGCACCCGCGCCCGATCACCACGCCGTCGCATCCGGTCGCGTCCATCATGGCCAGCGCGTCGTCGGCTTCGAAGATGTCTCCGTTGCCCAGGACCGGGATGTCGGTCACGTGTGCCTTGAGGGCAGCGATCTGCTCCCAGTCGGCGGTTCCGGAGTAGCGCTGTGCGGCTGTGCGGGCATGCAGCGCGACCGCGGCCGCGCCTTCCTCGGCCGCGATGCGCCCGGCGTCGAGATGCGTGTGGTGCTCGTCGTCGATGCCGATGCGGAACTTGACCGTCACCGGGATGTCGGTGCCCTCGGTCGCGCGGACCGCGGCCGCGACGATCTGACCGAACAGGCGCCGCTTGTACGGCAGGGCCGCGCCGCCGCCGCGCTTGGTCACCTTGGGCACCGGGCAGCCGAAGTTCATGTCGATGTGGTCGGCGAGGTTCTCCTCGACGATCATCTTGGCGGCCTTGTAGGTGTTCTCCGGGTCCACGGTGTACAGCTGCAGCGACCGCGGCGACTCCTCGGGCGCGAACGTTGTCATGTGCATCGTCACGGGGTGGCGCTCGACGAGTGCGCGGGCGGTCACCATCTCGCACACGTACAGACCGCTCACGGTGCCCGCGCGGGCGATCTCCAGTTCCCGGCACAACGTGCGGAACGCCACGTTGGTCACGCCCGCCATGGGCGCGAGGACGACGGGGCTGTGCAATGCGATCGACCCGATCTGCAGTGCAGACCGGGTCGGATCGAGGGCTGTCAGGCTCACGAAGAAGAAGACGAGACGAGCAGGTTCTTCATTTCCCGCTTCTCGGCCATCTTGCGCTCGCGCTCGAGGCGGCGCTCCTTGGCGACCTCGAACTTGTCGCAGGCGTCCTCGAGCTCTTCGACGAGCCGGCCGAGGTCGTCACGCAGGCGCGCGCCCTCACCGGTGAAGTCCTCGCGCTCGAAGATCCGCCACTTGCGGAGCACCGGCATCACGACGTCGTCGAGGTGGATGCGCGGGTCGTACACGCCGCCGACGGCGATGACGACGGCCTTGCGGCGGAAGTCGGGCACCGTGTAGCCGGGCATCTTGAAGTTCGCGAGCACGCGGTGCAGCGACGCCATGGCCTGGTTCGGCGCGATGTCGAGGCCGGCTGCCGACACATCGCGGTAGAAGATCATGTGCAGGTTCTCGTCGGCCGAGACGCGCTGCAGCAGCTGGTCGGCGACCGGATCGTTGCAGGCCTTACCGGTGTTGCGGTGCGACACGCGGGTCGCGAGCTCCTGGAACGACACGTACATGACCGAGTCGAACAGGCTCTCGGCAAACAGGTCGCCCTGCTGGTTCTGGCCGGGCGAGAAGCCGCGGGTGACCTGCTCGACGCGCAGCTCTTCGAGCTCAACCGGATCGCACGCACGCGTGACGACCAGGTAGTCGCGCAGCGCGATGCCGTGGCGGTTCTCCTCGGCGGTCCAGCGGTTGACCCACTGGCCCCAGGCGCCGTCCATGCCCATGTTCATCGCGATCTCGCGGTGGTAGGAGGGCAGGTTGTCCTCGGTGAGCAGGTTCTGCACCATGGCGGTCCGTGCGACCTCGGACAGTTTCGACTGCTCCGGATCCCAGTCCTGGCCGCCGAGTGCGTAATAGTTCTTGCCGTCGGACCACGGGATGTAGTCGTGGGGGTTCCAGTCCTTGCACATCCGCATGTGGCGGTCGATGAGGGTCTCGACGACAGGCTCGAGTTCATGCAGGAGCTGGAGGTCGGTGTAATCGTCGGTCGACATCGCGCCCTCTCCCAGTTATCTGTACCTAGTGGTTGCAGTCAATATATCTGTGTAACCCGGTGACATCAAGTTACGCCAGGGGGCGCCGCAATGCGCCCTGCGCCACGCGGGGGATGACGGTACGATCCGCTCAGCCGTCGAGCGATCTTGTTTGCCCGACAGCCATCCATCCCCTCGGTTACCCAGACTCGGAGGTCGGGCACACGTGAACAAGCGCAGCATTCTTGGGGCCTCGGCGGCGGTTGCCGCCGGTGCGACCGCAACCCTGGTTTTCGGAGCGGGGACCGCGGCCGCGGCGCCGGATGTGGTGGGGGCGACGTTCGGGGATGCCGCCTCGGCCATTTCGGACTCCGGAGGCTCGCCCAAGATCGCGGTCACCGTGGGCAGCAAATTGCCGCAGGACGACTGCATCGTGACCAACGCATGGAACGCGCCCACGTTCGAGCACACCGGTGGTGTGGTGATGGTGTCGCTGAACTGCGACGGTGACCACGCCACCGCCACCAACCCTGGCGCATCGGTCGCCAGCCCGCTCGGGCGCGAGGCGAAGGCCGCCGCCGACGAGGCCTCGGCGGCCGAGGAATCTGCCCTCGAAGAGGTCAGCACACCCGACGAGTGAGTCGTACTTTTCTTCTCGCAAGATTCGCTTGATGTTCACGAGCGCTCGCGCGCTCGGCTGGGTACTCTCCCCCTGATCGGTAGTGCGTACTCGGGGGGAAAAGGAGTCAGCGTGAACATCAAGAAACTCGTCGTGGTGGGGGCCGCGGGTGCGGCCGCGTCGATCTCGACCGCACTGTTCGGTGCGGGCATCGCTGCGGCCGCCCCTGACGTCGTGGGCGAGACCTATGCGGATGCGTCGTCGGCGATCGAGGACTCCGGAAGCTCGCCCAAGATCGCGGTCACCGTGGGCAGCAAGCTGTCTCAGGACGACTGCATCGTCACCAACGCCTGGGACGCCCCGTTCATGCGTGACGTCGGTGGCGAATTCGGCCACGCCGACGGCGAGGTGATGGTCGCGCTCAACTGCGACGGCGACCACGCCACCGCCACCAACCCGGGTGCTTCGGTCGCCAGCCCGGCCGGGCGCGAGGCCAAGGCCGCCGCCGACGAGGCGGCCGCCGAAGAGCAGGAAGGCCTCGAAGAGGTCAGCACCCCCGACGAGTGATCGGGCGCGTTCGGGCCCATCCCCTCGGTGGCTCCGAGTACTAAAATTCCTGGTAGCTCCTGGAAGCGCACGGCCCATGCCGTGCGCCGGGGGCGACTGAGAGCACGATCTGGCGCTGGCCGCCCCGCCTCTCCGGGAGTGATCACCGGATAGGGAAGGCCGCACCAGATGAAGATCGAACTCGGAACTGTTCTCGGTGTCTCGACCGCAGGTTGCGCGCTCGCATTCTGCGGCGCGGGAATGGCCGCGGCTGCCCCCGATGTGGTCGGGCAGCCCTATTCGGATGCCGTCACCGCGATCGAGGACGGCGGCGGGACGCCGCACGTCGCCGTCACGGTCGGAAGCCGGCTGCCGCAGGACGAGTGCATCGTCACCAACGCGTGGACCACGACGGCTGTCGTGCCGATGACCGACGACGTCTACTGGGAGCGCAGTGACAACGTCGTTCAACTGTCGTTGAACTGCGCGGGAGACCATGCCACCGCCACCAACCCCGGTGCCTCGGTGGCGAGCACGCTCGGTCGTGAGGCCAAGGAGGCCGCCGACGAGGCGGCGACCTCGGAAGAGAGCGAACTCGCCGAGGTCAGCACGCCGGACGAGTAGCCGGCGACAACCTAGAAACTCCCGACGCGCCCGAGCAGCATGTCGACGCAGAAATCGATGAACTGTTCGCGCGTGGCGGGCAGTCGGTCGTTGAGATAGGCGGTGAACAACGCCGTCAGCGCACCGATCAAACTCGTGGCGACCATCGCCTGACGCACCGGGTCGGCGATGCGGGTCAGCTTGCGCTGCAACAGGTCGATGAAGTTCGGCATCCACTCCGCGCCCGACCGCGTCAGCACGGGCTCGGACTCCGGCGCGAGCAGCAGGACCCGGCCGCGCGTCGGATCGTCGACCATGAGTGACACGAACTGCTCCACGGCCTTGCGCGGGGTGTCCGCTGCCGTGAGGGCCGACATCGCCGTCGCGCACACGTCGTCGTACACCGCGCGCACGAACCCGTCGCGGTCGTTGAAGCACTCGTAGAAGTAACGCTCGGTGAGTCCGGCTTCCCGGCAGACCGCGCGCACCGTCAACGCCGGCCCGTCGGCGGCGCCGAGCAACTTCACCCCGGCGGCGATCAGTTCGTCGCGGCGAAGGGCCGTGCGCTCCCGCAACGGGACGCCTGACCATCGGCCACGTCGTTGACCGGACGGCACATGTACTCCTAAGCTCGATGACAACACGCGTAGTCAAAACCCGAAATGGCTACCGCTTACGCGGCAGAAAGCGATCCTGTGACACAAGATACTTCTGAGACGTGCCCGGTGACCAGCGGATCCGCCCGCCCGGCCGCTGGGTGCCCCGCGGCTCTCGGCGGCTACGAGGCACCGCCGGAGGTCCTCGGCCCGGACTCCCTGACCTGGAAGATCTTCGGTGACTGGCGCGGTCTGCTGCAGGGTCCGTGGGCCGGGTCCATGCAGAACATGCATCCGCAACTGGGAGCCGCGGTCGAGGAGCACTCGATCTTCTTCCGTGAACGCATCCCGCGTCTGCTGCGCTCGCTGTACCCGATCGGTGGTGTCGTGTTCGACGGTGACCGGGCTCCGCAGACCGGCGCGCAGGTCCGCGGTTACCACATCGGGATCAAGGGCGTCGATTCGCAGGGGCGCCGCTACAGCGCGCTGAACCCCGACGTCTTCTACTGGGCGCACTCGACGTTCTTCATGGGCACGATACTGACCGCCGAGCGGTTCGGCGGCGGGCTCACCGAGGACCAGAAGCGGCAGCTGTTCGACGAGCACATCGTCTGGTACCGCCAGTACGGCATGAGCATGCGGCCGGTGCCCAAAACGTGGGAGGAGTTCCAGGAGTACTGGGATCACATCTGCCGCAACGTGTTGGAGAACAACTACGCGGCACGCGAGGTGCTCGACCTCTCGACCATGCCCAAACACCCGTCACTGGAGTGGATTCCGGACTGGTTGTGGAAGCTGAACCTGAAAATCCTTGGGCCGTTCGCAGTTTGGGTCACCGTGGGTCTTTACGACCCGCCGGTGCGCGAGCTCATGGGTTACACGTGGTCCGACCGGGACGAAAAGCTGCACAGGCTGTTCGGCAAGGCAGTGCACTACACGTTCAAGATGCTGCCCGAGCGCCGTCGCAGGCATCCGCGTGCCCGCGCAGGCTGGGACCGTGCCCAGGGCCGCATCCCGGCCGATGCGCCGCTGGTCGAGACACCGGCGCGCAACCTGCCGCCGCTGGACGCGCGCGACAGCCCGTGGCATTACTGCCCGGCGGTCACCAAGTAGCCGGAGCTACCGCCCGACCAGTGAGGTGTACTGCGGGCAGTAGACGCTGACCGCGCCGCGGACCAGGCCGGCGGCCTGCCCCTTGCTGATTCCGGCCTGGTTCATCAGATGGTTGATCACGCCACGGACCGTGCGGGCGGGTTCGATCTTCCCGGCCTCCACGGCCTTGCAGATCTCATGGCCGACCTGGATGGCGGCCTCGGGTTCGCCCGGGATGTCGAGTTGTTCGACGATTTTCAGATACCGGTCGTCCTCGACCGACGCGTGTGCGGGGGCGGTACCGAATGCCACGCCGGACGCGATGGCAGCCGCGGCGACGGCCCAGGCGGTCTGACGCCGGAAGATCATCGTGTGGCCCTTTCGTTCGATCCCGAGCACAGAGATTAACTGTACTGACCACGCAAGGCGAGACGTCGGCACTCGTGACGTCCTCACACGGTTTTCACAACGCACTCACAAGACATGTGAGCAGCACGTAGCGGACCCGGTACGCCTGGGCAATGGTGCGGCAACGGGGTTCTCCGACGCTGAACGCATGACGAGCATCTACGAGCAGATCGGCGGCGCGGAGGCACTCGAGGTCGTCGTCGAAGACTTCTACCGGCGCGTACTCGCCGACGACGAACTTGCCGGGTTCTTCACCGGCACCAACATGTCACGTCTCAAGGGCAGGCAGGTCGAGTTCTTCGCCACCGCCCTCGGGGGGCCCGACGAATACACCGGGGCGCCCATGCGTCAGGTCCACCAGGGCCGCGGTATCACGATGCACCACTTCGACCTCGTCGCCGGACACCTCGGCGACGCGTTGAGCGCCGCCGGTATGCCCGGCGCGACCACCTCCCAGATCATCGCCGCGATCGCCCCTCTCGCGCCGGAGATCGCCACGGCCCGCACGGCGTGAGGGTTGTTCACGCGTCGAGCGGATTGCCCTTGATGCGGCCCGCGCCGTTGGTGCGCAACGAGTGCGCCGCCGCGGACTGGGGCTTGCGCGCGGCCTGATCTGCGAAGCATGCGAGGAACTCGTCTCCGAACCCCAGCCGCGGGTACCGGGTGAGGATCTCCGCGCGCGTCGCGTCCGAGAACTCCTCGGCATGCCGGCCTGCCACATCCCAGCTCGTCGCGACCTGCAGCAGATGCGCTTCCGTGTCGTCGGTCGCCGCGACATCGTCGCGCATGTGCAACACGATGGTCTCGGCGACCCGCGCGGCCCGGGCGTCCGTCCACCCGGCCGCCACCCCGAACACCCACGCCAGCTGCCCGCCGGCCTCCTCGAATGCCATGCGGTGACTGTCGAACGGTTCGGTCAGGCTGATGTCGTGCAGCAGCGCCGCGACGTAGAACAACTCGTTGTCGAACGAGATGTCGTGCCGCACGGCGTATGCCGAACCCCACAGGTACGACCGCAGACAGTGGTTGAGCAGGGCGGGGGAGTAGAAGCGGGAGGCCACGCTGAACGCGGCTGTCGCCGTGGGTGACTGCGGGAACATCGGACGCAGGGTTGTGCTCATGTGCTTGTCCTTCAGGTGAGGTACCCGGCGACCAGAGCCGCCAGTTCGGCGGGCCGGGACAGGAACGGCGAGTGTGATGTGGGCATCCGGACGACGGTACCGGCGTTGCGCGCGAACACTTCCTGTCGCGCGGGCGGGATCGCGTTGTCGGCTTCGCAGACGATGTAGGTGCTCGGGATGACGTGCCATGCGGCGACGGTGAGTTGCTGGTTCATCGAGGCGTAGGACTGGTAACCGAGCCGCGCCATGGCGCGCCGGGCGGTGAGGTCGTCGACATCGTTGTAGAAGGTGTGCAGCGGGGTGTCGGCCCGAACATGGTTGTCCTGACGTGTGACCCACGGCATCAGCGCACCGTCGTTGGGCGACAGCAGGGACTGCCCGGGCTGCAGCTGGAACGATGCGAGATAGAGGATGCGGCGCACGTTGGTCGCGTACCGCAGTCCCTGTGTGGTGGGTATGCCGCCGTAGGAGTGCGCGAGGACCACGACAGGTCCGTCGATCGCCGCGGCCGCGGCGGCGATGACGGCGGAGTCGGTGTACATGTCCCCGAGCTTGGCCGGATCGACACCGCTGCTCGTCAACGCGACCGTGTGCACGTCGAACTCGGAAAGTTGTGCCACCAGGGCATCGAAGTGCTCGGGTCGGTGCCAGGCTCCGTGGACGACGAGCAGGGACGGCCGCATCATGTCAGGACTCCTCGATCACCCGGATGACCGACTTGCCGCGCGGACGCTGCGCCGGCGCGAACGCCTCCTTCGCGTCGGCGAGCGGGTAGACCGTTCCGACGCGTGGGCGCAACCGCCCGTCGCGCAGCCTTTGTTCGAGTTCGACCAGGCCCGCCCGGTCTGGTTCGACGACGAAGAACACTGCTCGTCCGTTGTCGGCCGGTATGCGTGGGGGTTCGACGATGCTCACGACGGAGCCCGTAGGGCGCACGAGAGCCGCTGAGCGGTAGAGGATCTGGCCGCCGATCACGTCGAGCACCAGGTCGACCTCGCCGACATCCTCGAGCCGGTCGTGTTCCAGGTCGACGAACGCTTCCGCGCCCACTTCCAGCACGTACTCGCGGTCGGCGGTACGGCCGCTGCCGATGACGTGCGCTCCGGCTTCCCTGGCGAGTTGCACCGCGATCGATCCCACTCCGCCTGCCGCACCGTGGATCAGGACGGTCTCACCCGGTGTGAGGTGACCGTGCGTGAACAGGCCCTGCCACGCGGTGAGCCCGGAGATCGGCAGTGCCGCGGCCGTGGTGTGGTCGATCGTGGCCGACAACGGTGCGAGGTTGCGTGCCTCGACGGCCACGTATTCGGCCAGCGTGCCGTTGCGGCACCAGTCGGTGAGGCCGAAAACCCGCTGCCCGACGGCCAGACCCGTGGTGCCGAAACCCAGTTCGGCGACCACACCGGACACCTCGTGGCCGGGAACCGACGGTGTCCGGTCGCGTCCGGCGCGGTCGGTCCAGGTGCCCGGCCAGTCGAGTTCGCCCGGTGTGAAGGCCGCCGTATGCACCGCGACGATGACGTCGTTCTCGGCGGCATGTGGATACGGCACCTCCGCGAGGGCCAGGCCGTCGATGCCCGCTGTGCGGTCTTTCGCGATGATCGCTCGCATCGTGCTCACCGCGCGAACTGCCGGGTGTCGGGGTGGCGCAACGCATCTCGCTCGACGATCTCCTCCGGGGTGAGCATGGTGATCATGTCGACACCTGGCGCACAGAGGCACACCGCGAGCACGCGGGTCCAGCTCTCGGCCTCGAGGTTTTTCATCTGGTAGTGGACCACATCACCGCCGGGTTCCCAGAATGCCTCGCCCGCAACGATTTCACGCGGCGCCTCGCCTTCGAGTTCGAACAGCATCCGGCCTTCGAGGACGTATCCGAAGACCGGCCCGGAATGCCGGTGCGGGTCAACGCCGTCGTCGGCCGGAGGGATCTCCACCAACTGTGTCATCGCATGAGCACCCTGCGCTATGGGTGGGGGAGTGGTGATCAGCAGATCGGAAACCTTGACATTGCCTGAATTCAACATGCCTCAACGCTAGGCGCGCAAAAGCGAGTATCTGGGTCCACTTCTGCGCCGCGTGCGGGGTCCAGTTGCGACGGCGCTCAGGGCAGCAGGCGCACCACCGCGTCGAGGGCCGCCGACCAAGCGCTCGGCGACGGCGCGGCGTAACTGAACACCAAACCGCTTCGCTCATTGTCGAATTCGGGATGGCGGTAGCGGTCGAGGCTCTCGACGCCGAGCCGTCGCCACGCGAGCTGATGGGCCAACGCGCTGGCGTTGGCTCCCGCGATCTCGAGCATCACGTGCAGGCCGGCCGGCAGCCCGGCCACCGTGGTGGCCGGTGATGCCGCGGTGACCGCGGCGACGAGTTGTTCACGGCGGCGCCGGTACTGCGCGCGCATGGTGCGGATATGCCGGTCGTACGAACCGGATTCGATGAACTCGGCCATCGTCAGTTGGTCGACGAAACCGGAGGTCTCCTCGGTCTCACCTTTCTGGCGCAGCACCGCGTCCACCAGACGGTCCGGCAGGACCAGCCAGCCCAGCCGCAGGCCGGGTGCCAGAGACTTGCTCGCCGTGCCCAGATAGATCACGTGCGCGGGGTCGACGCCGTGGAGCGCGCCGACGGGGCTGCGGTCGTAGCGGAACTCGCCGTCGTAGTCGTCCTCGATGATCATCCCGCCGGTGCGCCGCGCCCAGTCGATGACCGCGGCGCGGCGATCGGAGTGCAGCGGTACGCCGAGCGGGAACTGGTGGCTGGGGGTCAGCAGCACCGCGCCGACTTCGGGCATCGTGTTCAGCGCATTGATGTCGGCGCCGTCGGCGTCCACTGCCAGTGGGGGACAGCGCAGGCCGGCGCGGGCCAGGGCGGCCCGTTGCGTGGGCAGGCCGTACGCCTCGACTGCCGTTGCCGCGACGCCCATTTCCGCCAGTGCGCCTGCGACCAGGTTGAGGCCTTCGGCGGCCCCGCAGCACACCACGATGTTGCACGGGCGGGCCCGGACTCCGCGCGCCCGGGCGAGGTACTCGGCAAGTGCGCGCCGCAGTTCGGGGCGGCCCTGCGGCTCGGCGTAGCCGAACGCCTCGGACGGCGCGTTGGCGAGTGCGCGTTTGACCGCGCGACTCCACTCGGTGCGCGGGAACGAGGACAGGTCCGGATGGCCGGGCCGTAGGTCGTGGTCCAGGCGCCGGGGCGGCCGCGGACGCGCAGGCGGGGTGACCGACCGGACCGCCTCGGCCGCGCGCTGCGAGACCGTGGTGTGCGAACCGTGCTGGGAGGTCAGCCAGCCCTCCGCGATCAGCTCGGCATAGGCGCGCGCGACGGTGTTGCGGGCGACGCCGAGATCGGCGGCCAGTGCACGGCTCGACGGTAACCGGGTGCCCGAGACCAGCCGGCCCGAGCGGATCGCGTCGCGTACGGCGTCCATGAGGGCCTCGCGGGTCCTGCCGGCCGGGCGGTCCAGATGCAGATCCAGCCCAGCGATTCGGTCCATGGCGTCTCCTCGTCGTGATCTTAAGGAAACGCCGACCGGCTCACGCGGTATTGCACGCCGCATTGCGGTTGTGTGCTCTGGCCTTGCTGACGGCCGTGACTCCGGGATCCCATCCATCGAGACGCGACGTGAAGTGGCGATACCCGCAAATGGAAAATGATCCACTATCAAGCTGTGGCCTGCACAAACAACCGTGGTTGGGTGCGTTAGCGACAGATCGACTCTAGTCTCAGCAGGCATCACGGTGACGTCTCGTCGTTGCGGATGTGTTGCTGTGCGTCTTCGTAAACGAGAGGGGCTGCGGCGATGACTGTTGGGCCGGCGGTTGGAAAGCTGATCGCGGTCGGGTCGGTGATCGCCGCCGGGGCGATTGCCGTCGCGCCGGCCGTCGTCGCGGACACCGTTCTGACGGTCGGTGGGACCGGCTCGGCGCTGGTGGGCGATCAGGGGTCGTGGCGCCTGCCGTACACGCACGGCGCCCCGGAGGTGAACATCGTCTACCCCTCGTCGCCGGTGTTCATGGACTGGTCGGTGGCCCACGGCGCAGGCAGCTTGCACGCTGCGATCGTGTCCACACCGGAAGGCAAGACGACCGTCGGGATCTCACAGGGCGGTCTGGTGCTCGCGGAGGTGAAGCGGCGGCTGATGGCGCTGCCCGAGTCCGACCGGCCTGCGTCCGGTGAGCTGGTGTTCATCGGTGTAGGAGACCCGTCCAACCCGCAGGGCGGGCTGCTGCGGCACTTTCCCGAGGGCTTCCGGCTGCCCGGGTTCGGCGTGACCGTGGTCAAAACGCCTGAGACGCCGTGGAACACGATCTACATCACACGCGAGTACGACGGCTTCGCCGATTTCCCCGACCGCGTCCACAACCTCGTCGCTGTCGCAAATGCGTTGGTGGGCATCGTGTATGTGCACGCGCAACCGGGATACGCCTCCGTGGATCTCGACGCGGTGCCCGACCGTGACGTGACGGTCACCACGAACACACTCGGTGGAGTCACCACGTCGTACCTGGTGCGCACCGAACGGCTGCCGCTGCTGCAGCCGGCGCGTGACCTCGGGGTGCCGGAGAAGATCGTCAAGCACCTCGAGGCAGCGCTCAAGCCCGTCGTCGACGCCGGCTATGTGCGTAACGATCCGCCGCGCACGCCTGCACTCACGCATGAGCCGGCACCTGAGCCGGTGGCAGCATCGGTCGAGCCCGAGCCCGAGCCCGAGCGCAAACGGCACCTGCGCGTCGCCAGCCCCGGCCGCATCGCTGTCGGTGGGCCTGCCAAAGGCAGACATGCCCGAGTGGTCGAGGCTGAACTCCGGGATTCCCGAGACGATGAGCGCCCTGACGTGCGCACCCAGGCGTCAACGCCCGAGTCCGCGGCTCACGCCGGTGCCAAGTCCGACCCGCCCGGCGACAGCCCGTCGGACAACTCTGGGGCCGACGCCGAACGCGGCGATGAGTAGCGTTTGCGCACGACGGAAACGCTGTGATGAGTGCCCCCACCAGGGCTCGAACCTGGGACCTGCGGATTAAAAGTCCGTAGCTCTACCAACTGAGCTATAGGGGCGCGGAAAGAAGGATACTTGGTGTCTGCGGCGGTGTCTGCGGGCACCGTCGACTCGGCGCGCCGTAACCCCGTTTAGGCGGTCTGACCAGCCAATTTGAGGATTTGGGCCTTCGTACCCTAAGCTATCCAAGCTCCCAACGGAAACGTTGCGAACGCGCCCCGGAGAGATTCGGATTAGGCCCCCATCGTCTAGTGGCCTAGGACGCCGCCCTTTCACGGCGGTAGCACGGGTTCGAATCCCGTTGGGGGTACGCAACGCGGAAACGCGGAGCACGCAGGAAAAGCAAGGCCCTGTGGCGCAGTTGGTTAGCGCGCCGCCCTGTCACGGCGGAGGTCGCGGGTTCAAGTCCCGTCAGGGTCGCCAGCACGGCGAGGTATACGGTTCAGACCGAGCCGGTGCCTTCCGGCCAGGTAGCTCAGTTGGTACGAGCGTCCGCCTGAAAAGCGGAAGGTCGCCGGTTCGATCCCGGCCCTGGCCACTGAGAGAACCACCTGGTGACAGGTGGTTTTTCTGTATCTGGAGCACGTTGCTCGGAAGCCTGAATCTGACACATGTGACACATCGGATCGCTTATTCTTCGGGCGGCTCCCGAAAGTGACACGGCTTGTGTCACTTCGCTTCCTTCTTCTTCCCGGTCGTGATCGAGCCGAGCATGGCTGCGGCATCGGCGAGTGCGTCGTGGTTCGAGTGCGCGTAGGTCCGGAGCGTGAAGCCGGGATCTTGATGGCCGAGCCACGCCGCGATCACCACGGTCGGCACACCCGAGAGGTGCATCAAGGTCGCGCAGCTGTGTCGCGCATCATGCAGCCGAACGTGGGGGAGACCGGCGTTGGCGAGTGCCTTGCGCCACGCAGCGGTCAACGTGTCGGGATACGGCGCGACTCCGAACTCGTCCACGATGACGTAGCCGCTGTCGGTCCACTTCGATCCCAGCGCGAGCTTCTGTTCCTTCTGACGCTTCCGGACGCGGCGGAGCGCAGCGGTCAAGTCGTCGGGCATCGGGAGGGTGCGCACGCTGGTCTTCGTCTTCGGGGCTCCGGTCGTGGCGCCGCCCGCTGTGGCGAGCCGCGCGGCGGAGATGGCGAGGGTGCCGGCGTCGAAGTCGACCGCGTCCCACGTCAACGCGAGGATCTCGCCGCGGCGCAGGCCGAGAACCGCCAGCCGCCAGGCGATTCCGTAGCAATGCGAGTCGGTCACGGCGAGCAACTGGGTGACCTGCTCCGCGTTCAACGTGTTCATCGTCTTCTCGGTGTCGGTCGCGAGGGGCTTCACCAGGGCGGCGACATTCCGAACCACGACGCCTTGGTTCACAAGATCCTCGAAGATGCTCCGGGTGCGGGCCAGCATCGGGTTGATGCTGCTGGGCGCCCAGGGGGAGCGGACCTTCTTCGCGGCTTTCGTCAACTTGGTGGGGGCGTTCCAGGTGCCCATCTTCGACGTGCCCGCGCGCAGCGCCTGCACTACCTGTTCCAGGTCGTCCTTGGTGATGGACTGGACGGTGCGCTTCCCGAGGTGGTCGACGATCGGTCGAAGGCTCGTGATGTACGCGCTCATGGTCTTGGGTCTGATCCGCTGCCCGAGCAACCAGCTGTCCACGGCATCCTCGACAGTGAGCTCCGACGGCGCAACGTGCACGCCGCGGCCGCGGTCACCGGCGATGGCCGTGTAGTGGTCGACAGCCTCCTTCAACGTCTTGAACCGCTTGCGCTTCTGCCTCCGTTTGCCGTCAGCGCCGGTGACCTCGGGTCGCACTTCGTAGCGGCGGCCGCTGTCCAGATCGATGACCTTCACGTAGTCGGGTATCCGTGCCATGCGCTGAAGCATCCCAGGCGATTCCAGCGTCCGACGTGTGCTCTGCGCGACACGCCGAGCATTCACGTGCAGTAGATGCGGTCGCCGCTACCGCCTACGCATGTGTTTGCCAGCTCGGCGGAGGCCCCCACCTACCCTTAGCCTGACGCAGTGGACCCAGCACACGTTTGGAAAGTGCCGCCCTACGAGAACTATGTGCAGCCGCCGTTGACCGATGAGCTGCTCGACGCGACCGAACAACGACTGGGTGTGCGCCTGCCCGAATCCCTCGTCGCCCTGCTCCGTCGCCAGAACGGTGGCTATCTCCAGGTCGGCTTCCCCGAGGACCGGGACTACAACACGACCCACGACATCATCCGCGGCATCGGAACGAGGTTCCCGCGCCTCGAGAAGGACGCGTGGTGGCACGACGACGAGGACTTCGAACCCAGGCCGTCCGACGCGGAGTGGCTCGTCCCCTTCGACGGAGACGGGCACTGGGATCTGTGTCTCGACTATCGGCGGTCAACGACGGACCCGACGGGGCTCCGAACCAACCCGGCCGTCGTCGTGATCGACACCGAGGAGCGCGAGCCCGACGTCGAGTCGTTCGTCGCCGCGTCGTTCGACGAGTACCTCGCCCAGCTGGTGCCGACAGACAACAGTGAGTCCTAGCGCAGCTGCATCTCCGCGGTGATCTCCTCGGCCGATGCCGGCCGGAGATCCCACGCTTCCAGCGAGACGCAGATCGACCGCTTCCCCGACCGCCGCTCGCCCGAGTGCGTGTGGCCGTGGATCAGCCACATGCCGAGGTCGGGAAGCTGGTACTGGTCGAAGCTCTTGCGGGAGAACCGGTCCGGTGTGCCCGCGTACGGGAAGTGCGAGAGCATCACGCCCTCGCCGCCCACCTTCGTCCGCGCTACCTGCTGCACGCTCGCGAACACCACCGCGTAGTCGGCGAAGTGCTTCTGTGCGTTCCGGTACATCGGGCTCACGGGATCGTGGTTGCCGGTCACCAGGTGCATCGGCACGTGCAGCGTGCTCAGCTGCGCCAGAGCTGATTCCATGCTGGCTACGCCGCCCGAGCAGATGTCGCCCAGCACCCACAGCTCGTCGGTCTCAGGGGACAGACGGTACAGCTGCGCCATGACCGCGGCGTCGTGTGACGCGACGGTGTCGAACCCGCGCAGCCGCGCGAGCTTCGGGTGCGCCAGGTGCAAGTCGGCGGTGAAGTACTCCACGGGCGGCGAGAGTACGCGTGCACAGGGACAGGCGAAATCGAGTTTCCTGTCCCCGGTCGCGGCTACCGTCTGCGCCGTGGCGTGGGCCGAGGTGGCGCCGGAGCGGTGCGAGGCGTGCGGCGTGGAGCACGAGCCGGGGCAGACTCTTGTCGGTTGGGAGCCCGGCACTCGCTCGCGTACGTACTGCTGCAGCAGCTGCGGGCACACCACGCGGGTGCCGGCGAGTCAGGTCAAGCTGCGACAGGTACCCGACCGACCGTGGCGACGGCGACGGAAGTAGTTGTGGCGCGGGGTACTACGGATCCGGTGTAGCCGCACCGCCACCACCGATTCGAAACGGGGGCGTGACGCATCCGGCAGCTGTGACCTCACTGTTTCTTGCAAGCCTGTGAGTTTTCTGGAAGCGAACCGAACGTTCGGCCGCGGGAATGGTCCCGTGGCCCGGGGCCAAGATCCTCGGCGAGGGGATCGAGCACGGACTCGACGCCCTCGGCGCTGCGGGTCGACACGTCGACGACGCCCCGACTCCTCATGTCGACGCACCCTCCGCGGGGCACGCTGGACATCCCGATTCGCACGCAGAGCACCACGCTGGCGGGGACGCTGTTGGCGATTCACCCGCGGTGGGGGACTACGCCCCTCACGCAGGAGATGCGCTAGTCAACGCGGGTGAAGCCGTTATCGATCCAAGGAAGTTTGAGGCCTACTCGATGGACCCCTCAAACGTCAACAACGGCGGAAAGTGGCAAGCCTGGCAGCAGATCGGTTACGACGTCGACAGTGAGGTGGGAAGGCAGTCAGCAGCTAGCGACGTCGTGGCGCAGATACAGTCACAGCTGGGCAGCACACCCGCCGAGGCGCTTCCCGCAACGAAGTGGGGTGACCGGTTTCAAGGAGCAATGATCAATACCTGTGGATGAGCCTCGGTGTGGGGGCGTGAAGATGGGCGCACCTTCCCGGGGATGATCTTCACGGAATCAGGTATTCGATCAAGACCGGCGTTGGCGCGCTGGTTGGGAAGGTACGCCCATGCTCACCGTAGTTCACGACACCGAGGACGCCAACGACAAGGCCAGCGGTGCTGGTCGGTCGTTGTTGGATGAGATCGTCCGCGACGGGGCCCGGCAGATGCTGGCCGCGGCGTTGCAGGCCGAGGTCGCCGCCTACGTGGCGCAGTTCGCCGATCAACTCGACGAGAACGGTCACCGGTTGGTGGTGCGAAACGGCTATCACCAGCCCCGGGAGGTGCTGACCGCCGCCGGCGCGGTGCAGGTGAAAGCGCCGCGGGTCAACGACCGCCGTGTCGACCCCGACACCGGTGAACGCAAGCGGTTCTCCTCGGCGATCCTGCCGGCCTGGGCGCGCAAGTCGCCGCAGATGAGCGAGGTACTGCCGCTGCTGTACCTGCACGGCCTGTCGAGCAACGATTTCACCCCTGCCCTCGAGCAGTTCCTCGGCTCCGGCGCTGGGCTGTCGGCCAGCACGATCACCCGGCTCACGGCGCAGTGGCAAGACGAGGCCCGCGCGTTTGGGGCCCGCGACCTCTCGGCCACTGATTACGTGTATCTGTGGGTCGACGGCATTCACCTCAAGGTGCGGCTGGACCAGGAAAAGCTCTGTCTGCTGGTGATGCTGGGCGTGCGTGCTGATGGCCGCAAGGAGCTCGTGGCGATCACCGACGGCTACCGCGAGTCGGCCGAGTCGTGGGCCGATCTGTTGCGCGACTGCAAGCGCCGCGGCATGACCGCCCCCGTACTCGCGATCGGCGATGGCGCGCTCGGGTTCTGGAAAGCAGTCCGCGAGGTTTTCCCGGCCACCAAAGAGCAGCGGTGCTGGTTTCATAAGCAGGCCAATGTTCTTGCTGCACTGCCGAAATCAGCGCACCCGTCGGCGCTGGCGGCGATCAAGGAGATCTACAACGCCGAGGATATCGACAAGGCCCAGATCGCGGTCAAGGCCTTCGAGGCCGACTTCGGCGCGAAGTATCCCAAGGCGGTCGCTAAGATCACCGACGACCTCGATGTGCTGCTGGAATTCTACAAGTATCCGGCCGAACATTGGATTCATCTGCGAACGACGAATCCGATCGAATCCACCTTTGCCACAGTGCGTTTGAGGACCAAGGTCACCAAGGGGCCCGGATCACGAGCGGCCGGACTAGCGATGGCCTACAAGCTCATCGACGCCGCCGCGGCCCGCTGGCGTGCCGTCAACGCCCCACACCTGGTCGCCCTGGTCCGCGCCGGCGCGGTCTTCCATAAAGGCAGACTGCTCGAACGACCCACCGACATCACCCCGCCAACATCGCCCTCAGACGGCGGTCAGCACGCCGGAACGGAGGTCGCCTGAAACACCCCGATCCACAGGTATTGACAATTCCTCGGTTTCAAGTGAATGTCCCCATCAGCGGGCCATCGGGTGATGGAACACTCGTCACCGTATGGCAAGTCGAGAACGGAGTGCCACGCATGATCACAAACTTCCTGAAGGTGTGGAAGTGATGAAGGCCAGAGTCAACGACAGCGTCGAACTTCTGGTGGACGTGCCCGGCGAAACGCAGTCTTGGCAGATTCCGAAAGGGACACGCGGGGTGGTCGTAGAGGTATTTCAGCACCCCGTGGAGGGTTACGCAGTCGACGTCAGCCTGCCGGATGCGTCCTCGTCCACTAAATTCCGGTACGACAACGTGATGCTCGAACCTGATCAGTTCATCGTGGTCCGGTCAGCGTGACAATGCTCGGCGGAGTCGATCGTCGTAGCGGTGGTCCACGGCGTGATCTGGGCGGTGTCGGTGATGCGCGAGCCACGCCCGCCGCTCGAAGACGACGAAGACGGCGAGTGGCGACCCGGTTCTCCACGCGCAAGGACATGTCGACGTTCTCTCACCAGTTGGACTGATTACCGCGATGGACTTCTCATTCCATCCGCCCACACGGCCAGATGCCCAGTGGCGACCCGGCCTGGTCGGCGGCACCTTCGCCGACCGCGGCCTGTGTGGGTGCTCCATGAACCGCGGCCTGCTCCGGTTCCACGACGCCGACTCCGCGCCCGCAGCGCAAGTAGCTGTCGATGCGATGTGCGGTGCGCGAGGACTCGCCGCCGAGGTGTTCGCGTTCGACTGGCTGGCACGGCAGTTCGCCGTGACGACTCGGCTCACGGTCGAGGGGGCGTCTGACAGCAGCCAAACGTTGCGCACCGTGGTGGTTCTCGATCCTTTCGACGGCTCGGTCACGCCGTGGGTGGACGTGGAGTCGTTCGAGGGCGCGCTGAGCGTTCCGATCGCGCATGACTTCTTGCTGCCCGACCTGTTCCGCGAATGGATGGAAGCTGCGGGCATCGACCAGCTGGCGTTCGACTCGTGCGCGGGAGCAACTGTGCCGGGCTTCTACGGCGGCAAGCGGGAGGTCGGAAACCTCACCCTCGACTCCGTCGAGGTGTACCTGTCGTTCGCACAACAGCTCTGGGAACACGGGCAGAAGAACGGGCCAGGCTCGCCACCGCCTCACCTCGTTGCGGCCAAGAGACAGTCAAAGGGAGACAGACCGTGACCGAATCGCCCCACCCCACCGGGGTAGGTCACATTCAGGACGATTCAGATCAAGCTGTGTCGTTCGACGGCGTCCGGACAGTGCTCACGCCTGATCACCAAGCGCGGCTGGCGGTCATGCGGGCGATTGACCTCGAAGCAGCTCAAGTCGCCGTTCCAGGCCCCGTCGTGACCGGGCCGGCATGGGCGGGACGGGGACTGCGGCTTCCGGCACCACCAGATCCGGAGCATGCCGCCGAACTCGCCCAGCGGGCCGTTGATGCCGCCCGCAACGTGTCCGGCATCGAACTCGGCTACGCCCCGGCCTCACTGAGGAGGAATTGTCAATACCTGTGGATCGGGGTGTTTCAGGCGACCTCCGTTCCGGCGTGCTGACCGCCGTCTGAGGGCGATGTTGGCGGGGTGATGTCGGTGGGTCGTTCGAGCAGTCTGCCTTTATGGAAGACCGCGCCGGCGCGGACCAGGGCGACCAGGTGTGGGGCGTTGACGGCACGCCAGCGGGCCGCGGCGGCGTCGATGAGCTTGTAGGCCATCGCTAGTCCGGCCGCTCGTGATCCGGGCCCCTTGGTGACCTTGGTCCTCAAACGCACTGTGGCAAAGGTGGATTCGATCGGATTCGTCGTTCGCAGATGAATCCAATGTTCGGCCGGATACTTGTAGAATTCCAGCAGCACATCGAGGTCGTCGGTGATCTTAGCGACCGCCTTGGGATACTTCGCGCCGAAGTCGGCCTCGAAGGCCTTGACCGCGATCTGGGCCTTGTCGATATCCTCGGCGTTGTAGATCTCCTTGATCGCCGCCAGCGCCGACGGGTGCGCTGATTTCGGCAGTGCAGCAAGAACATTGGCCTGCTTATGAAACCAGCACCGCTGCTCTTTGGTGGCCGGGAAAACCTCGCGGACTGCTTTCCAGAACCCGAGCGCGCCATCGCCGATCGCGAGTACGGGGGCGGTCATGCCGCGGCGCTTGCAGTCGCGCAACAGATCGGCCCACGACTCGGCCGACTCGCGGTAGCCGTCGGTGATCGCCACGAGCTCCTTGCGGCCATCAGCACGCACGCCCAGCATCACCAGCAGACAGAGCTTTTCCTGGTCCAGCCGCACCTTGAGGTGAATGCCGTCGACCCACAGATACACGTAATCAGTGGCCGAGAGGTCGCGGGCCCCAAACGCGCGGGCCTCGTCTTGCCACTGCGCCGTGAGCCGGGTGATCGTGCTGGCCGACAGCCCAGCGCCGGAGCCGAGGAACTGCTCGAGGGCAGGGGTGAAATCGTTGCTCGACAGGCCGTGCAGGTACAGCAGCGGCAGTACCTCGCTCATCTGCGGCGACTTGCGCGCCCAGGCCGGCAGGATCGCCGAGGAGAACCGCTTGCGTTCACCGGTGTCGGGGTCGACACGGCGGTCGTTGACCCGCGGCGCTTTCACCTGCACCGCGCCGGCGGCGGTCAGCACCTCCCGGGGCTGGTGATAGCCGTTTCGCACCACCAACCGGTGACCGTTCTCGTCGAGTTGATCGGCGAACTGCGCCACGTAGGCGGCGACCTCGGCCTGCAACGCCGCGGCCAGCATCTGCCGGGCCCCGTCGCGGACGATCTCATCCAACAACGACCGACCAGCACCGCTGGCCTTGTCGTTGGCGTCCTCGGTGTCGTGAACTACGGTGAGCATGGGCGTACCTTCCCAACCAGCGCGCCAACGCCGGTCTTGATCGAATACCTGATTCCGTGAAGATCATCCCCGGGAAGGTGCGCCCATCTTCACGCCCCCACACCGAGGCTCATCCACAGGTATTGATCATTGCTCCTCACTGAGTCTCGTGGACGGAATCCTGGAAGAGTTACGGGAGCCGGGTTCCGACGCGGTGGCCGAGACCATCTTCGCGTTCGGCTGCTACGTCGGCGAGGTGCTCGTCCGCAACGCCGGCTACGAATGGGTCGACACCCCACCCGATCTCGTTCGCAACATGGGTCCGCTCACCAACTATCGCGCGTCCACTGCGACACATGCGAACCCCATCGGGAAAGCGTTCAAGCGCGTCGACAACGGCGACACCGACAGTGTCGCCTACTTCTACCGAGTGTTCACCATGGACACCGAACCTGGACGTCGGGGAGTCTGAACGCACCGACGCCGACATGGTCGGCGGCATGGTCGGGGTCGATGACGCACAGGTGCGTACCGTCGTCGAGGGACCGCTGGCCGCGATCGTCGCGTCCGTGGACCGCGAGCGGTTCAGCGAACAGGCCATCCGGGCCCACCTGGAGGACCTGGGCTGGCTCGAGAAGCTGGCCCGCGCGCACCACGAGGTGGTCGACCGTGCCGCACAGGCACATTCGATCGCGCCGGTGCGGATGGCGACGGTCTACCACTCAGACTCAGGTGTGCACGAACTCCTCCGTGAACGTCGTGACGAACTGGCCGAGACGCTCGACCGGATCCGCGGTCGCACGGAGTGGGGAGTCAAAGGCTACGCCGCTCCCGCTCCCGCTCCCGAGGCCGCGGAGACGGATTCACCGGACACCCCGTCGGACAGGCCCGGTACGTCGTACCTGATGCGTCGCCGGACCGAACGTGCCCGCGTCGCACAACGTCGTGAGCACGTGGCCGAGGCGGCCGACGAACTCCACCACGAGTTGGCCGGGCTCGCCGCCGACCACCGGCTGTATCCACCACAGGATCCCCGGCTCACCGGTCGCAGCGACGAAATGGTGCTCAACGCCGCCTATCTCGTGGACGACGACGGCGCCGTACGGCTGGCGCAGCGGGTCGACGCGGCGAACGGCGACCACCTGCGTCTGGAGATCACGGGCCCGTGGGCGCCCTACTCGTTCACGAGCCTGGGGCAGCCATGACGGTCGAGAGCATCCACGCGCCGAGGACCGATGACGTCGCGCTGGTCGACCTGCTCGACCGTCTGCTGGCAGGCGGCGTGGTGATCGCGGGTGATCTGACGATCAGCCTCGCCGACGTCGACCTGGTGCACATCTCGCTGCGGGCGCTGATCAGTTCGGTGGGCACCCTGATGGAACCCGTGACAGAGCCACGCTGATGGAGAAGAAGAGCGGCCGTATCGAGATGGATCCCGAGGACGTCGGGCGGGACCTGGGCCGTTTGGTGCTCACGATCGTCGAACTGCTGCGACAGTTGATGGAACGTCAGGCGCTACGTCGCGTGGACGTCGGTGACCTGTCCGACGACACCGTCGAACGATTGGGGGTCGGACTCATGCGGCTCGAGGAGGCCATGGAGGAGCTGCGCGAGTATTTCGGGCTGCGACCAGAGGACCTCAACATCGACCTGGGGCCGCTGGGTCCGCTGCTGCCGCGCGAACACGGTTGACGGCGCCGATGTCCCGCGTGGCATTCGTACTGGGAGGCGGCGGCGTGCTGGGCGCGGCCGAGGCCGGGATGGCGCTCGCGCTGCTCGAGAGCGGGGTTCGTCCCGATCTGGTGTGCGGGACATCGGTGGGCGCCATCAACGGCGCGGCGCTCGCGGCGGACCCCACCCCGGAAGGGGCGCGCGCACTGGTGAAGTTCTGGGATGCGTTGGGTGGCGAGGGCGTGTTCGGCGGATCCCTCATCCGCCGGGCCGCCGAGGTGCTGCGCAGACCCACGTCGCTGCACGACAATTCGGAACTTCGCCGGCTGCTGCGGGAACGGTTGCCGGTGCACACGTTCGAGGAACTCGCGGTTCCGTTCGAGTGTGTCGCGGCCAGCATCGAGCGTGCCCGCGAACACTGGTTCGACAGTGGCGATCTCGTCGAGCCCGTTCTCGCGTCGTGCGCGCTGCCGGGTGTGCTGCCACCCGTGCGCATAGGCGATGAGCACTTCTTCGACGGCGGGCTGGTCAACAGCATCCCGCTGGACCGGGCGGTGTCGCGAGGCGCGGACACGATCTGGGTGCTCCACGTCGGGCGTCTCGAAGAGGAACTCAGGGTGCCGCGCTTTCTGTGGGAGGTCGGTTTCGCGGCGTTCGAGATCGCCCGTCGGCACCGGTTCCACGGAGATCTGGAACGCGTGCGTTCCGACGTGGCCGTCCACGTCCTGCCGTCGGGTCAGCCCCAACGTGCCGCGGCGACGTGGTCGAATCTGCGCTACCGCGACAGCCGCCGGATCGGGCGACGCGCCGAGGTGGCGTACGACGCGACCCGCGAATACCTGAAGGCCCTGCCATGAGGCTGCTGCGGCGCGCGGTCACGGTGCCTCTGGTCACCGTGCTGATGCTGGGTGTGCTGCTGTACTCGGTGCCAGCGATGGCGCTGGCCGTCGTGGCCGACCTGGTGTTGCGGTCGAGCAGGCCCAGCCGGACCGTGGCGGCCGTGGTCGCCTACGCGGCGATGGAACTGTATGCCCTCGCGAAGCTGCTGGGCGGCGGTCAGGACGGCGACCGCTTCACCCGCGATCTCGTCGGGAAGATCTACACGATCGCCCGCCGCATCCTCGACGTGGAGGTACTGCTGGACACCGGATCGGTCGAGCCGGGCGAGGTTCCCCGTGACGAACCGGTGATCGTGTTCTCGCGGCACTGCGGGCCGGGAGACAGCCTGCTGATCGCCTGGCTGCTGACGTTTCACTACCGGTTGCGCACACGCATCGTGCTCAAGGGCCTATTGCGGTGCGAACCTGTGCTGGACCTCGCCGGAGACCTGGGCTGCCTGTGCTTCCTGAGCCGGGGCGGAAAGCGGGCACGTGCGCAGGTCCGTGAACTGGCCGCCTCGCTCGCCGGCGGCGACGCGCTGTTGCTGTTCCCCGAGGGCGGCAACTTCAGCTGGGCGCGTTGGCATGAGGCGATCAGCCGGCTGCGGTCGTCGGGACGGTTGCGTGAGGCGCGGCGCGCCTGGCGACAGTCGTACACGTTGCCGCCACGAACCGGCGGTGCGGCGGCGGCGATGGCCGGCGCGCCGCACGCCAGTGTGCTGGTGCTGACCCACAGCGGTTTCTCCGCGGACGGGCGGGCACGGCCGTGGTGGCGGCTACCCGTGCACCGAAGACTGGTGGTGCATGTGTCGCTGATACCCACCGAGGAACTGCCGCCGCGTGAGGATCTCGGCCCGTGGCTGCGGGATGTGTGGACCGAGGTCGACGCCTGGGTGGCCGAGCACATCGAGGAGGGCAGCCCTACCCGTGTACTGCCACATGCACACGATGAGCCTCAGGGATCCTATCTGTAACATCTCCCTCAGATGCCACGATATTCACGCGTGTCGCAACTTTTCGGGGGTGAGATGGGACGAGGGGATGCCATCACCAGGGACGAGACCGGCATACGGCGCCTGATCGGGACGGTGGCGATCGCGATGGCGCTGATATGCGGCGCGTTGGTGCAGCAGACCCCTGTTGCCTCGGCGGCGCCGCCCGTGGCGGCCAAGGATTTCACCAAACCCGCGATCGTGATCCTGGGCTACGGCCTCAAGCCCGACGGCACCATGCGGCAGATCCTGTACCACCGCACCCTGACCGGACTGGTGATCGCGCAGGCGTTCCCGCAGTCGCCGGTCATCGTGACGGGCGGGAACCCGCAGCGTGGCGTGACCGAGGCCGCGGCGATGCGCAATCTGCTTCTCATGCTTGGTTTTCCGGCCAACCGGATCATCGTCGAGGACCGCGCCAACAGCACCGTGCAGAACGCGCAGTTCTCGGTGCCGCTGGCCAAGAAGGCCGGCACGACGGGCATCATCCTGGTCACGTCGTCGTCGCACCAGGGCCGCGCCGATCAGAACTTCGCCGACGCGGGCGGAAACATCCTGGCCACGGTCAGCTTCCCGGACAGCAACCCGACGGTGAACATCTCGCAGTTCGTCCGTGACGTGCTCAGTCCGTTGACCCCCATCGGATGATCCGACGGACTAGCGTGTCAGCCATGACGGGACGACGGTTCCGGGCGATGGCCGGGTGCTGCGCGGCGGCGACCGCACTCGCGGTCGTGCTCGCCCCGGCCGCCGCAGCCGATCCCGCGGCGCTCGACCCGACCGGCAACTACTCCGGGGGACCAGTGCCGACGATGAACGGGATCCCGTGCGTCGGCGGCAGCCTGGGCGTCTGCATCAGCATGCGGCAGAGCAACCCGTCGAGATCGGGCGCGACGCCGCCGCGCGCCAACGTCGGGCACAGCCCGACGGTGCGGCGCTAGATGTACAGCTAGACCGGCAGGTCAGATCAGACCGAACTCACGCAGATCGCGTATGTACTTGTCGATCAGCGCCTCGTCGAGGTGCGGGATGTCTCCCGGGCCCACCTTCGCGGTGCGCACCGCGGCGTGGAACACCTCCGTGGGTTCGGGTGCGCCGCGCAACGGTGCCTGCGGAGCGCGGAACGCGTGCAGCAGCGGCAGTACGGTCTGTGCGCGGCGCTTCTCGGGAAGCGCGGTCAACGCGGTCTCGAACCGACGCACCCAGTCGTCGTAGTCGTCGACCCGGTCGATCGGATGGCCCGCCCGGATCAGCCAGTCCACGAACACATCCAGGGAGATCCCGTCGTCGTGCGGGTTCATCACGTCGTAGGACACGTATCCCTCGCGCTGCTGCGCGCCGAGCGTCGTGACCGCCTCGGCCACGAAATCGACCGTCAGGCCGGGGTAGTGCGCCCGCGGGCGCTCACCGTCTCCGATGTAGAACGACCGCGGCGCGACGCCGGTGATCAAGAGGCTCAACAGGAGTCGCGTGAACATGTCTGGCACGTTGACCTGACCGCGGTAGCGCGGATGCGCCAGGATCATGTCCGAGCGGAACGTCGCCACGGGCAGCCCGCACAGATCGTGGGCCTCCCGCAGCAGCACCTCGCCGGCCCACTTGCTGTTGCCGTAGCCGTTGGCGTATCCGCCGTCGAGCGGGCGCACCGGGCTCACGGTCCGGATGTCGCCGTCCTCCTCGAAGTCGGGGATCCCCATGGCCACCGACACGGTGGACAGGTACGTGACGGGCTTGATCCGTTCGGTGAGGGCCAGCTTGATCACCTCGGCCGTGCCCACGACGTTGGGGCCGAACAGCTGCCGGTAGGGGAGCACGTGGTTGACCAGCGCTGCCGGATGCACCACCAGGTCGACCTCGGCGGCGAGCCGGTGCCAGATCTCGGGTGTGAGGCCCAGATTCGGGTCGCCGATGTCACCGGCGACCACCCGCAGGTGGCGGTCGGCCAGCTCGGCGAAGCGGCGGGACAACTCGGGATCGGTGTCGTAGGCCTGGGTCAGCCGTGCGCGGGCCGCGGCGTCGTCGCGGCCCCGCACGATCGTGATGAGGGTGCCGCCGACAGGTGCCAGGCGTTCCAGCCACTGCAACGTGAGGAACCGGCCCAGCCAGCCGTTGGCGCCCGAGAGCAACACCGTCCGTGGCTCGGTGGTGACCTTGGGCAGACCCGGTGCGGCCTGGAGCGTTTCGGCGTCGATGAACTTGTCCAGGGTCAGCTCACTCGCCCGGATCTCGGTGGCGTCCGCGCCGTGCACGGTGGTGAAACTCGGCCTGCGGTCACCCGCGGTGCGCTGCGCCTCGATGTGCTGGGCGAGTTGGGCGAGGTTGGTGGCCGGGTTCACGATGGTGCCGACGGGAACTTCGAAACCGAAGAAATCGCTCAGCAGGTTCGAAAGTGTCAGCGCCGACAGGGAATCCCCGCCCAGGTCGGTGAAGTGGGCGTCGGATGCCACCTCGCTCCCGGTGCCGAGGATCGTGGCAGCGGCCTGGGTGAGGGTGTCGATCACCGGTTGTGTGGCGGCCGCGCGCCGCAGTTCGCGCAACTGGTTGGCCTGCGTGGCCGCGATATCGGCGTACATCTGCTCCAGGCGCTGCCCGTAGCGGTCTTTGAGGTTGGGCCGCAGCAGTTTTCCGACACCCGACAGCAGCCCGTTGGCGGCGCTGAACGGCTCGGTCTCGACGATGAAATCGGCCGGCACCTCGTAGGATTGCAGTTCGGCGTCGCGTGCGGTGCGCTGCAGCGAGTCGGCCAGCGCGGCCTTGAGCGCGGCCGGATCGTACTGCTCGAGCGCCTCCGGCGTCGGGACCACCACGGCCAGAAGGAAACTGCGCTCGCTGTTGCCGTACACGAAGATCTGGCGCACCAGCGCCGCGCCGGAGAACACCGCCTCCAGGTTGGCGACCGCCACGAACTCGCCCTGCGCGAGTTTGAGGACGTTGTTGCGACGGTCCACGTACACCAGGTGGTCGGGTGCGGTCTCGGCCATGACGTCGCCGGTGTGGTAGTAGCCGTCCCGGTCGAAGACGCTCGCGGTGACCTCGGGGCGCTTGTAGTAGCCGGGAGTCAGCGTTTGCGACCTGACCAGCAGTTCGCCACGCGGGTAGGGCTTGTCGGTGCTGAAGTAGCCGAGTTCGGGAACGTCGATCAGCTTGTAGTCGATCACCGGTGGCCGCACGATCACACCGTCGCGTGTCACGGCGCCGGTCTCGGTGAGCCCGTAGCCGTCGACGATGTGTGCGCCCAGGGTGATGTCGAGGAACGCCCTCATCTCCGCGGCCAGCGGTGCGGTGCTGACGAATCCGGTGATCACGCGTCCGCCGAGCACCTGCTCACGCAGTTCGGCACCGGCCTGCTTCTCGGCGGTCAGTTCGTCGGCGCCCTGCGTGACCAGGCGGTCGACGGTGGCGAGGTGGTGCTGGTAGAGCATGTCGGCGACGCGCGGAACCAGGCCGAGTTCGGTCGGGCGCACCAGCGCGAGATCCTCGAACAGCGTGGACATGTCGGATTCCGGTACGAAGTAACTGGTTCCACCGTTCTGCACGGCGGTGGAGATGGGGATGCGCCCGCCCAGGTGGTTGAGCGGCATGAAGTTGACGTTGATGACCGGCGTGGGGTCACCCGTGATGAACGACATGGTCCACAGCCGCGCCAACATCGCCTCGGTGTACATCGCACCCTTGGGTGCGCCGGTGGAACCCGAGGTGTACAGGATCATCGCGAGGCGCTGATCATGGTCGGCGGTGTAGATCGGTTCGGCCGGCAGCCCGGCGCCCTCGTCGGCGATCGCGTCCAGGGTGGTGACGGCGATGCCCTTGCCGGCGAGTTGTTCACGCGCGCGGGCCAGTGCGTCGCGGTGGTCGTCGACCTCGGGGTGATGGTCGAACACCACGAGCTGCGACACCGAGTTGACGTCCCGCACGGATTCGACTGCGAGGTCGAGGTATTCGGCGCTCACGGTGAGGATGCGCGGTTCGACCTCGGCCAGGATCGGGGCGAGCCGGCTGACCGGTGCGTTGTGCTGCAGCGGAACACTCACGAGGCCCAGGTAGGCGCATACGAGATCCAACGTCAGGTAATCGGGACTCGCGAAACCGATCGTCGCGACGGCGTCGCCGGGGTAGATCGGCTGCGCGAAGTTGTGGCGCAGGGCCGCGGCGACCGCTTGCACGCGCGACCAAACCTGGGCGTAGGTGAGGGTGTCGAACCGCGGCAGCAGACGCGTCACGGTGCGCCCGCCCTCGTCGGTGGCCAGTTCACGGGCGCGGTATCCCAGCGCCGGGCGGTCACCGTAGCCGGTGAACAGGGTCTGCAGGATCTCTGCCAGCCGCAGCCCGGGTTTGTGCGCCGCGTCGACCACGGCGGGCAACGGTGCGGCGGCGGCGAACTCGGGATCGGTGGCGTACAGCTCGGCGATGCGGCGGGTCGACTGCTCGTCGTCGAGTGCGGTTTCGGTGACGCCGTCTGTGGCGTCGTGAACATCGCTGGTCATACGAGGAAAAAGCCGCTGTACCTCGCAGATATTCATTCCTGTGACCGTGAGCTGGTGCACATCGGAAAATCGGCAGGTTGCGCCCGATGGGTGAGGAGCGTTTTCAGCGAGTTCCCAGCTGGTCGCCAGGAAGGCGGCCGACGGGTATGCCGACCTGCTGATGCGCCCAACCCGTCCGGGGCCGAAAGGCCATGTCGACCGCCCGCGCTCGCCGATCTCTAACGCGCCCGCAATCGGTCGGCCCAGTCGGTGGGCACGCGCCCGCGCGGACCGGGCACCGGTTGATCCGCGGGATGGTGTTGCGGCGGCGCCAACTCCGGACCGTCGATGTACGCGTTCTCGGCATAGTTCCAGAACCAGTCCTCGCCGGGCTCGAACGACCGGATCACGGGGTGCTTGGTCTCGCGCCAGTGCGCCGCGGCATGCCGGCCCAGCGAGTCGTCGCAGCAGCCGATGTGCCCGCATTTGGCGCACCGCCGCAGGTGCACCCACCAACCTCCTGCCGCATCACATTCCGCGCATCCGGTCCCGGCGGGTGGGACGCTCGGATCGACGGTTCTGGACATGACGTCGAGAGTAGCCCGATAAGGTGCGCGGCATGGCAACCAGCGATTCCCGAGAAGTGCTGATCGAGGCGTCACCCGAGGAGATCCTCGACGTCATCGCGGACGTCGAGTCGACGCCGAGTTGGTCACCGCAGTACACCCACGCCGAGATCACCGAACGCTACGACGACGGCAGGCCGCGCCGGGCCAAGATGACGGTCAAGGCCGCGGGGCTCACCGACGACCAGGTCATCGAGTACACGTGGTCGGAGAACAAGGTGAGTTGGACGCTGATGAGCGCCGGCCAGCTCAAGGCGCAGGACGCCAGCTACACCCTGACGCCGCAGGGCGACAAGACCAAGGTGCGTTTCGACATCTCGATCGACCTGTCGGTGCCGCTGCCCGGGTTCATCGTCAAGCGCACCATGAAGGGCGGGGTCGAGACCGCGACCGACGGCCTGCGCAAACAGGTGCTCAAGGTCAAGAAGGGCTGAACCTCACGCGCTATTTGGCGTTGGCGGCCGAGGCCGACTGTGCCAGCTCGCCCAGCAGCGGCGGAATGTCCATGCGCTCAAGCATCACCTCGACGAACACCATGCGGTCCTGCGTCTCGGCGGCGACGGTCAGTGCGTCGTCGAGTTCGCCGTAGGTGGCGCAGCGGAACGTCAGCGCATCGGGCACACCGAGTGCGGCCGGCAACTCGGTCCACTGCCACGCCGTGATGTCGTTGTAGCGGGCCGTGACACCGTGGATCGCGCGCTCCACGGTGTAGCCGTTGTTGTTGACGACCACCACCACGGGCGTGAGCCCCTCGCGGCCGAACGCGCCGAGTTCCTGCACCGTCAACTGCGCTGCGCCGTCGCCGATCAGCAGCACCGTGCGCCGGTCGCGGTCGGCCAGGCCCGCGCCGAGCGCGGCGGGCAGTGTGTAGCCGATCGACGCCCACAACGGCTGACCGATGAATGTCACGCCCGACGCCAGCCGGTGCCCGGCCAGGCCGTAGAAAGACGTGCCCTGGTCGGCGAGCACCACGTTGCCCGGCGTCAACGCCTCGGCGAGCCTGTCCCACAACGCTTCCTGTGTAAGCACCGCGTCACGCGGCGGCGCTGCGGGCCGCTGCGGTGCGGGGGCCGGCGGCAGTGCGGGCGACTCGATGCCGCGTTCGGCGAGGATCGACGCGAGCGCGTCGAGCGCGGCAGCCATGTCCAGCGGCGCGAACACCTGCCCGGCGACGACGCTCTGGTTGACCCCGATGTCGATCGTGCGTGCCGGGTCGATGCGCTGGCTGAAGAACCCGCTGACCATGTCGGTGAACAGCACACCTGCGGTCACCAGCACAGGCGCGTCCTCGATCACCTCGCGCACCGAGCCCTCACTGGCCGCACCGGCGTAGATGCCCAGGAAGTTCGGCGAACTCTCGTCGACCAGGCTCTTGCCCCACATCAGCGTGGCGTGCGGCACGGTGTCGGCGGTCAGCAGCTTGTTGAGCGCCTCGACGCATCCCATGCGGTGCACCAGGAAATCGGCCAGCACGGTCAACCGGTGCTCGCCGATGAGTTGCGTTGCGGCCTCGGTGAACAGCGACAGCGCCCGTGGGCTGGTGCCCCCGCTGTGGCGCGGCAGCGGGGCGGTCGGTGGTTCGGTGGGGAAGCGGGCGACGTCGGTCGCGATCAGCAGATAGCCGGGCCGCTTCTGCTCGTGCACCTCCGAGAGCACGCGGTCGATCTCGCGGGTCGCCGTGGCGGGCACCAGATTGGCCTGCGCGCAGGTGATCTCGCGGCTCATGCGCAGGAAGTGCTCGAAATCGCCGTCACCCAGCGTGTGGTGCACGATGCGCCGCGCGGCCTGCGAATCCTTCGACGGCGCGCCGACGATGTGCACCACCGGGACGTGCTCGGCGTAGCTGCCTGCGATGGCGTTGGCCGCCGAGAGCTCACCGACGCCGAACGTGGTGACCAACGCCGCCATGCCCCGCAGCCGGCCGTAGCCGTCGGCCGCGTAGCCCGCGTTGAGTTCGTTCGCGCCGCCGACCCACGTGATGCGCGGGTGCGCCACGACGTGGTCGAGGAACTCCAGCTGATAGTCGCCGGGGACGCCGAAGACCTCGGTCACGCCGAGTTCGGCGAGCCGGTCCAGGAGGTAGTCACCGACTGTGTAGCCGTCATCGGTCATGCCGCTAGTCTGCCTCGCATGACGAAGACCGGCCCCCTGTCTGGCGTGAGGGTTGTCGAACTCGGAGGAATCGGCCCCGGGCCGCACGCCGCGATGATGCTGTCCGATCTCGGCGCCGACGTGGTCCGGGTCCGCCGCCCGGGTGGGCTGACCCTGCCCGCCGAGAACGTGGACCTGCTGCACCGTGGAAAGCGCATCGTCGACCTCGACGTCAAGGCCGAGCCCGCCAAGCTGCTCGACCTGGTGGCCAAGGCCGACGTGCTGCTGGACTGCTTCCGCCCCGGCACGTGTGAGCGCCTCGGTATCGGCCCGAAGGAGTGCGAGGCGGTCAACCCGCGGCTGATCTTCGCGCGCATCACCGGGTGGGGTCAGGACGGCCCGCTCGCGCAGACCGCGGGCCACGACATCAACTACCTGTCGCAGACGGGCGCGTTGTCGGCCATCGGCTACCGCGACCGGCCGCCCGTCGCGCCCATGAACCTGGTCGCCGATTTCGGCGGCGGGTCGATGCTGGTGCTCGTCGGCATCGTCTCGGCCCTGTACGAGCGTGAGCGGTCCGGCAAGGGGCAGGTGATCGACGCCGCGATGGTCGACGGCGTGAGCATGCTCGCGCAGATGATGTGGACCATGCGGGCCACCGGGTCGTTGCGCGACGAGCGGGAGTCGTTCCTGCTCGACGGCGGCGCCCCGTTCTACCGGTGCTACGAGACCGCCGACGGCGGTTACATGGCGGTCGGTTCGATCGAACCGCAGTTCTTCGCGCAGCTGGTCGCGGGCCTGGGACTCGCGGCCGACGAGATTCCGGGCCAGTTCGAGATCGGGCGCTACGACGAGATGCGCAAGATCTTCACCGAACGGTTCAAGACGAAGACCCGCGCCGAGTGGACGGAGATCTTCGCGGGCACCGACGCGTGCGTGACGCCCGTGCTCACGTGGGGCGAGGCCGCCGAGAACGCCCACCTGCGGGAACGCTCGACGCTGATCGACGTCGACGGCGTGGCCCAGGCCGCCCCCGCGCCGCGGTTCTCGCGCACCCCGGCGCCCACGCCCGGCAAACCGCCGCAGGGCTCGACGAGCATCGAGGACATCGGCTGGGATTAGGGACTTTCGGCCGCGTCCCGATTAGGGACTTTCGGCCATTGTCTGCAGAGACGTCGATCAGCAGGATCGAGGTATGAGCACTTCGACAGCTCCGGTCGTGGTCGGCATCGACGGCAGCGACAGCGCGGTGAACGCCGCGCGGTGGGCCGGTGCGCTGGCCGAGAAGCTCGGCGCGCCGCTGCACATCCTGCACGCCCTGCCCACACTCGGCCGCAACCTCACCGAGAGTGCGGGCGCGATGGTCGCGGCGATGATGACCTATCAGCAGGACTGCGCCGAGATCTTCCTCAAGGCCGCGGTGGATTCGGTCGCCGCCGAGCGGCCCGGGCTGGCCATCACCACGTCGTCGCTCAACGAACCGGCCGACCAGGCGCTGATCGAGGCAGGCAAGCAGGCCCGTCTGGTGGTCCTCGGCGGCAAGGCCGTGACACCGACAGCGGCGTTGCTGGTCGGGTCGACCTCGCTGTCGGTGGCCCGGCATGCCGAGTGCCCCGTGGTGGCGTACCGCGGTGAGCACCTCGAGCCCGGTGACGGCCCGATCGTCGTCGGGATCGACGACAGCCCGGCCGCCGAGCACGCGCTGGCCGCGGCGCTGGAGTTGGCCGACAAGCTCGGCGCGCCGCTGCGCGCGGTGCGGTCGATGTCGCTGCACGTGCCCGCCGAAACCGGCGTGACCGTTCCGTTCGTCATCGACTGGGAAGGTGTCGAGGCCGCCGAGCTCGTCGCGCTCACCGAGACGGTCGACAAGGCCGCGAGCGCGCATCCGAACGTCGAGGCGAAGTGCTACGTCGAGGTCGCCTCGCCCGCCAAGGCGCTCATGAAGCACGCGGGCGACGCCCAGCTGCTGGTGGTCGGTACCCGTGGCCGCAACGCGCTGGCCGGGGTGCTGCTGGGCTCGACGAGCCTGAACCTACTGCACCACAGCCCCGTTCCGGTGATGATCTGCCGTTAGGCGTCCGGCGGAATAGTGCCAGGGGGCACTCGGTTGAGTGTGATCATGCCGACCGGAGTGATGCTCAGAATCAACCCTTCCGCCGCCAACGCCATCGACGGTCTGATAGCCGACGCGCGCCGCGCCCACGACATCGGGGTCAAGCAGATCTGGCTGGCCCAGCAGGCCGACATCGACGCGATCGCCGCGGCCGGTCTGATCGGCGCCGCGGTACCGGGATTGGGCGTCGGGACCGCTGTGGTGCCGATCAACCCGCGCCACCCGCTGGTGATCTCCGCGGCCGCCCAGACCGCGCAGGCCGCCGCGCACGGAAACTTCACGCTGGGGCTCGGCCTGGGCGCGCGGGTGATCGAGCACTACGCGTTCGGCATCGACCGGACCAACACCGTCAACCGACTGCACGAGTACCTCCAGGTGCTGCGCGGGGCATTCGAAAGGGGCGACGCCAACTTCCGCGGTGCCGAGTACTCCATCGAATTGCAGTGGCCCGTCCAGGTGGCCGGCGGCACGCCGATCCCGATTTACGTTGCGGCCATGGGGCCCAAGGCCTTACGCATCACCGGAGAGTATGCCGACGGAACCCTGCCGTACCTGGCGGGTCCACGCACGCTCAGTGAGTTCATCGTGCCCACCATCAATGACGCCGCCGAGGCCGCGGGCCGCCCGCAACCACGCGTCACCGCGATGGTGCCGGTCGTGCTGTCCGACGACGCCGAGACCGCCCGCCGGACCGCCGCCGAACAACTCGCGTTCTATGCGACCATCCCGTCGTACCAGAAGGTCATCGCCCGCGAAGGGATCAGCGATCTCACCGAGCTCGCGGCGCTGGGCTCGCCCGATCAGGTGCGTGAGAAGTTGCAGAGCTACCTCGACGCCGGGGCCACCGATGTGGTGCTCAGCCCCCTGCAGGTCGAGCAGAACGATCTGGAGGAGCTCTGGGCCGTCGCCGCGTCGCTGTGATTCTCGGCGCGCGCACGCGTGTGCGGTGACTTAACATGGCCGGACATGCGGCCTCATCGGCGTTCGGCACTGCTGCAGCAGTTGGTGGCGGTGGCGCCGTCGCAGCAGGCCGTGCTCGACGAACTGCGCCGCGCCATCCTCGACGGCGGTGTGCCGCCGGGTACCCCGATCCCGCTCGCCGAGGTGGCCGAGGTGTTCGGGGTCAGCCAGATCCCGGTGCGTGAGGCGCTCAAAACGCTCATCGGGGAAGGCCTGGTGGCCCACCGGCGCAACGCGGGCTACACGGTCGCGCTGCTGACCGCGCAGGAACTGCGCGAAATGTACATCGTGCGCGAGACTTTGGAGTCTGCGTCACTGATGGCCGCGGTGGCCAACGCGACAGAAGCCGACCGGGACGCCGCGATCGCGGCCAACGCGGTGCTCGAACAGGCGATCGCCGACGACGACGCGGCGACCTACCACCGCGAGAGTCGCCAGTTCCACGCCGCGCTCACCCGGCCGTCGCGCATGCACCGGTTGCTGCACATGCTGGAAGCGGCGTGGAACGTCACCGAACCCGTGCAGTCGATGGTGCACGTGCGCGCCGACGAGCGCGTTCAGTTGCACGCCGATCACCGCGAGATGCTCGATGCGTTCCTGATGCGCGACGCCGAACGCCTGGTCGCGGCCTCCGAGGCCCATGCGGCCAGGCTCAACGCGGTCATCGCGGTGCTGCCCACAGGCACCGGACTGCTGGCCTGAAATATATCTTTTGCGAAATTGATGCATAGCTCGGACGAAATGTGGGCGAAACACATCGTTCCTAGCGTCGGGCCATGACAGAAACCGCAGTACCCAACGCAGGCGGCGGACCGGCCGGCCCCGACGGGAGCTTCCCCGTCGCGGCCGGCGATCTCGTCGAAGCGGCCGGTCACCCCATCGGCAGCGGCGCCATCAAACCGGGCTACGACCCGAGACTGACCAACGAAGACCTCGCCCCGCTGCGCCAGCAGAAGTGGGGCTCCTACAACATCTTCGCCTTCTGGATGTCCGACGTGCACAGTGTCGGCGGCTACGTCACGGCGGGCAGCCTGTTCGCGCTGGGCCTGGCCAGCTGGCAGGTGCTGGTGGCGCTGCTGATCGGCATCTCGATCGTCAACGTGTTCTGCAACCTGGTCGCCAAACCCAGCCAGCAGACCGGTGTGCCGTATCCGGTGATCTGCCGCACCGTGTTCGGTGTGCTGGGCGCCAACATCCCGGCCATCATCCGCGGTCTGATCGCCGTCGCCTGGTACGGCATCCAGACGTTCCTGGCCTCGGCGGCCCTCGACATCGTGCTGGTCAAGCTGTTCCCGGCCCTGGCGCCGTACGCAGTGGTCGACGACTACGGTTTCGCGGGGCTGTCGCTGCTGGGCTGGGGCAGCTTCCTGTTGCTGTGGGTGCTGCAGGCATGTGTGTTCTGGCGCGGCATGGAATCGATCCGCAAGTTCATCGACTTCTGCGGGCCCGCGGTGTACGTGGTGATGTTCCTGCTGTGCGGTTACCTGATCTTTCAGGCCGGTTGGGGCGCAATCGATCTGAGCCTCGGTGAGGTCACCTACACTGGCTGGTCGTCGGTGCCGGTGATGCTCGGCGCGATCGCGCTGGTGGTGTCGTACTTCTCGGGGCCGATGCTCAACTTCGGTGACTTCTCGCGCTACGGCAGGACATTCGCCGCGGTCAAGAAGGGCAACTTCCTTGGCCTGCCGGTCAACTTCCTGGTGTTCTCGGTGCTCGTGGTGGTCACGGCGTCGCTGACGCTTCCGGTGTTCGGCGAGCTCATCACCGATCCCGTCGAGACCGTGGCCCGCATCGACAGCACGTTCGCGATCGTACTGGGCGCGTTGACGTTCGCGATCGCCACGATCGGTATCAACATCGTCGCGAACTTCATCTCGCCGGCGTTCGACTTCTCCAACGTCAGCCCGCAGCGCATCAGTTGGCGTGCAGGCGGCATGATCGCCGCGGTCGGTTCGGTGCTGATCACGCCGTGGAACCTCTACAACAACCCCGAGGTCATCCACTACACGCTGGAGACCCTCGGCGCGTTCATCGGCCCGCTGTTCGGTGTGCTGATCGCCGACTTCTACCTGGTGCGCAAGCAGAAGGTGATCGTGGACGACATGTTCACCCTCGACGAGTCGGGCAAGTACTGGTACACCAAGGGCTACAACAAGGTTGCCGTGATCGCGACCGTGGTGGGTGCGGTCCTGGCGGTGATCCCGGTGCTGCTCGGCGGGTCCGTGGCCGGCATGCACACGGCCGCCCAGTACAGCTGGTTCATCGGCTGCGGTATCGCGTTCGGCCTGTACTACGTGCTGGCCAAGCGCGACACCCTGGTCGCCGCGTCCGTCTCGTGATCCGCATCTGGGTGGTCAACCCGAACACCACCGCATCGATGACCGAGGGGATCGGCCGCTGCGCCAACGCAGTGGCCGGTCCCGGCACCGAGATCACCGCCGTCACCTCACGATCGGGGCCGCCGTCCATCGAGAGCCACTACGACGAGGCGATGAGCGTTCCCGGCCTGCTCGACGCCATCGCGCGCGGTGAGCAGGCCGGGGCCGACGGCTACGTGATCGCGTGCTTCGGGGATCCCGGACTGGACGCCGCGCGTGAGGTCGCCACCGGTCCGGTGATCGGGATCGCCGAGGCCGCCATGCACACCGCGAGCCATCTTGGCCGCGGGTTCTCGGTGGTGACGACACTCGTTCGCACCACAGGGCGCGCCGCAGAACTCGCCGAACGGTATGGCATGCAGAGGTTCTGCCTTGGCATCCATGCGTGCGAGATCCCGGTGCTGGACCTGGAGACCGACCCCACCGCGCAGAAGGTGGTCACCGAGGCGTGCCGTGATGCCGTCGAACGCGACGGGTCCGACGCGATCGTGCTGGGGTGCGCGGGCATGGCCGAGATGTGCCGTGCGATCTCGGCCGAAGTCGGCGTGCCCGTGGTCGACGGCGTGACTGCGGCGACGCTCACCGTCCAGTCCCTGGTGACCATGGGCCTCACCACCGGTAAGCGCGGCGAGTACGCGCCACCTCCGCCCAAGCAGTACCTCTAGCCCCCTTTCGCCGAGCGTGCGGTTTCATCCGCGACGCGCCGCCGCGTGCGGATGAAACCGCACGCTCGGCGAACCTAGGCCGGGTGCACGGTGCGCCAGTGCTCGGCGATCTCGATGCGCCGCGCCAGCCACACCTTGTCGTGTGACTGCACGTGGTCCAGGAATCGCTGCAGCGCAGCGGTTCTCGCGGGCCGCCCCACCAGTCGGCAGTGCAGGCCCACCGAGAGCATCTTGGGTGCTCCCGCGAGGCCCTCGGCGTAGAGCACGTCGAACGCGTCGCGCAGATGCGCGAAGAACTCCTCACCGTTGGCGAATCCGGCGGGCGAGGCGAACCGCATGTCGTTGGTGTCCAGCGTGTAGGGCACCACGAGGTGATCGGATCCGTCGACCTGCACCCAGTACGGCAGGTCGTCGGCGTAGGAATCGGAGTCGTAGACGAATCCGCCGTGCTCGACCACCAGTTCACGCGTGTACGGCGAATCCCGGCCCGTGTACCAGCCCAGCGGGGCCGAACCCGTGAGCTCCTTGAGGATCCGCACGGCCTCGGCCATGTGTTCACGCTCGGTGTCGCGGTCGGTCAGCTGATAGGACTTCCACCGCAGTCCGTGGCACGCGATCTCGTGGCCCAGTTCGGTGAAGGCCGCGACGGCCTCGGGGTTGCGCTGCATGGCGCGGGCCACCGCGAAGATCGTCAGCGGTATGCCGCGCTGCTCGAAAACCCGCAGCACACGCCACAACCCGGCGCGTGAACCGTACTCGTAGAGCGATTCCATGCTCATGTGCCGGTTGGGGAACGCCTCGGCCGGCGTCATCTCCGACAGGAAGGTCTCCGAGGCCGGGTCGCCGTCCAGCACGCAGTTCTCCGCGCCCTCTTCGTAGTTGAGCACGAACTGCACGGCGATCGCCGCACCGCCGGGCCACTGCGGATCCGGGGGCGTGCGGCCGTAGCCGACCATATCTCTCGGGTAGCTCATGCCAGATCTCCGTACAGTCGCAGGCGCGCGAGGCCGCCGTCGGGGTAGATGTCCAGTCGCACTTCCGACACCACGTCGGCAACGTCGACGAGGAACCGGTGCCGCGTGTCGGGCAGCAGCGCGGTGCGCGGCAGCAGGTCCACCCACCGGCCGTCGGCGCTCAGCCCGCTCAGCGCGGCCTCACCCGGGCAGTTACCCACGAAGTAGGACGTGTCCACCTCGGCCAGGCGCACGCGTCCCGGGCCCGCCAAACGGATTCGCACCCAGTCGTTTCCGTCGTCGCGGCGGCGTGCGGTCTCCCAACCGTCACCCATGGCCTGCGCCAGGCCGGGGAAGATGAGGTTGTGCGGTGAGCTGTAGAAGCGGTTGGAGCAGTCGAGCACCAACGCACCGTTCTCCAATGCAGCCAGATCCACCGGCCCGATGCCGAGGAACCGTTTGTCGGGGCGGCCTTCGCCGTGCACACGTAGCCGCGCCACGCCGCCGTCGGGAAAGATGTTGAGCCGCACGTGCGTCCAGCGGTCCTCGGAATGCACCTCGAAGTTGTTGCGGGTGTCGCCGTGAACGCGGGAGCGTTCGATGAGCGGTGTCCACCCCGTATCGGCGGCGAGCTGCCCGGCCGTGGGATAACCGTCCACCTCGATCGCTTCGACCGACACCTCGGGCGGGTAGTTGCCCTTGAACCACGCGGTGTCGACGACGATCCCGCGGATCACACCGGGCACACCGAGGCGCACGATCGCCGAGTCGTGCCCGGCCTCACGCCGCCTGCGGGTCTCCCACCCGTCGTAGATCTGGCCCTTGTGCCCGAACGTCGCGGGCCGGTACTGCGACGGCCCGGGCGAGATCAGGTTCTCCTTCTCCGCGAACGTCTCGTCGTTGGCCCACACCACCGCGCCGCCCAACGACCGCAGGGCCAGATCGGGTAGCCAGGTGAAATCGGGTGGGGTTTCACTCATCACGTTCCGCTCTCTAGATCCGGTTCTTCAGGTCGTGCAACACCTCGACGGTGGCGCCCGGTGCGAGCGCCAGCACGTCCGCGGCCTCGAATGCGCCACAGTCCAATCCACGCAGCACCACGGTGGCCAGCGCCTCGGCCGTGGCCGGTTCGTCGACGATCGCGCCGCCGCGGCGGTCCAGGTAATTCTGCAACCGCGGGGCCGCGGCGGCCATCGCGGCGCGGAAGAACGCGAACGTCGCGAGCCAGCGTGTCACCAGATGGCCCGGATGCATGTCCCAACCCTGGTAGAGACCACGCTCCAGCGATCGGGTGACCAGGCGGTGGTGGCGCCGGATGGCCTGGGCCACCTGCTCGTCGGTGCCGATCGGGGACACCTGGGTGGAGCCGTCGGCCACCCACACTCCGGTCTGCGCGGCCGCGGTCTGCATGACGGCCTTGGCGTGGTCGGCGATGGGATGGTCCAGCGACTGGTGCTGCGGTGCGATGCCGCATGCGGCGCTGTAATCGTAGGTGCCGTAGTGCAATCCGGTGCAGCGCCCGTCGGCGCGGTGGATGGCCGCGGCCACGGTCGCGGTGCCGTCGGGGCCGAGCACGGCCTGCGGGCTCTCGATCTGCAGTTCGAACTGAAGCGTGCGCTCGGGCAGGCCGTGCGCGGATTCGAGTGCCTCACACACCCACACCGCGGCCGTGACCTGCTCGGCGGCACGCAGTTTGGGCACCGTGAACACGAAGCCGTCGGGAATCCCGCCGTCGAGCACCAGTTCCAGGGTCCGCACGGCGCGTGTGCGCTCGGCCATGGTCAGGCCCTTGATACGCACGCCCGAACTCTGCAGGCCGAGTGCGCGCAGCGTCTCGCCCGCGCGCAACGCATCGGCGTCCTCGACGTCGTCGGAGCGTCTGCCGTAGCCGTCCTCGAAATCGAGCCGCAGATCGGCGATCGGGGCGTCGGCGAGGCGTTTACGTGTCAACGCCAGCGCGGTGTCGCCTTCCCCGTCGGACAGTTCGGTCAGCAGGTCGGCATGCCGTTCGAGCAGCTCGAGCGCCGCCTCACCCCACTGCCGCGGGGTGTGCTCGTCGGCATCGGCCGCACCGATGTACACGGTATGGACGGGCTGGACGGCGTCGCGGTCGCCGGGGAACCGTGCTGCGAGGTCGGCGTCGACCTGTGTCAACAGGGCATCGATACGGGCGTGGACGTCGGCGGCGACGCGGTGTGTGGGAGCGGGCACCCAGACATCGTCTCGCGTCACGGCCGTCTCAGCACCTCCGCAGCGCCTGAAGTCGGCGGATCGCCTCGTCGAGGGTGTCGTCACGCTTGCAGAACGCGAAGCGCACCAGGTGATTCCACACATCGGCGTGTGGTGCGTCGGGATCGCAGAACGCAGACATGGGGATGGCCGCGACACCGGCCCTGGTGGGCAGTTCGGCGCAGAACGCGGTGCTGTCGTCGTATCCGAGCGGGCGCGGGTCGGCGCACAGGAAGTACGTGCCGCGGCTGTCGTGCACCTCGAACCCGATCTCGGCGAGCGCCGAGCCCAGCCGGTCCCGCTTGGACTGGAACGAGTCGCGCAGATCCGCCACCCAGCCGTCCTCGTGGTTCAACGCGTGCGCGACCGCGGGCTGGAACGGCGCCCCGCCCACGTAGGTGAGGTACTGCTTGGCCGCACGCACCCCGGCGATCAACTCGGGCGCACCGCAGGCCCAGCCGATCTTCCAGCCGGTCGCGTTGAACATCTTGGCCGCGCTCGAGATCGTGACGGTGCGGTCGCGCATCCCCGGATAGCTCGCGAGCGTCAGGTGGCGGTGGCTGTCGAAGACCAGGGCCTCGTACACCTCGTCGGTGATCACCAGCAGGTCGTGCTCGACGGCCAGGGCCGCGACCGCGCGCAGTTCGGCGTCCGAGGCGACCGCGCCGGTCGGATTGTGCGGCGAGTTGAGGATCAGGGCCTTGGTCTGCGGCGTCACGGCGGCGCGCAGCGCATCGACGTCGATCGCGAACCCGCGCCCGCTCGGGACGAGCGGCACCGCGCGGCGCTCGCAGCCCGCCATGGCGATCACGGGGGAGTACGAGTCGTAGAACGGCTCGATCACCAGCACCTCGGAGCCGGGTTCGACGAGCCCGATGACCGACGCCGCGATCGCCTCGGTGGCGCCGACGGTGACCAGCACCTCGGTGTCGGGGTCGTACTGAACGCCGTGGACGCGCTTGCGCTGCGCGGCGATGGCCTGCCGCAGTTCGGGCACCCCGAGGCCGGGCGGGTACTGGTTGACCCCGTCGGCGATGGCGTTCTGCGCGACCTTGAGCATCTCGGCCGGGCCGTCCTCATCCGGGAAACCCTGCCCCAGGTTGACCGCGCCCAGGCGTGTGGCCAGCGCCGACATCTCGGCGAAGATGGTCACGGCGAACGGCTGCAGTCTGCGGACGGTCATGGAAAAAGGGTAGGCGGTGGCGGTCAGGCCAGATCGGCCGGACGGATGCGCAGCTTTTCCGCGATGCGGGCGAGTGCTTGCTGCTCGGACGCCGTGAGCGGGTCGAGGACGAACTCGCGCACGGCACGCAGATGGATGGGTGCCGCCGTCATGACGAGGCGATATCCGGCGTCGGTGAGTTCGGCGAGCGTGTACCGGCCGTCGGTCGGATCGGGGGAGCGGGTCACCCAGCCGCGTTGCTCGAACCGTTTGACCACGTTCGACAGGCGCGAGAGCGAGCCGTTGGCGAGAAACGCCAGCTCACTCATCCGGATCCGGCGGTCGGGGGCCTCGGAGATGTGGCTGAGGGCCAGGTACTCGAACAGGTTCAGGTCGACGTCACGCAGCGGCGCCTCAAGCCGGCCCGGCATCAGCAGGATCAGGGAGACCAGACCCGTCCACGCCTCTTTCTCGGCCGGGCTGAGCCACTGCGGTTCCTCGGCGCTGGGCATACCGGCAGATTAGTCGCGTGGATCAGTCGCCCGGAATAACTTCAAGCGTGAAGTCATTGCATAGGGTGTTCACTTCACGCTTGAAGTAATGACGAAAGGCAATCCGTTGACAGAGTTCTTCGCCACACCCGGCTACGGTCCATGGCTGCGGGAAAACCTGCACTACAGCCAGGCTTTGCGCATCGGCGACCGGGTCGAGATCTCCGGGCAGGGCGGCTGGGATGACGACATCAATTTCCCGGCCGACCTCGAAGACGAGATCGTGCGGGCCTTCGACAATGTGGAGCGCACGCTCGCCACGGCAGGCGCGGGCTGGCCCGATGTGGTGTCGGTGAACTCCTACCACGTGCCGACCGCGCCGGACACCATCGGCGACGACCACACGCGCGTCATGGTCGAGCAGTTCCGCAAGCGCATGGGGGACCGCGCCCCGATCTGGACCCAGATCGGCGTGCCGGCACTCGGTGCGCCGGGGATGCGCGTCGAAATCCGCGTGACGGCTGTGATCGAATCAGCCTGAGCTCTCGCTCGTAACGCCACGGCGGAATTTCGGCCGATTTTCCGCCGTGGCGTAACGAGCGGCGCGCGGTCAGGTCGCGAACAGTCTTGCCGCTGACCAACACTCGATCGCCTGACGAGTCGCTCGCCACGGCTCAAGCGCCTCGCCGTTCGTAACGCCACGGCGGAAATCTGGCCGAAAAATCGCCGTGGCGTTACGCGCGAGGTGTGAACTCGCCGCCCCGTGGCAACACCACTGCCATGGCTACCTATCGCGTGCTCAATCCCAAAGGCGACGTCGTCGACACCAAAGACATCGAAAGCGCCGATGACGCGCATGCCTGGTTCGTCGACCAACGGGCCGACAACACCGAGCTGGGCTGGCGGATGGAGGTCGAGCAGGGCGGCGAATGGCACTTCTTCGACGACACGGAGGGCGCTTCCAAGTAACGCCGCCGAGTAGGAACTGCACCACATCTCCAGGCGTCCCAACCAAGCGGTTGGGTGAGGCTGCTAGGCTCGCGCGCAGAGGACAAAACACCTCCACGCGGGTTCATGCCCGTCACACCAACCCTTGACAGGACCTGGAGATCTACATGTCCGAAGAAGCCTTCATCTACGAGGCTATTCGTACGCCACGCGGCAAGCAGCGTGGCGGAGCCCTCAACGAGATCAAGCCCGTCAACCTGGTCGTCGGCCTGATCGATGAACTGCGAGTCCGTTTCCCCAACCTGGACGAGACCCTGATCAGCGACCTCGTGCTCGGCGTGGTGTCGCCCGTGGGCGACCAGGGCGGCGACATCGCCCGCACCGCGACGCTGGTCGCGAACCTGCCGGAAACCACCGGTGGTGTGCAGCTCAACCGCTTCTGCGCGTCCGGCCTTGAGGCCGTGAACATCGCCGCGCAGAAGGTGCGCTCGGGCTGGGACGACCTGGTGCTCGCCGGCGGCGTGGAGTCCATGAGCCGCGTGCCGATGGGTTCCGACGGCGGCGCCTGGGCCGGTGATCCCGAGACCAACTACCGCATCGGTTTCGTGCCGCAGGGTATCGGCGCCGACCTGATCGCCACCATCGAGGGATTCTCCCGCGAGGACGTCGACGCCTACGCCGCACGCTCGCAGGAGCGCGCCGCGGCGGCCTGGTCGGGCGGCTACTTCTCCAAGTCCGTGGTGCCCGTGAAGGACCAGAACGGCCTGGTCGTGCTGGATCACGACGAGCACATGCGTCCCGGCACCACCGTCGAGAGCCTGGGCAAGCTCAAGCCCGCATTCGAGGGTGTCGGCGCGATGGGCGGCTTCGACGACGTGGCGCTGCAGAAGTACCACTCGATAGAGAAGATCAACCACGTCCACACCGGCGGCAACAGCTCGGGCATCGTCGACGGCGCCGCGCTGGTGCTCATCGGTAGCGAGAAGGCGGGCCAGTCGCAGGGCCTGACCCCGCGTGCCCGCATCGTCGCCACCGCGACCTCCGGTGCCGACCCGGTCATCATGCTGACCGGCCCCACCCCGGCCACCAAGAAGGTGCTGGACCGCGCCGGCCTGACGGTCGACGACATCGACCTGTTCGAGCTCAACGAGGCGTTCGCCTCGGTGGTGCTGAAGTTCCAGAAGGACCTGGGCATCCCCGACGAGAAGCTCAACGTCAACGGTGGCGCCATCGCGATGGGCCACCCGCTCGGCGCCACGGGCGCCATGATCACCGGAACCATGGTCGACGAGCTGGAGCGCCGCGGCGCCCGGCGCGCGCTGATCACGCTGTGCGTGGGCGGCGGCATGGGCGTGGCCACCATCATCGAACGAGTTTGAGCGCGCGTCGGGAAAAGGACTGAAAATCATGGCTGAAAACACCATCAAGTGGGACAAGGATGCCGACGGCATCGTCACGCTGACGCTGGACGACCCGACCGGCTCGGCCAACGTGATGAACGAGCACTACAAGGAATCCATGCACAATGCCGTGGAACGCCTTGTCGCGGAGAAGGATTCGATCACCGGTGTGGTCATCGCCAGCGCGAAGAAGACCTTCTTCGCCGGTGGTGACCTCAAGGGCATGATGAAGGTCGGCCCGGAGAACGCCGCCGAGTCCTTCGCCGAGGTCGAGTTCATCAAGGCCGATCTGCGCAAGCTGGAGACCCTGGGCAAGCCCGTCGTCGCCGCCATCAACGGCGCCGCGCTCGGCGGTGGCCTGGAGATCGCGCTGGCCTGCCATCACCGCATCGCGGCCGACGTCAAGGGCGTGGTGATCGGTCTTCCCGAGGTCACCCTGGGCCTGCTGCCCGGCGGTGGCGGCGTTGCCCGCACCGTGCGCATGTTCGGCATCCAGAAGGCCTTCATGGAGGTGCTGAGCCAGGGCACCCGGTTCCGTCCGGGCAAGGCCAAGGAGGTCGGCCTGGTCGACGAGCTCGTCGGCAGCGTCGAGGAACTGGTCCCGGCCGCCAAGGCGTGGATCAAGGCCAATCCGGAAGCCCACACCCAGCCGTGGGATGCCAAGGGCTACAAGATGCCCGGCGGCACGCCGTCCAGCCCCGCGCTGGCGAGCATCCTGCCGTCGTTCCCGGCGTTGCTGAAAAAGCAGCTCAAGGGTGCGCCGATGCCCGCGCCGCGCGCCATCCTGGCCGCCGCGGTCGAGGGTGCACAGGTCGACTTCGAGACCGCCACCCGCATCGAGAGCCGTTACTTCGTCAGCCTGGTCACCGGCCAGACCGCGAAGAACATGATCCAGGCCTTCTTCCTGGACCTGCAGACCATCAACGGTGGCGGTTCGCGTCCCGACGGCATCGCCAAGCAGGAGATCAAGAAGGTCGGTGTCCTGGGCGCGGGCATGATGGGCGCCGGTATCGCCTACGTGTCGGCCAAGGCGGGCTTCGAGGTCGTCCTCAAGGACGTCACGCTCGAGGCCGCCGAACGCGGCAAGAACTACTCGGAGAAGATCGAGGCCAAGGCGCTCGAGCGTGGCAAGACCACCAAGGAGCGCAGCGACGCGCTGCTGGCGCGGATCACGCCGACCGCCGATGCGGCCGACCTCAAGGGTGTCGACTTCGTGATCGAGGCCGTCTTCGAGAACTCCGAACTCAAGCACAAGGTGTTCCAGGAGATCGAGGACATCGTCGAGCCCAACGCGGTCCTGGGGTCCAACACCTCGACGCTGCCGATCACCGGTCTGGCGACCGGTGTGAAGCGCCAGGAGGACTTCATCGGTATCCACTTCTTCTCGCCGGTCGACAAGATGCCGCTGGTGGAGATCATCAAGGGCGAGAAGACCTCCGACGAGGCGCTGGCCCGGGTGTTCGATTACACGCTGGCCATCGGCAAGACCCCGATCGTGGTCAACGACAGCCGCGGCTTCTTCACCAGCCGTGTCATCGGCACCTTCGTCAACGAGGCGCTGGCGATGCTGGGTGAGGGCGTGCCCGCGGCCAGCATCGAGCAGGCAGGCAAGCAGGCCGGTTACCCGGCTCCGCCGCTGCAGCTGTCCGACGAGCTCAACCTGGAGCTCATGCAGAAGATCGCGACCGAAACCCGCAAGGCCGCCGAGGCCACGGGCGCCTCCTACCAGCCGCACCCGGCCGAGGCCGTGGTGAACAAGATGATTGAGATCGGTCGTCCGTCGCGTCTGAAGGGCGCCGGCTTCTACGAGTACGCCGACGGCAAGCGCGTGGGTCTGTGGCCGGGCCTGGCCGAGACATTCGGCTCGGGCAACGCCTCGATCCCGCTGCAGGACATGATCGACCGCATGCTGTTCGCCGAGGCGATCGAGACCCAGAAGTGCCTGGACGAGGGTGTGCTGACCTCGACGGCCGACGCGAACATCGGCTCCATCATGGGTATCGGCTACCCGCCGTACACCGGTGGCAGCGCGCAGTTCATCCAGGGTTACGAGGGTGAACTGGGTGTCGGCAAGGAGGCCTTCGTGGCCCGTGCCAAGCAGTTGGCCGAGCGCTACGGCGACCGGTTCAACCCGCCCGCCTCGCTGGAGTCGTAAAGCCTCCTCGGTACCGGCGCGAAGACAAACCTGCCCTTCTCCTGCGGAGGAGGGCAGGTTTGTGCCGTCTGGGGGACCTACGCTTCGGACGACGTCGCGGTGCCGTGTCCGCGCGCGTCGAACGTGCTGCGGGCCAAGCCGATTCCGGAGTGTACGGGCCCGTGCGTATCGCCGTGCGTCTGCGGTGAGTCGGCGGGGGAAATCAGTGCGGGTTCGAGTAGACGCGCGTCGGGGTGATCAGCACCGCGGCGCGACGCTCCTCGCGCATCACGCGGTCATAGGTGTCCCAGTCGTCGTGCGTGCCGCCCGCGGCCTCGAAGACGTTGCGCAGCAACACTCGCAGCGACTCGGCGTCGACGTCACTGTCGTCGGGACCGATGATCTCGGCGGTACCCTCCACCGTCGCCCACTCCCATCCCGCACGGGCCGCGACCGTGGCACGTGGGTCCGCGCGCAGATGGCGCAGCTTGAGCGAACCACCGAGCGCGACGAGCGCGACGACCTGTTCGGAGGTGTGCGGATGCGCCATCACGCCCGCGTTGACCACCGAGGACTGGATGCTGCCGTCGCGGCGCAGCGTGCTCAGCACACACAACCCGTGATCACGTGACAACAACTCGGCGAAAGACGACAGATCGGCCACGTCGGTCACGCTACGCGCCGCAGCCGCAGCGGATTTCAGGAACCGTCAGACCGAGCCAAGGTCCGTCGAGAGCCAGTGCTCGGGTGTCAGGCGGATGACGACGCTCTCGCCGTGCTCACGCCGCGCGAACTCAAGGTATCCCTCGACCTTCTCGGGTGGCAGGTAGCGCTTGGTCATCTCGACGAGGTGGTCGTCGGTGGCGGGCTCGATACGGCTGACGGGACCGTCGACCGCGACGTAGCGCACCGTGGGCTCCAGGCGCTCGACCATCAGGGTGAACCGGCCCGCCGCTTCGATCAGCCGGTGCTTGCGTGAGCCGTTGCCGGTGAGCACCCACGGTTCACCGCCGGGGGAGTACTGGTACCAGATGGGCACGGTGAGCGGTCCGCGCTTGTCTCCTGCGTAGACGGACAGGGCCGCGATGTGCGGTTCGGCGAGGAACTGTTCACGTTCGTCTTTCGAGAGGGCCATGACCTCAGGCTAGCCAGATGCTGTGACATGCGTCGCTATCCTGGGGATCTGATGCAGGAAACCCCTCAGGGGCTGGACATCCGGGTTTTCAGTTCTAGAGTCGTGTGTCATGCGCTTTGGATTGTTCATCCCGCAGGGCTGGCGTCTGGATCTCGTCGACATTCCCACCGATCGGCACTGGTCGGTGATGCATGATCTGGCTGCCTACGCCGACGGCACGGAGGCGTGGGACTCGCTGTGGGTCTACGACCACTTCCACACCGTTCCGGTGCCCACGGGCGAGGCGACGCACGAGGCGTGGACGCTCATGGCCGCATACGCGGCGACGACGTCGCGTATCAAGCTCGGGCAGATGTGCACCGCGATGTCGTACCGCAACCCGACCTATCTCGCGAAGGTGGCCGCCACCGCCGACGTCATCTCCGGCGGCCGGGTGCAGATGGGTATCGGGGGCGGCTGGTATGAGCACGAGTGGCGCGCCTACGGCTACGGCTTCCCGTCTGCCGGGGAACGCCTCGCGCGTCTCGACGAGGGCGTGCAGATCATGCGCGACGCCTGGCGCGACGGGCGGGTGAGCTTCTCGGGTAAGCACTATCAGGTGGACGGCGCGATCGTCTCGCCCACACCGCTGCAGGACAACGGGATCCCGCTGTGGATCGCCGGCGGTGGCGAGAAGGTCACGCTGAAGATCGCCGCCAAGTACGCGCAGTACACCAACTTCACGTCCGAGCCGGAGGGCTTCAGGCACAAGTCGCAGATCCTGGCCGAGCACTGCCGCGCCGTCGGCACCGATTTCGACGCGATCGTGCGCTCGGCCAACTTCAACGCGGTGATCGGAGAGTCCGAAAAGGACGTCAAGGACCGCATCCAGCGGCTGCGGGCCCGGCAGGCCCCGGTCGCGGGCGAGGACGCGGTCGACGCCATGCTCTCGACCATGAGCGCACCCGAATCCGCGTCGGGCACACCGGAACAGGTGATCGAGAAGCTCAAGCGCGTCCGCGACCTCGGCTGCGAGTATGCGATCCTCTACTTCCCCGAGGCGGCCTACGACCGCTCCGGCATCGAACTCTTCGAGCAGAAGGTCATCCCGGCACTGAGCTAGCCTCGTAGAAACCGATCCGCCACTGCCCCTGCGAGAGGACCACCAGCACACCGATGTTCAGGTGCACCGTGTCGCGGTCGGGGTAGGAGAACTCGGCGGCCACGTACCCGAGTACCACGTCCGGTGCGGGCCGCCGCGTCTCGCTGATGCGGTACTCGACGGTCATGCCGAGCGGCTGCGATGCGTAGTAGTCCGAAACCCCCTGCGGTCCAACGCTGTAGGGGCGCAGCCCCTGGAAGATCGCGTCGTCGGCGAACACCGCGGACACGCGTGCCGGATCGTGGGCGTCGATGCCGGCCTTCCACTCGTCGAGCACGCCGCGCAGCACGGCCTCAGAGTCCGGCACTTTGACCACCGTCGACGCGCAGGATCTCACCGGTCACGAACTTCGCCTGCTCCAGGTACAGCACCGCGTCCACGGCGTCGTCGATGTCGCCCAGTTGGTGCATCGGGTTCAGCGACGCCAGCGCGTCGTACGAGGACGGGTCGTGCATCGGCGTCTTGATGCTGCCCAGTGCCACCGCGTTGACCCGGATCCGGCAGCTCGCGTTCTCGACCGCCAGTGCGCGTGTGGCCGCGTTCAGACCGCCCTTGGTCAGCGATGCCAGCGCCGAGGGCACCCGCGAGTTGGCCACGTCCACCAGGCTCGTGGAGATGTTGACGATGTGGCCACCGGCCGGCAGCGCCCCCAGCGCCGCGCGGGTCAGTTCGAAGAAGCCGCGCAGGTTCACGCCCGTGATGGCGTCGTAGTCGGCGTCGGTGTACTCGGTGAACGGTTTGGCGATGAAGATGCCCGCGTTGTTCACGACGGTGTCGACGCGGCCGAAACGTTCCAGGGCGGCGTCGACGAGACGCTGACCGACACCCGGTACGCCGACGTCGCCCGCGACGTTCAGCACCATCGGATCGTCACTGGGTCCGATGCTGCGCGAATTGGCGACGACGGCGTAGCCGAGCTTGCGGTATCCGGCGACCAGACCCGCTCCGATGCCCTGCGATGCGCCGGTGATGATGACGACCGGTGTGTTCATGATGTCCTCCTGGTAGGTCCGGGCGTGTCCCGGTTGCCCTGCTCAACATGGGTAGGGCCGACGCCGATCCCCGGTTCACGGGATGCGCTTCCTCTCTGCTGGGAGGTTTTGCCTACTAGGCTGCAACGGTGGAGCTACGCCAGTTGCGCTACTTCGTGACGGTGGCCGATGAGCTCAACTTCGGCCGGGCCGCCGAACGTCTGCGCATCGCGGGCCCGTCGCTGTCGCAGCAGATCAAGGCCCTGGAGCGCGATCTCAAGGTCACCCTGTTCGACCGTGACCGACGGTCGGTGACCCTCACCTCGGCCGGTAGCGCACTGCTGCCGGGTGCCCGCGCCCTCATCGCGCAGGCCGACGAGTTGCGCAGGCAGGCAAGTGGTTTGGCGGTATCGGACCCGGTGCGCATCGGTTGTGTGCAGTGGTGTCCGACGGACTGGGCCGAGCGCGCCGCCGGGGTTGCCGAGTTGCGCGTGGACACGTGGGTGATGCCGTCGCACGCGCAGGCCGCCCGGGTGGCCGACGGAAACCTCGACCTCGCGATCTGCTGGGTGCAGAACGCCGATCTGCAGGCGATGGACCTGTCGGCGCGGCTGATCGGCGTGGACCGCCTGTACGCGCTCGACGCCGGGAGCGGCACCGGTCCGATCCGGGCCGCCGACACGACCGTGCTGATCGACGACGACACCACGAGTTGGTCGTCGTGGAACCGCTACGCCGAACAGTTCGCCGCGTCCACCGGGGCGCGCGTCATGCGCACCGACGACGGCGGCGTCACCGGGCCGACGTTCTTCGAACACGTGCGGCAACTACGTCGGCCGGTGCTCAACAACCCCAAGGGGCAGGACGACACGCCGCCCACCGGCCTGACCCGGCGCGCCGTCGTCGACCCGTCACCGCTGTGGACGTGGTCGCTGGTGTGGCGGCGTGGCGACACCAACCCCGGGGTTCTGGCCATCGTCGACGAGTTCACCCGTGACGTCGGCGATTTCGGTTTGGACAGTGCCGCGGTCTGGCTTCCCGACGACGACCCGCACCACCCCCGCCACCAGCGCGGCCACTGACACCACGACCGCCCCGATCACCAGGGCCGGGCGGAACCCGTGATGCAGTGTGGGCGCCACGACCAGCGGCCCGAGGATCTGGCCCACCGAGTAGCCCGCGGTGAGCAGCGCGACGGCCCGCGGGTAGCGCAGCATGCGTCCGGCCGCCAGTGCGAGCGTGCTGATGCCCACGAACGTGCCACCGAACAGCACCGCACCCACCAGCGCAGCCGTGACACCGCCTGCCGCACCCGACGCCGCGATGCCGACGGCCTGCACGACGAGCGCCGCGGTCAGCAGTGCCGGATTCGACCACCGCGTGCTCAGCGCCGCCCACAGTGCGGCCGACGGCACGCTGGCCATTCCGACCACCAGCCACGTGCTGCCGCCCAGCCACTGCGGGGCGCCCTGCGCGACCGCCGCGACCAGGAACGTGCCCGCGATGATGTAGCCGACGCCCTCCAGCGTGTAACTGACGAACAGCAGCGAGAAGGGGCCGTGCGGTGTCCGCGCGTCGTCGTCGACCGTCGTCGGCGCGCTCGCCGGTGCGGACCGCATGGGCCAGGCGATCACACAGAGCACCGCGGCCACGCCCGCCGCGGCCCACCACGCCGCCTTCCAGTCGCTCACCGCCAGGATCAGCACGGCCGACAGGGCGATACCGGCGCCGACCCCGCCGAACCCCCATCCCGCCAGGTGCGCGGGATGCGAATGCAGGTGTTCCAGCATGGTGTTGACCGCGATCACGAACACCAGCGCGCTCACGGCACCGGCGATGGCGCGCAGAGCCATCCATTCGATCGGTGTGGTGGCCACAGGCATCAACGCGAGGCTCGCGATGAGCACCAGCAGCGACACCCGGCACGCCAGCGGTGAGCGGGCCAGCCGCGGCGAGATCGACCCGGCCACCGCGCCCACGAGGTAGCCGACATAGTTGGCGGTCGCGAGGTCGGCCGCGGTGTGTGCCGACACCCCCGCCTGGGCGGTCATCAGCGGCAGGATCGGCGTGTAGACGAAGCGGCCGATCCCCATCGCGGCGGCCAGCGCCGCGGCGGTGCGGGCGACATGCGCGTGGTGTTGCATCGGTCCATCCTGTGCGGGCAGCCGGTGGTCCGGCCACGATCCGAATCCTCGCAGCTGCAAGGCAATCTCTTGCACGCGGGGGAGCTCATCGGTCCTGCGGTCGGTGTTGTGGTGTGACACCGAACGACAGGAGAACTGACATGACACACGACATCGTCGCGCTGGTGACCGGAGCCAACCGCGGGCTCGGGCGCAGGCTCGCCGCCGAACTCGTCGCTCGCGGCGCCAAGGTATACGCCGCGGCCCGCCGCCCCGAGACCGTGGATCTGCCCGGCGTCGTGCCGATCCCGCTCGACATCACCGACGCCGAGTCGGTCCGGCGCGCGGCCGAGATCGCCGAGGACGTCACGGTACTGGTCAACAACGCCGGGATCTCGACGCGCGCGAATCTGCTGTCCGGGCCCATCGCCGACATCCGCGCCGAGATGGAGACCCACTACTTCGGCACACTGAACGTCACGCGCGCGTTCGTGCCGATCATCGAGCGCAACATCGAACGCAACGGCGGCGGGGCGATCCTCAACGTGCTGTCGGTGCTTTCCTGGATGCACCCGCCGACCTCGGGTGCGTACGCGTCGGCCAAGGCCGCCGCGTGGGCGCTCACCGATGCGGTGCGCACCGAACTCGCGCCCCGCGGAATCCACGTCGCGGCACTGCACGTCGGCTACATGGACACCGACATGGTCCCGTACGTGCCCGCCGACCAGAAGAGCGATCCGGCCGTGATCGCCACCATGGCCGTCGACGGGCTGCTCGGCGGTGACGATGAGATTCTTGCCGACGACTGGGCGCGAACGGCGAAGGCACAGTTGTCGACCAGACAGTGAGCAGATGGACATCGGTTTGGCATATCTGACATCCCTGGCTCGGCAGATCGGACATCACTTGCCCAACAATCGTGCATGGCCCGGTGTTGCGGGGACGGTAGGATATCTGCAGTTTGCTGGCTCTTCGCAGTTGAGGGTGTAGAGGTCGTCGGCGCGTCGGTGCCGGGATAGGGGTCGAGGTCTTCCGATGATGGAGGTTCCTACGCCATCCATCTGAAAGACCTCGACGTGCCTGACGCTACCGGTCGGGCGGGCTTCGCCTGCGCTGACCTGACGACTTTCTGCCGCCTCGACGAGCTCGGGTTGGAGGTGACCGGCCAACGCCTCGACCCTGATCGGGCCGTGCTGGCGTGCCGGGTCGCCGATGAGGATCGGTGGTGCCGCCGCTGCGGCGAAGAAGGCGTTGTACGTGACAGCGTGACTCGCACGTTGGCTCATGAACCGTTCGGGTGGCGACCCACGGCTTTGCTGGTCACGATCCGCCGTTACCGTTGCGCCGGCTGCGCTCATGTGTGGCGCCAGGATGCCAGCGCCGCAGCCGAACCGCGGGCCAGGCTGTCCCGGCGTGCTCTGCGGTGGGCGCTGGAAGCCCTTGTCTGCCAACACCTGTCGGTGGCCCGGGTCGCCGAGGCGCTTGCGGTGTCGTGGAACACTGCCAACAACGCCGTGCTCGCCGAAGGTCAGCGGGTGCTCATCGCCGATCCGGCCCGGTTCGATGGCGTCGCGGTGATCGGCGTCGATGAGCACGTGTGGCGGCACACTCGCCGCGGCGACAAGTACGTCACCGTCATCATCGATCTCACGCCCGTGCGTGACGGGACCGGCCCCGCACGGCTGCTCGACATGGTGGAGGGCCGCTCCAAGAAGGCGTTCGCCGACTGGCTGGCACAGCGGCCACAGGAGTGGCGTGATCGTGTGGACGTTGTTGCCATGGACGGGTTCTCCGGGTTCAAGACCGCCGCCACCGAAGAACTGCCTGACGCGGCCACGGTGATGGACCCCTTCCACGTGGTCCGCCTGGCCGGCAACGCCCTCGACGAGTGCCGACGCCGCGTGCAGCTGGCCACCTGCGGGCACCGCGGCCGCAGCACCGACCCGCTCTACCGATCGCGACGCACCCTGCACACCGGGGCCGACCTGCTCACCGACCGCCAGAAAGCCCGACTGGCCGCACTGTTCGCCGCCAACGCGCACGCCGAGATCGAGGCCACCTGGGCGATGTATCAACGCACCGTGGCCGCCTACCGCGAACCAGACCGCACCAAGGGCCGCACCATGATGGCTGCACTGATCACCACGCTGAGCACAGGCGTCCCCACGTCGCTGACCGAGCTGATCACCCTCGGGCGGACACTGAAGAAGCGTGCCGCCGACGTCCTGGCCTACTTCGACCGCCCCGGCACCTCCAACGGGCCGACCGAAGCGATCAACGGCCGCCTCGAACACCTGCGCGGATCCGCCCTGGGCTTCCGCAACCTCACCAACTACATCGCCCGGTCCCTGCTCGAGACCGGAGGCTTCCGAACCCAGCTCCGTCAACCTCGGCGGTGAAGAATCCTCAACGCGTGTTCAACGCGGCCAGAGCGTCATTGGTCTCGGCCACCGAGAAACGGTCGGGGTGCCAGCCCCGGGGCAGCCAGTCCCTCATCTCCTGCGCACCGAGTCCCATCGGCGTTTCCCGCGGGTCGTACCCGCCGCGAACCCACGCAGCCAACTCCTCATAGCCGCCCAGGCCACCACAGTCCTCCGGCGGACAGGCCATCTTTCCCGTCAGACACACCGCAGCCGGGGGCGGATCATCGAAAACGTCTTCGACCACGAGCACGTGGTCCCATCCGTCGCCGAAGTCGTAATCGTAGAACAACCGCTCGCCCTTATCGGACACCACCTGATCGAGGCGCACGCTGTCCTCGACGACACCGTCGTCGCCTTCGCTGAGATCAAACCCGGTGACGAAGTAGGCACGGGTCCGCCGGTCCGCCCCGACACCGAACTTATGCAGATGACTGTCCTGCCAGCCCATAACGACCTGCAGCACAACATGGAGCTCATCGAGCATGAGGTCGCCCGGCAGGTCCAGCCGACGCCAGATCGGCGGCTTGGCGTACATCAGGTCGACGCGCACCCGGAAGCCCCGCGCACGATCCGGCACCGCCCGCACCTCGGGCGTCGGCTCATCGAACATTCCCGCGAACACGTTCCGACCAGCGTCGGCCATTAGCTTCTGCAGCAACGCCAGGTCCACACTGCCCCCGGACACTCCGCTCTTCCTCTTGCTCTTCCGCTTCTTCTCCGGCACACCCCAAGCCAACCAGACCCCTCGATCACAGCGCGAAAGCAGCTGATCGTCTCTACACCGTCAAGTGCGAAGAGCCGGATTTGGTGTGCGAACCGCACAGATCATTCTGGCTCTTCGCAGTTGATAGGGGTCTGGTGTTGTCCGACGTTGTGTCGTGTCGGTGATTGATTAGGGGTCCGCGCCCCTGTGAGCTGGGTGTTCTTCAGGCATCCAGGACAAGGAACGCGGAACCATGGTTGACGGTAGTTCACTGCTGCTCGATCTCGACGGTGTGGTCGTCGAATCGGTGCAGCGCCTCGAGGACGGCACCCGGTTGGTGCAGGTGCTCACCGCCCCCCAGTGGGTCGGGATCTGCCCCGAATGCGGGGAACGCTCCACCAGGTCGAAAGGCTGGGTACAGACCGGACCCCGCGACGTTGTGGTGGGTTCGGACCGCCCGATACTGCGCTGGCGTAAGCGAAAGTGGTTGTGCCCCAGCACGGTCTGTACGCGCAAGGTGTTCACCGAGTCGGTGCCCGGAATCCCGGCGCGGGCGCGGGTAACACCGCGGGCCAAGGCGACGATGGCCACTGCGGTGCTCGACGAGGACCGTTCGGTGGCCGCGGTGGCCGGGCAGTACCGCTGCGGCTGGCACACCGTGCACGACGAAGTCATCGCCACCGCCGAGGACGCCCTGGCCGGCGAGCTGGCGCCGGTGGCGGTGCTCGGCATCGACGAGACCCGACGCGGTAAGGCCAAATGGGAACACAACCCGGTACTCGGGCGGCGGGTATGGGTGGATCGCTGGGACACCGGACTGGTCGACATCACCGGCGATCAAGGCCTCCTTGGCCAGGTCAATGGCCGCACCTCGGCGGCAGTGATCGACTGGCTCGCTGGCCAGGACCCTGACTGGCGGGCCGCAATCACCCACGTAGCCATCGATTTGTCCCCGGCCTATGCCCGGGTGGCTCGCGAAGCACTGCCGCACGCGATCCTGATCGCCGACCGGTTCCACCTGGTCAAGAAAGCCAACGACATGGTTGATGCGGTGCGCCGCCGGGTCACCTGGACCCAACGGGGCCGGCGCGGCCGCAAGGCCGATGTCGAGTGGATCAACCGCCGCCGCCTGCTGCGCGGCTCCGAGCGGCTCACCGCAGACCAACGCGCCACGTTGTTCGCCAAGCTGCTCTCCGCCGACCCCAACCAGGACATCGCCGCGGCCTGGATCGCCAAAGAACTGCTGCGCGACCTGCTTTCCTGCGCCGACCGCGGCGGGTTGCGCTACGAGATCACGACCGCCCTGGACCGGTTCTACCGTTTCTGCGCGGCCTGCACAGTGCCCGAAGTGATCCGACTGGCCCGCACCATCGAGACCTGGCAGGCCCCCATCATCGCCGCCCTGCAGACCGGCCTGTCCAACGCCCGCACCGAAGGCTACAACCGCATCGTCAAACACGTCGGGCGCATCGCCTTCGGCTTCCGCAATCCTGAGAACCAACGCCGCCGAGTACGGTGGGCCTGCACTCGCCGATCACGACGAGTCACACCCAGCCGGCACCAACGCCACTGCTAACTGCGAAGAGCCATCATTCTTTGTATAGAGGTCGAATGCCGATCCGATCTCCGCGGACTGGGAATCCGCGTCGGCGAACTCGTCGTCGTCCCACGAACGCGACGTTCCATTACTCATCAGCCCGGATGCCCAATCCGCTCTATACCGCGATCAACGAGGCGGCATTTGCTGCTCAAGCTTGTCCTTCTCTGTCTCATCCACATCGTCATACCGAGCTGCTGCGTGCCGAAGCTTCTGTGCAAGTTCGGCACACACGCCGACTACCCCGCTCCCCGCTGTGGATCGCTCGGCCTCGGCCTTTTTTATCGCCTCGCTGGTGACCGCACAGATCAAACCGTGTGTCTTTTCCACTTGGTCGCCGGCGAACTGGACCGAAAGAACTGCGCTTCTCACTCCTCGCCCCAACTCGTCTTGCGTCGAGGCCAGTCCTCGAATGGTAGACGACGTGATTCGTCTGTCTTCACCACTGCTCACTGAATCGCTCCTTTTCGACTATCGCGGCGGGTCGAAATCTCCAATCGAATCTTGAGACGTCGCCTCTGCAGATACTTTTCGATAGAGTTCAAGAGCTTCCGTTACAACCGCAGCGTTGTTGTTTGCGTATTCGTGCATATCCCACATCTTTTTTGAAGCTTCGGTCACTGCCTGACGCACCGCTTCAAACTCGATCGCAGCCTGGGCCAATTTTCCGATCTGGCCGACTCCTACCCACTTGCTGTATTCACCAAAAGCAGTCAACTGCTCATGAAGTCCGTCGAGAATTCGGCGCACCTCGCGAAGTTCGTCAGCTTCGCGACTCATCACAAAGCCGATCTGACGGTCCGCATCACGCAGGATGGCGACATGCTTTTCCTGCAGATCAACTCGACGGTCGTAGGCTCTAGGGGCGGAACCCCCTTCCCACGTTTCGTCGGGGCGAGCAGTACCGAACTTTTCAGCTACTTCCTCAAATCGCGCGCCTCCTTCGATGAAGGAGACGCCTGCGACCGGATCTCCCTCACCAGTGGTGAACCGCATACCCTGGAGTATTCTCTGACCGCCCTCCAAAATAGGAGTTGGCGCAATGCTCAGCGGAGAGGCCCATCTACCGACAGATTTTGCCAGATATTCGAGGTCTAACAGACCACCTTTTCTCGCAATGTACTCTACAAATTCCGCACCGTCTTTAATCCTTCCGGCCGTTTCGGTTACGGTGTCGACCACGGAATCGACGACATCGAAGAACCCCATTGCCCCCCGGTTCAGCCAGCAAACTGGCTCTTCGCACTTGACGGTGTAGAGACGATCAGCTGCTTTCGCGCTGTGATCGAGGGGTCTGGTTGGCTTGGGGTGTGCCGGAGAAGAAGCGGAAGAGCAAGAGGAAGAGCGGAGTGTCCGGGGGCAGTGTGGACCTGGCGTTGCTGCAGAAGCTAATGGCCGACGCTGGTCGGAACGTGTTCGCGGGAATGTTCGATGAGCCGACGCCCGAGGTGCGGGCGGTGCCGGATCGTGCGCGGGGCTTCCGGGTGCGCGTCGACCTGATGTACGCCAAGCCGCCGATCTGGCGTCGGCTGGACCTGCCGGGCGACCTCATGCTCGATGAGCTCCATGTTGTGCTGCAGGTCGTTATGGGCTGGCAGGACAGTCATCTGCATAAGTTCGGTGTCGGGGCGGACCGGCGGACCCGTGCCTACTTCGTCACCGGGTTTGATCTCAGCGAAGGCGACGACGGTGTCGTCGAGGACAGCGTGCGCCTCGATCAGGTGGTGTCCGATAAGGGCGAGCGGTTGTTCTACGATTACGACTTCGGCGACGGATGGGACCACGTGCTCGTGGTCGAAGACGTTTTCGATGATCCGCCCCCGGCTGCGGTGTGTCTGACGGGAAAGATGGCCTGTCCGCCGGAGGACTGTGGTGGCCTGGGCGGCTATGAGGAGTTGGCTGCGTGGGTTCGCGGCGGGTACGACCCGCGGGAAACGCCGATGGGACTCGGTGCGCAGGAGATGAGGGACTGGCTGCCCCGGGGCTGGCACCCCGACCGTTTCTCGGTGGCCGAGACCAATGACGCTCTGGCCGCGTTGAACACGCGTTGAGGATTCTTCACCGCCGAGGTTGACGGAGCTGGGTTCGGAAGCCTCCGGTCTCGAGCAGGGACCGGGCGATGTAGTTGGTGAGGTTGCGGAAGCCCAGGGCGGATCCGCGCAGGTGTTCGAGGCGGCCGTTGATCGCTTCGGTCGGCCCGTTGGAGGTGCCGGGGCGGTCGAAGTAGGCCAGGACGTCGGCGGCACGCTTCTTCAGTGTCCGCCCGAGGGTGATCAGCTCGGTCAGCGACGTGGGGACGCCTGTGCTCAGCGTGGTGATCAGTGCAGCCATCATGGTGCGGCCCTTGGTGCGGTCTGGTTCGCGGTAGGCGGCCACGGTGCGTTGATACATCGCCCAGGTGGCCTCGATCTCGGCGTGCGCGTTGGCGGCGAACAGTGCGGCCAGTCGGGCTTTCTGGCGGTCGGTGAGCAGGTCGGCCCCGGTGTGCAGGGTGCGTCGCGATCGGTAGAGCGGGTCGGTGCTGCGGCCGCGGTGCCCGCAGGTGGCCAGCTGCACGCGGCGTCGGCACTCGTCGAGGGCGTTGCCGGCCAGGCGGACCACGTGGAAGGGGTCCATCACCGTGGCCGCGTCAGGCAGTTCTTCGGTGGCGGCGGTCTTGAACCCGGAGAACCCGTCCATGGCAACAACGTCCACACGATCACGCCACTCCTGTGGCCGCTGTGCCAGCCAGTCGGCGAACGCCTTCTTGGAGCGGCCCTCCACCATGTCGAGCAGCCGTGCGGGGCCGGTCCCGTCACGCACGGGCGTGAGATCGATGATGACGGTGACGTACTTGTCGCCGCGGCGAGTGTGCCGCCACACGTGCTCATCGACGCCGATCACCGCGACGCCATCGAACCGGGCCGGATCGGCGATGAGCACCCGCTGACCTTCGGCGAGCACGGCGTTGTTGGCAGTGTTCCACGACACCGCAAGCGCCTCGGCGACCCGGGCCACCGACAGGTGTTGGCAGACAAGGGCTTCCAGCGCCCACCGCAGAGCACGCCGGGACAGCCTGGCCCGCGGTTCGGCTGCGGCGCTGGCATCCTGGCGCCACACATGAGCGCAGCCGGCGCAACGGTAACGGCGGATCGTGACCAGCAAAGCCGTGGGTCGCCACCCGAACGGTTCATGAGCCAACGTGCGAGTCACGCTGTCACGTACAACGCCTTCTTCGCCGCAGCGGCGGCACCACCGATCCTCATCGGCGACCCGGCACGCCAGCACGGCCCGATCAGGGTCGAGGCGTTGGCCGGTCACCTCCAACCCGAGCTCGTCGAGGCGGCAGAAAGTCGTCAGGTCAGCGCAGGCGAAGCCCGCCCGACCGGTAGCGTCAGGCACGTCGAGGTCTTTCAGATGGATGGCGTAGGAACCTCCATCATCGGAAGACCTCGACCCCTATCCCGGCACCGACGCGCCGACGACCTCTACACCCTCAACTGCGAAGAGCCCCAAATCCGGCGAGATCGGCGACAGCAGAGATGACGGTGGCATCGTCCAGCCGCCAAACCCCTCGGTGTCTGGCGACGAGCATCTGCCGCTATGGTCATCGGTGACGAATCCACCCGGAACGGTGACGGTGACGGTGTTTCCCGACGGTCGGATCAGAAGCATCGCGCTGTCGCCCGGTGTAGTTCGGATGTCAGAACGTCAGCTCGAAGACGAGATCTAGGTAGTCGCTGACCTCGCCTGGCGACATGCGCGGTCAGAGGTGCACGAGTTTGCAGTCGAGGTTGCACGACGCACTGGCTTCAACGACTCAGAGATGGGCCACCATCTGGCTAAAAATGCGGGGCTGCCATCCAGAGCTGACGTCGAAGCGTTGAAGTCTCAGATTTTCTCGACACGGTACTACGGTGACACCGACTGACCTCTCCAGTTAGATGAGCTCTTTTGAATTGAGTGGCCAAGGGAGACAGATGAACACCACACCGCCGGGTTGGTACCCGGCGCCGGACGACCAAACCCAGCTTCGATACTTCGACGGTCATAAGTGGACGGACCAAACGGCTCCTGCCGCAGCTGTCGCGCGCCCTCGGGGCGGCATGCCGCCGTGGGCTTGGATCCTGATTGCAACGGGCGTGGTCTTCTTACTGGTCTCGATTGTCGCGGGCGTCATCGTTTTTCGCGCAGCTCCGCCGATAGGTGTCGATGCTCTCGATTCGTCGACGAGTTCTGTCGAGGCGCCGTCTCAACCTCAGCTGATGCCGGGGTTGACTCTTCCCGCCGGCGCGAAACTGGCGAACGAGCAGCCAGGGGAATGGGAGCAGTGGATCGTGCAAGCGGGGTATTCAGAGACTGTCGATGACCTCCGCCAACAGCTGCCGATCGGCCGTCCTTACGACGGTTTGGCCTGGTGCTCGGAATTCGTATTCGCGAAAGAGGTCGACGGTGAGAGCCATGAGTTCACTAGGTGGACGTGGGGCACGGAAGCGGATTTGCTGTCTGTGACGGCGAGCCCAGGCGCTGTCGAGAAAGAACACGCCGAAGTCATGGTGAGCCGTGAACCGAGCGATTCTGGCTGCGTTCGATAATTGGTTCACAGCACGAGTGCATGGCCGCCGACCAGATAGTGCGACCTGAGCACACCGCGCATACCCGGGGTGGGACGATGCTCGTCATGGAGAAGATGTCGCTCACCGCGCTTGCCCGTCAGCAACTGGCCGCAGCTCGCACCGCGAGCGCGGGCCGCAGTGCCCACACCGTCTACGGCGGGCACGAGCACAATCTGCGTCAGACGCTGATCGCGCTCGTCGACGGCACCGGTCTGGACGAGCACGAGAGCCCCGGCGAGGCGACGCTGCAGGTGATCGAGGGCCGTGTGAAGCTGGCCAACTCCGAGGCGAGCTGGGAGGGATCTCCCGGTGATCTGCTGGTGATCCCGCGCACGCGCCACTCGCTGCACGCACTCGCCGACTCGGTGGTGCTGCTGACCGTGGTCAAGGCCGTCGGGCCGCACGCGTAGCGACGGGCGCCGGGGCCGGTCTAGATGGCCGGCCCCAGCAGGTCGTCGGCGTCTTTGATGATGTAGCCGTAGCCCTGCTCGGCGAGGAAGCGCTGCCGGTGCGCGGCGTACTCGGCGTCGAGGCTGTCGCGCGAGACCACCGAATAGAACACCGCGCCACCACCGTCGGCCTTCGGACGCAGCAGCCGGCCGAGGCGTTGCGCCTCCTCCTGTCGTGACCCGAAGGTGCCCGACACCTGCACGGCCACCGACGCTTCCGGCAGGTCGATGGAGAAGTTGGCGACCTTCGACACCACGAGCGTCCTGATCTCGCCGCGGCGGAACGCGTCGAACAGCGCCTCGCGCTCGGCGTTCTTGGTCGAGCCCTGGATCACCGGGGCGTCCAACTCCTGGCCCAGTTCCTCCAGTTGGTCCAGGTACGCGCCGATCACCAGGGTCGGCTCGTTGGGATGACGCTCCAGGATCGAGCGCACCACCGCGATCTTGGTGTGCACCGTCGAGCACAGCTTGTAGCGCTCGTCGGGTTCCGACGTGGCGTAGAGCATGCGCTCGTTGTCGGTCATCGTCACGCGCACCTCGATGCACTCGGCCGGGGCGATCCAGCCCTGCGCCTCGATGTCCTTCCAGGGCGCGTCGTAGCGTTTCGGCCCGATCAGGCTGAACACGTCGCCTTCACGCCCGTCCTCGCGGATCAGCGTCGCGGTCAGGCCGAGCCGACGGCGGGACTGAAGATCGGCGGTCATCCGGAACACGGGCGCGGGCAGCAGGTGCACCTCGTCGTAGATGATCAGGCCCCAGTCGCGGCTGTCGAACAGTTCCAGGTGCTTGTACTCGCCCTTGGTGCGGCGCGTGATCACCTGGTACGTGGCGATCGTGACGGGCCGGATCTCCTTCTTCTCACCCGAGTACTCGCCGATCTCGTCCTCGGTGAGCGACGTGCGCGCGACGAGTTCACGTTTCCATTGCCGTCCCGCGACGGTGTTGGTGACCAGGATCAGCGTGGTCGCGCCGGCCTTGGCCATCGCCGCGGCGCCGACGAGCGTCTTGCCCGCGCCACACGGCAGCACCACCACACCGGACCCGCCGGCCCAGAACGAGTCGGCGGCCATCTCCTGGTAGTCGCGCAGCGCCCAGCCGTCCTGCTCCAGCGTGATCGGGTGCGCTTCGCCGTCGACGTAACCCGCGAGATCCTCTGCGGGCCAACCGATCTTGAGCAGCATCTGCTTGACGCGGCCACGTTCGCTGTTGTGCACTATCACGGTGTCGTCGTCGATGCGCGCACCGAGCATCGGCGCGATCTTCTTGTTGCGCAGCACCTCTTCGAGCACCGCGCGGTCGAAGCTCACCAGCGTCAGCCCGTGTGCCGGATGCTTGACGAGCTGCAGGCGGCCGTACCGCGCCATGGTGTCGACGATGTCGACCAGCAGCGGCTGGGGCACCGGGTAACGGGAGAACGACACGAGCGCGTCGACCACCTGCTCGGCGTCGTGGCCCGCCGCGCGGGCGTTCCACAGCGCCAGCGGCGTGATGCGGTAGGTGTGGACGTGTTCGGGTGCGCGTTCGAGTTCGGCGAACGGGGCGATCGCCGCCCGTGCGGCCCCGGCCAACTCATGGTCGACCTCGAGCAACACGGTTTTGTCGGACTGCACAATCAGCGGGCCGTCGGTCATGCGCTGACCACTCCGCTGCTCGGCTGGGAACTCATCCTGTCCATTATTCCGAACCCGCTGACATACCGTCCGGCGGGCGCTGGGCGCCGAGATTGCACTGAGGGACAAAAACGCAGCTCAGGATGTCCCTCACGGCAATCTCAACGGATCAGTCACTGTCGGCCGAGACCACCGACGTGACGCGGTGGATCGCGAATTCGCGCACCCGCCCGGCCGCCGGGTCAAATGCGGTGAGTTGCCCGCCGCGCACGTTGATCGGCGACACCACGCGCTGGGTCGCCACGCCGGCCGGGTCGACGTAACCGATCACAACCGACGTCTGGGCGATCGCGGCCTCCTGCAGTTGCGTGATCGCGGTTGCCGGGTCCAGGCGGATGCTGGAGAACGGTCCCGCGGCCACCTTGCGTAGCACGGCGACCACCGCGGCGAGGGTCTGCGGGGTGGGGGGTGACGACGGGCGGTACACGCGACGGCGCGACGGTGCGACGACGCGCGCACCGCGGGCGCGGATGTCGACGACGGCACCGGTCGAGTCCTCGGCGGCCGGGGCGAAACCGGCCTCGCGCAGCGCGCCCAGCACGTCGGCGATCGGCGCCTGCGACACCGCGACGGTGGGCGCGAGGGTCCGCAGCTCGAGACGCGCGACGATCGGGCTCGCGACGGCCTGTGCGAGCAGCGCCGGGTCCTCGCACCGCACGAACGACGACGCCATCCCGACCCGCAGCTGCCCGTGCCGACGCGCCACATCATCGATCAGGTATGTCAAACCTTGCGGGACAGGGGTTTTCGAGTGCTTCTCGAAGAACGCGTGCAACTCGCCCGCGGTGCGCCCGGCGTCGAGTGCGTGGCGCACCGATGCCTCGCTGATCCGGTACACCATGGCCGCCCCAGCCGATTCGACCGTCGCGACCTGTGCGAGTTCCTCGGCGAGGTCCCGTTCCAGCGGTCCTGGCACGACGACGGTCAGGTCGGCCTGCAGCAGGAAATGGTCGAGCGGTTTGGGCAGCGCCTTGTTCATCGCGGCCAACACGTCCTCGTCGGCGTCGCCGGCCAGCAGACGGCGCGCCGGCGTGCTGATCGCGCCGCGTCCGGCCATGCCCAGCGCATGGGCCTCGGCGAACAGGTCGCTGACCGTCGCGGGTTGCAGGCGCACCGCCCAGCGCGGCCGCTGCCAGATCATCGCGCGCGACGCGTCCTCGGCGGAGACGCCAGAGCCGGGCGCGAGGTCGGCCAGCACCGTCAGCAGCAGGCGCCGGTCCAGCGGCGCGGCCGTCGAGTACAGCGAATCCGACAGCGCACCAAAAGGTTTCCCGTCCGGGCCGCGGGTGCCGATGAGCGCGGGGCGGGCAGGCAGGTCGAGCCACGTGGTGGCCAGCAGATGCCAGCGCACCGCCGTGGGCGATTCGAGGAACCGGTCGGCGGCCACCGTCGGCGCCCAGTACGGGCCGGTGCCGTCACCCGGATCGGGGTCGGGCATGCCGGAGGCGATCAGCCCGGCGGCCGCGGCGAGCTCGACCAGCAGCCCCAGCCGGGGCTCGTCGATGCCGGTGTTCTTGGCCAGCCGCTTGACGTCGCGCACACCCATCCCGCCTGCGCGCAGCTCGGGAACCGGCGCGGCGCCCAGCGTCTCGATGATGAGGTCGACCTCGCGCATCAGGTCGATGGCGGCACCCGCCGCGACGGCGTCGACGTCGGCGACGGTCGTGGTGGTCACGGCCAGTTCGGGTTTGGTGAGCTCGCGCGGACCGGGCACCTCGCCGCGCAGGGCCTGCCCCACCAGGCGCGGCAGGATCACGGTGTCGTCGTCGATGCGGCGCAGCAGCCCGGCCGCCAGGAGTCGCGGCACGGGGCGGTCGGGCGGGGAGTCGGGCGCGGCGTCGCGCGTGCGGCCCATGGGTGAGCCCTCCAGGAGCCGCGCGAGCAGCTCACGCGGGGCCTCGTCGAGCGCGTCGACCCGCGCGGCGATGTCCTCGGCGGTCAGGTCGGTGGGCTCCAGGACGGCCTGCCCGGCGTACCACGGCAGACCCGAGGCCACCTCGGGTGCGATCCGCAGTGTCGCCTCGCCCCACACCAGCGCACGCTCGCGCAGGTCGTCGACGGCGGCGAGCACCACCGCGGTCTCGACGCGGTCGCCCAGCATGTCGGTGACCTTCTCGACCGGGACCGCGGCGGTGTCGGCGTGCAGTACGAGCAGAGCGTCGAGCACCGCCAGGCGCAGGAAGTCCAGGCCGTCGGTGGCGGCCTTGACCGACTGGCGGGAGGTGGCGCGGGCCGCCAGCGCCGCGATCGTGCCTGGTGGCGGCTGGCTCAGGTCCGGTCGCAGCTCCAGTAGGCGGATGAGACCCCGATCGTCGAGGTCGGCCAGCCAGGCGCCAAGCGGCGTCCCCGGAGTCTGTGCGGTCATATCCTGACCAGCGTAAAGCAGGCTGCCGGTATCGCGACCGGCGAAGCCATTTGCCACAATGTGGGGCGTGGCTGACAAGAAGAAGAAGCAATACGTCGACAACGGCTGGCCGACCCTGTCCGGCGACGACGATCACGCGGTGACCGAACTCGCCAGTGACCGCACCGGTGCACTGTCCCCGTTCGGCGATGTTGTCTTCCCGCTGCCGGCCGAACAGCTGCCGTTCCTGCCGGCCGTCACCGTCGTCAACCGGTAACGGTGGAACTGTCGCACCTCGACGAATCCGGCGCGGCGCACATGGTCGACGTCACCAACAAGGACGTCACCAAACGCACCGCGGTCGCCGCGGGGACCCTGCTGACGCGGCCGGACGTCGTGGCGCTCATCGCCTCCGGTGGACTGCCCAAAGGTGACGCCCTGGCCACCGCGCGGGTGGCAGGCATCCTGGCGGCCAAACGGACACCCGACCTGATCCCGCTGTGCCACCAGTTGGCACTGACCGGTGTCGACGTCGACTTCGACGTGCGCGACGACGCCGTGGGGATCACCGCCACGGTGCGCAGCACCGACCGCACGGGTGTCGAGATGGAGGCGCTCACCGCGGTCGGCGTGGCCGCGCTGACGCTCTACGACATGATCAAGGCCGTCGATCCCGCAGCACGTATCGACAACATCCACGTGGTGCGGAAAGAAGGCGGTAAAACGGGGTTGTGGGAAAAACCAGCGGAGTGACGCGTTCGGCCCGGGTGGTCATCGCCTCGACCCGGGCAGCGGCAGGCGTCTACGACGACCGGACCGGTCCGCTCATCGTGGAATGGCTGGCCAAGCGCGGCTACGACGTCACCGAGCAGATGGTGGTTCCCGACGGCGACGCCGTGGCCGGGGCGCTGCGTGCCGCGCTGTCCGAGAACGTCGACCTCATCATCACCTCGGGCGGGACCGGTATCTCACCGACCGACGCCACCCCCGAGGCCACGCGGGCCGTGCTCGATTACGAGGTTCCCGGTCTCGCTGACGCCATCCGGCGGTCCGGGTTGCCCAAGGTGCCCACATCGATTCTCTCGCGCGGCGTGTGCGGCGTTTCCGGACGCACACTGATCGTGAACCTCCCGGGTTCTCCCGGCGGGGTGAAAGACGGCCTCGGCGTTCTCGACCACGTGCTGGAGCACGCGCTCGATCAGCTTGGCGGCCATGACCATACGCGTTGAGCGCACAGGCGCCCACGCGACGAGGAGACTGTTGCGATGAGCGCTGAAATCGTCCGGGTCGAGCTCACCGAGGACCCGATCTCGCTGACCGAGTACGAGGCGCTCGTCGCGCACGAGGCCGCTGGGGCGGTCGTCGGATTCGCCGGTGTCGTGCGCGATCACGACGGCGGCCGTTCGGTTCTGCGACTCGAGTACTCGGCCCACCCCACGGCGCAGCGCACGCTCGAAGAGGTCGCCGCGGAGATCGCGGCGCAGTCCGACGGGGTGCGGGCGATCGCGGTGAGCCACCGCATCGGCCCCCTGAAGATAGGTGACGCCGCCCTGGTGGCCGCTGTCGCAGCGCCCCATCGCAGGGCGGCGTTCGAAACCTGTGCCCGTCTCGTCGACGTCGTCAAGGAGCGGCTGCCGGTGTGGAAGCACCAGCACTTCGCCGACGGAACCGACGAGTGGGTCAACTCCGCCTAGAACCGGCCTGAGCCGGCTCAGGCCGGCGGCGGAACCGGAGCGCCCACCGCGGCCCGTGCGCCCACCGGGCAGGCTCAGGGGCCGGGGCGGGCGCCGGGGCGCCCAGCGGCGCGGGAGCCGGTGCAAGGGCCGGGTCACCGGGTGCGGGCGGTGGCGCGACCGGGCGGTTCGGAGCCGCACCGCCCGGGACGTCGGGAGTGGTCAGCGGACGCTGCGTGAGCGCCAGCAGGGCGTCCTTGCCGCTGATGTCCTGGGTCTGGATCGCGTGCCAGATCTCCCGCAGGTAGGTCATGTTCGGACCCTGGCCGGGAATCTGGTCCGGGGTCTCGGTGGTACCCGGGGGCAGGTTCTCCGGGCTCGCGAGGTGCGGAACACCCTCCGGCGGGGCCGGGGCCACATCTGCGTTCGGTGCGGGGGCCAGCGGATCGGGTGCCGGAGCCGCGACCGCGGCGGGTGCGCCGGGTGCCGGAGCAGGCGCGGGTGCCGGAGCCGGGTCCGGGAGCACCGGATCGAGCGGCAGCGGCCCGCCGACGTGCAGCGCCCAGGTCTGCGGCTGATCGGCCGGTGCGGGGGCCTGGTCCCAATTCTGGTTCTCCGGGGCGGCCACGGCGTCGACCGGTGCCGGCCCGGCCGGCGGGGCCGGAGGAACGTCTGCGGGCACCTGCAGCGAGGCGTCGACGATCTGGGCCTCGGGAGCCGGGGCCGGGGCCTCGGGGGCCGGCGGCAGAGCTTCCGGTGCGGGCGGAGCCTCAGGGGCCGGCGGCAGGGCCTCGGGAGCGGGCGGCAGGGCCTCGGCGACCGGAGCGGGTGCCTCAGGTGCGGGCGGCAGTGCCTCCGGGGCAGGGGCCGGAGCTTCGGGAGCGGGCGGCAGGGCCTCAGGAGCCGGGGCAGGGCCTCGGGTGCGGGCGGCAGGGCCTCAGGAGCCGGGGCGGGAGCCTCTGGGGCCGGCGGAAGGGCTTCCGGGGCCGGAGGCAGGGCCTCAGGGGCGGGAGGCAGGCCTTCGGGAGCGGGCATCGGCGCGGCCAGCATGTCGACGGGCGCCGGGGGCGGCAGTTCGCCGTTCACACCGGGAGCGTCCAGCGGCGCGGGTTCGGGCTCTGCGACGACGTTGCGCGGCGTGGCGCCGGACAGGCCGCGGCCGCAGGTGGGCCATGCGCCCTTGCCCTGGCTGGCGAGCACACGCTCGGCGACGGCGATCTGCTCTTCCTTGGTGGCCATGTACGCGGCGGGAGCGAACTCGGTGCCGCCGTGCGCCCGCCACGTGCTCGGCGAGAACTGCAGGCCGCCGTGATAGCCGTTGCCGGTGTTGATCGCCCAGTTGCCGCCGGATTCGCAGCGGGCCACCTGATCCCATTCGCCGTCGGTCGCGGCCATTGCCTGGCCGGCCATACCGAGACCGCCACCGCCCAGCACCGCACCGGTGAAGGCGATCTTGGCGACGTTCTTGGCAGATGACGAAGAAGTGGGCTTGCGGTGCCGTCCACTCATAAGCGTCGAGGTCCTCTCGTATGCGCCCACGAGGTCAGCTGTCGGGTTCGGGTGGGAGAGGTCACCCGGCCGTCGACGCCGAAACGGCGACGGCTTCACCCCAAGGAGCCAAAAGGCTCCTGGTCCGCAATTCGGTGGACCGGTTGGGTCCCCCGCCTCCATCCTTGGTGTTCGCAGTTACCTCCGCGCGATGGATGGAGCTCGGCGCTACCGGCGGAGGCAGGTCAACCGATAAAGGTCGGCTGACTTGGGAATGAACGGTAACGGGTAGGTGCAGCAGAGTCATCTTTTGCGCCGCACGGCGTTTCAGGTCCCGGCAAAACTTAAAAGAGCGTTAAAGGTGCAGGTTGCCGAAGTGTTCTCGCAGGAAAACAAAGCGCCTCAGCGCGACACAGCCAGCTCGTTACCAATCCGTGATGTGACGTATCTCACGTTATCCGCCGGCGAAAGGTGGTAACACGTCAACGGTTTGCGGCGTTACCAATAGCTTGGCCATATCGCGCACCGCGACCTCGTCGCACAGGTATGAGCAGCGCTTGAGCACCCGCGCGAGCTCGGGGTTGCGCGCGCCGAGCCGCTCGACGAGCTCGGCGACGGAGGTCCCCGTCGCGATTTCCAACGATTCGGTCTCGATTCCCGCCGCGGCCGCCGCGGCCGCGAAATAGCGGACCGTCACCCGAACTGTCGTCGCTGTCGTCATCTATCCACCGATCGCACTCATGGGCCGGACCGGCTGCACGAAATCAGGATCGTTGATGCCGTGTCCGGCGGGCTTGCTCCACATCGCCGCGCGCCACGCGGCCTCGATCTCGGCGTCGTCGGCACCGCCGCGCAGCAGGTGCCGCAGATCGGTCTCCTCGCGCGAGAACAGGCAGCTGCGGATCTGACCGTCCGCGGTCAGCCGCGTGCGGTCACAGGCCGAACAGAAGGCATGCGACACCGACGCGATGACCCCGACCGTGCCCGCGGCGTGCGTGGGTCCCTCGGCCACCTGCCACAGCTCGGCGGGCGCCGACCCGCGCGGACGCGAATCCGGGGTCAGCTCGAAGTGCTGTTGCAGGGTCTGCAGGATCCGGTCGGCGTCGATGACGTTGTCGCGCTGCCAGCTGTGGCTCGCGTCGAGCGGCATCTGCTCGATGATCCGCAGCTGATATCCGTGCTGCAGGCAGTACCGCAGCAGCTCCACGGCGTCGTCGAGGCCCGACACGGGATCGAGGACCGCGTTGACCTTCACGGGCTCGAGCCCGGCCGCCTTCGCGGCCGCCAGCCCGGCCAGCACGTCGGGCAGGCGATCGCGGCGGGTGATGCGTGCGAAGTGCGCGGCGTCGACGCTGTCCAATGACACGTTGATGCGGTTGAGGCCGGCCTTCTTGAGCCCCTCTGCACGACGGGCCAGGCCGAGGCCGTTGGTGGTCAGCGTGATCTCCGGGCGGGGCTCAAGTGCGGCGGCCGCCGCGACGACCTCTTCGAGGTGACGCACCACCAACGGCTCACCGCCGGTGAACCGCACGCTGGTGATGCGGAGCCGGGTCACCGCGATGCGCAGCAGACGGGCCAGTTCGGTGGGGCTCAGCAGCGCGTCACCGGGAAGCCAGTTGAGGCCCTCGGCAGGCATGCAATAGGTGCAGCGCAGATTGCAGCGGTCGGTCAGCGACACGCGCAGGTCGGTCGCGGCACGTCCGTATTTGTCGACCAGGGGGCCGTCGGCGGGCGCAGGGGAGGCCCCAGCAGAACCGTCGCCCGTGGACCGGGCGACGGTGGGTAGGCCGAGCGCCGTGACGGTCATGTGATCACCCGCTCCGTGTTGAGGTTGTTGAACTGGTCCACCGGCACGATCTCCTTGCCCAGCGGTACCAGCGACACCGGGATCATCTTGAGATTGGCCAGGGCCAGCGGGATCCCGATGATCGTGATCGCCATCGCGATGGCGCTGGCGACGTGTCCGATCGCCAGCCAGATGCCGAACAGGATCACCCAGATGACATTGCCCACCAGGGCGCCGGGCCGGGGTCCCGGCTTTTCGACGATGGTCCGGCCGAACGGCCACAGCGCATATGACGCGATGCGCAGCGACGCGAAGCCGAACGGGATCGTGACGATGAGGATGAAGCAGATCAGTGCGGCCAGCAGGTAACCCAGCGCCAGCCACAGCCCGCCGAAGATCAACCAGATGATATTAAGTAGCACTCGCATATCTGGGGCATCTTCTCCTTGGGCGGTGCTGCAAGCCTACCGAGTATTCAGGGTGAAGGCCCAGATCTGATCCGAGTAGGATCACGTCATCGCGTCCCGGCGCAGACGGGACGCGAACTTTGTGTGTTTTTGTTGGCCGACAACGACGAGCGGGTGAGGACAGTGCCGACCGGCAAGGTTAAGTGGTACGACGCCGAAAAGGGCTTCGGCTTTCTGTCGCAAGAGGACGGCGAGGACGTGTACGTCCGGTCCTCGGCGCTGCCTGCCGGTGTCGAGGCGCTCAAGTCCGGGCAGCGCGTCGAGTTCGGCGTCGCCGCGGGCCGTCGCGGCCCGCAGGCGCTGAGCCTCAAGCTCATCGACCCGCCGCCCAGCCTGTCGCGGGCGCGCCGTGAGGCCGAGCGTCCCGAGCACAAGCACACCCCCGACGAACTGCACGGCATGGTCGAGGACATGATCACGCTGCTGGAGAGCGCGGTGCAGCCGGAGCTGCGCAAGGGGCGCTACCCCGACCGCAAGGTCGCCCGCCGCGTTTCGGAGGTCGTCCGGGCCGTCGCGCGCGAACTCGACGCTTGATCGTCCGAGTCCCGGGCGCGACCGGCGCCCTGAGGCCAAGATGGAGTGATGGCTCAGGGCACCTACGTCGCCGACAAGACCTCGGGCGGCGAGTTCAACCGCGACACCGCGTACATCACCACCAGGATCACCGCCGACGGCCGTGACGGTTACCCCGTCGAACCGGGCCGGTACCGGCTGATCGTGGCGCGTGCCTGCCCGTGGGCGAACCGCACGATCATCGTGCGGCGCCTGCTGGGGCTCGAGGACGTGCTGTCCATCGGGTTCTGCGGGCCGACGCACGACGAACGCAGCTGGACGTTCGACCTCGACCCCGACGGCGTCGATCCGGTGCTGAAGATCCCGCGGTTGCGCGACGCGTACCTCAAACGCTTCCCCGACTATTCCAAGGGCATCACGGTGCCCGCGATCGTCGAGGTCGCCACGGGCGAGGTGGTCACCAACGACTTCGCGCAGATGACGCTGGACTTCTCCACCGAGTGGAAGGCGTATCACCGCGAGGGTGCGCCGGACCTGTACCCCGAGCCGCTGCGCGACGAGATCGACGAGGTCGCCCGACGCATCTACACCGAGGTCAACAACGGTGTGTACCGCTGCGGGTTCGCGGGTTCACAGGAGGCCTACGAGCGCGCCTACGACCGGTTGTTCACCGCGCTGGACTGGCTCACCGAGCGCCTCGCGACGCAGCGTTACCTGGTGGGGGACACCATCACCGAGGCCGACGTGCGGTTGTTCACCACGCTCGCGCGCTTCGACCCCGTCTATCACGGCCACTTCAAGTGCAACCGGTCCAAGCTCAGCGAGATGGATGTGCTGTGGGCCTATGCCCGCGATCTGTTCCAGACGCCGGGTTTCGGCGACACCATCGACTTCGTGCAGATCAAGGCGCACTACTACGTGGTGCACTCCGACATCAATCCCACGCAGGTCGTGCCGAAGGGCCCGGACCTGTCGAACTGGTTGACGCCGCACGGGCGGGAGGCCTTGGGCGGCAGGCCCTTCGGTGACGGCACCCCACCCGGCCCGACGCGCGACGGTGAGCGGGTGCCCGCCGGTCACGGCGCGGGCTGACCCGCAGGGCTCACGACCAGGTGGTGCTGATCGACCACTCGGCGTGCGGCAGCGCGAACTCCTCGCCGTTCTGATCGCGTACGAGCGTGAGCAACTGCACCGCGAGGCCGGTCAGACGTCCGCGCTGCGGATCCACGGTCGGGATGGTCACCGCCAGCGTGGTGTTGGGGCGGTACACCGAAACCGTTGTGTCGATGGGGTTTTCGTATACCCGCAGCAGGCGCCATGGGGCCCGTCCGATCGCCGACGGCACCGAAAGCTGCACGGGGTACTTCTCGGTGACCCGCAGTTCGGCCGCCTCGCGCGGGTCGAGGCAGTTGTCGAGGTCGAGCACCGGGCAGTACTGGAACGGTCCGGTGCGCACGGTGTGCCCGTGTGAGTAGGCGCTGATCTGCGGCAGATTCTCGCCGTGGGAGCTGCTCAGCCGCCAGACACCGATCCCGGTGCCTGCGATCGCGAGGACGACGACGAGCCCGAGGATCCCGAAGGTGCGCTTCACCGGGCCCCCCACGCCATCGTCCCCTCCTGCTCCGCCAGCACGGGGCGGTTGCCGCCGAAGCCGGGGATGAGGGATTCGCCGCGGTAGCTCACGATGGTCTGGGCCAGGCCGAGTATCAGCACGGCCGTGATCGTAGTGAACCCGACTGAGAGGTCTGTGTAGATCAGCACTCCGATGGCGCCGCCGGCCACCCACGCGAGCTGCAGCACCGATTCGGAGCGCCCGAACGCCGAGGCGCGCGACGCCTCGGGAAGGTCGTCCTGCAGCGACGCGTCGAGTGAGGCCTTGGCGATCGCGCTGGCACCCGAGGTCACCAGCGTCGCGAGCGCGGCCACCAGCAGCTTGCCGGTCAACGCGGCCAGCAGCGCGAACACGGTGACCACGATCGCCAGACGCACGACCATCTGCGCCGGGTGGCCGAGCTTGAGCCGTGCGGCGGTCATGTTGCCCGCAAAGTTCCCGATGCCCGCGGCCGCGCCGATGATGCCGAGGATCAGCAGTTGCTCCCAGCCGCTGGCGTCGTGCGACTTGGCGACGAACGCGGGATAGAGGAACAGGAACCCGACCATGACCTTGATGGTGCAGTTGCCCCAAAGCGCGGTGATCGTGTTGCGGCCCATGGGCTGGCGTACCGATTGCGGCTTGTCGGGCTTACCTGTCGTGTCGGGGTGCTCCGGGCGGCGCAGTTCCCCGGGGCCGCCGTGGTAGCTCAGCGTCGTGGGGACCTCGCCCTCGGTGACCTCGACCCACTTGGGGATGCGCATCGACAGCACCGCGCCGGCGACGCTGACCGCGACGATCACGTACAGCGCGCCGGGCAGGTGCACGAGGCCGAACAGGTACTCGGCGCCCGCGGCGATACCGCCACCGGCGACCGTTCCGCCGAGCAGGCCGAACGTGGTGAGCCGCGAGTTGACGCGCACCAGGTCGATGGTCGGCGGCAGGACACGCGGCGTCACCGCGCTGCGCAGCACCGAGAACGATTTGGAGAGCACCATCATGCCCAGCGCACACGGGTAGAGCACCCACGACGGGAAGTTGCCGGTCGCGCCGTCGTAGTTGGCGATCAGCACCACGATCAACACGGTGCGCAGCGCGAACGACGCCGCCAGCGCGACGCGGCGGCCGTGCTGCAGGCGGTCCAGTGCGGGCCCGATGAGCGGCGCGATCACCGCGAACGGCGCGATGGTGATCAGCAGGTACAGCGCGACGCGGCTCTTCGACTCGCCGCTGGCCGCGGCGAAGAACAGCGTGTTGGCCAGGGCGACGGCCATGGCGGCGTCGACGGCGAAGTTGGCCACCACGGGCCAGGTGAGCGCGGTCAGCCCGGATTTGTCGGCGCCGTCGGCGGTCGCGGCGCGGTGCACCAGGCCGTACATGCGCGAGCCCATCTCGCGGCTGCGTGCCGCGGCGGCGCGGGTCACGGTGACGCGCTCGCCGGCTCCCGGCTCAGCTGTGGGACCGGCTCCGCGAGCGGACCCCGTGCGCTCAGCGCGAGGGGACTCTTCGTCCAGTGGCGGGAGCCAGCGGTTGGAGCTCGGCATCGAGGACCTGCGCGGCCTGCGGTGCGTCTCGTCGCTGGGATAGTTGGCCATCCCGGGATGCTCCGCGCCGCGATCGCCTGGCGGCCGCGGCGGGTAGTAAGTCACTTCTCGATTCTCTCTTATCCGACGGCGCAAGGCTCACAGGCGACCGGTGTGGCCCCGCGTTGTGCCGGTCAGGCACTATGGACGCGATGGAAAGTGTGACCGAACCCGCCGACCGGGCCGAAGGCAGCGATCTCGGATCCGCCGCGGCGGCCGACGCGCCGGGCCTGGAGTCGGTGCTGCGGGGTGCCGTCGACGTGGCGCGCGCCGCGCTGACCGAGTTCAGCGGTGCGGACACCGTCGGCGAATACCTGGGCGTGACGCTCGAGGACCCGAGCTCGGCGACGCATCGCTTCCTGGCCAACATGCCCGGTTACCGCGGCTGGCAGTGGGCCGTCGTGGTGGCCGCCTATCCAGGCGCCGACCGCGCCACGATCAGTGAACTGGTGCTCGTGCCCGGTCCCACCGCGCTGCTGGCGCCCAAGTGGGTGCCGTGGCAGGAACGCATCCGCCCGGGCGATCTGGGTCCGGGTGACCTGCTCGCACCGCCGCCCGACGATCCGCGGCTGGTGCCCGGCTATTCGGCCACCGGCGACCCGCTGATCGACGAGACCGCGCTCGAACTCGGCTTCGGCCGTCGCCAGGTGCTCAGCGAGTGGGGCCGCGCGGCCGCCGCGCAGCGCTGGCACGACGGCGAATTCGGACCCAACTCGCCGATGGCCCGTTCGACCAAGCGGGTGTGCCGCGACTGCGGCTTCTACCTCCCGCTCGGTGGCGCGTTGGGCCGGATGTTCGGCGTGTGCGCCAACGAACTGTCGGCCGACGGCCACGTCGTCGACTCGGAGTACGGCTGTGGTGCCCATTCGGACACCCCGGCGCCGCCCGGCACCGGGTCGCCGCTCTACGAACCGTTCGACGACGGGGTTCTCGACCTGGCCGACTGACGGCCGGATCGGATCGCAGATCAGCGCTCGGCTGCCGCCTTGATGCGGGCCAGCGACTGGTTCATGCCCTCGATGAGCTCACCCTCGAAGTTGGGCACACCACCGAAGAACGCCGTGATCACCGCGTTGGACACCGCGGTCGTGCCGTTCTCGGCGTGACGGCTCTCGGTCACGCGCGTGCCGGTCTCGGTGGGCTCGAGTTCATAGGCCCACACGGTCTTGTTGAGGTCGACGCGGAATGCGAGCTTCTGCTGGGGGATCACCTCGAGGATGTGGCACGTCGTCGGCCAGAACATGAAGTTGCGGCGGTTGAGGTTGACCGTCAGCGCACCGGGGCGCAACGGGCCGATCGTCTTCATGAGGCGGCACTGCGGGCTCCACTCGGGCATCCGGCGCAGGTCCGAGATCAGCGACCAGACCCGCTCGACGGGCGCGTCGATGTCGATCTGGGCTTGCAGCAACGGTGCGGCCATGTGTCTCCTCAGGTCAATCCGCTTTGGGCACCGCGTGATCCGCGGCGCACCGCACGACGTTGCCACAGGAAGATCGATGTGCCAAGCACTCCCACGCCCAGGCCGGCCACGGTGTAGGGCCGCCAGGCGTGCAGATCCGGCAACGTGAATGCCGCGATCGTCGCGACGAGCCACCCGAGCGCGATCGCGATGATCACCGGGCGCGGGTCGAGCAGCGCACGGGGCAGTTGCGGAGGCACGGGTGTGCGGTCTGGGTTCGGTTCTGGCGCACCGGTCACCGCCCCAACGTAGCCGACGGACCCGCTGACATCCGCCCTGGATTTGGGCCTGCGGGCCCACAGCTAAGTAGTATTTGCGTTGTGAAACATCTGGACGCGCGCGTGGCAAGCGACCTGGCCCTGGCCGTTATTCGATTTGCCCGCCAATTGCGCTCGCAGCGTTCGGATTCCAAGGTGACCCTCACGCAGTTGTCGGCGCTGTCGACGCTGGCGAAGGAGGGCTCCATGACACCTGGCGCGCTGGCGGTACGCGAACGGGTCCGCCCGCCGTCGATGACACGTGTGCTGACGTCACTGGCCGAACAGGGGCTCGTGGTGCGCACGGCGCATCCCGCCGACGGCAGGCAGGTCATGGTGTCGGCGTCGGCCGAAGGGGTGGAACTTGTCGAGGCGGAGCAGCGTGCGAGCCAGGAATGGCTGCTGACACAATTGGGCAAACTTGATGCCGATCAGCGCCAGACGCTGATCGCCGCGGCCGATCTGATGTCGGCCATGGTCGACGAGAAAGTGTGAGCCCGCTGCAAGTAATCGACATCGACGATCCTGCCGATCCCCGCATCGACGACTTCCGCGATCTCAACAGCGTCGACCGCAGACCGGATCTGCCCACCGGGAAAGCTCTGGTGATCGCCGAGGGTGTTCTGGTGGTACAGCGCATGCTGGCCTCGCGTTTCGTCCCGCGCGCCCTGCTGGGCACCGACCGCAGACTGGGCGAACTCTCCGCCGACCTGCAGCGATACCCGCAGTACGCCGATGTGCCGTTCTACCGCGCGAGCGCGGAGGTGATGGCCGAGGCGATCGGGTTCCACCTCAACCGCGGCGTGCTGGCCTCGGCGCCGCGCGCAGCTGAACTCACGGTCGACGACGTGATCGCCGACGCGCGCACCATCGCGGTGCTCGAAGGGGTCAACGACCACGAGAACCTCGGTTCGATCTTCCGCAACGCCGCCGGGCTCGCGGTCGACGCCGTGATCTTCGGCGCGGGCTGTGCCGATCCGCTGTACCGGCGCGCCGTGCGGGTGTCGATGGGCCACGCACTGCTGGTGCCGTTCGCGCGCGCGTCGTCGTGGCCGACTGATCTGGAGTTGTTGCGCGACAAGGGGTTCCGTCTGCTCGCGATGACACCGGACCCGTCCGCTGCGACGTTGTCGGACGCGATGGTGCAACTCGAAGGCGACCGGGTGGCGATCCTGGTGGGTGCAGAGGGCCCTGGCCTGACCGAACGCACCATGCGCGCGAGCGACGTGCGCGTGCGCATCCCGATGTCGCGCGGCACCGATTCGCTCAACGTCGCGACCGCCGCGGCGCTCGCGTTCTACGAGCGGGCCCGGCTGTCGCACTGACGAGGCGCTAAGTTGGCAGCGTGACCGACGATTCGACGCCGTGGGGGACCGGCCTGACGGTGGCCGGGTTCGTCGCCGTGCTGCTGGCCGCGGCGATCGTGGTGCTCGGCGTGGGCCTGATCCGGGTGCATCCGCTGCTCGCGATCGGGCTCAACATGGTCGCGGTCGGCGGTCTGGCGCCCACGGTGTGGGGATGGCGGAACCGCCCGGTGTGGCGCTGGTTCGTGCTCGGGTCCGCCGTCGGCGTCGTCGGTGGCTGGATCGCGCTGCTCGCGGTCGCGCTCAGCGGCGCCTGATCCCGCTATCGGTTCAGCGCTGCGTACCCGACGAGCGCACGCCCAGCAGCACGTCCTCCCATGCGGGCACGGTGGCCCTGGCCTTGCGGCTGCGCTTGGGGGCGGGGGCAGGTGCGGGCTCGGGTTCCTGCTCGGGTGCGGGGGCGGGTTCCGGTGTCGGCACCGCTTGCGCGGGCTGTGGCGGCGCGGCCGGTTGCGCCGGCTGGGGCGCCTCGAACTCCAGCTGGGGCACGGCGGCCACGGGCCGCAGCGGGCGCGCGAAGTCCGGGTTGATCAGCTGGTGCGCGGCGTCGTCGGACGCCGTGACGAGCCCGCCGTGTGAGCCGGGGGTGAACCGGAAGTGGGCGACGTTGTCCGAGCGGCCGGCCTTCCAGGCCAGCTGGACGGTCCAGCGGCTGTCCTCGTTGCGCCAGGCGTCCCATGCGACCGCGTCAGGATCGAGCCCGCGCGCCACCAGTGCCTTGGTCACGGTCTCCAGCAGCGTCAGCACCGAGGGCCCGTCGGCCAGCACGGGATGCGCCGCGGTTGCCAGCTCGGCGGCACGCGCGCGCTCCAGCAGCACCGGGTGGGCGAACCGCTCGACCCGCTCGACGGGCACCCCGGCCGCGGCGGCCAACTGCTCGACCGATGCGCCGGCGCGGATCTTTGCCTGAATTTCCTTGGGACGCAGCACGCTTTGAACCTCTAGATCGATCTCAGTCTGGTTCGAGGCGACCTTGTCGCCGCGCAGCGCGGCCCGCAACCGGTCGTCCACACGCAGAGTGAACATTTCCGCGGAGTCGGCGGTCTCGCAGATGATGCGTTTGCCGTCTACATCCAGTCCGACGACCCTGAGTTCTCGCATACCGACCTCCTGGGCGCACCCTACTGCGTTATCGACTCGTAACCGCGCTGACACGCGGGGCGTCCGGCGGTTGGTTCAGTGCTGACAGCGGCTACAGGTTCTCGACGACCCAGTCGACGCACTGCGTCAGCGCGCTCACGTCGTCGGGGTCGACGGCCGGGAACATGCCGATGCGCAACTGGTTGCGGCCCAGCTTGCGGTAGGGCTCGGTGTCGACGATGCCGTTCGCGCGCAGCACCTTCGCCACCGCGGCGGCGTCGACGTCGTCGGAGAAGTCGACGGTGCCGACCACCTGCGAGCGCAGGGCGGGATCGGTGACGAACGGCGTCGCGAACGACGACGCCTCGGCCCACGAGTACAGGCGCGACGACGAATCGGCGGTGCGCTTGACGGCCCAGTCCAGGCCGCCGTTGCCCAGCAGCCAGTCGATCTGCTCGGCCAACAGGATGAGCGTCGCGACCGCGGGCGTGTTGTAGGTCTGGTTCTTGAGGCTGTTCTCGACCGCGATCGGCAGCGACAGGAAGTCCGGGACCCAGCGGCCCGAGCCCTTGATGGCCTCGATGCGCGCGAGCGCCGCGGGGCTCATGACGGCCAGCCACAGGCCGCCGTCGCCCGCGAAGTTCTTCTGCGGCGCGAAGTAGTACGCGTCGACGTCGGTGATGTTCACCGGCAGGCCGCCTGCCGCCGACGTGGCGTCGATGAGCACCAGCGCGTCACCGGAGCCCTCGGGGCGCTGCACGGGCACCGCGACACCCGTCGAGGTCTCGTTGTGGGCCCACGCGATGGCGTCGACCGACGGGTCGGCCTGCGGTGCGGGCGCGGTGCCGGGGTCGGTCTTGACGACGATCGGCTCGTCGATGAACGGGTTCTTGGTGACGCACGAGGCGAACTTCGAGCTGAACTCGCCGTAGGTCAGGTGCAGCGAGCGTTTCTCGATCAGGCCGAACGCGGCGGCGTCCCAGAACGCGGTGGAGCCGCCGTTGCCCAGGATCACCTCGTAGCCGTCGGGTGCGGAGAACAGCTCGCGCAGCCCGTCGCGCACGCGCCCGACGAGGTTCTTGATCGGCGCCTGGCGATGCGAGGTGCCGAACAGATCGCCTGCGGCAGCCAGCGCGGTCAGTTGCTCGGGGCGCACCTTGGAGGGTCCGCAGCCGAAGCGGCCGTCGCGAGGCTTGAGTTCGGCAGGAATGATCAGTTCAGCCATGCCCACCAGCCTAAAGGGCGTGCGCGAACTGGCGAGTGTGGGCCCTGTGCACGCAAAACGGCCGCAACATGTACACGCGGCCCACGGTCGGCCTCAGAGAGTGAGGATGCGCGGGCCGTCGTCGGTGATCGCGACGGTGTGTTCACTGTGCGCGGCGCGGGCACCGGTCGCGGTGCGCAGCGTCCAGCCGTCGGGGTCGTGCACATAGTCCTCGGTGCCGTCGGCGATCAGCATGGGCTCGATCGCGATCACCAGCCCGGGCCGCAGCTTCATGCCCTCGCCGCGTCGTCCCACGTTGGGCACGTGCGGCGCCTCGTGCATGGTGTGGCCGATGCCGTGGCCGCCGTGGTCGGCCAGCAGCGCGTAGCCCGCGTCGCGCACCGTCGCCGAGATCGCGTGGCCGATGTCGCCCAGCGTGTTGCCCGGGCGTGCGGCCTCGATGCCCGCGGCCAGGGCCGCGTCGGTGGCCTCGATGAGCGCGAGGTCGGCTGGTCGCGGGGTGCCGACGACGAAGCTGCGCGCGGCGTCGCCGCACCACCCGTTCAAGATTGCTCCGAAGTCCACCGACACCAGGTCGCCGTCTGCGAGCACCTGCGGCCCGGGGATGCCGTGCACGACGGCGTCGTTGACGCTCACGCACAGCACCGCCGGGAAGGGGCTGGGCGCCCAGCGGGGGTGGTAGTCGAGGAACGGCGAGGTGGCGCCGTGGTCGGCGAGAACTTGGGCCGCGACGTGGTCCAGATCGGCTGTCGTACGCCCTACATCGGCGTTCGCGACCACCTCTCGCAATGCTTCTTCGACGACGGCTCCGGCCGCGGACATGGCGTCTATGTCGGATTTCGTCTTCATATCGACCACGGCAACGGACCTCTCGGCAAACTTTCCAAATCGGGCATGGACATTTACTCGATACCTGCGGTACCGTTGTACAACACCTGGGTAGATGTAAACCTCAGACGAGAGGGAGAGGTCTGCAACATGGCTCGGACCAAGATGATCAGGCGCTGGCGTCGCAACATGGATGTCAGTGACGACACCCAGTACGTGGACATGCTCACCACACTGTCCGAGGGGTCGGTGCGGCGCAACTTCAACCCGTACCAGGACATCAACTGGGATTCGCCGGAGTTTGCCGTGATCCCGAATGACACCCGCTGGGTGCTCACCGACACCGACCCGCTGGGCCGCCACCCGTGGTACCGGGCGCAGTCGCTGGAGCGGCAGATCGAGATCGGCATGTGGCGTCAGGCCAACGTCGCCAAGGTCGGCCTGCACTTCGAGAACATCCTCATCCGCGGGCTCATGGAGTACTCGTTCTGGGTGCCCAACGGCTCACCGGAATACCGGTACTGCCTGCACGAGGCGGTCGAGGAGTGCAACCACACCCTGATGTTCCAGGAGATGGTGAACCGCATCGGCAAGGACGTGCCCGGCATGCCGCGCCTGCTGCGCTGGCTGCAGCCCGTCATCCCGCTGGCCGCGGGCCCGACGCCCATCCCGTTCTTCTTCGGCGTGCTCGCTGGCGAGGAGCCCATCGACCACACGCAGAAGAGCGTGCTGCGCGAGGGCCGCAAGCTGCACCCGATCATGGAGCGGGTCATGGCGATCCACGTCGCCGAGGAGGCGCGCCACATCTCGTTCGCGCACCAGTACCTGCACAAGCGCGTTCCGCGCCTGCGCCGGCGCCAGCGGTTCATGCTGTCGCTGTACGTCCCGCTGGTGATGCGCATCTTGTGCTCGGCGATCCTGGTGCCGCCGCGTCCGTTCTGGAAAGAGTTCGACATCCCGCGCTCGGTGCGCAAGGAAGTGTTCTTCCGCGCGCCGGAGTCGCGAAAGATGTTGCGCGACATGTTTTCCGATGTCCGGATGCTGTGCTACGACACGGGTCTGATGAACCCGGTGGCCAAGCTCGTGTGGAAGATCTGCAAGATCGACGGGCCGCCCAGCCGTTACCGCAGCGAGCCGCAGCGCGAGCACCTGGTCAGCGCGGCCTAGCTCGGGAGACTCATGCCCCACGTCATCACCCAGTCGTGTTGCAGCGACGGGTCCTGTGTCTACGCATGCCCGGTGAACTGCATCCATCCCTCACCGGATGAGCCGGGCTTCGCCACCGCCGAGATGCTCTACATCGATCCCGATGCGTGCGTCGACTGCGGTGCGTGCGTCAGCGCCTGCCCCGTCGGCGCCATCGCGCCCGACACCCGGCTGGAACCCAGGCAGCTGCCGTTCGTCGAGATCAACGCGGCCTTCTATCCGAAGCGCGAGGGCAAGCTGCCACCGACGTCCAAGCTCGCGCCGGTCATCGAGGCGCCCAAGATCACGCGCGATGGTCCGCTGACGGTCGCGATCGTGGGGTCCGGGCCTGCCGCGATGTACGCGGCCGACGAACTGCTCACGCAGCGTGGCGTGCGGGTCAACGTGTTCGAGAAGTTGCCGACGCCGTACGGCCTGGTGCGCGCGGGCGTGGCGCCCGACCATCAGAGCACGAAGCGCGTCACCGAGTTGTTCGACCGCATGGCGGCGCAGCGGGGCTTCACGTTCTACCTCAACGTCGAGGTCGGCAAGCACCTCACACATGCCGATCTGCTCGGCCACCACCACGCCGTGGTCTACGCCGTCGGCGCGCCCAACGACCGGCGCCTGGACATCGAGGGCATGGACCTGCCGGGAACCGCGACCGCCACCGAGGTCGTGGCCTGGATCAACGGGCACCCCGACCACACCGATCTGCCCGTGCGCCTGGACCACGAGCGCGTCGTGATCGTGGGCAACGGCAACGTCGCACTCGACGTCGCGCGCGTGCTCACCAGCGATCCGGATGCCCTGGCCCGCACCGACATCTCCGATCACGCGCTGGCGGCCCTGCGGTCCTCGGCCGTGCAGGAGGTCGTGATCGCCGCCCGCCGCGGCCCCGCGGCCTCGGCGTTCACGCTGCCCGAGTTGATCGGCCTGACCTCGACGTGCGATGTGGTGCTCGACTCGGCCGACCACGACCTGGTGCTGCGTGACCTGGCGCAGGAGACCGACCCGCTGACCCGCAACAAGCTGGAGATCCTCGCCAAGCTGGGCGACGCGTCGGCGCCGATCACGCGCCCGCGCATCCGGTTCGCCTACCAGCTCACGCCGCGGCGGGTACTCGGCGAGAACCAGGTCACCGCAGTCGAATTCGGTGTCACCGGCACCGACGAGGTGCGCACGCTCGACGCCGGCCTGCTGCTGACGTCGATCGGCTACCGCGGCAAGGCCATCGCGGATCTGCCGTTCGACGAGGATGCCTCGGTGGTGCCCAACGACGGCGGCCGAGTGATCGACCCGGCCACCGGTGCGCCCGTGCCCGGCGCGTACGTCGCAGGCTGGATCAAGCGCGGACCCACCGGGTTCATCGGCACCAACAAGTCGTGCGCGGCCCAGACCGTGCACCACCTGGTCGACGACTACAACGCAGGCGCGCTCACCGACCCGCCGCGCAAACCGTCCGCGCTGGACAAGCTCGTGCGGGCGCGGCAGCCCGACGTCGTCGACGCCGCCGGGTGGCGTGCGATCGACGCCGCGGAGATCGCCCGCGGTGGCGATGACCGCCCGCGTGACAAGTTCACCACCGTGCCGGAGATGCTCGCCGTGGCCGTGACGGCACCGAAACCTTCTGTGCGCCAACGGCTCACGGCGAGCCTGTTGGGCTGAGTCTCAGCCCGGCATGCTCTTCATGGCCTCGGCGATCTCCTCGGGGCTGACCTCGCGGACCGGCTGGCCCATCGACCACTGGTGACCGAACGGGTCGCGCAGCATGCCGTAGCGGTCGCCCCAGAACTGGTCGGCGAGTTCCATGACCACCTCGGCGCCGGCCTCGACGGCCTTGGCGAACTTGGCGTCGACATCGGTGACCGTCAGGTGGATTGTCACGGGTGTGCCGCCGAACGCCTTCGGGGTCTGCGACCTGCCGTTGTCGAACTCAGGGAAGTCGTCGTTGAGCATCACCGTCGAGCCGTTGATCGAGAGCGCGGCGTGCATGATCCTGCCGTCGGGACCCGGCGCGCGGCCCAGTTCGGTGGCGTCGAAAGCCTTGACGTAGAAGTCGATCGCTGCGGCTGCGTTGTCGACGCAGAGATGGGGGATGACGGCCGGGGTGATCTCGATTGCCATGGATGCCTCCAATATTTGTCGGCGAGGGGTCTGAATACAGACCGGACCCAGCGGTGAATCTCATCGCCGAGCGCCACCCAACCACCGGGCACCGACATCCGTGGCAGATTGGCATGGGGAGAAAACCAGGGAGGGACGAATGAGGATCAATCTGACGAGCGTGTTCGTGGACGACCAGGAGAAGGGCCTCCGCTTCTACACCGACGTGTTGGGTTTCGTTCTCAAACACGATGTTCCGGTGGGCGTCGATCGGTGGATCACCGTGGTGTCCCCGCAGGACCCCGACGGCACGGAACTGCTGCTCGAACCCAGCGGGCATCCCGCGGCCAAGCCGTTCAAGGACGCGCTGGTCGCCGACGGGATCCCGTTCACCTCGTTCGCGGTCGACGACGTCGAGGCCGAGTATCGGCGCCTGGCCGGCTTGGGCGTGCGGTTCACGCAGGAACCCGTCGAGATGGGCCCGGTCACCACCGCGGTGTTCGACGACACGTGCGGCAACCTGATCCAGATCGCGCAGCAGGACTAGTTCAGACCACCGAGAACCCGCCGGGCAGCGGCGCACGACCGGTCAGCGCCAGCAGCACCGTCTCACCGTCGCCGAAGTGCACCGCGGTCGACGCGGCCAGCACGGTCGCGCTCCGCAGCGCGTCCTGCGGCAGATCGGCCGGCACCCCGGTGGCGCGGGAGATGTCGAGGCTGTGCACGACGACTTCGAAGACCCGGGTGTCCAGGTAGTCGCCCAGCCGGATGCCGTACCCGCCGAAGACCTTGATGATCGGGTCGCCCACACCTTCGAGGTCGGACAGTGCCTGTGCGACAAGGCGGTCCACCTCGGCGGCGGGATCGTCGCCGAGGGCGCGCCCGGCCTGCACGCCGCGCTCGGTGACACCGGCCGCGTCGGCGCCGGCCAGGTGTTCGCGCACCGCGGCGTAGTACTCGACGGCGTCGGCGAGGTCGGCGTTCTCGGCGGGATTCTGCAGATACGCGCTGACGGTGACCAGCGAGCGCGATGCGTGCCCCACCAGTGCACGCAGGTCCCAGTCGCCGAGGCCTGGGCCTTCGAACGTCGGCAATGCACGCACCAGCCGGGCGAAAGCCGTTGCCGCCGAAGCGAAGACCTCGATCGTCACGCCGCTCCCGATCCCGCTGCCGCGATCTTCTCCCAGCCCTCGACCGCTTCGGCGCTGCGCGGTTCGGGGCCCACGTAGATCGCCGACGGGCGCACGAGCTTGCCCAGGCGTTTCTGCTCCAGGATGTGCGCGCACCAGCCCGCGGTGCGCCCGCACGTGAACATCGCGGGCATCATCGAGGCGGGCACCTGCGCGAAGTCCAGGATCACCGCGGCCCAGAACTCGACGTTGGTCTCGATGGCGCGGTCGGGTCGGCGCTCGCGCAGCTCAGCGAGCGCGGCCTGCTCGAGTGCCGAGGCGACCTCGAAGCGCGGGGCGCCCAGGCGCTGAGCGGTCGCCCGCAGCACACGGGCCCGGGGATCCTCGGCGCGGTACACGCGGTGCCCGAAACCCATGAGCTTGTCGCCGCGGTCCAGGATGCCCTTGACCACCGCGCGGGCGTCGCCGGTGTTCTCGACCTCCTCGATCATCGGCAGCACCCGCGCGGGCGCGCCGCCGTGCAGCGGACCGCTCATGGCGCCCACCGCACCCGAAAGTGCCGCGGCCGCGTCGGCGCCGGTCGAGGCGATGACGCGCGCGGTGAACGTCGAGGCGTTCATGCCGTGCTCGGCCGCGGTCACCCAGTAGGCGTCGATGGCCTCGACGTGGCGGGGATCGGGCTCACCCTGCCAGCGCGTCATGAACCGTGCTGTGACGGTGGGGCATTCGTCGATCGTGCGTTGCGGCACCGCGGGCTGATAGATGCCGCGCGCGGACTGCGCGACGTAGGACAGCGCCATCACCGACGCACGGGCCAGATGCTCGCGGGCGGTCTCGTCGTCGATGTCGAGCATCGGTGCATAACCCCAGATCGGGGCGAGCATCGCGAGGCCGGCCTGCACGTCGACGCGCACGTCGCCGCTGTGGATGGGGAGTGGGAAAGGTTCGGCGGGCGGTAGCCCGTTGCCGAATCTGCCGTCGACCAGCAGACCCCACACGTCGGCGAAGGTCACCTTCTTGTCGACGAGTTCCTCGATGTCGACGCCGCGGTAGCGCAGGGCACCACCGTCCTTGTCGGGTTCGGCGATCTCGGTGGTGAAGGCGACGACGCCTTCCAACCCGGCGATGAAGTCGTCCGGTACGGCTGCCATGCGCCGATTCTCGCACCTGGGCCAGGGGTAGCGTTGTCGCGGTGGGGATACCGGACGATCCGGCGGGTTCAGCGCCGGAAAACTTTGATCTGGCGACCATGCGCGTCGAGTACGTCGAGAAGGACGGTTGCGGTGATCTCGACGTCGACTGGCTCGGCGACGACCCGGCGACCGGCTGGCTGACGTTGCTCCAGACGTGGATCAACGACGCCTGGAAGGCCGGCCTGCCCGACGCCAACGCCATGGTGGTCGGCACCGTCGACGCCGACGGAAGGCCTGTGACGCGCTCGGTGTTGTGCAAGAGCGTGGACCCAGACGGCATCACCTTCTACACCAACTACGACTCCGCCAAGGGCGAGCACCTGGCCGTCAATGCGTATGCGTCGGCGACGTTCCCGTGGTACCAGCTGGGCCGTCAGGTCCATGTGCGCGGCGCGGTGACCAAGGTGTCCGCCGAGGAGACCGCCGAGTACTGGTCGAAGCGTCCCCGCGGATCCCAGCTGGGGGCGTGGGCGTCGCAGCAGTCCCGCCCGATCGCCTCACGCGCGGCGCTGCTCGAGCAACTGGCAGAGGTGACCGAACGGTTCGCCGATCTCGACGAGGTCCCGGTGCCGCCCAACTGGGGTGGTTACCGCATCGCCCCCGAGGTCGTCGAGTTCTGGCAGGGCCGCGAGAACCGCGTGCACAACCGCATTCGGGTGACCGGCGGCCGTGTCGAACGGCTCCAGCCCTAGCGCGTGAGACGGTTCTTCGCCGACACCACTCCGCTGCGTTCGCCGGATTTCCGGCGTCTGTGGCTGGCAGGCATACCCACGGTCATCGGCGCCAATCTGACGATCTTCGCGGTGCCGGTCCAGCTGTACGCGCTGACGCAGAACTCGGCCTATGTGGGTCTGGCGGGTCTGTTCGCGCTGGTGCCGCTGGTGGTGTTCGGCCTGTGGGGCGGTGCATGGGCCGACGCGATGGACCGCAGGCTGCTGTTGATCATCGCGTCGGTGGGGCTGGCGGTGTCCTCGGTGCTGCTGTGGGCGCAGGCCGCGCTGGCGCTGAACAACGTGTGGCTGGTGCTGTCGATGCTGTCGGTGCAGCAGGCGTTCTATGCGATCAACAGCCCAACGCGCTCGGCGGCGATCCCGCGCATGGTGCCGGGTGAGCAACTGCCCGCGGCGAATTCGCTCAACATGACCGTGATGCAGTTCGGCGCGATCGTCGGGCCGCTCATGGCCGGGTTGCTGCTCAACTGGGTCGATCTGTCCACGCTGTACCTGATCGACGCGATCACGTGCCTCGCGCCGATCTGGGCGACGTTCCGGCTCACCCCCATGCCCGTCGGCAACGCCGAGCGCGGTTCCGCGCGATGGGGCTTCGGCGCGGTGCTGGAGGGCTTTCGCTATCTCGCGGGCAACCGCGTGGTGCTGATGTCGTTCGTCGTCGACCTCATCGCGATGATCTTCGGGATGCCGCGTGCGCTGTTCCCCCAAATGGCCCACGAGAGCTTCGGCGGACCGGTCGAGGGTGGCACGGTGATGGCGCTGCTGGCGGCCGCGATGTCGGCGGGCGCGGTGCTGGGCGGGGTGTTCTCGGGCTGGCTGCCGCGCGTGCGGCGCCAGGGCCTCGCGGTGGTGGTCGCGATCGTGGTGTGGGGCGTCGCGATGGTCGGCTTCGGCATCGCGGGTGGTCTGGCGCACGGCACCGCCGGGCTGGTGTTGTGGATCGCGTTGGCGTTCCTGGCCGTTGGCGGGGCCGCCGACATGGTGTCGGCGGCGTTCCGTTCGACGATCCTGCAGCAGGCGGCATCCGACGATCTGCGCGGCCGCCTGCAGGGTGTGTTCACGGTCGTCGTCGCGGGCGGGCCCCGGCTCGCCGACACGCTGCACGGCGCGGCCGCGGCGGCGGTGGGGACGACGGTCGCGGCCGCAGGCGGCGGGGTGCTGGTGGTCGTCGGCGTGGTGATCGCCGCGCTCGCGGTGCCGGCGTTCGTGCGTTACCGCGTCACGGTCGCCGAGCCGCGAGTTTCACGGGATGTTGAATCCGATTCGGTGTGATCGGCAAACTTCTGCGAACACTGGATGCTGGACAGGTCCTGCGGTTCTGGCGCTAACATCCATCCGTGGCATACCAGACGCAGCAACCGGGTCTTCGCGAACGGAAGAAACAGCGAACGCGTGCGACGCTGATCAGTGCCGCGATCGACCTGTGCGTCCGGCAGGGGTACGAGCAGACCACCGTCGAGCAGATCGCGGCGGCCGCGGAGGTCTCGGCGCGCACGTTCAGCCGCTACTTCGCCACCAAGGATGCCGTGATGCTGGCGTTCCTCGACGACGTCGTAGACCTCGTCGCCGGTGAACTCGCGCAGCAGCCGCCCGAGCTCGGTGAGCTCGATGCGGTCTTCTGTGCGCACATCACGGCGTTCGAAAAGACGAGGGTCGCGATGCCGGGTCAGCTCACCGACGACCGGTTGCTGGCCGCGGCGCGCATCTTCACGTCCTCGCCGTCGCTCATGCAGGCCACGATGGGCTTTCGGCCCGCGCCGCTGTTCGAGGTCCTCGCCAAGCGCATGGGCGTCTCGGCCGACGACCGCAAGATCGCGCTGATCGCGTCGCTGTGGAACGCGATCATGACGACGGCCCTGGTTCAGCTGGTCCCCGACGTCGATTGGGCAACCGTGACCGTCGAGCGCATCGTCAACCAGATGCGCACGACATACGCCGAGTTTCTAGAGGTGGCCGGCCGCAGGCACGAGTTCGCGTGAGCAGTTGGTCACCCCCCGCGGGCAGGCCGGAGTGAATGCGACTACCTTTTGTAGAGCAGTCTCACCTAGAGCAGTAGTCGGTTCCCAACGACTTCCCGACGAGGATGAAGGGATTCCCGTGGCCGAAAAACCGTCGAATGGGCAGGAGCACGCCACCGTCAAGTACCCGGGTGGCGAGCTGGATCTGGAGATCGTCCATGCCACCGAGGGCGCTGACGGTATCGCGCTGGGCTCATTGCTGGCCAAGACCGGCTACACGACCTACGACGGCGGGTTCGTCAACACCGCCTCGACCAAGAGCGCGATCACGTACATCGACGGTGACGCGGGGATCCTGCGGTATCGCGGCTACCCGATCGAGCAGCTTGCGGAGAAGTCGACGTTCATCGAGGTCAGCTATCTGCTGATCTACGGCGAACTCCCCACCGCCGAGCAGTTGGAGACGTTCACCAACCAGATCCAGCGGCACACGCTGCTGCACGAGGATCTCAAGCGGTTCTTCGACGGTTTCCCGCGCAACGCGCACCCCATGCCGGTGCTGTCCAGCGCGGTCAACGCGCTCTCGGCGTACTACCAGGACTCGCTGGATCCGCTGGACAACAAGCAGGTCGAGCTGTCGACCATCCGCCTGTTGGCCAAGCTACCGACGATCGCGGCGTACGCGTACAAGAAGTCCGAGGGCCAGCCGTTCCTGTACCCGGACAACTCGCTGAGCCTGGTGGAGAACTTCCTGCGGATGACGTTCGGTTTCCCGGCCGAGCCCTACGAGGTCGACCCGGAGATCGTGCGCGCGCTGGACATGCTGTTGATCCTGCACGCCGATCACGAGCAGAACTGCTCGACCTCGACGGTGCGTCTGGTGGGCAGCTCGCAGGCCAACCTGTTCACCTCGATCTCCGGTGGCATCAACGCGCTGTGGGGCCCGCTGCACGGCGGCGCCAACCAGGCCGTGCTGGAGATGCTGGAGAAGATCCGCTCGCAGGGCGGCGACGTCAGCGACTTCGTACGCAAGGTCAAAAACCGCGAGGACGGCGTGAAGCTCATGGGCTTCGGGCACCGCGTGTACAAGAACTACGATCCGCGGGCGCGCATCGTCAAGGAGCAGGCCGACAAGATCCTGGGCAAGCTCGGCGGCGACGACGAGCTGCTGGACATCGCCAAGCAGCTCGAGGAGATCGCGCTCACCGACGACTTCTTCATCGAGCGCAAGCTCTACCCGAACGTCGACTACTACACCGGCGTGATCTACCGGGCCATGGGCTTCCCGACGCGCATGTTCACGGTGCTGTTCGCGCTGGGCCGGCTGCCGGGCTGGATCGCGCACTGGCGTGAGATGCACTCCGAGCCCAACAAGATCGGCCGTCCGCGCCAGATCTACACCGGCTACACCGAGCGCGGCTACACCGACATCGCCGGCCGCTGAACCGGTTTCACCTCACCGCTCACCTCACCGGCAGGGCCTTCCCGCCGGTGAGGGTGAGCAGCTGTCCGTAGGTCAGCGGCATCACCGAATCGGCCGTGCCCGCGGCCGTCCAGATCACCGGGTATGACGCGAGCGTCTCGTCGACGACGGTGCGCAGCAGTTGCGGATGCCCGGTCGGGGCCACGCCGCCTATCACCTGGCCGGTGGCCGCGCGCACGAGCTTGGGATTCGCCTTGGTGATCGCGCCGGCGCCGAGGTGCCGCGCCAGCACGTCGGTGTCGACGCGCGCCGCGCCGCTGGCCATCACCAGCAGCGGTTCGCCGTCGCATTCGAACACCAGGCTGTTGGCGATCGCGCCGACCTCGCAGCCGAGTTGCTCGGCGGCCGCCGCGGCCGTCTTGGCGTCTGCGTCGAGGATCCTGATCGCCGGTTCGATACCGGCGGCGGCAACAGCGGCCGCCACACGCGCATTCCGTTCGTTCACGGTGACGATTGTCACCGATGCCGGTTCGCCGGCCTCTTGCGGTGCAAACAGTTGTGCTTTCACAATCGTTGTATGAATGAAACTGTCGGCGCGCTCAGCGCGCGGCGCAAGGCGATCATCCTCGTCTCGTGCTGCCTGAGCCTGCTGATCGTGTCGATGGACGCCACCATCGTCAACGTCGCGATCCCCAGCATCCGCTCCGATCTCGGGGCGTCCCCGTCGCAACTGCAATGGGTCATCGACGTCTACACGCTGGTGCTCGCATCACTGCTGCTGCTCGCGGGCGCCACCGGCGACCGGTTCGGCCGCAGGCGCACCTTCCACCTGGGTCTGACGGTGTTCGCGGTCGCGTCGCTGCTGTGCAGCGTGGCGCCCAACATCGAGACGTTGATCGCCGCACGCCTGCTGCAGGCGATCGGTGGTTCGATGCTCAACCCGGTGGCCATGTCGATCATCACGCAGGTGTTCACCGGCCGGGTCGAGCGCGCCCGTGCGATCGGCGTGTGGGGCAGCGTCGTCGGCATCTCGATGGCCCTGGGCCCGCTGGTCGGCGGCGCCCTGATCGAGTACGTCGACTGGCGCGCGGTGTTCTGGATCAACCTGCCGATCTGCGCGCTGGCGATCCTGCTGACCGCGATCTTCGTGCGGGAGTCGAAGTCGTCGACGATGCGCGACGTCGACCCCGTGGGCCAGGGCCTCGGCGTCGCGTTCCTGTTCGGTGTGGTGTTCGTGCTCATCGAGGGCCCGGGCATGGGCTGGACCGACCCGCGCACGCTGGCGGTGGCCGCGACCGCGCTCGTCGCGTTCCTGGCGTTCCTGCGCTACGAGTCCCGTCGCCACGACCCGTTCATCGATCTGCGGTTCTTCCGCAGCGTGCCGTTCGCGTCGGCCACCCTGGTCGCGGTGTGCGCGTTCGCGGCCTACGGCGCGTTCCTGTTCATGATGTCGCTGTACCTGCAGTCCGAGCGGGGCTACTCCGCGATGTTCACCGGGCTCATCTACCTGCCGATCGCCATCGGCGCGCTGATCTTCTCACCGCTGTCGGGCCGCATGGTGGGGCGGTTCGGCAGCCGTCCGTCGCTGGTGTCCGCGGGCGTCCTGATCACGGCCGCGACGGTGATGCTGGCGCAGATGACGGCGACGACGCCGGTGTGGCTGCTGCTGGTGATCTTCGCGGTGTTCGGTATCGGGTTCGCGTTGGTCAACGCGCCGATCACCACCGCGGCGGTCAGCGGTATGCCGCTCGACCGCGCGGGCGCGGCCTCGGCCGTCGCGTCCACCAGCAGGCAGGTCGGCGTGAGCATCGGTGTGGCCCTGTGCGGTTCGGTGGCCGGGACCGCGCTCGCAGGCACCGGCGTCGACTTCGCCGCGGCGTCGCGTCCGCTGTGGCTCATCTGCACGGCCCTCGGCGTGGTGATCGTCGCGATCGGCATCGTGTCGACGTCACCGTGGGCACTGCGCTCGGCAGAACGGCTCGCGCCCTTGATCGGTCAGCACCATCGTCCCGCGGAGGTGGCCCATGCCCGGTGAACTCGCCCAGGACACGGCCGCGGTGACCGCCGTGCACGCCGATGACGTGTGGCGCGCGCTCACCGCGATCGTCTACGACAACCGCGACAGCTGGAAGCGCGCGGTGATCGAGCGTAGCGGACTGCCGTTCAGCCGTATCCGCGTGTTGCGACGGTTGGCGCGCAGGCCCATGTCGGTCAAGGAGGTCGCGCACGCGGCCACCATGGACCCGCCGGCCGCGACGGTCGCCGTCAACGACCTGGAGGAGCGCGGCCTGGTGACCCGTCAGGTCGACCCGGCCAACCGCCGCTGCAAGACCGTGTCGATCACGCAGGCGGGCCTGGCGCTGTGGAAGGAGATCGAGGCCGTCGACGATCCGGCACCCGAACCTCTCGCGGCGCTCGACCCCGAGGACCTGCAGACGCTGCACGCGATCCTGTCGAAGGTCTCGGGCCGCTAGACGCGTTCGAGCACCGCCATCGCGGCGTTGTGGCCACCGACGCCCGACACCGCACCACCGCGGCGGGAACCCGACCCGCACAACAGGATCCGCTCGTGGCCGGTGGCCACACCCCAGCGTTGCGCCGGGGTGTCCAGCGGTTCGTCGTCGTCGGCGAACGGCCAGCGCAGCGCATCGTGGAAGATGTTGCCCGCGGTCATGCCGAGGCTGCGCTCCAGATCCACCGTGGTCTTCGCCTCGATGCACAGCCGTCCCGCGCTGTCCTCCATCAGCACGTCCTGAATGGGTTCGGCGAGAACCGAATTCAGCGAGTTGAGCACCGCCGAGGTCAACCGGTCGCGCATGCGGTCGGGATCGTTGGCCGCGAGTGAATGCGGCGTGTGCAGGCCGAACACCGTCAGCGTCTGCGCGCCGGACGCGCGCAGGTCGTCGGACAGGATGCTCGGATCGGTCAGCGAGTGGCAGTAGATCTCACACGGCAGGGGATCGGGGACGCGTCCACCGGCCGCGGCCGCGAAGGCCGAATCGAGTTGGCGCAGCGTCTCGTTGATGTGGAACGTGCCGCCGAACGCCTGCTCGGCCGTGACGGTGTCGTCGCGCAGGCGCGGCAGGCGGCGCAGCATCAGGTTGACCTTCACCTGCGAACCCTGCGCGGTCTGCGGTGCGGGTTCGCCGAGAAGCTTCGCGAGCACCACGGGCGTGACGTTGGCCAGCACGCGGTGAGCGCTGATGCGGTGCGCGGTCCCGCCGTGGCGGTAGCGCACCTCGCCGTCCGGTGTGATGGCGTAAACCTCTGCACCCGTGACGATTTCGGCGCCGAATCCGGCTGCCGAGGCCGCCAGCGCCCCGGTCACCGCGCCCATCCCGCCGATCGGGACGTCCCAGTCGCCGGTGCCGCCGCCGATCAGGTGGTACAGGAAGCACACGTTCTGGATCAGCGCCGGATCGTCGGTCGCGGCGAACGTGCCGATCAGCGCGTCGGTGGCCATGACGCCGCGCACCAGGTCGTTGCGCACCGAGGCCGTGATCACGTCGCCGATGGGTCGGGTGGTCAGGTCCTCCCACGCCGCGGCCGCCTCGGGGCCCTGCCCGGCGAGCACGTGCTCACGCATCTGCGCGCGGGTGCGCAGCGGTTGCAGCAGCGTCGGCCAGACCCGCGTGGTGACCAGTGACCACCGCCGGTAGAACTCGGCGAACCTCTCGGCATCGTCGGCGGCGCCGATGGCCGCGAACGTCGACTCCGGCCCGACCAGCAGGCCGGTACGCCCGCCTGTGGCGGGGTCGGGCGTGTAAGACGAATAGCGGCGACGGGCCAGGCGCATGCGGGCGCCCAGGTCGTCGACGATGCTGCGGGGCAGCAGGCTCACCAGGTACGAGTAGCGCGACAGGCGCGCGTCCACACCGTCGAAGGCATGCGCCGACACGGCTGCGCCGCCCACGTGATCGAGGCGTTCGAGCACCCGGACCCGGCGCCCGGCACAGGCCAGATAGGCCGCGGCCACCAGACCGTTGTGCCCGCCGCCGACGATGACGGCGTCGAACTGCGGTTCGGTCATGCCGCGTCAGTTCTTGTAGTTCTCGACCTCGCCGGCCGGACGGATCTCGGCCTCGCGGGGGTCCTGTCCGGTCTCGCGCAGGGCGCGGCGTTGCCGCAACAGGTCCCAGCACTGGTCGAGCGCGACTTCGAGGTGCTGCAGCCGCTGGTGTTCCTCGTCCTCGCTGATCTCCTTGCGCTGGAGCTTGTCGCGCAGCTCCTGCTCTTCAGCGACCAACCGGTGAACTTCGGCGAGGATGTCTTGGTCTTTTGCCACACCGCCAGTGTGCCCGACTACGGTTGGTCCGGTGACTACAAAACCTGAGATCGAGTTTCCGGACGGACCCGCCCCGACGGAACTGGTCATCACCGATCTGGTGGTGGGAGACGGTCCCGAGGCGGTTGCCGGCGCGAACGTCGAGGTTCACTACGTCGGTGTCGAGTACGACACCGGCGAGGAGTTCGACAGCTCGTGGAACCGCGGTGAGTCGATCGAGTTCCCGCTGCGCGGCTTGATCCAGGGTTGGCAGGACGGCATCCCCGGCATGCGTGTCGGCGGCCGCCGCAAGCTGATCATCCCGCCCGAGCAGGCGTACGGTCCCGCGGGCGGCGGTCACCGCCTCTCGGGCAAGACGCTCATCTTCGTCATCGACCTGCTGGCCACCCGATGACGCGATTTTTGTCATCGACCTGCTCGCCACCCGCTAGCTGATCTCAGCGCGGGCCCGGCAGCCTCAACAACAGCCGGGCCCCGCCCAGCGGGCTCTCCGCCAAAGTCGCGGTGCCGCCGTGCAGTTCGGCCTGCTGCGCGACGAGTGCGAGGCCCAGGCCCGAACCCGACCGGGACGCGGTCGATCCGCGCGCGAACCGGTCGAACACCAGGGCCCGTTCGCCCTCGGGCACGCCGACGCCGTTGTCGTCGATCGCGATCTCGACGCCCTCGCGTGAGCTGACCGCGGAAAGCTGCACGCGCGTGGCGCCGCCGTGTTTGACGGCGTTGGCGATCGCGTTGTCGACCGAAAGGCGCAGGCCCGTCGGCAAGCCCACGATGATCACGGTCGGCGACGGCGCGAGCGACACCTCCAGGTCGGGGTAGATGCGCATGGCGTCGTGCGCCGCGCGGTCGAGCAGTTCGGTGATGTCGACGGTCACGTGGTCGTCGGTGGTGCTCAACTCGCCCTGCGCGAGCCGTTCGAGCGCGCCGAGCGTGGCCTCGATGCGCGACTGCGTGCGGATGACGTCGTTGACCACTTCCTTGCGCTGCTCGTCGGGCAGGTCGAGGGTGGAGAGCACCTCGAGGTTGGTGCGCATCGCCGTGAGCGGGGTGCGCAGTTCATGCGCGGACACCGACGCGAAATCACGCGCCGACGCCAGGGCCGACTTGGTGCGGTCCTGTTCTTTCCAGATGCGCTTGAGCATGCCGTTGACGGCCTCGGCGATCTCGACGGCCTCGGTCGCCCCCCGCACCTCCACGTCGGGGGCCTCGTCGCCCGCCTCGATCTCGCGCGTCTGTTCGGCGAGGCGTTTGAGCGGGCGCACCGCGAAGGCTGCGAGCACCCAGCCCAGCACCGTGGCCGCGCCGACCGCGAACACACAGATCACGAGCACCCGCCGGTGCAGGTTGTTGGTGTCGGCGATGGTCGCGTCGTACGTCGCGCCCACGGCCACCCACATGGGGCCCGGCGCCGGGATCTCGACGGTGCGCACACGCCAGCGCACACCGTCGATGTAGGTGTCGGCGTAGCCTGCGGGCAACTCGGGGAGCACCACGGTCGAGTTCGACGTCACCGCGCCGGTCTGGCGCACCGTGATCACGGCGTCCTGGTCGTTGGGGGAGCGCGGGATCTGGTCGAGTCCGCGCGGCAGGAACGGGATCGCGAAACCCGCGGCCTCATCGAGACGCCGGTCGAGCCGTTCCTTGCGGTCGTTGGTGATGCCGATCCACACGATCGTGCCGACGATGACCACGACGATCGCGGCACCGATCGCCGTCGCGAACGCCACCCGGGTCCGCAGCGACGGGGTGCGGCGGAAAATCCGGGTGAGCATGCTCATGGCGGCGGGCTACTGGGTCCGCAGGACGAAACCGACGCCTCGCACGGTGTGCAGCAATCGGGGCGCGCCACCGGCTTCGAGCTTCCGGCGCAGGTAGCCGATGAACACGTCGACGACGTTGGTGTCGGCCGCGAAGTCGTAGCCCCACACCAGCTCGAGCAGCTGGGCGCGCGAGAGCACCGCGGTCTTGTGCTCGGCCAGCACGGCGAGCAGGTCGAACTCGCGCTTGGTCAGGTCGACGTCGACGCCGTTGACGCGCGCGCGACGGCCCGGGATGTCCACCTCGAGCGGGCCGACCTGGATGGTCTCCGAGGAGAACGTGGCCGACGAGCCGCGGCGGCGCAGCAGCGCCTTGACCCGCGCCACGAGTTCGGCCAGCACGAACGGTTTCACCAGGTAGTCGTCGGCGCCGGCTTCGAGCCCCGCGACGCGGTCGTCGACACTGCTGCGCGCGGACAACACGCACACCGGCACGTCGTTGTCCATGGCGCGGAGCGCGGTCACCACGCTGACACCGTCGAGGACGGGCATGTTGATGTCGAGCACGATGGCGTCGGGGCGCGTCTCGGTGGCGCTGCGCAGCGCCTCGGCCCCGTCCACGGCTGTCGACACGTCGAATCCGGACAGCCGCAGCCCGCGTTCGAGTGAGGCGAGCACGTCGGGGTCGTCATCCACCACAAGCACCCTCGGCGAGGCCATGCCGCTGGTAGTACTGTCCATGCCCGCCATCTTGCCCGATGACCGGCGGCTGACGACGCAGGCACGTCCGGTTTGCGTCGCGAACCGCCGGGGAAGTCTTTGACCTCATCATTGGTTGAGGTTTTACGGTGAGCAAATGAGTATCGAGACCGTCGCGCGGCAGACCCTGTACCGCCAAACGCACGCCAAGGGCGGTGACCTGCACGCGCTCGCGAACCGGCGACTGCTGGCGCGAATCTGGCGTTTCGCGGCACGCCACCACCGCAGGCTCGCGGTGTTCTTCGCGGTCAGCGTGCTCAGCGCGGTGCTCGCGGTCACCACGCCGGTGCTGGCCGGCCGCGTGATCGACCAGATCACCGACGGCGGATTGGCCGCGGTAGTGCTCCTGCTGGCGGGCACCATCGCCGCCATCGCAGTCGCCGAGGCCGCGGTGTCGCTGGTCACCCGCTGGCTGTCGTCGACCATCGGCGAGGGCCTCATCCTCGACTTGCGCACCGCGGTGTTCGACCACGTGCAGAAGATGCCCATCGCGTTCTTCACGCGCACCCGCACGGGTGCCCTCGTGAGCCGCCTGGGCAACGACGTCATCGGCGCACAGCGCGCGTTCTCCGACACGTTCTCGGGCATCGTCACCAACGTCGTGACGCTGACGCTCACGCTCGTGGTGATGCTGCGGATCTCGTGGCAGATCACGCTGCTCGCGCTCGTGCTGGTTCCGCTGTTCGTGGTGCCCGCACGCCGCATCGGTGCGCGCATGGCCGATCTGTCGCGGCGCGCCGCGGCGCACAACGCGACCATGAACACGCAGATGACCGAGCGGTTCTCGGCGCCGGGCGCCACGCTGGTCAAACTGTTCGGCAGCCCGCAGCGCGAATCCGACGAGTTCGCGGCGCGTGCCGACGCGGTCCGTGACATCGGGGTGCGCACCGCGATGCTGCAGTCGACGTTCATGAACTCGCTGACGCTGATGTCGGCACTGGCCCTGGCGCTGGTGTACGGCCTGGGCGGCGTACTCGCTATCGGCGGGCAGTTGCAGGCCGGCTCGATCGTGTCGCTGGCGCTGCTGCTCACCCGCATGTACGCCCCACTGACCGCCCTGGCCAACGCGCGCGTCGAGATCGCGAGTGCACTGGTGTCGTTCGAGCGGGTCTTCGAGGTGCTCGACCTGGAACCGCTGATCGCCGAGGAACCCGACGCCATGCCGGTACCGGACGGTCCGGTGACCGTCGAGTTCGACGATGTGCGGTTCTCGTATCCGTCGGCCGACAAGGTGTCGCTGGCGTCGCTGGAAGAGGTCGCCGAGCTCGACCACCGCGGCGGCGACGAGGTGCTGCACGGCATCAGCTTCCGCGCCGAGCCGGGTCAGATGGTGGCCCTGGTCGGCTCCTCGGGTGCAGGCAAGTCGACCATCGCCTCGCTGGTCGCGCGGCTCTACGATGTCGATGCCGGCGGGGTCCGGTTGGGTGGCGTCGACGTGCGCGACGTGACGTTCGCATCGCTGAAGGACACCGTCGGCATGGTGACCCAGGACGGGCACCTGTTCCACGAGTCGATCGGGGCCAACCTGCGGCTGGCCGCGCCGAACGCGACCGACGACGAGTTGTGGGACGCCCTGCGCCGCGCCCGGCTGGCCGATGTGGTTGCCGCGATGCCCGACGGGCTCGACACGGTTGTCGGTGAGCGGGGATACCGTCTTTCCGGAGGGCAGCGGCAGCGGCTGACGATCGCGCGCCTGCTGTTGGGGCGATCGCGGGTGGTGGTGCTGGATGAGGCGACGGCGTCGCTGGACTCGGCCTCCGAGGCCGCGGTGCAGCAGGCCCTGGCCGAGGCGTTGGCGGGCCGCACGTCACTGGTCGTCGCCCACCGGCTGTCCACGGTGCGCGCGGCCGATCTCATCCTCGTCGTCGAGGACGGACGCATCGTCGAACGCGGCACGCATGATGCGCTGTTGGCCCGTGGCGGACGTTACGCCGAGCTGTACGAAACGCAGTTCGGCTCCGAGGACCGGGCCGATGCGAGCGCCGCGTGAGGTTATTCAGTTGCCGCACATGGGAATATTGACTGGTTGTGACTGAATCTTCCTCCGAACCCCGCGGATCCGGCGCAGACGCTCTCGGCAGCGCGCCGGCCATCGCTGCGCCACCGGCGCGGCTCAGGGCCGGCTCGGACCTGCGTCGGCTGCTTCCGTACCTGCTGCCGTACCGGGCCCGCTGGGTGACCATGGTCGTCGTGGCGATCGTGAGCCTCGGCGCCACCATCGCGATCCCGCTGATGACCAAGGCCGTGATCGACGGGCCGGTGCGTCATCAGGATTCGCAGGGGTTGTGGACGCTGGGTGCCGCCGCGGTGGGCATCGGCATCTCCGAGGCCGTGCTGTGGTTCATCCGGCGGTGGCTGGTCGCGCGCGCCACGATGGGCGTCGAGGCCGACATCCGCAAGGACCTCTACGCACGGCTGCAGATCCTGCCGATGTCGTTCCACGGCCGTTGGCAGTCAGGCCAGTTGCTCTCGCGCGTGATGAACGACCTGTCGACCATCCGCCGGTTCATGTCGTTCGGCCTGGTGTTCCTGATCCTCAACGGCCTGCAGATCACCGTGGTCACCGCGATCCTGCTGGCCATGTACTGGCCCCTGGGTGTCGTGGTGCTGGTGTCGATCGTGCCGATCGCGGCCACGGTGCTGCACTTCGAGCGTGAGTACACGCGGCTGTCGCGGCTCGCGCAGGATCAGACCGGCCATGTCGCGACGCACGTCGAGGAGTCGGCGCTGGGCCTTCGCGTCGTGAAGTCGTTCGGGCGTGAGGACTACGTGTTCGACCGGTTCGACGAGCAGGCCACGCGTCTGTACGACACGCAGGTCGCGCGCGTCGGTGTGTCCGCGAAATTCTGGACGCTGCTTGAGGTCATCCCCAACCTGACGCTCATCGTGGTGCTGGGCTTCGGCGCCTATGCCGCGGGCCACGGCTACGTCACGATGGGCACGCTGGTCGCGTTCATCACCATGATGCTGTCGCTGGTGTGGCCGATCGCGTCGCTGGGCTTCCTGTTGTCGATGACGCAGGAGTCGTTCACCGCGGCCAACCGCATCGCCGAGATCTTCGACGCGCCACGCGAAATCGTCGATGGGCCGATCGCCGAGGCGCCGCTCGGTGGCCGGCTGGAGTTGCGGGATGTGGGATTTCGCTTCCCGGACTCGGATGCGTGGGCCCTGCGCCATGTCGACCTGACCGTCGAGCCGGGGGAGACGGTCGCGCTGGTCGGGTCCACCGGATCCGGGAAATCCGTTCTGGCTGCGCTGTTCTCACGTCTCTATGACGTCACCGAGGGGCAGATCCTCATCGACGGTCGGGACATCCGCGACCTGAGCCTGCCCGCGCTGCGCCGCACCGTGGCCACCGCGTTCGAGGATCCGACACTGTTCTCGATGTCGGTCGCCGAGAACCTGCGCCTGGGCCGCGCCGACGCGTCCGACGCCGAACTGGAACAGGCCGTCGACGTCGCGGCCGCGCACTTCGTCCACGGCCTGCCGTTCGGTCTGGACACCCGCATCGGTGAGCAGGGTATGAGCCTGTCCGGCGGTCAGCGCCAACGGCTTTCGCTGGCGCGAGCGATCCTCGCCGCGCCCCGCATCCTGGTGCTCGACGACACGCTCTCGGCGCTCGATGTGCACACCGAGGCCAGGGTCACCGAGGCGCTGGGCCGGGTGCTCTCGTCGGTCACCGGGGTCATCGTCGCGCACCGCGCGTCGACGGTGCTGTTGGCCGACAAGGTCGCGCTGCTGGACCGCGACGGCCAGGGCGCGGGCACCATCACCCATATCGGCACGCACGCCGAACTGCTCGCCGAGGTGCCCCGGTACCGCTACCTGCTGGCCGCCGACGACGAACTCGACGACGAGGCCGAACGCATCTGCGAGTGGGAGGACGAGGAGGAGCTGCAGCGGCTGCGCCGGGTGCATGACGAGCGCGCCGCGATCGACGGTCTCGACGAGCCCGAGTATCTGGGCCAGGAGGTGCAGCGCCGATGAGCGTGACCGACTGGCGCGGCCGCCTGCAGGACGAGCAGAACCCGGACGATCTGCCGATCGACGAGAACGTGCCCCTGCGCCGGGAGGCCCGGTCCCTGCTGGGCTCGCTGTTGGCGCCCTACCGCTGGATCGTCGCGCTGCTGGCGCTCGTGGTGATCGTGGAAAACGCTGCGCGGCTTTCGGTTCCGGTGCTGGTGCAGCGCGGCATCGACCACGGCATCCCGCCCATCCTCGCCGGTGACTCGGCGCGTGAGCTCATGGTCATCGTCGCGACGCTGTGCGCGGTGGTGCTGGTGCAGGCCACCAGCCGGATGTTCTTCCTGCGCCGCTCCGGGCGCATCGGGCAGAAGGTGCTGCTGGAGTTGCGGCGCCGGGTGTTCCGCCATTTCCAGCATCTGGACCTGGCGTTCCACGACCGGTACACCTCGGGCCGGGTGGTGAGCCGCTCGACCAACGACGTCGAGGCCATCCAGGACATGCTGGAGACCGGATTCGACAGCCTGATCACCGCGGTGCTCACGCTGTTCGGCACCGCGGTGCTGCTCGTGGTGCTGGACTGGCGGCTGGGCCTGATGTGCCTGGCGGCGTTCCCGATCCTCGTCGCGTTGGTGTGGTGGTTCCGCAACGAATCCGCCCGCACGTACCGCAAGGTGCGCGAGAGCGCCGCGTTGGTGATCGTGCAGTTCGTCGAGACCATGACCGGCATCAAGGCCGTGCAGGCCTACCGGCGCGAACCCCGCAACCAGGAGATCTTCGCCGACATCGCCGACGGCTACCGCGAGATCAACGAGAAGACCTTCAAGCTGCTCGCGATCTTCATGCCGGGCGTCAAACTGGTCGGCAACATCACCACCGGCGTGGTGCTGCTCTACGGCGGTTACCGGGTGCTGGGCGGCCAGATGACCATCGGCACGCTCGCCGCGTTCCTGCTGTACCTGCGGATGTTCTTCGAACCCATGCAGGAGATCTCGCAGTTCTTCAACACCTTCCAGTCGGCGTCGTCGGCGCTGGAGAAACTGGCGGGCGTGCTGGCGCAGAGGCCGGGCATCGCCGATCCGGAGCGGCCCGTCGCGCTTCACGCGGTAGCGGGCACCATCACGTTCGACCACGTGCACTTCGCCTACGCGCCCGGCCGCCCGGTGCTACCCGATCTCACGCTGACGGTGCCCGCGGGGCAGACCGTCGCACTGGTGGGCACCACGGGCGCCGGCAAGACCACGATCGCCAAGCTCATCGCGCGGTTCTACGACCCCACCTCGGGCACCGTCACGCTGGACGGAGTCGACCTGCGCGACCTGTCGCAGTCAGAACTGCGCCGCCACGTCGTGATGGTGACGCAGGAGAACTTCATGTTCGAGGGCACCGTCGCCGACAACATCCGCTTCGGCAGGCCCGACGCCACCGATGCGCAGGTGCGCGCGGCGGCCGAGGCCGTCGGCGCCGACCGGTTCATCGCGACGCTGCCCGAGGGTTACGGCACCGACGTCGCCAAGCGCGGCGGACGCCTGTCGGCGGGGCAGCGCCAACTGATCGCGTTCGCGCGGGCGTTCCTCGCCGACCCGGCGGTGCTGATCCTCGACGAGGCCACGTCCTCGCTCGACATCCCCAGCGAGCGCATGGTGCAACGTGCACTGGAGACGGTGCTCGCCGACCGCACCGCACTGGTCATCGCCCACCGGTTGTCGACCGTGCAGATCGCCGACCGGGTGCTCGTGCTCGAACACGGCCGCATCATCGAGGACGGCTCACCCGCCGATCTGATCGGCCGCACCGACGGTGCCTACGCGGCGCTGCACCGTGCCTGGGTCGACTCGCTGGCCTGATTTTCTTCTGCCGAGCAGACGCAAAACTGCCCAATTTCCTTGCAAAATAGGCAGTTTTACGTCTGCTCGCGAAAGAAAAGCTCAGCGCACGCTGTCGAAGAATTTCGCGACATCCTCGACGAAAAGCTCGGGCTGCTCGAACGCCGCGAAGTGCCCACCGCGCGGCATCATCGTGAAATGCGTGACGTTGTACGCCTTTTCGCACCAGGCCCGCGGCGCGCGCAGGATCTCCTTGGGGAACGACGCCACGCCGGTGGGCAGCGTCACGAAGTCGCCACCTGCGAAGGTGTCGTAACTCTCCCAGTACAGCCGCGCCGAGGACGCCGCCGACGCGGTGACCCAGTACAGCATCACGTTGTCGAGCAGTTCGTCGCGGCTCAGCACGTTCTCGGGGTGGCCGTCGCAGTCCATCCACGACCAGAACTTCTCGACGATCCAAGCCAGCTGCCCCACGGGCGAGTCGACCAGGCCGTAGCCCACGGTCTGCGGCCGCGTCGACTGCTGCTTCATGTAGCCGGAATCCCATTTGCGGTAGTACTGCATCCGTTCCAGCGCCTGTCGCACCTCCTCGGTCATCTCACCGACGCCTTCGGCGGGTGGCCGCGCGATCGGCATGTTCACATGAATGCCAACACAATTGCCCACGTTGCGGCCGATCTGCGTCGTGACGGCCGCGCCCCAGTCGCCGCCCTGCGCGCCGTAGCGGTCATAGCCCAGCCGGGTCATGAGGGTGTCCCACGCCTGGGCGATCCTGCCGATGCCCCACCCGGTCGTCGTGGGCTTGCCGGAGAAGCCGTAGCCGGGCAGCGACGGGCAGACCACGTCGAACCCGGCCTCGGTGAGCGGTTCGATCACCTTGTGGAATTCGACGATCGATCCGGGCCAGCCGTGGGTGAGCAGCAGGGGAAACGCGTCGGGGCGTGCGCAGCGCTGGTGGATGAAGTGGATGTCGAGCCCGTCGAGTTCGGTGACGTAGTGGTCGAAGCGGTTCAGCGCCTGTTCGCGGGCGCGCCAGTCGTAGCCGTTCGCCCAGTACTCGGCGAGCTCGCGGGTGTAGTCCAGCGGTATGCCCTGACCCCAGTCGTCGACGGTTTCCGGCTCGGGCCAGCGGGTGCGGGACAGGCGGCTCTTGAGGTCGTCGAGATCGGCGTCGGGTACGGCGATGCGGAACGGGCGGATCAACGAGTCGGTCATGGGTCAATACTGCACGGTATGACGCTCAATCAACTTCGGGCTTTCGTCGAAGCGCACCGCCTTGGCTCGTTCACCGCTGCCGCCGATGCGCTGGCCGTCGCCCAGGCGTCGGTCTCCGAACTGGTGCGTCGTCTCGAAGAAGAGCTCGACGCCCAGTTGTTCGTCCGCGGCAGCCGCAGGCTCGCGCTCACCGCCGCGGGTCAGGAGTTGTTGCCGTATGCGGAGCAGGCCGTGCACGCGGCCGACGGCGGCGTGCACGCGGTCCGCTCACTCGGCTCGCTCGGTGGCGGAACCGCAACCTTCGGTATGCCCCGCAACGCGGACTACTACCTGCTGTCCAGCCTGGTCCAGACCTTTCACATGCGCTATCCCGCGGTACGGGTGCGGTTGGTCGGGCAGAACTCCGCCGAGACCGCCGCGGCGATACAGGCCGGCGAGATCGAAGCGGGGATGCTCATCCTACCGATCGACGACGAGGATCTGACGGTTCGCCCCCTGCTGCGCGACGAGGTCTTCTACGTGACGGCGGATCCGGCGCGCGCCGCGGAACCCGTTACCATACAACAGTTCTCCGAGGCCGACCTGGTGCTCTACGACGCCCATTACGGGTGGAAGGATCCGACCCGCAGGCAACTGGCGGAGCGTGCACAACTGGCCGGTCTGCGCTTGGAGCCGATGATCGAGATCGAACACGTCGAGGCCGCGCTGAAACTGGCCGCGGGCAAGGTGGGCGACACCATCGCCAGCGGCGCCGTGATCGACAGCGATGCGTTCCCGGCCGCCCTGCACACCGCACCGTTCGCCGAGCCGTTGTACGACGTGATCGCCCTCGCGCAGCATCGCGCTCGCCCGCTGTCCAACGCCACCCGTGAGTTCGCACGCCTCGCCGAGGACACGATTCGCGAGTTGCACATCCCATCGGCGCTGTCCGGCCCCGACGAAGTTGCGCCGCTGATCGCGCGTCGGGGGCGCTGAACCAGCACATACAGGGTTGTCCTTTGGTTTGTGCAGGAGTTGCCCATCTAGTCCTTTGTCTGATTTCGGCCTACCGTCGCCGGCATGCAGATCACGACCGATGAAGCTCGCACCCTCGGCCCTTTCACCTGGCTGAAGAAACCCGCAGTCGACGGCCCGCCTGCGCAGCGCGACCCGAAGGTCGTCGAACGCGTGTCGCAGATGCTGCTCGACATCGAACGCAGAGGCCTCGACGCGGTGCGTGCCTACGCCCGAGAGCTCGACGGGTGGTCCGGCCCGCTCGAGATCGGCGCCGATGAACTGCGCAAGAGCGGCGACGCCCTCCCGGCCGATCTTCGTGAGGCGCTGGAGCTCGGCTACGAGCGCACCAACCGGTTCGCGGTGGCACAACGTGCCCGGCTCACCGACTTCGAGATCGAACTCGCGCCTGGGGTGACCGGCGGCGTTCAGTACGTACCGGTCAACCGGGTCGGGGCCTATCTGCCCGCCGGGCGTTTCCCGCTTCTGGCCAGCGCGTTCATGACCGTCGGTGTCGCCAAGGCAGCCGGCGTGCCCACGGTGCTGGCCTGCACACCGCCGTCGGGTGAGCACGGTGCCCATCCCGCGGTGCTCTACGGTGCCTACCTGTCGCGCGCCGATTCGGTGTTCGCCGTCGGCGGTGTACAGGCGTTGGGCGCCATGGCATTCGGGCTCATCGGTGACGGGCCGGTCGACATGCTCGTCGGCGCGGGGAACGCCTTCGTCACCGAAGCCAAACGTCAGCTGTTCGGCCGGGTCGGCATCGACCTGCTCGCGGGTCCCTCCGAAGTCGCCGTGCTCGCCGACGAGACGGCAGATCCGGAATGGGTCGCCGCCGACCTGCTGGGTCAGGCCGAGCACGGACCGAACTCGCCGGCCGCCCTGATCACGACGTCGGAGACGTTGGGCCGCAGGGTGATCGAGGCCATCGACCGGCAGCTCGAGACGTTGGCGACCCGCGAGGTCGCCGGGCCTGCGTGGCGCGATTTCGGGTCGGTGCTCGTCGCCTCGGATGCCGAACAGGCCGCGGCGATCGCCGATGTCCTCGGACCCGAGCATCTCGAAGTGCAGACCGCCGACGACGACTACTTCCTCAAGCGGCTGCGCAACTACGGGTCCCTGTTCCTGGGCAGGTGGAGCACCGTCGCCTACTCCGACAAGGGCATCGCGGGCACCAACCACGTGCTGCCGACCGGTAAGACGGCCCGCTACAACGCAGGCCTCTCGGTTTCGCGATTCGTCAAACCGCTGACCTATCAGCGCGCGGCCCGTGAGGCGACCGCCGCACTGGCACCCGCCGTCGAGCGCATCTCGGCATTCGAGGGACTGGCCGCCCATGAGGCGACGGCCACGATCAGAATCGAGGAGATCGGCCGTGACTCAGCGGTTTTCGACGGTACGCCGGCGGCGAGCCGCCGATGACGGGTACGGTCTGATGAACCGGAAGCTGCGCGTCTCGGCGGTCACGCCCGACATCGTCATCGGCGATCTCGATGGCAACCTCGCACGTTTGCACAATGCCCTGCGGGCCATCGAGTGGACCGGCCCGTACCTGGCGGTGTTGCCCGAACTCGCCACCAGCGGGTACGTCTTCACTGACATCGACGAGGCCCGAGCCCTGTCATTGCGCGCCGACGATGCACGGTTGACCGCACTGGCCGATGACGTCCCGGCGGATTGCGTCGCCGTGGTGGGCTTCGCGGAGGTCGACGGTGACACGCTATACAACTCGGCCATCGTCATCGGTGACGGCAAAGTGGTCGGTACCTACCGCAAAGCGCACCTGTGGGCGGCCGAACCGGAGATCTTCGCGACCGGCGTCGAAGCGGGGACGGTCATCGACACCGCGATCTGCCGGCTCGGGGTCGCGATCTGCTACGACAACGAATTCCCCGAGCTGCCAAGACGACTCGCCCTGCGCGGAGCCGAGGTGCTGGCCCTGCCGGTGAACTGGCCGCTGGTGGACCGGCCGGAGGGTGAGCATGCCCCCGAAACCATCCAGGCGATGGCTGCCGCGCGGTCGTCGCAACTGGCGACCGTGATCGCCGACCGCCGCGGCACCGAGCGTGGTGTCCGGTGGACCGGCGGGACCGCGGTGATCGGCCCGGACGGCTGGATCAAGGCGACACCACAGGGCGACGAGACGATCGCGACAGCCGTCCTGGACCTGACCGACAGCAAGGCGATCGGCGACCGCAACGACGCACTGGCCGATCGCCGACCCGACCTGTACCGCGACCTTGTCGAATCCGGCGAGGCCGCCACCGATATCCCTGACTAGGAACGAGATCTCATGGCCACCGACTCTGCGACGGTCGAATCGAAGTCGATCGATTGGATTCCGCTCGGCGAACGCCGCGGCAAGCCCTCGATGCTGTTTCCGCTGTGGTTCATGTCGAATGCGAACCTCACTACGCTCGCGACGGGCATGGTGGGTGCGTCCCTCGGCGCGTCGTTCCTGACGTCGTTGGTGGCCATCGTGCTCGGCGCCGCCGTCGGGACGGTGTTCACCGCGTTCCACTCCGCGCAGGGCCCACAGTTGGGCCTACCGCAAATGATCCAGTCGCGCGCGCAGTTCGGGTATCGCGGCGTCGTGGTGATCTGCGCCGTCGTGATCTTCAGCATCGTGGGCTTCAACATCTTCAATCAGATCCTCGCCGGTGATGTGCTCACCATGACCACCGGCGTCGATGCCCGCAATCTGTGGTTCGTGATCATCACCGCCCTCGCGCTGGCCCTCGCGATCTACGGCTACCACTGGATCCACCGCGTCCAAAACTGGCTCACCTGGCTGTTTTTGGCGACCTTCGGGGTGTTCACGGTGGTGGCGCTCGTCACGCTGCACCTGCCGCACGGGCAGTTCGGCTTCGCCGGGTTCAGCTGGCCTGCCTTCCTGGTCCAGTTCGCCGCCGCCGCGGCCTACGCACTGGGCTGGGCTCCGTACGTCTCCGATTACTCCCGGTACCTGCCGCCGCAGACCAGCCCGGGCAAGGCGCTGTTCTACACCTACGGCGGGGTGTTCGTCGGTAGCTCCTGGCTGATGATCCTCGGGGCGTTCGTCGCGGCGCTGTTCGCCGACGTCTCACCGCTTGAGGCGGTCAGGCAGGCCGCCGACGGCATCCTGCCGGGTGCGGGTCTGTGGCTGCTCGTGGCGGCGCTGCCCGGCCTGGTCACGGTCATCACGGTCAACATCTACGCGTCGTCGATCGAGCTGATCACGATCATCGACTCGTTCCGCGCGGTGTCGCCGACCCGGCGGCTCAGGGTGGGCGCATGTGTGGTGATCGGTTTGGCCGGCTTGCTGGGCGCGGTGCTGAGCACCGGTGAGTTCCTCGACAACTTCGGCAGTTTCCTGGTGATCCTGTTGTACCTGCTGGTGCCGTGGACGTCGGTGAACCTCGTCGACTACTACTTCGTCCGCCGCGGACGCTATGCCATCGGCGAGATCTTCGTGCCACGGGGCGGCGTGTACGGCACCTGGGGGTGGCGGGGTCTGGCCGCCTACGCGATCGGGATCATCGCGATGATCCCGTTCGTGGTCACCGTCTGGTACACGGGTCCGGTCGCCAACGCGCTCGGTGGCGTCGACGTCGCGCTGTTCGTGGGGTTGTTCGCGTCCGCGGTCGCCTACCTGCTGATGGCGAGATCTCTGGATCTGGCCGCCGAACAGGCCAAGGCGCAAAGCGATGCCCGCGAGCACGGTTTCGAGGCGGTGAGTTTCGCGTCGCCCCGGACCGGCGCCGGTACCGCTTCGCTCACAGATGGCGGGCAGTCTTCCTGAGCGGCTGCAGATGCGGTGACTCGCAGTCGTTGCGCCACATCATCGACAGTTCGATGGCGGGCGGGGCATCGGCGAGGTGCACGTATCGAACACCTTTGCGGCCGAGGTTGCGGACCGACTCCGGTACCAGTGCCACCCCGAGGCCGCCGGAGACCAGTCCGACGATGGTCTGCATACGCACCGTCTCGTAGACGACGGACGGGGTGAAACCCGCTGCGGCGCAAGCACTGTGAATGATGTCGTAGAGGCCGGGGCCGAGGTGGCGGGGAAACATGATGAACGGTTCTTCGGCCAGCCCGGCGAGTTCGGCGGACTCTGCGCCGGACAGCGCGTGGCTGTCGGGCACCGCCAGGACCAGGGATTCGCGGGCGAGCACAACGGTGGACACCGCAGGGTCGTCGATGGGTGTGCGGCCCAGGCCGACGGTGATGCGCTGATCGCGCAGCCATTCGAGTTGTTGCGCGGTCGTTCCTTCCTCCAGCCGGATCGAGACACCCGGATGATGTCTGCGGTGCGCGGCGACCAACCGCGGCAGCACGTCGTCGGCCGCGGACCCCACGAAACCGATGGTGACACTTCCGGTTTCGCCCCGGTGGACGGCTCGCACCGCTTGCGTCACCCGGTCGGCGTCACGCAGTATGCGCCGCGCCTCGGGCAGCAGGGTCTGACCGGCCTCGGTGAGGCTGACCGTGCGCCGGGTACGCAGGAACAGCTGTGCGCCCAGCTCCCGTTCGACGCGTTGGATCAACTGGGACAGCGCGGGTTGTGCCACGTGCAAGCGCTGTGCCGCCCGCCCGAAGTGCAGTTCCTCGGCGAGGACGACGAAGCAGCGCAGGTGTCGCATGTCGAGGCTCCACACACCCTCATTGATAACTCAATCCGATAAGTGGATGCAATAACACTATTGGCGCTTATCGACAGCCGGCTCTACCGTCGGACGCCATGAGAGCTGCCAACCGACTGGCCGTGGCCGCGACTTTCCTGGCGGTGATGTTTGCGACCGCATGTGAGACGAGGTCCGGTGAGTCGACCGGCGAGCTGTCCAGAACCGACACGAGGGTGGGCAGTGCACCCGGCGTCGAGGTCGCGGTCCGGGCGCTGCGAACGGAATCCGCCGACCGTGTGCCGGTGATTCTGCTGCACGGCGCCCGGGTCCCCGGGATCGCGTCGTTCGATCTGCCCGTCCCCGGGTACTCGCTGGCCGAGGATCTCGTTCGGGCCGGTCACCCCACCTTCATCATGGATGCGCGCGGCTACGGTGGGTCGTCGCGGCCGGCGGAGATGGACGGCGATCCGGGGACGGGACGGCCGCTGGTGCGCTCGAACGAAGTTGTCGAAGACATCCACGCGGTCGTCGAGCACGTCGCGGCCACGACCGGTGCCGAACGCGTGGCGCTGGTGGGATGGGCGACCGGCGGGCACTGGGCCGGCATGTATGCGGCGACGCATCCCGACCGGGTCAGCCACCTCGTGATCTACAACAGCCTGTACGGCGCCGCCGATGGCCATCCGACCCTCGCCGTGTTCGATCCGGAATCCGGGCCGTACCGGCTGTCCGACGGTCCGTCGCTTCTGACCTCGTGGGACCGGTCGATTCCGGCGTCGGATGTGACGTTGTGGCGGGATCCGCGGGTGGCCGAGGCCTATCAGCGCGAAGCGCTCGCCAGCGACCCGACCAGTGAGAGCCGCACACCGGCGAGCTTTCGGGCGCCCAACGGGGCGATGGAGGACAGCCACTACCTGGCCACCGGGCGGCAACTGTGGGACGCCTCGTTGATCACCGCCGAAACGTTGATCATCAGAAGCGAACTCGACTTCTGGTCGCGTCCCGAGGACGTCGAGGACATGCGTCGACATCTGGTGCACGCCGCGGGTGTCCGTACGGTCGTGCTCCCGCAGGCCACACATTACGTGCACCTGGATCGTCCGGAACGCGGCCGCGACCAGTTCCTCGGGGCGCTGCTGGATTTCCTGCCTTAGCGGGCTTGGTCGGTCAGGGAATCTGACGCAGCCGCCGGGCTTTGGACACCGCCTCGTGCCTGCTGTGGGCGCCGAGTTTGCTCGACGCACTGCGCAGATAGCTCTTGACGGTTTCCGGCTTCAGCGAAAGGCGTTGGGCTGCCTCGGCATTGGTGCAGCCCAAGGCGATCTGCGAGAGCACGTCGATCTCGCGCGCGGTCAGCGGTGTGGCCGCCGGGGCGTCACCGGACAGTGCGCGGGCCAGCCGGTCGGCCAGCTCGCCGAGCTGTGTGGCCAGCGGTCTGGACGCGCGCGCGGCCATCCTGCGCAGGTCGGCGTGCACCTCGCGGATCTGCTCGGCACTGGCCACGTCGGCGCCGAACTGTGCTAGCTGCGCTTCGCGCATGCGCATCCGCCGGTCCACCTCGTCGCGGATGCGCAGTTCCTCGCTCAGCCGGCGCGCCGAGTCCACCATCGCGGCCGCGGTGCGGTCGCCGATCGGCGCGCTGGTGCGGTAGGCGCCGTAGAGCACCGCGCGTGCCTTGCCCTCGACGACCACCGGCACCGCGAGGATCGAGCGGATGCCCTCGGAGAGCACCGGCCCGTCGTAGTCGTGGGTGATGTTCGACGAGCGCCGGTAGTCGGGCACCGAGATGGGCCGACGCGCCACCACCGTCGCACCGCCGAGACCCGCGCTCGGGCGTACCGCAAGCCCGCGCATCGCGCTCGTTCTCGTCCCGAAGAACTCCGTGAGCAGCAGCGTTCCGCTGTGCACCTCACCGCCGAAGGTCAACGGAAGCTCGGTAATGGTGGCCATCTGGCGAAGCGCGGCCCGTACGGCGTCGGCGTCACGTGGCCGCAGCAGCGGCGAGCGCATGCGGTCACCCTCTTTCGGGGGTAGCGGTCGACAATTGTGACGTAGAGCATAGCTGCCATGAGTGGTAACGCCGATCTCTACCGTAGTGCCCGTGATCAGCTCGTCGCGACCATCGCCGACTATGACAAGGCCGTCGAGACATTCGCGTTTCCGGAGCTGACCGGCACTTTCAACTGGGCGATCGACTGGTTCGACGCGATCGCCAGGGGCAACGACCGTCCCGCGCTGTGGATCGTGGAGGAGGACGGCGCCGAGACGCAGGTGAGTTTCGCCGACATGGCGGAGCGCTCCGACCGGGTCGCGACGTGGTTGGCGGCTCTCGGCGTCGGCAAGGGCGACCGGGTGATCCTCATGCTCGGCAACCAGGTCGAGTTGTGGGAGGCGATGCTCGGCATCGCCAAGCTCGGCGCGGTCATCATGCCGACCACCGGGGCGCTCGGCCCGGCCGATCTGGCGGACCGCATCGCGCGCGGCGGCGCGCGGTTCGTGATCGCGAACGCGTCCGACACCGACAAGTTCGCGGCGGTCGAAGGTGACTACGGGCGGATCGTGGTGGGCGAGGCCGTGGAGGGCTGGCACGCCTACTCCGACGCGTCCGAGGTGCAGCCGCAGCGGTTCGCCAGTGCCACCACGGTCGACGACACCATGCTCATCTACTTCACCTCCGGCACCACCAGCAAGCCCAAGCTGGTCGAGCATTCGCAGGTCAGCTACCCCGTCGGGCATCTGTCGACGATGGCGTGGATCGGCGTGAAGCCCGGCGACGTGCACCTGGCGATCAGCTCGCCCGGCTGGGCCAAACACGCGTGGAGCTGCTTTTTCGCGCCGTGGATCGCCGAGGCGACGATCTTCGTCTACAACTACCGCCGCTTCGACGCCCCGGCGCTGCTGAACCAGCTGCGCCGCGCCAAAGTCAACACGTTCTGCGCACCGCCCACGGTGTGGCGCATGCTGATCCAGGCCGACCTGGGCGCCAGGCCCGAGGGGCTGCGCGAGATCCTCGGCGCCGGTGAGCCGCTCAACCCCGATGTGATCGCCCAGGTCGAGAAGGCCTGGGGGCTGACCATCCGCGACGGGTTCGGCCAGACCGAGACCACCCTGCAGGTCGGCAACACCCCAGGGCAGCCGGTGAAGCCGGGCTCGATGGGCAGGCCCATGCCCGGTGTGCCGGTGGTGCTGGTCGACCCGATCACCGGCGAGCCCGCCGACGAGGGCGAGATCTGCCTGGACCTGAGCAAGCGTCCGCGCAACCTGATGACCGGTTACCTCGGCGATCCGGAACGCAACGCGGCTGTCATGGCCGGTGGCTACTACCACACCGGCGACGTCGCATCGCGCGACGCCGAAGGCTACATCACCTACATCGGCCGCACCGACGACGTGTTCAAGTCCAGCGACTACAAGGTGTCGCCGTTCGAGTTGGAGAGCGTGCTGATCGAGCATCCTGCGGTGGTCGAAGCCGCCGTGGTGCCCCAGCCCGACGACACCCGCCTCGCCGTGCCCAAGGCGTACGTCGCGCTGGCCGAAGGGTGGGAACCCAACGCCGACACCGCGAAAGCGGTCATGGAGTACGCGCGTGATCACCTGGCGCCGTACCTCAAGGTGCGACGCGTCGAGTTCTTCGACCTGCCCAAGACCATCTCCGGCAAGATCCGTCGCGTCGAACTGCGCAAGCGCGAGGACGAGGCACATCAGACGGGCAAGGAGATTCCTACCGAATACCGATACGAGGATCTGCTGGGATGAAGTCATACGACGCGGGACCCACCGGTGCACCGGTCCTCGAAGAGACCATCGGGGCCAACTTCGAGCGCATCGCGGCCACCTATCCGGAACATGAGGCGCTGGTCGAGGTGGCCACCGGCCGCCGCTGGACCTACGCCGAGCTCAACGACGAGATCGACGCCACCGCACGGGGTTTGATGGCGCTCGGCGTCGACAAGGGCGACCGCGTCGGCATCTGGGCGCCGAACTGCGCCGAGTGGATCATGACGCAGTTCGCGGCCGCCAAGGTCGGGGCCATCCTGGTCAACATCAACCCCGCGTACCGCACGCACGAGGTCGCCTATGTGCTGCGGCAGTCGGGGGTGCGCACGCTGGTCTCGGCATCGTCGTTCAAGACCTCGGACTACGCTTCGATGATCGCCGAGGTGCGGCCCGAGTGCCCGGACCTGCTGCACGTCGTCTTCCTGGACAACGACGACTGGGATCGGTTGCGCGCCAACCAGGTCGACGACGCGGCGTTGCGCGAGCGGATGGCCACGCTGGCCAACACCGATCCGATCAACATCCAGTACACCTCGGGCACAACGGGTTTCCCCAAGGGAGCGACGCTGTCGCACCGCAACATCCTCAACAACGGGTTCTTCGTCACCGAACTCATCGCGTTGGGGCCCGACGACCGGTTGTGCATCGTGCCGCCGTTCTACCACTGCTTCGGCATGGTGATGGGCACACTCGGTGCGGTGTCGCACGGCACCACGATCGTGATCCCGGCACCCGGGTTCGATCCCGGGATCACGTTGTCGGCTGTGGAATCCGAGAAGTGCACGGGTCTGTACGGGGTCCCGACGATGTTCATCGCGATGCTCGGGCATCCGGATTTCGCGAACTTCGACCTGTCGTCGCTGCGCACGGGCATCATGGCCGGCTCGGTGTGCCCGATCGAGGTGATGAAACGTGTTGTGGCCGATATGCACATGGCCGAGGTCGCGATCTGTTACGGCATGACCGAGACCTCGCCGGTGTCGTGCCAGACCCTGATCGACGACGATCTGGACCGGCGCACCGCGACCATCGGCCGCGCCCACCCGCATGTCGAGATCAAGATCATCGATCCCGACACGGGAGAGACCGTCGAGCGCGGCCAACCCGGCGAGTTCTGCACGCGTGGGTATTCGGTGATGCTCGGATACTGGAACGACGACGAGAAGACCCGTGAGGCCGTCGACGCCGACGGCTGGATGCACACCGGGGATCTCGCGGTCATGCGTGAGGACGGGTACTGCACCATCGTCGGCCGCATCAAGGACATGGTGATCCGCGGCGGCGAGAACATCTACCCGCGCGAGATCGAGGAATTCCTGTACACGCATCCCGACATCGACGACGCTCAGGTGATCGGCGTACCCGACGAGCGCTACGGCGAGGAGATCTGCGCGTGGATCCGGATGAAACCCGGCCGTCCGCCGCTGGACGCCGACAAGGTCCGCGAGTTCGCGTCGGGCAAGCTCGCGCACTACAAGATCCCGCGCTACGTGCACGTCGTCGACGAGTTCCCCATGACGGTCACGGGCAAGATCCGCAAGGTGCAGATGCGCGAGGAGACCGTCGCACTTCTCGGGCTCGAAGCGTAAGCTGCTACGCCTTGAACGCTCACCGCGATGAATTTCGCGTCCGCAGGCGATCTACATGGTGTGAGTGAAATTCGGTCGCTCCGACTGCAGGTTGGGCACAACGCTGCGAGGATTGAGTGATGTCAGTCGTGTACGCGCCCGCCGTCCTCGGACGGCGGGCGTGTGCCCTGCTCGCGGCGTCCTCGGCAGTCCTGCATGTCTTCATGCTCACGCACGCGGGCAACGCGGTCGCGGGCGGTCTGCTGGCAGTCATGATCGTCGCGTGCCTGTGGTGCGCACGGGACCTGTGGCGGCGTGGGACGCCGGCGGTGTGGTGCACGGTCGCGCTGATGAACCTCGCGATGGTCGCGCTGCACACACCCATGCCTGCCCACCACCACGGAACCGGTGCGCACATGTCCGGCCCGTCGAACCTGATGATGTTCACGGTGCTGCTGGCGCTCACCGAGGCCGCGATCGCCGGAACGGTCCTGTACTGCCGCACGCGCAACCGCTCGGTCACCGCCTGATCAGGCCTCGAGTTCGCCGAGGATCTTGCGTTCGATGCTCGCGCGGGTGGTCGCAGGCAGCACGATGAGCCCGTCGAGTTCTCTCTGCGCCCGCGTGTAGGCGCTCTGGCGTTCCTGCGGTGTGGCGCCCTCGTCGGACGCGAGGCGCAGCAGCTGTTGGGCACGGGCCAGGCGTTCCTGCGCCTCGGCCGAGAAGTCGCTGCGGCGCCTGCGGATCGCCTCGGTCTCGGCGATGTCGAACGCCGTGACGTATTCGTGCACGGCGTCGCGGTATTCGAGTTGCGCGGGCCGGTCACCCAGGATGTCGGCCGGGTTGTCGGGCCGCAGCAGATCGGCGCGGCCGCGAGCCTTGTGGAACGCGATGGTCAGCGGATCGCGCATGTCCGTCATCAACGGGAAGTCCAGGAGCTTCGCGACGTCGATCTCGTAGTCGAGCCAGCGGGCGTTGGTGTGGTCGTGGCGTTGCAGCACCTTCGTGAGTTCACGTTCGTAGCCGGCGTCGGCGGCTCTCACGGCCTCGGCCGCCCGCGCCATCTCGACCTTGGTCTGCTGCTTGATGCGGTAGCGCTCCAGGCGTCGTTCGGCGCGCCGTTCATTGGCGGCGGCCACAGCCCTGATACCGCCGCCGATCATTCCTCCGAGCGGGAAGATCAACCACCAGAAGTTCCCTGCGAAGTGCCACAGAGGTTCCACAGATCCCAGCATGCCACCGGCTGCGCCGCCCCCCGGCGCAGCCGGTGGCACGTCAGACGCTCAGAACCACCGGCCGAACCTGCGGATGTAGACGGTCTTGACGGTCTGGACGACCACGCAGTAGCAGGTCAGCGTCGCGACCAGCCAGCCGAAGTACGTCGGTGGTTGGTGGTGGCGCGGGTGTGAAACTAACGGGCCGTGTGCGAGCCGCCTCCCAGGGACGCGGTCAGGACCGCCACCGGGGTGTTGCTCATCCTCAGGTTGTGCCGCTCCTGCGGGGTCAGCGACGCACGTGTGTGGATCCACGCGATGGGGCGTTTGACCGCGCTGCGGGCATGACGAAGAAAGGTGTTGTGCTGCATCGGATTCTCCATCTCACTGTGGAGCTCTCCGCGTCGACCTAGGACGTCACCGAAAGCGGAGAGGTGTTCACAAACAAACGTTTTCGAATCGGACTGGGATACGGGCCGTCACATGACGTCATGTCGTCACCTCCTCGCTACCGGGCGCACGGGGCGCAGCTGTTCTGCACGCAACCGTCAGATGCGCGCTGAAGAGGAAGTCGGGCACATGGCCGGACGCGCCGAGTGGCGCGAGCACTTCCTCATCAGAGCTTTGGCACTGCACGACGTGTCCCACCTTGAGGTGGGAAGCCACTTCGGATCATCCCTTAGGCCGGGAAGATCTGTCCTAACCCTGGGCGTCTCTCGACGTCGTCGGATCAGTGGCCTGTGTTCGTGTAGGAGCCTCACCTAACGAAGCGCGGTTTTCATTTGACACTGTACATGCGGTGCCGAGCAACTGAGTTTCACGGCTGTCGGAAACCGGTCCCCAAATGGGTTGTGCCAGTGGACCGCAAGTCCGCGGCATTCACACAGGAACCGGCAGGACGCGCGACATGTGCTCGCCTGTGCGCGACAGCGTGACGCGTGTGATGAGATTGACGCATGCCTCAGCTAACTGCCGAGCCTGATCCGGACGCCGACGAGCAAAAACCGCCGGCGATCACCGCGCGGGAGATCACGATGCGCGGGCCGTTCGGCCCGGTGTACGGGCCCGTCGACCTCGACATCGCAGAAGGCGGCGTGACCGCGCTGGTGGCGCCGTCGGGTGCGGGCCGCACCGCGCTGCTGCTCACGCTGGCCGGGCGGATGAAACCGCAGTCCGGCGAGGTGACGGTGCTCGGCCGCACCCGCGCCAAGGACATCTTCGACATCTCGGCAGTCGCGGCGGTGGAGGACATCGACGCCGTCCCCGAGTCGGTGACCGTGGCCGACGTCATCACCGAGCAGCGCCGGTGGGACGCGCCGTGGTACCGGCGCGTGCCGCGTGCCGGTGCCGACGACCTCGCCGCACTGTGCGGCCCGGTGTTCGGTGACCTGCCCCTGCCTCCGCTGGGTGAGTACTTCGACGAACTCACCGAACTCGACCGGGTCCTGCTGCGGATCGCGCTGGCCAACACGTCGAGACCGCCGCTGCTCGTGGTCGGCGATTTCGACCACGTCACCGACGACCGCAACCGCGAACTGCTCGCAGAACGCCTGATCGCGCTCGGCGAGCAGCAAACCGTCGTCACCGCCACGGTCAACCCGGTGAGCAACCCTGCCGTGACCCACATCGCGGTACCGAACACCACACCGGCCGAGCTGGCCTCAGCACAGAAGGGTGAGAAGTAGCCGTGCTCGCCGGAATGTCTCTCGGCACCGATTTCAAGCGGTTCTCCCGCGGCGCCATGCCACGCATCGCGCTGGTCATCGTGATCTTCATGCCGCTGCTGTACGGCGCGATGTACCTGTGGGCGTTCTGGAACCCGTTCAACGAGGTCGACAAGGTCCCGGTCGCCCTGGTCAACGAGGACAAGGGTGCCGTCGCGCAGGGCGAGCGGCTCAACGCGGGCCAGGAGGTGTCCGACGCCCTGGTCGACTCGGGGGAGTTGCAGCTTCACCGGGTCTCGGCCGACGAGGCCGCCGACGGTGTGTCCAGCGGCAGGTACTACTTCTCGATCACGCTGCCCGAGGACTTCAGCGAGGCCATCGCGTCGCCGTCGGGTGACTCGCCGCAGCAGGCCACGCTGCGCTTCACGTTCAACGACGCCAACAACTACCTGGGCTCGATCATCGGGCAGAACGCCGCGCGTGAGGTGATCAACCAGATCAACGCCCGGATCGGCGAGCGCACGGTCGGCACGGTGCTCACGGGGCTCACCGACGCCGGTGAGGGCCTGATCAAGGCCGCCGACGGCGCCCAGCAACTCGCCGACGGCAACGCCGCGGCCAACGACGGCGCGCAACGCCTGGCCTCGGGCGCCGACGCGCTGACCGCCGGTCTGGTGACCGCGCGCGACGGTTCGGCGCAGCTCGCCGCGGGCACGCGTCAGTTGTCGACGGCCGTCACCACCGCCACCGATCCGCTGCTGCACGTGCTCGACCGTGTCGGCGATCTCGGCCTCGATCCCGACGAGGTCGGCCGTGCCGCACAGCGCCTGTCGGGTGCCGTGCGCTCGACGACCGATCGCATCGCGGCGCTCAACATCGATCAGGCGCAGGCCGCCGCGATCGTCGACCAGGCCGTCAACTTCCTGCGCAACAGCCCCGACCCCACGGCCCGCGACACCGGCGAGTTCCTGGCCGGGGCCCACCGGATCCTGACCTCGCGCGGTATCGACCCCACCACCGACGACGGCCTGATCAAGTTGCGCGACAGCGCGGCCGAGCTTGAGAACGAACTCGGCGATCCCAACAGCAAGATGCGCACGTTCATCACCAAGGCCCTCAACGGCGGTCTGCGCGCCGACGTCGTCAAGCTGCGCGACGGTGCCCAACAGCTCAACAGCGGGGCCCAGGCCCTCAACAGCGGGCTCGTGCAGCTGACCAACGGTGGACGTCAACTGTCCAACGGCGCAAACGAACTCGCCGCGGGCACCGAGAAGCTCGAGACGGGCAGCCGGCAGTTGGCCACCGCGCTGCGCGACGGGTCGACCCAGGTGCCGTCGTGGACCCCGCAGCAGCGCACCGAGGTCGCCCGGACCCTGTCCGCGCCCGTCGCGCTGGACATCGAGACCCACAACCCCGCGGTCACGTTCGGCACCGGGTTTGCCCCGTTCTTCCTGCCGCTGGCGTTGTTCATCGGCGCGCTGATCATCTGGATGCTGTTGAAGCCCTTGCAGACCCGGCCCGTCGTCAACGGCCTCGGCGCGCTGCGCGTCGTGCTGGCGTCCTACTGGCCCGGCCTGCTGATCGCGGTGTGCCAGGTCGTGGTGATGTACGTCGTGGTCCACTTCGGCGTCGGTCTGCAGGCGAAGTACCCGCTCGCCACGGTCGGGTTCCTGATCCTCGTCGCGGCGACGTTCCTCGCGCTCATCCAGGCGTTCAATGCCCTGTTCGGGGTGTCGGTGGGCCGCGTCGTCACCCTGGCGTTCCTGATGCTGCAGCTCGTGTCCGCGGGCGGCATCTATCCCGTCGAGACCACGGCCAAACCGTTCCAGATCCTGCACCCCGTCGACCCGATGACCTACGCCGTCAACGGTCTTCGGCAGGTGATCGTGGGCGGTGTCGACTCGCGGTTGTGGATCGCGATCGTGGTGCTCACGGGCCTGCTCGCGGTATCACTGGCAGGCAGTGCGTGGGCCGCCAGACGAAACCGGCAGTACACCATGGACCGCCTGCGGCCCCCGATCGAAGTCTGATGCGCCGCTCGTAACGCCACGGCGGAAAAATCGCGAAATTTCCGCCGTGGCGTTACGAGCGCGAGGCCCATGCCTTCGCGACCCGCTTGAGCACGGTTGCTTCGCCGTCGCGTGCGGTCACGCGGATCACGATCCAGCCGTTTTCCATCATCTCGTCCGCCCGCTGGATGTCTTTGCGCAGCGTGACCGGATCCGTGTGGTGTTGCCCCTCGTACTCCAGCGCGATCTTGAGCTCGGGCCAGGCCATGTCGACTTCCCCGATCAGTGCGCCGTACTCGTTGAGCACCGCGTACTGCGTCTGTGGTGGCGGATATCCGGCACGCACGACCACGAGCCGTAACCAGGTCTCGCGCGGTGATTCGGCACCGGGGTCGACGAGGGCGATGATGGTGCGCGCCTGCCGGATTCCTCTTCGTGCCGCGTGATGCTCGGCGGCCAGCTCGATGTCGGCCACCTTGAGTTTCGCGGCCCTGGCCAGTGAATCGATGGCCGGTACCGCGACGTCCTCGGGAAACTTGCAGGCCAGGTCGAGGGCGGTGCGCACCGGCGTGGTGACGCGCATGTCGCCGATCAGGCAGATCTCGTCGTCTTCTATCGCGTCGCTCCAGACGACCACGCCGCGCGCCGGGCGACGGTTGGTGTCCAGGATGTAGGCAGGCAGACCGGGGTCAATCCATCGGGCGCCATGCAAGGCCGCGGCGGAGTATCCGGCCAGCACACCGCGTCGTCTCGACCGCAGCCAGCACGCCTTGGCTCGCAGTATCGCCGTGGGCAGTGTGCCCTTTGCGACGTAGATGTCCTGATAGACCGCGATGAAGCGGCTGCGCAGTTGATGACGCGTCAGCGTGCCCGCCGCGAGCGCCTCACTTCCGATGAATGGTTCCCCCATGGCAGGAGTGTGCCGAGGGGCACCGACAACTCCGCGCTCGTAACGCCACGGCGGAAAAATCGCGAAAATTCCGCCGTGGCGTTACGAGCGGCGAAGTGGCGCAAGAACTACAACCCGATCCGGCGGTACCGCTGCAACCGCGTCTGCAGACGCTCGTCGTCGGGAACGGCACGCAGGTTGTGCAATTCGGCGGCGATCGCGGTGGACAACCGGGCCGTGAAGGCGCGTGGCTCGTCGGCGGCATCGGGTTTCTCGGCGACGACGACGTCGACGATGCCGTGGCGTAGCAGGTCGACGGCCCGGACACCCTGTGCGGCAGCGAGTTCGGGGGCATGCTCGGTGTCGCGGTAGACGATGGCGCTCGCACCTTCGGGCGGCAGTGGCGCGAGCCAGCCGTTGGACGCCGCGAGCACGCGGTCGGCGGGAACCATCGCCAGTGCCGGCCCGCCGCTGCCCTGACCCATGAGCACCGACACGGTCGGGGTGTCGAGCGTGACGAGTTCGGCCAGGCAGCGCGCGATCTCACCGGCCAGCCCGCCCTGCTCGGCCTCGGTCGACAGCGCGGGCCCGGCGGTGTCGATCACCAGCACGAGCGGTAGCTGCAGTCCGGCGGCCAACGCCATGCCGCGGCGGGCCTCGCGCAGTGCGCCGGGGCCCACCAGGCCGCCGACGATACGACGCTGGCCCAGCACCACGGCGGGCTGACCGCCGAACCGGGCGAGCGCGAGCAGCGTCGTCGCGGCCTCGCCCCGTTCGGTGCCCGACAGCAGCACCTGATCGGTCGCGCCGTGGCGCAGCAGGAAGCCGACGCCGGGGCGGTCGGGCCGACGCGACGCGATCACCGAGTCCCAGGCCGGCACGTCCGGCAGGTCCTCGGTCTCGATGACGGCAGGCGCAGGTCCCGGCGGGTCGGCCACCACGCGCAGGGTCCGGTCGAGCGTCTCGCGCAGCAGCGCAAGCGGCACCACACCGTCGATGACGCCGTGGGCGTGCAGGTTCTCGGCGGTCTGCACGCCAGACGGGAACGGTTCGCCGTAGAGGTGCTCGTACACGCGCGGGCCGAGGAAGCCGATCAGCGCGCCCGGTTCGGCCGCGGTGACGTGGCCCAGCGATCCCCACGACGCGAACACCCCGCCGGTCGTGGGATGACGCAGGTACACGAGGTAGGGGAGATGGGCCTGCTTGTGCAGCTCGACGGCCGCGGCGATCTTGACCATCTGCAGGAACGCGACCGTGCCCTCCTGCATGCGCGTGCCGCCCGAGCTCGGCGACGCCAGCAGTGGCAGGCGTTCGGCGGTCGCGCGCTGCACGGCCGCGGTGATGCGCTCGGCCGCGGCCACGCCGATCGATCCGGCGAGGAAGTCGAACTCACACGCCACCACCGCGACGCGCCTGCCGAACACCGTGCCCTCGCCGGTCAGCACTGATTCGTCCAGCCCGGTCTTGGCCGAGGCCTCGGCCAGTTCACGGCGGTACTCGTCGTCGGCGCCGACGTCCAGGGGCGCCGTGTCCCAGCTGCGGAACGAGCCCTCGTCCAGCACTGCATCCCGAAGCGCCAGAGCGCCGATCCGACTCACATTCGAAGGTTAGCCGACGCGTCGACGAGTTCCGGTTGCCGAAAGTGGGTTGGCTTGACCATAATTGGCACTCGTCGGATGAGAGTGCTAACGCGGCCGCGCAATTGAGTGAGTAGGAGGTTGACAGCGTGAGCGGCAACGATATCCTCGCCCCGGCCGATGTGGACGATCCGCTGCGGATCGTGCTCGTCGCGCCGCCCTACTTCGACATTCCCCCCAAGGGCTACGGCGGCACCGAAGCCGTCGTCGCGGATCTCGCCGATACGCTGACCGCCCGCGGCCACCACGTGACGGTGTTGGGTGCAGGAGCACCGGGGACTGCTGCGCGCTTCCAACCCCTGTGGGAGCGCACACTTCCCGATCGTCTGGGCCAGCCGTACCCGGAGATCATGCACGCGCTCAAGGTGCGTAAGGCCATCGAGCGCATCGCCGCCACCGAAGGCGTCGACATCGTGCACGATCACACGTTCGCAGGCCCGCTCAACGCTCCGTTCTACCGCAAGCTCGGGTTGCCCACTGTGGTCACGGTGCACGGCCCGATCGACGAGGACCTGTACCCCTATTACCGCGAACTCGGCGACGACATCGGCCTGATCGCGATCAGCGACCGCCAGCGTGAGCTCGCTCCCGACCTGAATTGGGTTGGCCGCGTGCACAATGCGCTGCGTATCGACGACTGGCCGTTCAACACCGTGAAGAAGGACTATGCGCTGTTCCTCGGCCGGTACGCGCCGTACAAGGGTGCGCACCTCGCGCTGGAGGCCGGGCACGCCGCAGGCATGCCGCTGGTCCTGGCAGGCAAGTGCAGTGAACCGCCCGAGATCGCGTACTTCGACGAGCAGGTGAAACCGCTGCTCACCGACAGCGATCACGTGTTCGGCATGGCCGACGCGCAGGCCAAGCGCAAGCTGCTCGCCGAGGCCCGCTGCCTGGTCTTCCCGATCCAGTGGGAAGAGCCGTTCGGCATGGTGATGATCGAGGCCATGGCCTGCGGTACACCGGTGGTCGCGCTGCGTGGCGGCGCGGTGCCCGAGGTGATCGTCGACGGTGTCACGGGCGTGATCTGCGATGTGCCCGAGGAACTTCCGGCGGCGATGGAAAAGGCCACGCATCTCGACCCCGCCGCGTGCCGCAGGCACGTCGCGGCGCACTTCGGGGTCGGCCGGTTCGGCGCGGGATACGAGCAGATCTACCGCAACGTGCTGCGTCAGCGCACGCGGATGACGTTGCGCGAGGTGCTGACCGAGCCACCCGGTGTGGCCGAGCGGGCGAGCGCATGACCGTGACGCCGACCATTCTCAATGGTGGCGAGCCCGCCAGCATCGGATTCGGCGGTGGCACAGTGACACTCGTGGAAGGTGCCACCTTCTGCCTGTCCGACCGCCACGGCGACGTGCTGGCGGGCCGGTCGCACGGCCTGTTCTTCCGCGATGCGCGCGTGCTGTCGCGGTGGCAGTTGCACGTCGACGGCGGTGAACCCGAGTCGCTGACCGTGCAGACCCCGGAAGCCTTTGCCGCGCAGTTCATCATGCGCCGCACACCGCGTGCCGGGGTTGCCGACAGCACACTGCTGCTGGTGCGTGACCGCCTGATCGCCGACGGGTTGCGCGAGACCATATCGCTGTACAACCTGGCCGACGAGCCCACCGTGGTGTCTCTAGAGCTGCTCGTCGACGCCGATTTCGCGGACCTGTTCGCCGTCAAGGAGGGCCGCGCGCCCATCGGGGGCGCCGAGATATCGCTCGTCGACAACGAGCTGGTGCTCAACGACCGGTCGAATCGCGTTCGCGGCGTGAAGATCACGGCGTCCGGTTCGCCGGTGGTCACGCCGGGGGTGTTCCGGTGGCGCGTCGTGGTGCCGCCGCGCGGCACGTGGCAGGCCGAGGTGGTCGCGGAGCCGACATGGGCCAACCAGAGCGTGAAGACCCGGTTCCGCACGGGTGAGGAACTGGAGGCCAGCGCACCGGCCCGCAAGATCGAGGCCTGGCGGGGCACCACCACCACGGTCGAGACCGATCTGCGGGCGCTGGCCGCGACACTGCAGCGCAGCGAGAGCGATCTGGGTGCGCTGCTGATCCGCGACGAGACCGACGAGCGTCCGTACGTCGCGGCGGGCGCACCGTGGTTCATGACGCTGTTCGGCCGCGACAGTCTGTTGACGGCGTGGATGTCGCTGCCGCTGGACGTCGGGCTCTCGGTGGGCACGCTGCAGCGCCTGGCCGACTCGCAGGGGCGCCGCGTGGATCCGCTGACCGAGGAGCAGCCGGGGCGGATCATGCACGAGATCCGCCGCGGCCCGGCGAGCACCGACGTGCTGGGCGGCTCGGTCTACTACGGGTCGGCCGATTCGACGCCATTGTTCGTGATGCTGCTGGCCGAATGCTGGCGGTGGGGCGCCGACGAGGGCGCGGTACGGGCACTGCTGCCCGCGGCCGACGCCGCGTTGAGTTGGGCGGCCCGCTACGGCGACCGCGACGACGACGGGTTCATCGAGTACAAGCGCGCGACCGACCGCGGCCTGCTCAACCAGGGCTGGAAGGACAGCTTCGACGCGATCACCGACGCGGCGGGCCACCGCGCCGACGCGCCGATCGCGCTGTGCGAGGTGCAGGCCTACCAGTACGCGGCACTGCGGGCCCGGGCGGAGTTGGCCGACGCGTTCGGCGAACCCGCGACCGCCAAGCGCATGCGCGACCGGGCCGCGACGCTGAAGAAGCGCTTCGCCGAGAAGTTCTGGTTGCCCGACCGCGGCTACTACGCGCTCGCCCTGGACGGCGACAAGCGCCCGGTCGACTCGTTGACCAGCAATGTCGGGCACTGCCTGTGGGCGGGTATCGCGACCGACGAACACGCCGCGCGGATCGTCGAGAAGCTGGGCACCTCCGAGATGGACTCGGGCTTCGGGCTGCGCACGCTGGCCGCCGACATGGGCGCCTACAACCCGATGAGCTATCACAACGGCTCGGTGTGGCCGCACGACACGGCCATCGCGGTCGCGGGGCTGCTGCGCTACCGCCACGTGCCGGGTGCCGTCGAACTCGCCGAACGGCTCGCGCTCGGCCTGCTCGACGCGGCCGACGCGTTCGGCGGCCGGCTGCCCGAGCTGTTCTGCGGGTTCCACCGGTCGCAGTTCGCCTCGCCGGTGCCGTACCCGACGTCGTGTTCGCCGCAGGCATGGGCCAGCGCGGCGCCGCTGCTGCTGGTGCGCGCCTTCCTCGGTCTCGAGCCCGACGTCCCGCACCGCAAGCTCACCGTGCGCCCGCACCTGCCCGCCGCCTGGGGTCGCGTGGCGTTGACCGATCTGCGGCTCGGCTCGGCCACGGTGGCGGTCGAGGCGGAGGGGACGGTGGCAAAGGTCACGGGCCTGCCCGGCGACTGGCAGCTGAGCACCGCCGAGAGCTGAACAGCACCCATGGTTAGGCTGGCGACATGATTGGTGTCACCCGAGACGGCAATGTCCTGACCCTGGAGCTCCAACGTCCCGAGCGGCGCAACGCGCTGAACTGCGAACTCGTCGACAGCCTGCGTGAGGCGGTCGAGAACGCCGCGTCCGAGGACATCCGCGCGATCGTGCTCACCGGCCAGGGGTCGGTGTTCAGCGCGGGCGCCGACCTGTCCGGTGACGCGTTCGCCGCCGAACTGCCCGACAAGGCGACGGCGCTGAACCTCGCGATCGACAAGGCCCCGGTGCCGGTGATCGGCGCGATCAACGGGCCCGCGATCGGCGCGGGCGTGATCCTCGCGATGATCTGCGATCTGCGGGTCGTGGTGCCGGAGGCGTACTTCCAGTTTCCGGTCGCGAAATACGGGCTGGCGCTGGACAACTGGAGCATCCGCCGGTTGACGTCGCTGGTGGGTTACGGCCGCGCGCGGGGCATGCTGTTGGCCGCGGAGAAGCTCGACGCCGAGACCGCGCTGCAGACGGGCATGGCCAACCGCATCGGCACCCTGGCCGACGCGCAGAAGTGGGCGGCCGAGATCGCGGGGTTCGCACCGCTGGCACTGCAGCACGCCAAGCGTGTCCTCAATGACGACGGCGCCTACGAAGAGCCGTGGCCCGCGCACAAGGAGTTGTTCGACCGGGCCTGGAAGTCACCTGACGTGATCGAGGCCCAGGTGGCGCGCATCGAGAAGCGTCCGCCCAGGTTCACCGGGGCCTGACGTGTTGCGCGCGGCGCTGCGGTTGACGACGCGTTCGGCCGGCCTGCTGGCCGGCGGCTGGCTCTTGGGGGCGCTGCGCGGTACGTACGCGTCGGTGGGCGCCCAGCCCCGCGACATCAAGCCGGTGGCGACGCGGTCGCCGCAGTTCGACGGCAAGGTCTTCGTCAACATCGAGCCCGCGTCGCCCGGTATCAACCTGGACCGCGAAGAGCGGCGCCGGCTGTTCGCCGAGATGTTCGGCTCGAAGGGCGCGAGCTGGCCGCCGGGGGAGATCCCGCTCGCCGAACCCACCGAGGCAGAGACCGCCGAGGCCAAGCCGTGCGCGGTGTCCTGGTACGGCCATTCCTCGGCCCTGATCGAGGTCGACGGCTACCGCGTGCTCACCGATCCGATCTGGAGTGACCGCTGCTCGCCGTCGCGCGTGGTCGGTCCGCGCCGCCTGCACGCGCCGCCGGTGCCGTTGGAGGCGCTGCCCGCGGTCGACGCGGTCGTGATCAGCCACGACCACTACGACCATCTCGACATCGACACCGTCCGGGGCCTGGCACGCACGCAGCGTGCGCCGTTCCTCGTGCCGCTGGGTATCGGTGCGCATCTGCGCAAGTGGGGCATCCCGGAGGCCCGCATCGTCGAACTCGACTGGAACGAGAGTCACCGCATCGGCGATCTGACCATCGTGTGCACACCCGCGCGGCACTTCTCCGGGCGGTTCCTGCAGCGCAACACGACGCTGTGGGCGTCGTGGGTGGTGATCGGGCCCGGCCACCGCGCGTTCTTCGGCGGCGATACCGGCTACACCAAGAGCTTCTCCGAAATCGGTTCCGAGCACGGGCCTTTCGACCTGACGCTGCTGCCGGTCGGTGCCTACAACCCCGGGTGGCCCGACATCCACATGAACCCCGAGGAGTCGGTGCGGGCGCACCTGGACATGACCGAGTCCGGGTTGCTGGTGCCCATCCACTGGGCGACGTTCCGGTTGGCGCCGCACCCGTGGGCCGAGCCGGTACGACGGTTGCTCGCCGCGGCCGATCCGGCCGGGGTGCAGGTCGCGGTGCCCAAACCAGGGCAGCGTGTCGACGGCGGCTCGCCGGTGCTCGACCCGTGGTGGCAGTTGTAACCCATTGCACCGACTTTGCGCCTGTTTGCAGGCATACTGCCGTGTTGTGTACAGCATGCGCAGGTCGGTGTTCGCCAGAGCCGTGGGTTCGGCGTTGGTCGTGGGTCTCGCAGTGAGCGGCTGCGCCGGCGGCGACGACACCGCCGACGCGCAGCGCTCCGCGCAACCGTCGCAGACGTTTGCCGACGAGCCGCCACCCCTCGTCCCGGCGATGGCGCTGCCCGAGAACGCGGTCGAGAACGCCGTGGCCAAACTCGACGGCATCGCCGAGGATCTCATGCGCAGCTCGGGGATCCCCGGCATGGCCGTGGCGGTGGTGCACGGCGGGAAGACCGTGTACGCCAAGGGATTCGGTGTACGTGACGTGCGCAACGGCGATGTCGAGTCCAACCGCGTCGACCCCGATACGGTGTTCCAGCTCGCGTCGCTGTCCAAGCCCATCGCGGCCACCGTCGTCGCACATCAGGTCGGCACCGGCGCGATCGGCTGGGACACCCCGGTGGTCGAGCATCTGCCGTGGTTCGCGCTCTCGGACCCGGTGACCACCAGGATGGTCACGGTCGGCGACCTGTTCGCGCACCGCTCGGGTCTGCCCGATCACGCGGGCGATCAGCTGGAGGACCTGGGCTACGACCGGCGCTACATCCTCGAGCACCTGCGGGCGCTGCCGCTGGATCCGTTCCGGATCTCCTACGCGTACACCAACTTCGGGCTCACCGCGGCTGCCGAGGCCGTGGCTGCCGCCGCGGGCCGCAGCTGGGAGGACCTCGCGCGCGACGTGCTCTACCGCCCGCTCGGAATGAACTCGACCAGTTCGCGTTTCGCCGACTACGAGGCCACGCAGAACCGCGCCGTGGGACACATCCGCGTCGACGGCCGTTACGAACCGCAGTATGTGCGCAACGCCGACGCGCAGACACCCGCCGGGGGTGTGAGCGCGTCGGTCGACGACATGACCCGCTGGCTCGCGATGGTGTTGGGCGACGGCGTGTTCGAGGGCGAGCGCATCGTCGAGGAGTCCACGCTGTTGCCCGCGATCACACCGCAGGTGGTGTCGGACCGTGCGTCACAGCCGGCGATGCGTTCGGGCTTCTACGGCTACGGCTTCAACGTCGGCACCACGTCGGCCGCGCGTACGCAGCTGAGCCACTCGGGCGCCTTCGAACTCGGCGCGGCCACCAACTTCGTGATCCTGCCGTCGGCCGACGTCGGGATCGTCGCGCTCACCAACGGGACACCCGCGGGCATCCCGGAGACCCTCACCGCGGAGTTCGCCGACCTCGTGCAGTTCGGCGAGGTCAGACAGGACTGGCGCAAGCTCTACGCCGACGCGTTCGCGTCGATGGACGGTCCCGAGGGCGAACTGGTGGGCAAGAAACCGCCGGCCGTGCCGGCCCCGGCCAGACCGCTTCCGGACTATGTGGGCGTGTACCGCAACGACTACTGGGGCCCGGCGACGGTCACCGAGCAGGACGGTGCGCTGCAACTCGCGCTCGGCCCGAAGTTCAAGGCTCGGCTCACGCACTGGGACGGCGATGTGTTCACGTTCCGTTTCGTCAGCGAGAACGCGCCGCCTGGCACCATTTCCAAGGCGACCTTCGCCGGTGACAAGCTGACACTGGAGTACTTCGACGAGGACGGGACGGGGACGTTCACCAGATGACGGTTTTCACCAAATGACGACGATGGCTGCCGCCGGCCTCACCGATGCCGAGGTCGCACAGCGGATCGCCGAGGGCAAGACAAACGACGTCCCGACCCGCGCCGCGCGCACGGTGTCCGAGATCGTGCGTGCCAACGTGTTCACGCGCATCAACGCGATCCTCGGTGTGCTGTTCGTCATCGTGCTGTCGACCGGTTCGGTGATCAACGGCGCGTTCGGGTTGCTCATCATCGCCAACAGCGCGATCGGCATCATCCAGGAGATCCGCGCCAAGCAGACGCTGGACAAGCTCGCGATCGTGGGGCAGGCCAAGCCCACGGTGCGCAGGCAGTCGGGGACCAGGGCCGTGCTGCCCAGCGAGGTCGTGCTCGACGACATCATCGAGTTGGGTCCCGGCGATCAGATCGTGGTGGACGGCGAGGTGGTCGAGGAGACCAACCTCGAGGTCGACGAGTCGCTGCTCACCGGCGAGGCCGATCCCATCGCCAAGGACGCGGGCGATCCCGTCATGTCCGGCAGCTTCGTCGTCGCGGGCAGCGGTGCGTACCGCGCCACCAAGGTGGGCCGCGAGGCGTACGCGGCCAAGCTCGCCGAGGAGGCCTCCAAGTTCACGCTGGTGAAATCCGAACTGCGCAACGGCATCAACAAGATCCTGCAGTTCATCACCTACCTGCTGGTGCCCGCGGGCCTGCTGACCATCTACACGCAGTTGTTCACCACCGACGCCGGATGGCGCGAGGCCGTGCTGCGCATGGTCGGGGCGCTGGTGCCGATGGTGCCCGAGGGCCTGGTGCTCATGACGTCGATCGCGTTCGCGGTCGGCGTGGTGCGGCTCGGGCGGCGTCAGTGTCTGGTCAACGAGTTGCCCGCGATCGAGGGCCTCGCACGCGTCGACGTGGTGTGCGCGGACAAGACCGGCACGCTCACCGAGAACGGCATGCGTGTCAGCGATCTCAAGTCCCTCACCGAGGGCCACGTCGCTGATGTGCTGGCCCAGTTGGCGTCCGACGACGCACGGCCCAACGCGAGCATGGCCGCCATCGCCGAGGCCTACCAGACGCCGCCGGGGTGGTCCGCGACCGCGACCGCGCCGTTCAAGTCGGCCACCAAATGGAGCGGCACGTCCTACGGCGAGCACGGCAACTGGGTGATCGGTGCGCCCGACGTGCTGCTCGACCCCGCGTCCCCGGTGGCCGAGGAGGCCGAACGCATCGGCGCACAGGGTCTGCGGGTGCTGTTGCTGGGATCGTCGGACCGCAGTGTCGATGCGCCCGACGCGCCGGGTGTGGTCACCCCCGCAGCGCTGGTGGTGCTCGAGCAGCGGATCCGGCCCGACGCGGGGGACACGCTCGACTACTTCGCGTCGCAACACGTCTCGGTCAAGGTCATCTCGGGTGACAACGCGGTGTCGGTGGGCGCGGTGGCCGGCAAACTCGGCCTGCACGGCGAGACCATGGACGCCAGGCGTCTGCCCGAACAGCCCGAGGAACTCGCCGAGACGCTGGAGGAGTGCACCACATTCGGGCGGGTGCGCCCCGATCAGAAGCGTGCCATGGTGCATGCCCTGCAGTCGCGCGGGCACACGGTCGCGATGACCGGAGACGGCGTCAACGACGTGCTGGCCCTCAAGGACGCCGACATCGGCGTCGCGATGGGCTCGGGTAGTTCCGCGTCACGCGCGGTCGCGCAGATCGTGCTGCTGGACAACAAGTTCGCGACGCTGCCGTACGTGGTGGGCGAGGGCAGGCGCGTGATCGGCAACATCGAGCGGGTCTCCAACCTGTTCCTCACCAAGACCGTGTACTCGGTGCTTCTGGCGATCCTGGTCGGCATCGGCGGCCTGTCGGCCGAGATCTTCGGCACGGATCCGCTGTTGTTCCCGTTCCAGCCGATCCACGTCACCATCGCGGCGTGGTTCACCATCGGCATCCCGGCGTTCATCCTGTCGCTCGCGCCCAACAACGAGCGCGCCAAGACGGGGTTCGTGCGTCGCGTGATGACGGCGGCGCTGCCGTCGGGCCTGGTGGTCGGCACCGCGACGTTCGTGTCCTATCTCGTGGCGTACCAGGGCCGTGAGGCCACGCCCGTCGAGCAGACGCAGGCGTCCACCGCGGCGCTCATCACGTTGCTGGCGTCGTCGCTGTGGGTGCTCGCGGTGGTGGCCCGGCCGTATCAGTGGTGGCGCGTTTTGCTGGTCGCGTGCTCGATGCTGGCGTACGTCCTGATCTTCTCGATCCCGCTGGCGCAGGAACTGTTCATGCTGGATCCCACCAATATGAAGGTCACATCGGTGGCCCTCGGTATCGGGCTGGCCGGGGCCGCGCTGATCGAGGTGCTGTGGTGGGTGCAGGGGCGCGTGCTGGGCGAGGAACGGCGCGTGTGGAGATAGCTGGTCGACGCGTTAGGCTGAGCCCATGGGATTCCTGGACAAGGCCAAAGACCTCTTGTCGCAGAACGCCGACAAGGTGGACACCGTCATTGACAAGGCCGGCGACATGATCGACGAGAAGACGCAGGGCAAGTACGCCCAGCACGTCGACAAGGCGCAGGACGCCGCGAAGAACGCCATCCGCAAAGACGACCCTCAAGAACCACAGCAGTAACACACGCACATGGCCAAACTTTCCGTCTCTGTCGAAGTTCCTTTGCCGCCGGAGCAGGCGTGGGAGTATGCCTCCGATCTGTCCCGGTACCACGAGTGGCTCAGCATTCACCGGGCCTGGCGCTCGAAGTTGCCCGAGACCCTGGAGAAGGGCACGGTGATCGAGTCGATCGTCGAGGTCAAGGGCATGCTCAACCGGGTCAGGTGGACGCTGGTCCACTACAAGCCCCCGCAGGCGCTCACACTCAACGGTGACGGCCGCGGTGGGGTCAAGGTCAAGCTGATCGGCAAGATCAAGCCCACCGACAACGGCGCGACGGTGGGCTTCGACCTGCACCTCGGCGGCCCGGCCCTGTTCGGGCCCATCGGCATGGTGGTGGCCGCGGCGCTCAAGAGCGACATCCAGGAGTCGCTCAACCGCTTCAAGCAGCTCTACGCCCCGTCCGCGACCTGAGAGATCAGCCTGTAACCCGCTCGCGGAGTTCACGCTTGAGCACCTTGCCGTAACTGTTCTTGGGCAGCGCATCGATGAACTCGTACCGCTTGGGGCGCTTGAACCGCGCGATGCGTTCCAGCAGGTGCGCGTCGAGTGCGGCCGCGTCCACCGGGGTCCCGTTGGTGACGACGAACGCCACCACGATCTCGCCCCACTCGGCATCGGGCGCGCCGACGACGCCGGCCTCGACCACGCCGGGGTGCTCGAGCAGGACCTCCTCGACCTCGCGGGGATAGATGTTGCTGCCGCCGCTGATCACGACGTCCTTGGACCGGTCGCGCAGTGTGAGGTGGCCACGCGCGTCGAACGAGCCCATGTCGCCGGTGTGCAGCCACCCGTCCTTGAGCGTGGCTGCGGTGGCCTCCGGGTTGTTCCAGTAACCGCTCATGACGACGTCACCGCGGCACACGATCTCGCCGATCTCGCCGATGTCGGCGGGCGTGCCGTCGGCGCGCAGCACCGCAACCTGGACACCCGAGCGGGGATACCCCACCGAGCCCAGCGTCGCGTCGTCGGCATCGAGGTGGTCGTCGCGGCGCAGGCCCGTGATGGTCATGGGCGCCTCGCCCTGCCCGTAGAGCTGCACGAAGATCTGCCCGTACGCCGCGAGCGCCTTCTTGAGGCTGTCGACGTACATCGGCCCGCCGCCGTAGACCACGGTCCGCAGATTCGCGGGCCTCGGCCGTCCGGTCTGGATGAGCCGCTGCACCATGGTCGGTGCCAGGAACGCGCTGCAACCGGGATGGTGATCGCACAGGTCCAGGAACTCGTCGGGTTCGAACGCGCCCGATTCCGGGATCACCTGGCGCGCACCGCGTAGCACGTACGGCGGGATGTACAGCCCCGACCCGTGGGACATCGGCGCGCCGTGCACCAGGCTGCAGAACTCGTCGGGCGCGTCGAAATCCGCCAGATGCGCCACCGTCATCGCCATGAGGTTGCGGTGGGAGAGCATGGCGCCCTTGGACTTACCGGTGGTGCCGCTCGTGTAGAACAGCCACGCGAGCTCGGCCGGATCGGTCAGCGGCGCCGGCACCGGCTCGGATTCGAACCGCTGCGTGTAGGCGTCGGTGCCGACGACCTCGACGGGAACGTCGGTGACCTCAAAAAGCCCGGGTGCGATCTTCGGTGACGCGAACACCAGCGCCGCACCGGAATCGGCGAGGATGTCGGCCATCTCCCGCGGGTGCAGCTTGTAGTTGATGGGCACGTACACACACTCGGCGGCCCACACCCCGAACATGATCTCGATGATCTCGGGCCGGTTCTCACTCGCCACCGCGACGCGTGTGCCGGGTTCGGTGAGCGTAGAACCCAGACGGGCCGCGCGGTCACGCAGTTGTGTCCACGTGTACAGCTCACGCTCACCACAGAACACCGCACCCCGGTCACCGTGGCGTGCCGCGGTCTGATCCAGCAGGCCGAAAAGGTTCACCGCGGAACCCAATCCGAGTTCAGTGCGTGGTCGGACAGGTACTTCGTCGAACTCCACCCGCCGTCGACGACGATGGTCTGCCCGTTGATGAAGCTGCCGCCCTCAGAACACAGGAACGCCACGGTGCTCGCGACGTCCTCGACGCGGCCGAGGCGCTGGTGCGGGGTCATCTCGGTGTTGATCTTTCGGAACCGGTCGTCTTCCAGTCGCGTCGCGACCATCGGGGTGAGGGTGACGCCGGGTGCGACGGCGTTGCAGCGGATTCCCTGTGCACCGTACTGGCATGCGATGTGGGTGGTGAGCGCGGTGAGTCCGCCCTTGGCGGCCGAGTAAGCGCCGCCGCGCAGACCGCCGACCACCGCGAACGTCGACGTCACGTTGATGATCGCCGAACCCGGCCCCATGTGCGGGATCACGTCGCGCGCCAGGCGGAACGGCGCGCGCAGCATGAGACCCAGGAAATAGTCGAGGGATTCGTCGTCGGTCTCGTGCAGGGGTTTGGGGCTGCCGACACCGGCGTTGTTGATCAGGAAGTCGACCTTGCCCCATCGCGTGACGGCGGCGTCGACGATGCGTTGCGGGGCGTCGTCATCGGTGAGGTCGAGCGCCAGGGTGGCCACCCGGTCCGGCGCGTCGATCGTCTGCGCGAGTTCGGCCAGACGCTCCTTGTCGCGGCCGACCCCGAGCACGGCCATACCGGCTTCGGCGAGCTTTGTGGCACAACCGAACCCGATACCGCTGCTGGCTCCCGTGATGATGGCTACCTGCATCTACTCCACCTTCGACAACTGTGTCCGGATCTGGTGTTTGAGCACCTTGCCCGCATCGTTCCTGGGCAGGGCGTCCCAGATCTCCACCTGCTCGGGGATCTTGAACTTGGCGACTCCGGCCTTGGTGAGCACCTCGGCCAATGCCGAGACGTCGGGTCGCGCACCGTCTTCGGTGACCACCACCGCGCACGCCCGCTCACCGGTGCGCTCATCGGGCAGACCCACCACGGCGATCTCGTTGATACCCAGCTCGCCGACCAGGATGTCCTCGATCTCCTTGGGTGAGATGTTCTCGCCGTTGCGGATGATGAGGTCCTTGGCGCGGCCGGTGACCGTGAGGTAGTCGCCGTCGACCCAGCGGCCGAGGTCCCCGGTGCGAAAGAAACCCTGCTCGTCGAATGCGTTGTCCTCGGCATGCAGATAACCCAGCAGCATCTGCGGCCCGCGCGCCCGGATCTCGCCGTCCACCAACCGGATCTCGGCGAGGCCGGGCCGGCCGTCGGTGCACGCGGCGTGCTCGACATCGCCGGGCTCGATCGATCCGACGGTGGTGACGGGCACCTCGGTGGACCCGTACACGCGGCTCACCACGGCCTTCTCGAAACAGGTCGACGCACGCCGGATGAGCGAAGGCGGCACCGACGCGCCGCCGCAGATGAACACCTTGAGATCGGGCAGGCGTGTGCCCGCGCGCTCGGCGGCATTGAGCAGTTGATCGAGAAACGGTGTCGCCCCGGCCATGTGGGTGCAGTGGTGTTCGGACATGAGCACCACACCGTCGTCGGCGTTCCACCGCTGCATCAGCACGGCTGTGGTCCCGAGCAACAGCGGGCATTCGAACGCGTAGATCGAGCCGCCGATGTGGGCGATGGGTGACGGCACCAGGAAGGTGTCGCCCGGATCGATCATCCAGTTCTCACGCAGCTGACAGATGAGCGCGTGGATCGAATTGTGGCTGTGCAAGACCCCTTTGGGGCGGCCGGTGGTGCCCGAGGTGTACATCATCATGCGCACGGAGTCGGGGTCGAGCGCAGGCAGATCGCCACCCGGGGCACCCAGTGCCGTGAACGCCGTGTGCGGTCCGGGCTCACCACGCACCACGACCACCTGCGGCGGTGTCGGCAGGTGCGCACACACCCGCTGCAGCATCGCGGCGTAGTCGTGCTGCCCGAACTCGCCGGGGATGAAGATCATGCGGCTTGCTGCGTCGTCGAGGATGAACCGCAGTTCGTGGTCGCGCAGCGACGGCAGGATCGGGTTGATCACCATACCGGCCAGCGTCGACGCGAGGTAGACGATCGCGGCCTCGTGCCAGTTGGGCAGCATGAACGACACCACGCTGCCCGCGGGCATCCGGGCCGCCATGTCGTGCGCGAGAGCCTTTGCCCGGCTGTGCAGTTCGGCGCACGTCAGCCGCACGTCTCCGTCGATCAGCAGCACCCGTTGCGGTGTGTCCCGCGCGGCCTCGGCGAGCGTATCGGCCAGCGTGGTCCGTACCCACAGCCCGCGTTCGTAGGCGTCCTCGGCGCGCATGTCAGCCCTTGACCCGGCGCATCGTCATGGAGTGCCGGTACCGGCCGGAGGGATGGGTGTTGACGGTCACCTGCGCGATCTCACCGTCGGATGTGGTGTAGGTGCGCTGCATCTGCAGCGCGGCGGTGCCGGGGGAGACCTTGAGCAGTTCGGCGAGATCGGTGTCCACCAGCACCGCGGTGATCTGTTGATGCACCTCGACGACGCTGACGCCGAACAGATCCTCGATCAGCGGGAAGATCGGACCGGTGTGGCGCTGCAACAACCGGCCGACCGCGGCGAATGACCGGTTGATGTAGTACTCGGTGCGGCACACCGGCGGCTTGTTGCCCTCGGCCTGCCGGTACCCCCGCACCGCGAGCCATTCCTCGTCGACCGGAAGGCCGGTGCGCTCGGCGAGTTCGTCGTCGATGGTGACCATGGCGTTGGAGTCGATCGTGAACTGCGCCCCGGTCGCGAACGCCAACAGATCGTTGATCGACATGACGTCCTGCGCATAGGAGTTGGTCGTGGGTCGGGGCACCACCGTGGTGCCTGCGCGCGGACGCGACTCCACCAGGTTGTCGTCGCGCAGGCGCCGCAGCGCCTCGCGGATGGTGTAGCGGCTGACCTCGAAACGCTCACACAGTTCGTGCTCGGTGGGCAGGTGCGAGCCCACGGGGTACACGCCGTCCACGATCTCCTTGCGCAGCGTGCGCGCCACCTGCAGGTAGCGGTGTTCGGCGGGGGAGACGGTCACCGTCGCCTACCTGCGTTGCAGCGCGAGCACGCTGCCGTCGCCGTCGGCCGAGATGTACAGCGTCCCATCGGGGCCCGCGGCGATCCCGGCGAACGGGCCCTGCGGCCCGGAGAACGGCGGCATGCCCTTGAGCGGTTTGGGCACCACACCGGGCGGCGGGCCGACGGGCAGTCCGGACGCGATGGTGGTGCGTACGCCGGTGGTCAGGTCGACGCTGATCAGGTCCTTGCTGCCCGCGTCGACGAGGTACAACGCACCGTCGCGCACGAGAAGTCCCTGCGGCGTGTGCAACCCGTCCACCAGAGGTTCCACGCCCGTGCCGGTGACACGCAGGACGGCACCCGCGACCGACACCAGCGGTGCGCCGTCCGGCCCGATCGCCACGCCCACCGGGGTGTCGAGACCGTCGGCGAGTAGGTCGACGGATCCCGGTCGCACCGCGAGCAGTCGCCCGGCGCCCTGCTCGACGACCACCACAGTCCCGTCCGGCGCGAGTGCGACGCCGTACGGTTGGTCGACACCGGCCGCGAGCGGCTCGCTCTCGTCGGATCCCGGACGGTAGCGCGCGACGGTGTCGGCGGCCGTGGTGACGATGAATTCGCCCGCACCGCCTGCGATCACGCCACGCAGGAAGCCCGGGTAGCCCGGTGAGAACAGCATGCCGACGGTGTCGAGCGATCCGTCGGGCCCGACACGGTAGAAGTACGTGCCGTCGGCGACGTAGACCGCACCGTCGGCGCCGACCGTGAGGTCCAGCGGCCAGTTGAGTCCACCGCCGAGGAAATCCCGCGTCGTACCGTCGCCCATGATCTCGGTGATGGCGCCGGTGAAGTTGGAGACGAACAGGCGCCCGTCGGCGAACGTGAGGTTGTCCAGGCCGGGTGTGAGCTGTGCCAGCACGGTCTGCTCACCGCTGCGTGGATCGATGCGCAGCACCTGGCCACTGGCGACCTGCGTGGAGACAAGGTGTCCGTCGGCGCCGAACTTCACCGCGTCGGGCACGCCCAGACCCGTGGCCACCACCTCAGGGGTGCCGCCGTCGGGGTGGATGCGCCAGATCTCGTTGGCGCCCATCACCGGGAAGTAGAGCAGCCCGTCGGGGCCGACCTCCATGGCGTTGGGTGACGGCACGTTCTCCAGCAGCACACGGGGTGGTCCGCCGGCCAGGTCGAACTCGAGAAGCCGTCCGCCTTCGCGGCATTCGCCGATGAACAGCCTGCCCTCGTGGAACGTGATGCCGTTGGCCGACGGCACGTCGTCGCGCAGCACCCGCGTGGTGCCGTTCGGTTCGCGGACACTCACCCGGCCGTCCATGACCTCGGTGGCGTACAGGTTGCCGCGGATGTCGAACGCGACGTCGTCGGGCGCGATGATGTCGCCACCCCTGGCGGCCACGGTCTGCAGCTCGCCGGTGACGATGTCGAGGGCGCTGATCTGGCTGCCGGTCACCTGGGCGACGTAGACCCGGCCGTCCGGACCCGTGCGCAGGCCGTTCGCCCCGAACAGGCGGCTCGGCGCCGTGACCTGCCGCAGATGCCAGCCCTCGGCCACCGAGGGATTCGCGGTGTAGCGGGCAGGCGCGGCGTTTCCGAGGGAGATCGGCGAAGTCACAGTGTCGGACGTTAGCAACTGCATGTGGTCCAGACAATAGATCGAAAGTATCCGTAGACGCCCTTGACGGCCGAATAATGCCTGCGGAATAGTGTTCTTCAATATGAAGAGCACCATATGTTGTCCGGACAAATAGCATCATGGACAAACTGCTGAACCTCGACGGCCGCATCGTGGTGGTGTCGGGTGCCGGTGGCGGCGGCATCGGCACCACCGTCACGCGCATGGCCGCCGAGGCGGGCGCCACGGTTGTGGCGGTCAGTCGTTCACAGGACAACCTCGACACGCACGTGGGTCCGTTGGCCGACAAGGGACTCTCGGTGGTGACCGTGGCGGCCGACGCGTCCACCGATGACGGCATCGCCACCGTGCTCGACGCCGTGCGGCGCACCGACGGCAGGCTCTACGGCCTGGTCAACGTCGCGGGCGGGGCGGCGCCGTCCACGTGGATGCCTGCCACGCGGGTCTCACGCGCCGACTGGCGGGAGTTGTTCACCGCCAACCTCGAGACGATGTTCTTCATGAGCCAGGCCGTCGCGGCGGAGATCCGCGACAACGGCGACCCGGGATCGATCGTGTCGGTGTCCTCGATCAGCGGTATGAACACCGCGCCGTTCCACATCGCCTATGGCACCGCGAAAGCCGCGATCGTCGCCGCCACGCGCACCATGGCCGTGGAACTCGCGGCGGCCGGTATCCGTGTCAACGCCGTCGCACCCGGCGTCACCGAAACCGCCGCTTCGGCAACATATGTCGACGCCGATCCCGAGCGCGACGGGCGCGCGATCGCGATGGGCCGGCGCGGAACGCCCGACGAGCAGGCCGGCGCCATCCTGTTCCTACTGTCGGATCTGTCCAACTACGTCACGGGCCAGACCCTGCTGGTCGACGGTGGGCTCAACCTGCGCTGGACCCACCTCGGGGCCGACAACACCTCGCTGTTCCTCAAAGACGACAACTTCCGTGCGGCCATAACGCAGCCCTAGAGGCTGCGAGAAGGAGCCGGAAAAGGAGTAGGGATGACCGATACGCAACCCAGGACCGACGAGGCACTCGCGACGCCCATGACCATCGGGGTCGAGGCCTACACGTCCGAGGCGTACGCACGCGCCGAACGAGACAGGTTGTGGCGCAAGGTGTGGCAGCAGGTCGGGCGCGTCGAGGAACTGCCCGAGGTGGGCAGCTACCTCACCTACGACATCCTCGACGATTCGATCCTGGTGGTGCGCACGGGGCCCGGCGACTCGGGTGGATCGTTTGCCGCGCACCACAACGTCTGCATGCACCGCGGCAGGCGCCTCGTCGACACCCCCGCGGGCGCCAAGAACGCATGTGCTCGCACCCGTAAATCGTTCATGTGCGGGTTCCACGGGTGGACCTACGATCTCACCGGCGCGTGCACCCACATCCGCGAACAGGACGACTGGCAGGGCACGCTCACCCCGGAGAACACCCACCTGCCGCGCGTACACGTCGACACGTGGGGTGGCTGGCTGTTCATCAACATGGACCCGGACCCGGAACCGTTGGCGGATTACCTGTTTCCCGCGGCCAAGATCCTCGACCCGTTCGGTCTGGAAAACATGCGCTACAAGTGGCGCAAGTGGCTGTACTTCGACTGCAACTGGAAGGTCGCGCTGGAGGCGTTCAACGAGACCTACCACGTGTTCACCACGCATCCGGAGTTCAACAAGTTCGGTGAGTTCAAGGGCTGGGCCAAGGCACAGGGCAAGCACAGCAACATCGGCTACGACGCGCCGAAGGACATGGAGGCCACCAAGTCCAAGATCCGCCTCGGCACGGGCGACGATCCGCGCGTCTCCACCGCCGAGATGCAGATGTACACGTGGGAGCAGACCAACGCGACCACCACCGAGACCCTGGTCAACGCCGCCAAGCGCCTGGTCGACGAACTGCCCGAGGGCACACCACCCGACAAGGTGCTCGAGCACTGGCTGGCCTCGGCCCGCCGCGACGACGAGGCCCGCGGCGTCATCTGGCCCACCATCCCGGCCGACATCCTGGGCCAGGCAGGCACCGCGTGGCAGATCTTCCCCAACTTCCAGATCGGACAGGGCCTGACCACCGCGCTGTGCTACAGCGCCAAACCGCACCCCAGCTACAACCCCGACAAGTGCATCTTCGAGGTCGCCACCTTCGAGCTGTTCCCCAAAGGGCAGGAGCCCCGGACGGAATGGGAGTACACGCCGGCCGACAGCCCCAACTGGCTCTCGGTGCTGCCGCAGGACTTCTCCAACATGGCCGCGGTGCAACAGGGCATGAAGTCGATGGGATTCCCCGGCACCAAGCCCAACCCGTACCGCGAACGCAGCACCGTCAACCTGCACTACCAACTGTCGAAGTACATGGGGACCGGAGAACCCCGCGACCTCCAGGAGAACGCATGAAAGTCAATCTGGGTACGGGAGCACAGAACTCCCGCGACTGGGAGCGGGTGCTGGCCGAGGACTGGAGCCGCCCGCCCGCAACACCGGACCACCAGTGTGTGCAGGCCGCGCTCGCGCTCGGTGACCTCGCCGAACCACTGGGCTTCGACGGCATCTGGTTTCCCGAGCACCACGGCACGCCGTACGGCATGACGCCCAATCCCATTCAGGCGCTGACATACTTCGCGGGCCGCACCGAGCGCGTGAGCCTCGGCACGTTCGTCGCGGTGGTGCCGTGGTGGAACCCGATCCGCCTGGCCACCCAGATCGCCTACCTCGACATCGTCTCCAACGGGCGTTACACCACGATCGGCCTCGGTCGCGGTGTGTCCAAGGGCGAGTTCGCGGCCGTGGGCGTACCACGTGAGGAGAGCAGGCAGCGGTTCAACGAGACCCTCGACATCCTCAAGCTCGCATTCTCGGGTGAGCGGTTCTCCTACGAGGGCGAGATCTTCTCCTTTCCCGAGATGTCGCTGCGCCCCGAACCGATCAGCACCGACCTGTACGACCGCATCTACAGTTCGTCGTCGACGGCCGAATCGCTCGAGATCCTGTCGCGGCGCGGCATGGTGCCGCTGTTCGTGGGCAACAAGCCGATCACGGACGCCGGTGAAGAGGTCAAGAAGGTCAACACCTTCCGCGCCGAGGAAGGCCTGCCGCCGTGCCAGCCCAAGAACGTCATGTTCATGTACTGCACCAACTCGCAGGACGAGATCGAACAGACCGAGGAGTGGATCTGGACGGCCAACCGCGACGTCAACGTGCACTACGGCTTCGCCGACGCGTCGAACTTCCGGGGCGTCAAAGGCTATGAGGCCTACGCCGCGCGTGAGGCCAGCGCCACCGCGGTGCTCGCGTCGGAGGTCGGCAACCAGAAGAAGGGCGGACCACCCGGATACCACGCGTCGAACCTGCTCATCGGCACGCCGGAAACCGTGTTCGAGAAGCTCAAGGCTGCGCAGGAGGCGTGCTCGTTCTCCGAGGTCACCATCGTCCCGCAGTTCGGCACCATGCCCTACGAGGAAGCCATGGAGAGCGTCAAGCTGTTCGCGGCCGAGGTGCTGCCCGCCGTGCACGACATGCCTGCCCCGCTGCATCCCTCCGTCCTACCCGAGAGCGTCACAGCATGAGCCAGACCACCTGCGGACCCACCGACACCCCCACCGACATCGACATCGATGCGCTGCGGGAGAAGTATCGCGTCGAACGCGAGAAACGCCTGCGTGCAGAGGGTTCCAAGCAGTACGTCGAGACCAGGGATCGGTTCGCGCAGTTCGGTGAGGTCGATCCGCACACGCCGTACGTCGAGCGCGATTCGCTCGACATCGACATCGACGTCGCGGTCCTCGGCGGCGGATTCGCGGGCCTGCTGGTCGGCGCGTCGTTGAAGAAGGCCGGCGTCGAGGACGTCCACATCATCGAGATGGGTGGCGACTTCGGCGGAGTCTGGTACTGGAACCGCTACCCGGGCATCCAGTGCGACAATGAATCCTATTGCTACATACCGCTGCTCGAAGAGCTCGGGTTCATGCCCAGCAAGAAGTTCGCCGACGGCGCCGAGATCTTCCAGCACTGCCGCAACATCGGCAAGCACTTCGGCCTCTACGACGGTGCGATCTTCTCCACGCAGGTCAGGGACATGCGGTGGGAGGACGACCTCAAGCGCTGGCGCATCTCGACCAACCGCGGCGACGACATCCGCGCGCGGTTCGTGGTGATGGCGTCCGGATCGTTCAACCGGCCCAAACTGCCCGGCATCCCCGGGATCAAGGACTTCGGCGGGCACATCTTCCACTCGTCGCGGTGGGACTACTCCTACACCGGCGGCGACACGACCGGAAATCTGCACAAGCTGCACGACAAGAAGGTCGCGCTGATCGGCACGGGCGCCACCGGCGTGCAGTTGGTGCCGTACCTGGGCCGGGACGCCGAGCACCTGTACGTCTTCCAGCGCACGCCCTCGACGGTCGACGAGCGCAATAACACCCCGACCGATCCCGAATGGGTCAAGACGCTGCAGCCGGGCTGGCAGAAGGAACGCCAGCGCAACTTCCACGCATGGACATTCGAGGGCATGGCGCTCGGACAGCCGGATCTGGTGTGCGACTTCTGGACCGAACTGGGGCGCAACACCGCCGCGCGTGTGATGGCGCTGGAAGATCCGGCGTCCATGACCCCCGAGCAGTTCATGGTCATCCGGGAGGAAGAGGACTACAAGGTCATGGAGCGGCTGCGCCGCCGCGTCGACCAGCTCGTCAAGGATCCGCAGACCGCCGAGGCGCTCAAGCCGTACTACCGCTTCCTGTGTAAACGGCCGTGCTCCAACGACGAGTACCTGTCCACGTTCAACCGGCCCAACGTCACGCTGGTCGACGTATCGGAAACCAAAGGCGTCGAACGCATCACCCAGACCGGCATCGTCGCCAACGGCAACGAGTACGAGGTCGACTGCATCATCTTCGCCAGCGGGTTCGAGATCACCACCGAGATCCGCAGGCGCTTCTCGATCGACTCCATCAAGGGCCGCGGCGGAGTGTCGCTGTACGACCACTGGGCCGACGGCTACAAGACGTTGCACGGCATGACCAGCCGCGGGTTCCCCAACCAGTTCTTCACCGGGTTCACCCAGGTGGGCATCTCGGCCAACATCTCGGCCAACTACGAACTGCAGGGCGAGCACATCGCGTACGTGATCGCCGAGGCGCTCAACCGCGGTGTCACCACCGTCGAGCCCAGCCAACAAGCGCAGGACGCGTGGTGCCGAACCATCAAGGAGAACTTCGTCGACAACTCGGCTTTCGACGCCGAATGCACGCCGGGCTACTACAACAACGAAGGCGGCGGTGGCGGCGAGGGCATCCGCTCGCACCTCGGTGAGCCGTACGGCCCGGGCTTCTACGCCTTCGGCGATCTGCTCAAGCAGTGGCGCGACAAGGGTGACCTCGACGGGTTGGAGATCTCATGACAGGGACCTCCGGCACGTGAGCGCACTCAGATTCGATGACCGTGTCGCCGTGGTCACCGGAGCCGGCCGGGGGCTGGGCCGCGAGTACGCGCTGCTCCTGGCGGCGCGCGGCGCCAAGGTGGTGGTCAACGACGCCGGGGTCAGCCTGACCGGCGACGGGTCGGACGAGGCGCCGGCGCACGCCGTGGTCGAGGAGATCGTCGCCGCCGGTGGGCGAGCCGTCGCGTCGACCGATTCCGTCGCGACCGCGGCGGGCGGCAGGGCCATCGTCGACACCGCGCTCGAGCACTACGGCCGCGTCGACATCCTGATCCACAACGCGGGCAACGTGCGGCGCGGATCGCTGCGGGAACTCGGTGACGACGATTTCGACGCGGTCCTCGACGTGCACCTGCGCGGTGCCTATCACGTGGTGCGCCCGGCGTTTCCGGTCATGTGCGACGCCGGTTACGGCCGTGTGGTGCTGACGTCGTCGATCGGCGGCCTGTACGGCAACCACGGTGTGGTCAACTACGCCGCAGCCAAGGCCGGGATTCTCGGGTTGTGCAACGTCGTCGCCCTCGAGGGCGCGGCCGACGGCGTGACGTGCAACGCGATCATCCCAGGTGCCGTGACCCGCATGGCCGAGGGCCTCGACACGTCGGCATATCCGCCCATGGGCCCGGACCTGGTGGCGCCCGCGGTCGGCTGGCTCGCACACGAAACCTGTTCGGTCACCGGCGAATACCTCGTCGCGATCGCCGGGCGTATCGGCCGTGCCGCGCTCGTCGAGAGCCCCGGCGTGTACCAGCCGTCGTGGACCGTCGAGCAGGTGGGTGAACGCATCGACGAGATCCGCGACATCTCGGCACCGGTGACGTTCCCCGTGGTTCCCGACGGGCACGCGGAGCACATCCGCTACAGCTTTGCGCAAGCGGCGCAGGGGGTCGGATCATGACCGGCGGTCCCTTGCAGGGTGTCCGTGTCATCGACCTCACCGCGATGGTGATGGGCCCGTACTGCACGCAGATCATGGCCGACATGGGTGCCGACGTCATCAAAGTCGAACCCCCGCAGGGCGACGACACGCGCTACGTCTCGGTCGGCCCGGCGCCGGGACTCAGCGGTGTGTTCGTCAACGTCAACCGTGGCAAGCGCAGCATCGTGCTGGATCTGCGGACCGCGTCCGGCAAGGCCGACCTGCGTGACCTGATCGCCGACGCCGACGTGTTCATCCACTCCATGCGGGCCAAGGCCATCGCGAAACTCGGCTTCGGCTACGACGACGTCGCCGCGATCAACCCGCGCATCGTCTACACCAACTGCTACGGCTACGGCAGGCGCGGCCCCGACGCCGACCGCCCCGCCTACGACGACACCATCCAGGCCGAATGTGGTCTTCCCGCAGTGCAAAAGCAATTGACGGGGGAGGCCGCCTACGTCGGCACCATCATGGCCGACAAGGTCGCGGGCCTGACCGCGCTGTACTCCACGATGATGGCGCTGTTCCACCGCGAACGCACGGGCGAGGGACAGGAGGTCGAGGTCGGCATGTTCGAGACCATGGCGGCGTTCATGCTCGTCGAGCACGCCAACGGCGCCATGTTCGACCCGCCGCTGGGACCCGCGGTGTATCCGCGCACCGTCGCGCCCAACCGCAGGCCGTACGAGACCAAGGACGGGCACATCGCTGCGCTGATCTACAACGACAAGCACTGGAACGCGTTCATCGACGCCGTGCAACCGCCGTGGAACCGCCCCGAGTACGCCACGCTGGAGGCCCGCGCCCGTCAGATCGACACCGTGTACGGCCTGCTGGCACAGACACTCAAGGAACGCACGACGGCCGAATGGCTGGACCTGTTCGAAGATCTGGAGATTCCGGCCGCGCCGATCCACACCCCCGACGCGCTCTTCGACAATCCGCACCTGGCCGCCGTCGGGTTGTTCGAGACCGTCGACACCCAGTACGGCCCGGTGCGGTTTCCGGGGGTGCCGACGTGGTTCTCGAAGACACCGGGACACGTCAGGGGCTTCGCGCCGGAACTCGGTGCCGACACCGAAGACATGCTGGCCGAGGTGCGCCCACAGAACAAAGCCGGCTGAGAGAGGCGACAGTGGATTTCGATCTGGGCGAGGACGCCAACCGGTTGCGCGGTGAACTGCGCGCGCTCATCGACGAGCATGTGCCCGCGGACTTCCTCGGTGCGTTCACCGACAACCCCGCCGATCTGGCGGTGGCACAACAGTTCTGCCGCACCCTGGCCGAACGGCAACTGCTGTGCATGTCGTGGCCTCGGGAGTTCGGTGGCGGGGATGCATCGGTGTGGGAACAGACCGTGGTGCGCGAGGAGATGTGGGCGCACCACGAACCGCGCGGCGCGCAGTACATGGGCGTCAACTGGGTGGGCCCGATCATCATGCGGTACGGCACCGAGGAGCAGCAGCGCAAGCACCTGCCGCCGATCGCCAACGGCGAGGTCATCTGGTGCCAGGGGTTTTCCGAACCCGAGGCTGGCTCCGACCTGGCTTCGCTGCGCACCTCGGCGCGGCGCGTCGACGACGGGTGGCGTATCAACGGCCAGAAGATCTGGACGTCCTACGCGACCATGGCGCAGTGGTGCTTCCTGTTGGCGCGGACGTCCAGAGGTGAGAAAAAGCAGCAGGGTTTGACGATCTTCCTTGTCTCCATGGACGATCCGGCGATCACGGTGCGGCCCATCCGCACCATGATGGGCCCACATCACCTCAACGAGGTGTTCTTCGACGATCTCGAGGTCACCGAGGCTGATGTGTTGGGCACGGTCGACGAGGGCTGGAAGATCGTGCAGGACGTGGTGTCGTTCGAGCGTGTGGGCATCGCCCGCTACGCGCGCTGCGAGCGCCTGCTGCAGGCCGCGCCCGACGTGCTGGGCGACGCATGGGATCAGTTGCCCGCCGAACTGCGCGGCCGGTGGACCCGCATGCTCACACACTGCCGTCGTGCCCGGCTCATGGCGTACCGCGTGGTGGCGATGCAGGCCACCGGACGCGTGAATCCCGGTGACTCCGCGGCCTATCGGATCGCGGTGACCCGACTGGACCAGGAAAGCGCGGAGGTGCTCATGGAAATCGCCGCGGCGCTGCCGCGCGGTGGAGACCAGCGCACTGAGTACTTCCGCGCCGAGGTCGAGGATCACTGGCGCTATTCGCAGGCGTCCACGGTGTCCTCGGGCAGCATCGAGATGCAGCGCATCCTGTTGTCGCGCACCATGTTCGCAGGAGCCGCCCGATGATTCTCGATCTGTCCGACGATGCCGAAGAGTTCGGCCACCAGGCCCTCCGGGCCTTCGAGTCCGCGGGCGGCGACGAACTGCTGCAACAGGCCGAGGCCAAACCCGATGCCCGCCAGGGCCTGGTCGGTCCTGTACTCGACGGGCTCGGGGCCTGGGACCTGGACCCGCGATCGGATGCCGACGCGCTGGAGGCCGCGGCCGCGCTGTGCCGCAGCGCCGGGTACTGGGCGCTGCCGTATCCGGTCGCCGAACGCCTGGCGCGGCCGACCGATCTGGATGTCGACGGGCTCATCGTGGTGGCCGACGGTACACCCGAAGCCGCGCTCGCAGGGCTCGATCTGCGCTGGGCCGCCGTCACATTGGACGGCACGCGCAGCACGGTCACTCGCCTCGGCGCGACCGGGCCGGCGTTCACCACCGCACTGGACCTCGTCGAGATCGACGCTCAGGGCGCCGGCGACGTGGCGCTCGGTCTGGTGCTGGGCAGTTGGACGCTGCTGGGTCTGCTGGACCGCGCCGTCGATCTCACGGTCGCGCACGTGAGCCTGCGCAAGCAGTTCGGCCAGACACTGTCGTCGTTCCAGGGCGTGCAGTTCCAGCTCACCGACGCCGAGGTGGAACGCAGTGGCGTCGACATCCTCGCCAAACACGCGCTGTGGGGCCTCACCCGACATGACACCACCGAGGTCGTCGACGATGCGCTCGCGTTGCGCCTGGCGGCGATCGAGGCCGCCGAGGTCGTGTTCCGGGTGTGCCACCAACTCCACGGTGCGGTCGGCTTCTGCGACGAGACCACGCTGTCGTGGCTGTCGCGGCACAGCCAGCCGTTGCGGCGCCTGCCGTTCGGGATCTCCACCACGCGCGACATTCTCACCAGGCGTGTGGGCCGGCGCGGGCTCACGGGGCTGTTCTCATGAACTACGACGTGCCCGACGAACTCAGCGTGTCCACCGACGGGCCCGTGCGCATCGTCACGATCAACCGCGAGACCGACCTCAACAGCGTCAACGAGAAACTGCACTGGGCGCTGGCCAACGTGTGGCGACAACTCGCCGCCGACAAGGACGCCAAGGTCGTCGTGCTCACCGGCGCGGGCCGCGCGTTCAGCGCGGGCGGCGACCTGGGCTGGATCACAACGTTCCTCGACGATCCGGTCGCGCGTGACGAGAGCATCCGCGAAGGCGCGCAGATCATCGAGGAGATGCTGCGCTTCCCGCTGCCGGTGATCGCCGCGGTCAACGGTCCCGCGGTCGGATTGGGTTGCAGCGTCGCGCTGTTGTGCGACATCCTGCTGATCTCCGAGGACGCCTACCTCGCGGATCCGCACGTGTCGGTGGGCCTGGTGGCCGGCGACGGCGGCGCGGCACTGTGGCCGCTGCTGACGCCCATCATGCGCTCGCGGGAGTTCCTCTACACCGGCGACCGGATCGACGCCGGCAAGGCCGTCGAGTTGGGCCTCGCGAGCCGCAGCGTCGCCCCCGGCCAACTGCGCAGTGAGGCAATGACACTCGCGCACCGGCTGGCCAAGCAGCCCGTCGAGGCGCTGCAGGGAACCAAACGCGTCGTCAACATGTACCTGTCGCAGGTGCTCAGCGGACCACTGCAAGCCGGCTTCGCGGCCGAGCAGGTCAGCATGCGCAGCGACGACCACCGCGCACGCCTGCTCGCGTTCAAGAAGAAGGCACACAAGTGACCCACCCCGAAAACTTGGACGACTTCCGCGCCACGGTGCGCGACTGGTGCGCCGCGCACGTCCCCAAAGACTGGCGCGCGGCCCAAACCGGCGTGAGCGACGACGAATTCGCGGCGTTCCAGAAGGCGTGGTTCGCCGAGTTGCACAGCGCCGGCTACGCCGTACCGCACTGGCCCGCCGAGTGGGGCGGCGGCATGTCGGTTCCGCAGCAGATCGTGCTGTACTCCGAACTCGCGGCACACGACGCGCCCCGCCTCGTACTGGCGTTCGTCGGCATCCACCACGCCGCGTCGACGCTGCTCGCCGCGGGCACAGACGCACAGCGCAACCGGCACCTGCCCGCGATCCTCGACGGCGAGATCTGGGTACAGGGCTTCTCCGAACCCGAGGCCGGTTCGGATCTGGCGTCGCTGCGCACCACGGCCCGCGCCGAGGGCGACACCTTCGTCGTCAACGGGCAGAAGCTGTGGGCCAGCGGAGCCATGCACGCCGACTGGTGCCTGCTGCTGGCCCGCACCGACCCGAATGCGCCGAAGCGCCACGGCATTTCTTACTTCCTGATGGACATGAAGTCGCCGGGCGTCGATGTGCGTCCGATCCGCAACGCGGTCGGCGATTCGCATTTCTGCGAGATCTTCCTCAACGACGTCGCGATCCCGGCCGCCAACCTCGTGGGCCCGGTGAACAAGGGTTGGCAGGTCGCGCAGGCGACGCTGGGTGCCGAACGCGGCATGACCATGCTCGAGCTCGCCGAACGTCTCGGCAACGCAGGGTTCCGCTGGCTTGTGGACGCGTGCTCGCCGGTGGACGATGCGCTCATCGCGGATCAGCTGGCGCAGTTCGAGATCGAGCTCACCGGCCTGCGCGGACTGTGCCGCGACCTGGTCGAACGCAGCGAAACCGGCAAGGCAGGCCCAGCCGACGCCTCGATCGTCAAGCTGTACTACAGCGAACTGCTGCAACGGATGACGGACTTCGGCGCCCAGATCGCCGGGCTGCCCGCGCACACCGTGCTGACCAAACCCGCGTCGAGCGGATGGGAATCGGGGGCGTGGATGCTCGACTTCATCGGCTCTTGGGAATGGACCATCCCCGGCGGGGCCAGCGAGATCCAGCGCACCATCATCGGTGAGCGGGGTTTGGGCCTGCCGCGAGAGCCGAGTGCGGTGTGATGACAGACTTCACTACAGACTTCTCAGCGATCCACGACGAACTCCGTTCGGTGGCAGCTGATCTGCTCGCGAAGGACAGCGTCGACTGGCCGCTGCTGGTGCAGGCGGGCTGGGTCGGCCTCGACGCGCCGGAGTCCCTGGGCGGAGCGGGTGCCACGTTCGCCGAGGTGGCCGTCATCTGCGAGGAACTGGGCCGTGCCGCAGCCACCACCGGCTACCTCGGCGGCGCCGTACTCGGCGTCGGCGCGCTACTCGCGGTGGCGCCCAACACTTCCCGCGACAACCTACTCACCGAGGTCGTCGAGGGCCGCACGCGCGTGTCGCTCGCGTTACCCGGCGACCTGGTACCCGGTGACCCGCGGGTCCCGTTCACCGTGACCACCGACGGGCGCGTGCACGGCCGCGCGGCATTCGTGCCGGACGCCGGCGACGCGCACCGGTTGCTGCTGCCCGCGCGCGACGCCACGGGTACGACGGTGCTCGTCGACGCGGCGGCGACGGTCATCGAGCAACCCGTGCTCGACGAGACCCGTAGGCTCGCGATCGTCGAGGCCGACGGCGCCGAGGCTCGTGACGTGTGGCCCCTCGAAGACCCGCACGCGCTGGCCCGGCGCGCCGCGCTGGCCGTGGCGTGCGACAGCCTCGGTATCGCAGCAGCCATGCTCGACGCGACGGTGTCCTACGCGTCCATGCGGCAGCAGTTCGGCCGTCCCATCGGCTCTTTCCAGGCCGTCAAGCACGCGTGCGCCGACATGCTGGTGCAGGTCACGGCGGCGCGGCAGTTAATCGCCGGCGCGATCAGCGCACCGGATGCGCACACCGTCGCGAAAGCCAAATCGTATGCAACAGAAGCGGCTGTGGGCGTCGCGGGCAAGGCCATGCAGTTGCACGGTGGTATCGGCTACACGTGGGAAAGCGGTGTGCACACCTACCTCAAACGGGCCGCGCTCAACCGCTCGCTGTTCGGGTCGCCGCGTGCGCACCGCAACGTGCTGGCGGCGCGTTACCCCAGCGCACAGGGCTGAGCGCGCACCGATGTTTTCCTCCTGACGAGGCGGGTATGCGAACAGGACCGCACACAGCCGAAACAGCGCTGTGCCGCGGGCACTGACCGCCAACGAATAGGAGTACGTGTGAATATCCGTACCGGTATGAAGATCGCCGCAGCAAGCACCGCAACGGCCGCCATGGCACTTGGCGCCGCGCCGCTGGCCATGGCAGAGACCGAAGCCGGTTTCGGGGAAGCGCAGGATCTGGTGGCACCGACCGGTGACACCGCCAGCGTGACGGTCACCGACATCGCTCCGAGCAGCGATCAGATCCCCACCGAGGTCGAGGGCCAGCTGTACGAGGCGACGGCCACCGTCGAGGCCAAAGAGGGCACCGTGACCCCGGTCGTCTCGAACTTCAACGCCCGCACGGCCGACGGCCAGTCATACCAGGCCCTGTTCGAGGTGCCGACGCCTGAGGGCGTCAACCCCGCACCGCTGACCGAGGGCGCGTCGACCACCGGCAAGGTGTACTTCGACGTCAAGGGTGAGGCCCCGGACAGCGTCGTGTACAGCGACGTCGGCTCCGAAGAGGTCGTCTGGACCGACGACGCGGGGCAGTGAGCCGGCCAATAACCCGAACGGGGTGAACCCCCAGCGATGAGTTTTCCTCGCGGCATCGGTCAGTACGCCAACTGACCGATGACCGTGAAGGAGACCCATCGTGCCCATCCGCTCCACCGCGCCGCTCGGCGCACCCACCTGGATCGACCTGACGACGTCTGATGTCGAGCGCGCCAAGGCTTTCTACGGCGCGGTGTTCGGGTGGACCTTCGAAACCGGAGGCCCCGAGTACGGCGGCTACGTCACCGCCCACCTCGAAGGTCATGTGGTCGCGGGTCTCATGCAGAACGACCCGCAGTGGAACACGCCCGACATTTGGACGACGTATCTGCACACCGCGGACGCCGAAGCCACGGTTGCTGCCGCCGCGGCAGCGGGCGGGAGCAACTGCGGCGGCGTCATGGACGTGCCCGAAAAAGGCCGCATGGCCATGATGTCCGACGCCGCAGGCGGATTCTTCGGGTTGTGGCAGCCCGCAGGCCACAATGGCTTCCAGGTGTTCAACGAGCCGGGCGCGCCGCTGTACCACCAGCTCACCACCGGTGACTACGCCAAGGCGTTGCAGTTCTACCGCGACGTGTTCGGCTGGACGGTCAACACCATGGCCGACACCGACGAATTCCGCTACAGCACAGCGTCCTTCGACGGCGAGGAGCTCGTCGGCGTGATGGACGGCGCAGCCTTCCTGGGCGACGCACCGTCGACTTGGACGTGCTTCTTCGGCGCCGACGACGTCGACAAGACCATCGAGTTGATCGTCGAGCACGGCGGTTCGGTGGTTCGAGCCGCCGAGGACACGCCGTACGGCAGGCTCGCGGCCGTCGCCGATCCCACCGGTGCCGGATTCAACCTGTCATCGCTGCAGGATTGAGTTAAAGATGGGGTATGGACCGCTCCCATACCCCCTACGTCAAGGCGTGCATCAACGGTGCGCGTACGCCCGATCAGCACCCGAATCTGCCCGTCACGCCTGACCAACTGGCCGATGCCGCACTGTCGGTGCATCGCGCCGGGGCGCAGGCCGTGCACCTGCATCCCAAAGCAGACGACGGCACGGATTCCCTGGAACCCGACGTGGTCGCCGCCGCGGTGTCGGCGGTGCGCCACGCCGTGCCGGGCTTCCCACTGGGGGTGACGACGGGATTCTGGGCGCTTCCGGACCCCAAGAAACGGCTGCGAACGGTCGAGGCGTGGGAAGTGTTGCCCGACTTCGCGTCGGTCAACTGGCACGAACCGGGTTCACCGGAGCTGGCCGAGTTGCTGTTGAGCAGGGGCGTGGGCGTCGAAGCCGGGTTGTTCCACGCCGACGCCGCGCGTGCGTGGGCCGCATCCGATATGGCCGCGCACTGCCTGCGCGTCATGGTCGAACTGTCGCCCGACGCCGGCACCGGCACGGCCGACGAACTCCTGGCGATCGTGACGTCGGCCGGATCGCAGGCTCCCGCGCTGTTGCACGGCCTCGACGAAAGTGCTTGGCCGCTCCTGCAACACGCCGGGCAGTGTGGCGTGCAGACCCGTATCGGGATGGAGGACACACTGCGTCTTCCCGACGGCACCGTCGCCGACGACAATGCAGCCCTGGTGACGGCCGCGGTCGAGTTGCTCAGTCGGTAGGCGCGGCCAGCGCGAAGTCGGCGAAGTCGAAACCGGGCACCACCACACAGCTCACCAGGGTGGGCTCGTCATCGCGCGGCCGGGCCCGCTGCCAGTGCCCGGGCGGCACCAGCACCTGGGGTTGCTGCCCGGTGGTGATGTCCGGGCCCAGCAGATGTGTCGTCGCAGTCTCCTGCTGTTCGCCGATCTCCAACAGCAGCGGGCTGCCGCGGTGGTGGAACCACAACTCCGCGCTGCGGACCGTGTGCCACGCCGATTGCTGGCCGGGCATCAGCAGGAACAGGATCGCCGTGCCCGCGCTGCGCGGGCCTGAGTAGCCCGCCGGAAGTGAGGTCTGGTTCACGGTCAGTTCGCTGCGCCAGGTTTCGCGGTACCAACCGCCTTCGGGATGTGGGGCGAGATCGAGCGGTGCGGCCCAGTCGGGGAGTTCGGTCACACCCGATAGTCTCGTCGCTATGGTTCGTCTGCGTCCAGGTTGGCTGGTGGCACTGTGTGCGGCGATCCTCGTGGTCACCGCATGGCTGCCGTGGCTCACCACGGGCGCCAACGGCGGCGGCCGGGCCAACGCGATCGGCGGCGCGGTCGGCAGCATGGTGCTGCCCGCCGGTTTCGGGCCGGGACAACTGATCGTGCTGCTCGGTTCGACGTTGATCGTCGCGGGCGCGATGGCTGGTCAGGGCCTCTCGGAGCGCCTCGCATCGGCTGCGGGACTGCTTATTTCGCTTGCGCTCGTGGGCCTGACCGTGTGGTACTACATGCTCAACGTCAAACCGCCGGTGAACGCGGGCTACGGTCTGTACACCGGCGGCGGCCTGGCGATCCTCGCCGCGCTGTTTTCGTTGTGGGCGTTGTTGTCGACACTGGGGAGACGATGAGTGATTTCGTGAAGCCGGTCACGCTGACCGGTAGGCGCTGGGTACAGCTGGAACCGCTGACCCGCGAACACATCCCGGAGATCGACGCGGTCGCCGCCGACGGTGAACTGGGCACCCTCTGGTACACCACGACCCCGCAGCCGGGTGCGGCCGAGCAGTGGGTCGAGCGCATGCTGAAGCTGCGCGCGGCCGATGACGGCCTGAGCTTCGTGGTGCGTGATCTCGACGGCAACCTGGTCGGCTCGTCGAGCTACCTCAACGTCGACGGCACCAACCGCAGGCTCGAGATCGGGCACACCTGGTACACCGCCGCGGCGCGCGGCACCGGCGTCAACGCCGAGGCCAAGCTGCTGTTGTTGGGCCACGCGTTCGACGAATTGAACTGCATCGCAGTCGAATTCCGCACGCACTTCTTCAACTTCGCGAGCCGGGCCGCGATCGAGCGGCTGGGCGCCAAGCAGGACGGTGTGCTGCGCAGCCACCAGATCGCGGCCGACGGTTCACGCCGTGACACCGTGGTCTACTCGATCCTCGACATCGAGTGGCCCGCAGCGCGGTCCAACCTGAATTTCAGGCTGGACCGCCGGGATCGGAATCGCTGATCTGGCCTACTGATCGTTGCTGACGGTCTCGCCTTCGACGGTGATCGACTTCTGCTCACCGCCATGCGCGATCTCGATCTTGCGCGGCTTGGCGCGTTCGACCATCGGGATCGTGACGGTCAGGACGCCGTTCTCGTAGGTCGCGGCGATCGCCGACGTGTCGATACCTTCGCCCAGCGACAGCTGGCGGCGGTAGCTGCCGAAGAACCGCTCATTGGCGAGCCACTGGGCGGATTCGTCGGAGCGTGCGGTCCGATGCGCCGAGATGGTCAGCATGCCGTTGTCGACGGTCACGTCGACCGAGCCCGGATCGACGCCCGGGAGGTCCGCGGTCAGGACGTAATGATCGTCGATCTTGCACAGGTCCATGGGCATGAACCGCGGGGTGCGCGATGACCCGGTGCCAGTCGACAGCAAACTTTTGGTCAGGGCATCCAGGTCACTGAACGGATCAAAGCGGAGCACAGCAATCCACCTCCTGTATCGCATGGGCCCGCCACCCTGGCGGGCAGCCAATCACTGTGCAACGCCGATATTAGCACTCGAGATGTGAGAGTGCTAGATCGTTTGGACCGAGTTGCCGGTGAGCGGTTCCTTGCATCGATCACACCGTAGAACAGGGTGAAATACCTGATCGCAGGCGGTGTGAGTGAGGTTGACGGCGGGGCCTTCCGGAGCGCTGAACCAACCCTGGGCCCATTGCAGTCCGGTCACCAGCACGGGCAGGAACGCCTCGCCTTTCGCTGTCAGCAGATACTCCGGCCGTTCGGGGGAGGTGGTCATGATGCCGTTCGCGCGGAAGCGTGCCAGACGATCGGACACCGAACCGGGCGGGGCCGCCAGCAACTTCTGAAACGTCGAAAACCGGGTGGTGCCGGTGAACGCCGCGACCAGGATCGCACACGCCCAGCGGTTGCCCAGCACGCTCATCGTCTGAGGGAACAGACCCGAGGGGGAGTCGCGGTCGTCGGCACCTGAGCCGGACCCAGATCGGCGGCGGGTCGTCGCCACGGGCAGCGCGCGCTGCCACCCGCCGCTCGGTCCCCAACGGGCCACCACCTCACCGGGATTCGCCTCCTTCTCGCAGGCCGAGCAGCTCAGCAGCGGGTGGAACTCCTCGCCGCAGGAGATGTGTCGCATACCGGGCAGGGCATCGCGCTGCTCGGGCACCCACCGGCGTTCCCACTCCCAGATCGACAGCAGGATCGGCCACAGGGCACGCCCACGAGCGGTCACCAGATACTCGTCGCGCGGCGGTCGGTCCTGATACCGGTGGCGCCTCAGCAAGCCGTCGGCGGTGAGGGTGCCGAGCCGGCGGGTCAGCACCGAGTTCGAGATCGGCAGCCGGGACATGAACTGCCCGTAGCGGGTTGCGCCCAGCAAGGCCTGCTGCATCACCAGCAGCGACCACTCGTCACCGAGCAGGGCGAGCATGTGCCCGACGGCGTTGGTGCCGCCGGGCGCGAGCTCCGTCGGGCCGGACGCGGTCCGCGGCTGCGGATCGTCCACTACATGCCGATCGCGGCCGCCGCGTCGTCGGAGGTGTGCCAACGCCGCAGCTCCGCACCGGAGACCCAGGTGGAGTGCGTGCCGCTGGAGATACGCTCGGGCAGAGCCAGTTTGCACACCGGCCCGTCGCCGACGCGGGCGGCGTCGAACACCAGGCAGTAGGACGCGTCATCGTTCATGTCACTGATCAGGGTAACCAGATAGCCGTCGTCCTCGCCGCTGCCGCCAACGCGGGGTGCCATCGCGGTCTCGCTGCCGTACACGCCGTCGGCGAAGGTGTACCGCTCCTCTGAACCCGTTCGCAGATCGTGGCGCACCAGACCGTCGAACAGGAACCAGCCGGGCTTGCCGGTCGCGGCGTAGATGTACCGGTAGTCCTGCGTCGCGAAATCCGGGTTGATCATGCCGAATTCGGTGAGGCTGTCCGAGAGTTGCTCCTCGCGGGTCTCACCCGTGACCAGGTTGAAGCGCCAGCGGTGCAACCGGGTCTGCATGCCGTCGAGCGACAGATACCGGAAGAAGCGCTGCCACTTGCGGCTCATGCCGTTGTCCGCCGGGTCGTCGTCGGGTTCGGGGGAGCCCTGGAAGAACCCGTCCATGACGATCTCGTCGCCGTCCTCGAAGGCGTTGGTGAAGTGCAGCACGTAGGTGGTGTCGGCCTCGAACCACTTGATGTCGCCGCCGCGGCGCGGGACGACCGCGAAGCGTGACGGCAGGTCGCGGTGCAGACGCGGGATGTGCGCGTTGTGTTTGAGGAACTCGGCGTCCCAGAACATCGGGAAATCGTTGAGGATCACGTAGTTCTCGGTGAACGCCATGTCGTGGGGCAGGCGCGGTCCGGGCAGTTCGACGTCGGTGTAGTGCACCAGGTTGTTGTTCTGGTCGACGACGCCGAAGTGCATGTACGGTGCCTGCTTGCCGTAGTTGAAGAACAGCAGTTCGCCCGTGCGGTCGTCGTTCTTGGGGTGCGCCGAGACACCCCAGTCGACCGGGAACCCGCCGTTCCAGTTCTCCTTGCCCAGCGTGTCGCCCGTGTGGGGGTTGATGCGGTACAGGTCACCGCACTGGTAGAAGCTGGTCAGCGCGACGCCGCGGTGCACGGTGACGTCGGTGCTCGACGCGTCCTTCATCAAAGTGCGTGCACCCCAGCCGTAGTCGCGCTTGGCCAGCTCGACCGGTTCGGCGATGCCCGGCCACAGCGGACCACCCTCGGCGTTCTCCTCGAGCAGTCCGTCGGTGCGGACGAACCTGTTGCGGTAGAACGCCTTACCGTCGCGGAAGCCCACCACGTGCAGCATGCCGTCACCGTCGAAGGGGTGGTAGACCTTGAATGCCGGGTGCATCGGGTTCTCCGTGTTGCGCAGGTACACCCCGTCCAGGTCGGCGGGGATCTCGCCTTCCACGACCGTCAGGTCGTCGGCGTCCCACTCGGTGGTCTGTGGGCGCCAGGCACCGGTGCGGTACGGGTGGGTGTCATCCTCGGGCAGCGTCGACAGATACTTCGCGACGACCTCGGTGTGCATGCGTTACTCCTTGCCTGCTGTGACGACAAAACTGACGGTGGTCGCGGTGCTCCCACCGAAGTTCAACGTGCCGAACGTCTTTGCGGCCTCGACCTGGTACTCGCCTGCCGAGGCGCTCACCTGCTTAGTGGCGTCGAGCAGCATCCGGACACCGGAGGCGCCAACGGGGTGACCGCCGCCGATCAGGCCGCCGCTCGGGTTGATCGGCAGCCGTCCACCGATCTCGATCTCACCGTTCTCGATGGCCTTCCACGATTCGCCCGGGCCGGTGAGCCCGATGTGGTCGATCGCCAGGTACTCGCTGGGGGTGAAGCAGTCGTGGACCTCGAAACCGTCGATGTCGTCGAGGGTCACCTGCGCCCGGCCGAACGCATCCTGCACGGCGCCGCGCACGTGGGGGAGCAGGTACGGGTCTGCGTCTGCCCGGTCGATCTTCTGCTGCAGGCCGAGCCCCACCGTGCGGTGACCCCACCCAGCGATGCGGGCCTGCGGCGTCACGCCGGGATGTGCGCGCAGCCAGCGGTCGGTCACCAGGACAACGCCCGCGCCGCCGTCGGTCATCTGGCTGCAGTCGAAGCGGCGGATGCGGCCCTCGACGACCGGATTGGTCGCGTCGTCGTCGGTCAGCGGGTCGGGAACGTTCCACGTGCGGGTCTGCGCGTTGGGGTTGCGTCGCGCGTTGGCGAAGTTCACCGCCGCGATCACGCGCAGGTGGGCGGGGTCGAGGCAGTAGCGGCGGTCGTATTCGTCGGCGACCTTCGAGAACATCCAGGGCCACATGTAGGTGGCGTCGGCGCCTTCGTGGCCGGTCCACGCCGCGGTGCCCAGGTTCGCCGCGGCGTCGTCACCGGGCACGGTCTTCTCCAGTTCCACGCCGACCACCAGTGCGGTGTCGTACGCACCGGAGCGCAGGTCGGCGATCGCCGCGAGCGCGGCGACGCTGCCCGACGCGCATGCCGCCTCGTGCCTGCTCGACGGGGTGTCCCACAGCCCCTCGTGGACGGTCGCGGGCATCGCGCCGAGGTGACCCTGCCGCGCGAACAGTTCGCCGAACGCGTTGGCCACGTGCACGACGCCGATATCGCTGGCGTCAATTTTGGCGTGCGCCAACGTGTTCTCGACGACCTCACGCGTCAAGTCCGCGAAATCGAGGTTCTCGCGGGTGAGGTTTCGGGCGAAATCACTCTGGTAGCCGCCCAGCACCCAGACGTTTTCCATGTGAGGCAGGTTACTACAACTAAGAGAGTGACTGAAGGCGTGGCATGAAAAAGCGCCGTGGCGGGGATCCGGAGATCCCCGCCACGGCGCTGCTCATCTGCGGTTCAGTGGTGGTGCTTCCAGTGGCCCTTGCCAGGGCCGGGACCGTGGCCACGCCAACCTGGGCCGGGATCGACCCAAGGCCGCACCCAACCTGGCCCTTCGACGCACGCGTACGCGTATCCATACGGCCCGCTCACGCACAGATCGGGACCGGCCGATGCGGGTGCCGCACCGATAACCGCCACACTCATCGGCACCGCGACGGCGCCGGCGCCGACCACCAAGGCCCGCATGAGTTTCGAACGGATCATTCCCCCACCTCCGGGTTACTTAGCCGTGTTTTACTCATTGCCCCCAACTGTGAACAACCTTAACGCTTTTCTTCTTGTTCCTGAAAACAGGTTTTGTCATTGTGTGGCAATAACTTTGCTCTATTCGCTGCCGTAGTAGTCACACGGCTGCAAAAGTTTGCAGTGCCGCGGGTCGTGGCTCACGCGCCTCGTGAGACTGCGATGAGTCTCACGCGGCGCGCCAGTCGGCAGTGGTAGCCGAATGCGGCCGATCCTTGCGCCGAGCGTGTCGCCATGGCGAGCTTTCGGGCCAGAACCCGCCCTCACCGCACGGTCGTCAGCGTGACCACTCCTCGGTCTGCGTGAGTCGCAACAGGTAGGCCAGTGCCGGCAGCACGATCACGCCCGCGAGGACGACCACGATCAACAACCCCGTCAGGGTCGCGTCCGCACCGGCGGCGTCGGCGATGGTCACCTCGTCGACCAGCAGCCACGGATACTGCCCGACGCCCCACCCGGTGACCACCGCCGCGACGGCCACCGCCGCGGGGATCCGGCTGATCGCGTAGCGGCGCCGGAACACGAGCCACACCGTCGCGACGCCGGCCAGCAGTGCGATCACCAAAAGCGGCGCCGCATAGGTGCGCAGGCCCGCGGTCAGGGTCGGAGCGTCGTGCGCGACGGGATAGAGGCCGGCGAACACTATGAGACCCGTGACGACGCCGACGGCCAGTGTGCGTCGTCGCAGACTGTCGGCGAGGCCGTTGTCACCCGAGCGGGCGGCGTCGGCGGTGAGGAACACTCCCGCGAGAAACACACACGTCGCCACGGCCAGAAACCCGCCGACCAGCGACGTGGGATTGAGCCACGATCCGATGCGGTCGCCGTAGCCCTCGGCCGGGACGCGTCCCGAGGCGATCGCCCCCGCGACAGTCCCCAGGAAGAACGGGCTGATCAACGACGACGCCGCGAAGATCGCACCGAACAGTCGCGCCTGCGACACCGTCGCCGAATACTTGCGGAACGCGAAACTGGCGCCGCGCAGGACGATTCCCGTCAACGCCAGGGCCAGCGGGATGAACAGTGTTGTCGTCGCCGCGGCGAACGTCCGCGGAAAACCCGTCCACCAGATCACCAGGATGTAGATCAGCCATACGTGGTTGGCCTCCCACACCGGGCCGATGCTGTGGTCCACGAGTGTGCGTACCTTGGCCCCGCTGCGGGCGTCGCCTGCGGTGAGATCGTAGAAACCGGAGCCGAAGTCGGCGCCGGCGAACAGCGCGTAGATGACGACCCCCAGGAACATCGCCATCGCGACGAAGGTGGCCTGCGTCATGACCGGGCCTCCGTGCGCGGTGGTCCGTAAGGGCTGGGCAGGTCGGTTTCCCCGGCCCGCCACCGCCGCGCCATCGACCGCAGGACGACGACGGCGCCGATGGTCATGCCGAGGTAGACGACAAGCACGATGACGTAACTCCACCACAGGCCGCTGCTCTGGCTCGCCGCCTCCGTCGTCGTCAGCACTTTCCACACCGTCCACGGCTGACGTCCTACTTCGGTTGCCACCCAACCGGATTCGACCGCCAGGACGGCCAGGGGGCCGGTGATCACGCTCAGCCGCAGAAACCACCGGTTCGCCAGCAGGTCCCGGCCGCGCCACCGCGCCAGCCAGTACACCACCGCGACGGCCGCCAGCAGTGTGCCGATGCCGACCATCGACTGGAACGCCAGATGCGTGATGTTGACCGGTGGCCACTCCGAACGGGGGACCCCGTCCAGCCCGGGCACCGGTGCGTCCAGCGAGTTGCGCGCGATGATCGAACCGAGCCGTGGGATGGTCAGCGCCCAGTGCACCTCTCCGTCGATCAGCACGCCACCCAGGCGCAGCGGTGCCGGGCCCTCGGTGGTCTGGGCCAGTTCGAACGCCGCGAGCTTCGCGGGTTGGGTGTCGTGGATCCGCATACCCAGCACGTGCCCGATCAACGGTTGCGCGACGGCGGCCACCGAGGCAAATGTGAACGGCACGGCGAAGCCCAGCCGGTGGTGGGTGTCGACGCGCCCCCGCAGCATGCCGAACGCATACACACCGGACACCACGAGTCCGACGAGCATGAACGCCGCGACCCACATGTGCGCGAACTGCAGCCACACACCGCTGTTGAACATCGCGCGCCACGGGTCGATGTCGACCACCTCGCCGTTCACGATCCGGAAGCCCGCCGGGTTGTTCATCCACGCGTTGACCGAGACGACGCAGAACGTGCCGACGATGCCGGCGAGGCCCATCGGGATGAGCGTCAGCAGGTGCCGCCGCGGCGGCATACGTCCCCACCCGTACAAATAGATGCCGAGGAAGATCGCCTCGACGAAGAACGACAGGCCCTCGAAAGCGAACGGCAGGCCCAACACGTCGCCGAAGCGTCCCATCAGGCCCGGCCACAGCAGGCCCATCTCGAAGCTCAGGACCGTGCCGGACACGGCGCCGATCGCGAACAGCACCGCCGAGACCTTCGCCCAGCGCTGCGCCAGCCCCAGGGCGACGGCGTCGTCACGCACGATGCCTCGACGGTGCACGACGAAGATCATGGTCGGGAACGCCACCCCGAAACACGCCAGCACGATGTGCCAGCCCAGTGAGAACGCCATCTGCTGTCGTGCGGGCAGCAGGCCCGGCGGCTCGCCGTCGGCCGCGAGCAGAAGCAGGGTTTCGGTGAACACCATGCTGACGAGTGCCCCGCAGAGGTCGGAATCAACCCGCCGAACAGCAGGTGTCGCCCTTCCACGCTTCGAGGCCTTCCCGGACCGCCACCGCGGCGATCACCAGGCCTGCGATCGGGTCCGCCCATGACCATCCGAAGATGCTGTTGAGCAGCAGGCCGACGAGCAGCACCGCCGACAGATAGGTGCACAGCAGCGTCTGCTTCGAATCCGCCACGGCCGACAGCGATCCGAGTTCGCGGCCGGCCCGTCGCTGCGCGTACGACAGCACCGGCATGATCACCAAGCTGAGCGCGGCCAGCGCGATGCCGATGGTCGAATGTTGTGCCTCCCCGATGCCGAGCAGCGATCGGATGGCGTCGACCGCGACGTAGGTGGCCAGGCCGAAGAACGAGAACGCGACGATCCGCAGGGCCACCTTTTCCCGCGCTTCGGGGTCGCGGCCGGCGAACTGCCACGCCACTGCCGCCGCCGACGACACCTCGATGACGGAGTCGAGGCCGAACCCGATGAGTGCGGTCGAACTCACCCGTGCGCCTTCCGTCAGCGCCACGACGGCCTCGATGACGTTGTAGGTGATGGTGGCGGCGACGAACATCCGGATACGTCGTGCCAGCACCGCGCGTCGAGTCGGCGTCAACTTGCTGGTGTCGGCCATCATCCGCATCCGCACACGGCGCCATCGGGGCCGACGCATCGGCACTCCGGATCCACGTCCAAGACGAGGCCCATGAGGTCGTCGAGAGCCCGACCGATGCGCGCGTCGGCCAGCTCATAGCGAGTCCGCCTGCCTTCGGGAACGGCGACCACCAGGCCACATCCACGCAGGCAAGCCAGGTGATTGGAGAGTGTCTGCCGCGAGACGCCGAGCTGTTCGGCCAGGTCGGCGGGATAGTTCGGGGACTCGTTGAGGCTCAGCAGGATGCGGGTGCGGGTGACGTCCGACAGCGCGTGGCCGAATCGTGCGAGCGCGTCGGTGTGCAAGGCGGTCTGCATGCGCCGACAGTACATCTATTTCTGAATTCAGAAAATGGTGTACTGCAGCATCCGCTATTCGCCGTCCGGCAGTCGGCACAGGCGGCGCACCGCGAGGAGACCCTCGGGCGTTCCGGGCCAGTGCTCGGACAGCGCCGCCGGGCCGGCTCTTCGGGTCACCGAGCGCAGGGCGAGGGCGACGACGATCGCGTCGTCGGCGTAGCCGAGCACAGGGACGAAATCCGGGATGAGATCGAAGGGTAACACGAGGTAACCCAGCAACAGTGCCAGACGGACGCGGACACCCCTCGGCAACGTCGGGTCCGCAGCGAGCCGCTTGAACAGTCGCAACAGATCGGGAAGCAGGCGCATCGCATCCCGCAGGCTGACGTCGTCCGGTTTGGTCGCCCACAAGACGACCACCAATGCGAGCCACAGGAGGGCGAGGCCCAGGACCACTCCGATGGCGATCGACCACCACTCAGGCCACATGAATCCATCTTGGTACAGGGTGCCCCCGGCAGGATTCGAACCTGCGACACCGGCTTTGAAAGCGATGGTTGCCGGTGACTGCCGACGAATCAGCGATATTTGGCCTTGACCTGGGCGAATCGCGTGTAATAGATGCCGATGATTCGATCCAAATGCGGTTGCTATCTGGTTGTAAACGAATGAATGAACAATGAGTCGGCAGTGGTTGGTGCCACTCAGGACGTCCAAGTCGCCTGTCCAAACCTGTCTACGTTGTTTGCTGAGGACGCATTCGTGTCGATGTCGTGTCGGAAGTACATGCCGTCGCGGCCTGGCACCGATCGATACCAGTAGCAAACGCTTCCGTGATCGACTTATCGCCATGCACCCATCGTTCTCCGGCCAATGCCAGCGGGATCTGGGGCTAGTCCCAGTATTCCGCCGCGTACATGAATAGGCCCCAGCTGAAGCCGGCGCCGTAACGCCGCCCATCCCATTGGAATTCGTACTCTTCATATGCTGGCAGCAGCTCATGAAACAGGGGCCATTGTTCGCCTCCCGTCATGGGTCCGAAGTGGCCGATGAACTCGGTGGCATCGACGCTCCACAGCGCTAATTCTCTTGGTGAATTGGGCAAGTCCGAGCGGTTCCGAACATGCCGATACCGTGCCGACTCAAGTAGTCCCGCATCGTTCGCCGCCGCTTCGAAGTCGAAGTTGGGCCATAGGATGCTGGAGAATCCGAACGACCTAGCGGTGTCTGCTCGTGCGCCCAGAGATTCCTTGAGAACGGAATACCGTGAGGCTTCGTCGCCGAGTGATTCGGCGAGCTGCCGGTGCACACGTTCTGCGTCCTTGACTGAAAACCCGTGGCTAGACAACGTGGCTCGCAGTTGGTCCTTCTTGTTTGTCATGCGATTCCGCATGGTCATCAACACATAAACTTCGAAGTTGAGAACCGGATCGGCCGAAACTGCATTCATGGCATACCCTTTCGTCATCTCGGCAAGTACTGAGTCACGTCCACGCCACGTAGCACCGTGACAGAACCATCTGGGAACACCTTCATCACGTCGGTTTGGCGGATGTTGGCAGGCAGGACGATGATTGAACCGTCTGGCATCTTCGATGTTCCACCTGTCTCGCCCCAGATTCGTGCGGCGGCGATGTCTGTCGCCCGAGCAGCATCGGCCTGATTGAGATGCAATCCTGTCATTCGCTCCGCTAACGCGTCTGCCCGGGTTCCTGGTGGGAAAGTTGCGATTTCCGCGCCGATTTGTGTGGCAGTCGCGGTCAGGTCCCCGCCTGAGCTAGTGCTGGACGGCGCCTCACCTGGGTGGATGCCGAAGTCGGCGAGCCTGGCTCTGAGTGCGGCCTCCTGGCCCTGCAGGAATGCTAGTTCTTGTTGGCAGGCGGCGTATTGCGGCGGCGGGAGTGGCCCGACGATATTTACGGCGCATCGAGAGTTGTAGGAAGCGATGTCTGTTTGAAGCTTCTCCCACGCCGCAAGTGCCTGCTCTTTGGTGAGCAGATCGTCAAACGGTGACTGCTTGAAACCATCGCCGAAACTGGCAGCCCGGATCGTGCCTTCTGGTTCGTCGTCGAACCTAACTCCGTTCAGCTCAGCGGCTTTCGCGGTGAGCCGCCGACCGATCAGCGTGTCGGTCGCCAAGAGCTGGTTGGCGTTCCACTGGATGTTCTCAGCGTGCTCGCGGGCGGCGGTGTAGCGCGCGGCCATTGTGGACACATCGACGCGGCTGGTGTCGCGCACGGACAGGTCCTCGTTGACTTCGAACCCATCGGCTTCGGCGTCGCTGATCGACTGCAGCGCATCACGTTTGGCAGCGCTGATATCAGCGGAGCTGTTCTCGGCGAGGTCGGCAGCCGAGCGCGCGATGTCACCGGCTGCGCGCACCGTATTGAGGTTTTGGGTGGCGCGCTCAAGCGCGGCGTCTTTCGCGTCCCCTTCCCATTCGGTGCCACCTGGGGCCAGAACATGCTGACGCAACTGCTCGAAGTGCCCTTCCAGCTCGGTCGCTGTGGCCCGCCACCGGGCGGTCGCGTTCTCGAGGTGGGTCGTATCCCAGGATTCGATCCGAGACCGTGACAGGCCTTCGCCGCCCTCAGCTGGTGTTGCTGTCGGGCTCATATCGTCCGAGTGACGCGATCGGCCGCAGCGTCGTCGGCATGAACGTAGAGCGCGTTACCGATGTGCAGATCGCTGCCCTGTCTGCCAGCTTGACGGGTCGCATGCGCACGTATCGAGGCCAGCGCGGCGTTCACCGGCCTGACTCGGCTGCACACCCGCGGCCGGAGAGTTCACCGCGCCCGCCGCGGCCAACGCCTCAGCGATATCCACACTGCCGACCGCAGCCGCCGCCAAACCGTCACCATCAACCGAAAGGTGATCAGACATCTCCGTGCCCCCTCGACACCCGAATATGAGCCGCAGGCTACCACCCAAACACTGCGCAGCAACGAGACAGACGGCGACACCATCGACGGCGCGAGGGGTGATGGGTCGAATAACCGCTGGTAACCGCACCGGCGTGCGGAGTGGGTTCGCCGTTTCAGGCAAACATCCGATTGGCACCCGCACGGTCCCTCTGCCGACGTTCGACTCCGCCGTCCTGGCCGCGCGGCACAGTCGCCCATACCTGGGGGAGCAGTCGATGATCTTCCCGTCGACTGCCGGCACGTGGCGCGACCCGGACAACTTTCGGGCCCGGTGGCGCGAGGTCAGGGCCGCCTGGGCGTGCCGGATGCCACCAGCCACAGCTCCGCAAGACGGTCGCCACTCTGATCGATGACGAGTGCCTGTCGCGCGCATCGGTGCTGATCACCTTGGGCACTCGCGTATCTCGATGACGCAGGACAAGCACATGGCGCGTGGGCGGGTGCACACCGTCGTGGCCGATCTTCTGGACCGAACCATAAACGATGAATAAACGATGGATCGTGGTTATTCAGAATGGCTAGATACCATGTCTGACCTGTGCCCCCGGCAGGATTCGAACCTGCGACACCGGCTTTAGGAGAGCCGTGCTCTATCCCCTGAGCTACGAGGGCGTGCGGCCGCGAAGGCTGCGGGCACAGCGTACCGCCCAACTCCCACGCGACGCTGGCAGGGGAGCGGCACGGCGCGGGGTTCAGCGCTTGCGCGTGGCCTTCCCCGCAGACCCGCGGTCCGGTGTGGGCCAGCTCGACAACGCCTGGTCGATGATCGCGTCGAGGGTTTCCCTGCTGAACCCGGCCTTGGCCTGGACGGCCATCCCGTGCAGCACGGTCATGAGGAACGCCGCCAGCGCTGCCGGGTTGGCGGATTTCGGCAGGTCGCCCGTCGCGTGAGCGTCCTCGAAGCGTGCCCGCAGGGAGGCCTCGCCGGACGCTCGGGCGTCGACCAGCGCGCGCCGGATCGGCTCGGAGTCGTCGGTGCCGACGAGGCAGCCCTGTACACCGAGGCAGCCCGTGTGGTCCGGGTAGCGGGTGTTGAGGTCGGCGGCGGACCGCAGGAGGTGTTCGGCGACCTCGCGTGACGTCGGCTGTTCGAGCGCGACGGGGATGAAGTCCATGTAGCGCTCGTAGTAGCGATCGAGCGCACGCAGGAACAGTGCCTCTTTGTTGCCGAACGCCGAGTACAGCGCCGGCCGCTCGACACCGGTGGCCTGCGTCAGATCGCTGTACGACGCGCCTTCGTACCCTTTGCGCCAGAACACACACAGCGCAGCGTCCAGCGCCTTGTCCACATCGAACTCGCGATGACGTCCCACCAGATCGGCCCAGCCTTTTCGTAACGACCGGTAATAAAACTACCACTGGCGGGACGGCACCGATCAGATCTGGTAGCCGCCGCTGACCTCCAGCACGGTGCCGGTGATGTAGCCGGCGTCGGGCCCGGCGAGGAAGCAGACCGACGCCGCCACCTCCTCGACGGTCGCGATGCGCCGGATCGCGTGCAGGTCCATGACCGCGTCGGGCAGATTGGCGGCGGCCTCGCTGGCCATGTCGGTCGGCATGATGCCCGGCTGGACGACGTTGACGGTGATGTTGCGCGGGCCCAGGTCACGCCCAACGCCCTTGGCGTAGCCGAGGATTGCGGCCTTGGTGCCGGCGTAGTCCGCCACGCCGGGAAACGCGACGCGGGTGCCGAAGCCGGTTCCGATGAAGACGATGCGACCGCCGTCGGACAGTTTCTGCGCGGCGGCACGCGTGACCGCCACGGTACCGAGGACGTTGACGTGCCACTGCCGGTCGAACTCCTCGGCGTCGAGCGTCGGATCGTCAACAGTCTTGCCCTGCACGGCGATTGCGGCGTTGTTCACCAGGATGTCGAGCCTGCCGAAGTGGTCGATCACGGCGTCGACGAGGGGCTTGGCGGCGGTCACGTCGGCCTGATCGCTCTTGACCGCCAACCCGCGGACGCCTTTGGCCTTCAGTCGCTCGACCACCGCCTGTGCTTTGGCATCGGAGGCGACGTAACTGATGGCCACGTCGGCCCCGCGGTCGGCGAGTGCTTCGGCGGTGGCGGCGCCCAGGCCTCGAGATCCTCCGGTGGCCAGGGCGACCTTGCCCAACAACGTTTTCGACATGGGGAACCTCTCGTCAGGGCCAACGGCCGATTTCATACTGATCGTTACCGCAACAGTTGGTATGAAAAATCCGCAACGGGTTCACGCAGTAGTTTTCACGTCAACTATTTTCGGGAGACCGTCGAGGAGCCTCCGCCCACACTCAGGCCTAAATACTGACGCGAAATCTGCGCGTTATGCCCGTGATCGGAGCATGGCGGCGCTATGGTCAGCGACCATGTCCGCTGCTACAGTGATTGCACCATCAACTAATGGTGCGCCGCGCTGATGGAAGGGGTGGAATGGCTCAGTGCCGCTGAGTACGAGATGTGGCGTGGATATCTCGACAGCACTCGGCTGCTGTTGCGGGCACTGGACCGTCAGCTGGAGGTCGACGCCGGAATCTCTTTCGCAGATTTCGAAGTGCTGGCGCTGTTGTCCGAGGCGCCCGAGCGTCGACTGCGGATGAGTGAGATCGCCGACGCCGCGATGACGACCCGCAGCGGCGTGACGCGGGCGGTGAACCGGCTGGCGGACGCCGGGTGGTTGCGCCGCGTCGAATGCGATGAAGACAAGAGAGGCTGGTACGCCGAGCTCACCGAAGCCGGGTTCGCGAAAGTCCGGTCGTCCGCGCCGGTGCATGTGGCGGCCGTGCGACGCAACGTGTTCGACCTGCTCAGCCCGCGCGACATCAGGCTGTTCACGCACGCCTACTCCGAGATCCGTGCCCACCTACTGAACGAGGCCGACGACCAACCCTGAGGAGCAGCCGATGACTTTGGAGTCGACAGCCCGCGACGTGCAGTTGGCGTCCCTGGCCGACCTGCCCGACAACACCCCGTTCGCCGCAAATGTCGCGGGCGTCGACCTCGTGCTCATCCGGCGCGGTGGGGACGTCAAAGCGTTGTACGGCCGCTGCGCACATCGCGGCGTCCTTCTCGCAGACGGGCACATCGACGGTGACACCGTCGTGTGCGACGTGCACGGCTGGCGGTACAACGTCGAGACCGGCATCTCACCGGTCAACCCCGCGGTCGCGTTGGCGACGTTTCCGGTCCAAATCCGTGACGGGGCCGTGTACGTCGACGTATCCGCGATCTCCGAATTCGCGAATGCCAATCCGCAACCGTATGGCGACGACGGTTACCAGGGCAGGTGGGCAACGCCGGCCAACACCGCGGAAGAGCCGTTCAACACCGACATCCATGAACTCGCCACACACGGACTGAGCAGGGTGGGCAAGCACGGGCCCTCGGCGGCAATGGGGGTATCACGCACCGAACTTCCCTCGTGGGATTCGATCCAGCTGGTGACCGCACAGTTGGCGCGGCTACCGCTGCTCGACCAGGAGCCCGTCAGCACCGAGACCGTCATCGGCCCCGGGGCCAAACGCCCACTGGTCCTCGACATTCCGCTGTTCGTCAGTGACATGAGTTTCGGTGCGCTGTCCGAGGAGGCCAAGACGGCGCTCGCAGCGGGGGCCGAACTCGCCGGCACCGGAATCTGCTCCGGCGAGGGCGGCATGCTCCCCGAAGAGCAACAAGAGAATTCGCGGTACTTCTACGAACTCGCATCCGGCCGGTTCGGGTGGAGCTTCGAACACCTCCACAAAGTTCAGGCATTCCACTTCAAGGGCGGACAGGGCGCCAAAACCGGTACCGGCGGGCATCTTCCGGGCAGCAAAGTGGTGGGAAAGATCGCTGACGTGCGCGGCTTACCACCCGGTACATCGGCGATCTCCCCGGCCCGGTTTCCGGACTGGACGTCTCTGGCCGAGTACCGCGACTTCGCCGCGCAGGTCCGCGACATCTCAGGCGGAATTCCGGTGGGCTACAAGCTCAGTGCCCAACACATCGAGCGCGATCTGGACGCCGCTCTTGAGATCGGCGTCGACTACGTCATCCTCGACGGCCGCGGCGGCGGCACGGGCTCAGCGCCGACGATCTTCCGCGACAACATCTCCGTACCCACCATTCCGGCGCTGGCCCGGGCCCGGCGACACCTCGACCGCAGCGAGAGTCGGATCACCCTGGCCGTCACAGGCGGCATCCGCACCCCCGCGGACATGGTCAAGGCGCTGGCGTTGGGGGCTGACGCGATCGGCGTGGCGAACAGCGCGATTCAAGCCATCGGCTGCGTCGGCATGCGCGCCTGCCACACCAACGCCTGCCCCGCAGGCATCGCCACCCAGGACCCGCACCTGCGCGCCCGCCTGCCGGTGCGGCAGGCCGCCGAACGCCTGAACCGGTACCTGCGTTCGGCGGTGGACCTGATGGTGGTGCTCGCGCGCGCCTGCGGACACCACCGTCTTGCCGAATTCACGCTCGATGATCTGACGACGTTCGACCGCGACTTCGCATACCTCAGCGGGGTCCCGTACGGAGGAGTGACACCGCTGTGACTGTTGAGGAAGCCGGCCAGGAACTCGAGTGGCACAGGGTCGCCGACCACGATGAACTCGATGAAGGTCAGGTGTCCGCGTGCCCCGCTGGACGAAAGACGGTGGCGCTGACGAAGCTCAACGGCCGGTACGGCGCCATCGACAACCGCTGTCCGCATCAAGGCGGACCGCTCGGACAGGGGACGCTCGAGAACGACAAAATCCGTTGCCCGTGGCACGGTTTCGACTTCGACCCGTTCACAGGCGAGGCCGCGGGTGGTCCGGACTTCAACGTCACGACGTATCCGGTCGACGTCCGGGACGATGGGATCTATGTCGGCGCGCCGCCGCCAGCACCTGCCGCGCGCACCGTCAGCGACGTCTTGGTCGAGACGATGACCAACTGGGGTGTCGACACGGTTTTCGGAATGGTCGGTCACTCCAACCTGGGGCTCGCCGAAGCCATGCACCGCGCCGAGAACGCGGGGAAGCTGCGGTATTTCGGCATCCGACATGAAGGCGCGGCCGCGTTCGCGGCGTCGGCCTACGGCAAGCTCACCGGCCGGCCGGCGGCCTGCTTCGGCATTGCCGGGCCCGGTTCGACGAACCTGCTCACCGGGCTGTACGACGCCAAAGCCGACCGGGCACCCGTGTTGGCCCTGTCCGGAAACGTCGAATCCGCGGTCGCGGGCAAAGGCGCCTTCCAGGACATCGACCTCCTGGCGGCCTTCGCCGACGTCGCGGTCTACTCGGAGATGGTGCGCGACGGCTCCGAACATGCCGAGCTGATGACCATGGCGCTCAAGCACGCCATCCTCGAACGCGGCGTCGCCCACCTGGTGGTGCCCGACGAAGTGCAGGTCATCCAGTCCGACCGACGGTCGTCCGGGCCCGAGGGCCGGATGCCCGACCTGCGGGTGGCGCCCCCGTCGACACCACTGGAGCGGGCACTCGACCGCATCGCAGCGGCAACTCGCCCGGCGGTCATCGTCGGTGCCGGTGCGAAATTCGACATGGCGGCCATCGTCGCGCTGGCCGAGCGCCTCCACGCCCCGGTGCTCACCACCTTCAAGGCCAAAGGCCAGATCGCGGATGATCATCCGCTGGCGTGCGGTGCGCTGGGCCGATCCGGGACCCCGGTTGCGTCGTGGATGATGAACAAGGCCGATCTGCTGGTGGTGTTCGGGGCGTCGTTCTCCAATCACACGGGCATATCGCCGTACAAGCCGGTCATCCAGGTCGATACCGACCCGCTGGTGCTTGGCCGGTTCAACCCCGTGGCTGTGCCGGTGCTCGGTGACGTGGGCGTGACCGCGTCGGCCCTGACACAGCGTCTGCGCACGCATCCGGATCTGGTCGACCAACGCGCCGAGATCGCTGAGCGGTGGTCGGTGTGGCGGACCGAGAAGGCCCGGCGGGCCACCAAGCAGCCCGGTGGGCGGATCGCTGCCGCGACAGTCTTCGACGAACTCGGCCGCCTCGTGCCGGCCGGCGCCGTGCTCACGGTTGACGTGGGCAACCACGCCTACTCGTTCGGGCGGTACTTCGAGACCAAAGACGAACAGACCGTGCTGATGTCGGGCTACCTCGGCTCCATCGGTTTCGGTTTCCCCGCCGCGATGGGGGCGTGGGCTGCCGCGCCCGATCGACCGATCGTTGCCGTGACCGGCGACGGTGGGTTCGGCCAATACCTCGCCGATTTCACGACCGCGGTCAAGTACGGCATGAACATCACCCACATCCTGTTGAACAACGGCGAGCTCGGCAAGATCACCCAGGAGCAACGCAGTTCTGAATACGAGGTGTGGCAGACCTCGCTGCTCAATCCGGACTTCGCCGCGTATGCGCGGGATTGCGGCGCGTACGGGAACCAGGTCATCAGCCACACCGAACTGGGTACCGTCATCGCCGAGGCGCTCGCCCACCCTGGTCCGGCGTTGGTCGAGATAATCACCGACGCTTGGTCGAACTAGAACCTTTGCTACCGAAGTTCGGCGATCACCTTCGCGAACGTCTCGATATGTGGGATCTGCACGATGAAGTAGCTCACGCCGTAGGTGTCCCGTAGCTGCCGCAGCCGGTCGGCCATGTCCGATGCGGAACCGGCCAGCACCCCCGGATGGCGCAGCAATTGTTCGTCGGTGAGGTGGCCGAGAAAGCGTCGCGTCAACCTGAGGTCGGGCATCTCGGAGCCGGCCGCGGGTATCGCGGTGAACGTGATGTTGAGTTCCAGATCGCGACCGTCGGCAGCCTTGCGCAAGAAAGAGATTCGTTCGGCGAGCGGGTCGTGGTCGCCGTCGGGCACGCCGTCGCCGCCGGTGAGGCCGACGATGTCGGCGGTCTGCGCGGCCACCGTGAGCAGTCGGTCACCGTTCCCGGCGACCATGACCGGGACGTCGGAGGCGTGCTCGCGCAGGTGATCGATGGTGTGACGCAGATAGTCGATGCGCTCTCTGGCGCTGGGAAAAGGTAGTTCGGCCTGTTCGAACTCCTCGCGGACGTACCCCGCTCCCAGTCCCACCTCGAACCGTCCGCCCGACAGGTCCCGCAACGTCGTCACCTCGCGAGCCAGCAGCGCCGGTTTGTAGAAGCAGGCGTTGAGGACGAAGGTCCCGACGCGGATGGTGCGGGTGGCGCACGCGGCGGCCGTCAGCATCGGAAACGGGGCGGGGACGCCAAGGTGGTCGGGCATCACGATGACGTCGTATCCGAGATCTTCGGCTCGGCGGGCGGTGGCGGCGACCTGGGCCTGGGTCTCGGCGGTGCGCACTCCGACACCGAACCGGAAATCCTTGGGCATCATCCGATCCTAGGCATATGAGCTGGATGTTTGGTGGAGGTTCCGAAGGGCAATCCTGCGCGGGACATGAGCAACAATCCCACCTTCGGCGTCGAAGAAGAATTCCTCCTGGTCGATCCACGCACAGGAGAGCCCATCGCGCGCAACAAAGCCGTGGCCGAGACCGCTGCTGCCAAGGGCGTCGACCTCCAACTCGAGCTCACCAGCTGCCAGGTCGAGACCGCGACCGAGGTGATGGACAACAGCGACGATCTTCGTAAGGCCCTGCTGCGGTTACGCCGTGTCGCGACCGACGCCGCGGAGACCAACGGAGCCCGTCTGCTGGCCGCGGGTCTGCCGCCGACGGTGCCGCACAAATTCCCGATCACCCCGACGCCGAGATACCGCCGTATCGGTCACCGGTTCGGCATGATCGCCCACGAACAGGGGATCTGCGGCTGCCACGTGCACGTCGAGGTACCCAGCCGCGACGCCGCGATCCGGGTGAGCAACCGGCTGCGGCCATGGCTGCACCTGCTGCTGGCGCTCACCGCCAACTCGGCGATCTACCGCGGCTCCGACAGCGGCTACGCGACCTTCCGCAGTGTGTTGTGGGCGCGCTGGCCGAGTGCGGGCCCGCCGCCGTTCTTCGATTCGGAGGCCCAGTACGACGCCACCGTGGCCATGCTCGAAGACGCCGGCGCCGCGCTCGACGACGGCATGATCTACTGGGATGTGCGTCCCTCCAACAAGTTTCCGACGGTCGAGGTACGTGTTTCGGATGTTCCTGCGACGGTTGCGGAGACGGTGCTGTTCGCGACATTGGTCAGGGCCGCGGTGATGACGGCGACGGAGGCCGAGAAGAACGGCGAACCGGTTGTGCCACTGACCGATTACGTGTTGAAGGCCGCCTACTGGAAGTCCGCGCGCGACGGTCTGGACGGCCGCACCATCGACCTGGCGGAATCCCATGCTGTTGCACCGACTGTGGAACTGTTGACCAATTTCGTCGAGCACCTCCGTCCCGCACTGGAGCAACTCGGCGAATACGACACGGTCCGCGGCGAACTCGCGCGTGTCATCGAGACCGGCAACGGAGCGATGCGTCAGCGTCGCGCGTTCGAGCGCCGCCGCGAGGCCGCCGACGTCATCGACGAGTTGGCCGCCGCGACTATCGCCGAATAGCCGTCCAACTTCGCGCTGCGGCGGCGAGACCGTCGATCAAGGCCGAGGTCACCGGCGACAACCCGTCCGCACCTGGAAGCGGGCTGCGCGGACTGATTCCGCGCACGCGCGACGGCAATTCGAGTTGCACACCGGCGACACGGTTGGCCGGGTTGTCGGCGTGTTGCCCGCGCAGTTCCCGCGGGATCGCGTCGAGATCGGTGACGACGGTATAGCCGGGGATTTCGACATGGCGGGCAACGTGTTCGGCCAGCGTCCGGTTGCGTCCGCCGGCCAGCAGTTGCGTGCCGCGACCCATGCGGCCGTACCCGTGCAGGCTCACCACGACGTCGACGTGTTCGAGGAATTCCGAAAGTCGTTGTGACTCAGCGGCCAGATACCGCGCCGAGGGCAGATGGTGCGGGTACCGGTCGGGATGGCGCACCACATACACAGAAGCGTCCGACGCGGCGGCGGCACGTTCGGCGATCACGTCGGTCATCTGTTCGAGGCCGCCGCCGTGGATGGCCATGAAGCCGAATCGCGACCGCAGCGTGCTGGTCTCGCGTACCGCGGGATCGGCGAGCAGTTCGGCGAGAGACTGCGGGGCAGGCGATGTCGCCGACCGTGTCTGCTGCGGCCAGTGCATCGGGTCCCAGCGGCGCAGGAACTCGATCCACCGCTGCGGCAACCCATGGTGCATCGCGCCGTCGAGAATGCGTTCGAGGTAACCCGGCCTCGGTGGCCCCGGATCGACGCGGTGGTCGATGTAGACCCAGGCCGCGGCGGGTCCGCCCGCGGTGTGCACGATCAGTCGGTCGCGCCGGTACCGCACCGGGACACCTTCAGCGCTGTCCAGGGCGTTCAGGTCGTGGTCGCTCACCTGCCACAACACGCCGTGCACCTGCCCACCGGTGAAGGGTTCGACGGTCGCCACGCCGCGCTGGTTGATAAGCCAGTCATGGTCGTCGAGGCGGGCAGGTATCGGGTCGACCGCGTCGGGGCAGCGCTGGGCCATCTGCGTCACGCACAGATTCGATCCGTAGGCGAAGTACGCGTGCCGCATTCACCCGTTGACGGTCAGATAGATCAGCACCACGTTCAAGACACTAATCAGTCCGGCAACTCCCCAGCCAAAAGCGGTGGTCACGCGGTGGTTGGCGTCGCCGCCCATGAGGGCTTTGTCGCTGGTCAGCCGGACCAGGGGGATGAGCGCGAACGGGATGCCGAAGGACAGTACAACCTGCGACAACACCAGGGCCCGGCTGGGGTCGACGCCGATCGCGAGGACCAGCAGTGCGGGTACCAACGTCACCAACCGGCGCAGCAGCAGCGGATAGGACTTCTTCAGCAGGCCCTGCATGATCATCGCGCCCGCGTACGCGCCCACCGACGTCGACGCCAGACCCGAGGCCAGCAGGCCGATCGCGAACAGCAACGCGACGGTGGGCCCCAGCGCATCGGAAACCGCGGCGTGCGCGCCCTCGATGGAGTCGGTGTCGCCGCGGCCCTGCAGATTGGTGGCAGCGACCAGCAGCATCGCCATGTTCACCGCGCCCGCGACCAGCATCGCCAGACCCACGTCGAACCTGGTGACGCGCAACAGCATCCGCAGGCGCGGACCCTCTGCGTGGCCGTGGCGATCGCGTGCCAGCCCCGAGTGCAGGTACACCGCGTGCGGCATGACCGTGGCGCCCAGCATGGCCGTCGCGAGCAGGATGCTCTCGGCGCCGTCGAAGCGCGGGATCAGGCCGTCGGCGACCGCGGCGGCGGGCGGCGTCTTGACGAACAGACTGGTGAGGAAGCCGATCGCGATGACCATGAGCAGGCCTGTGATCACGCGCTCGAACACCCGCTGTCCACGACGGTTCTGCACCGCCAGTAGAAGCAGCGACACCACGCCGGTGATGAGCCCGCCGACCAGCAGCGGTAGGTCGAACAATAGGTACAGCGCGATGGCGCCACCCACCACCTCGGCGAGATCCGTTGCCATCGCGACCAATTCGGCTTGCAGCCAGAAGGCGACGCGCGTGGGCGTGCGGGTGTGGTCGGCGACTGCCTCCGGCAGTGAGCGGCCGGTGACGAGTCCCAGTTTGGCCGAGAGGTACTGCACCAGGCCCGCCATGACATTGGCGACGACGATCACCCACACCAGCAGGAAGCCGTACTGCGCGCCTGCGCTGACGTTCGCGGCGACGTTGCCCGGATCGACGTAGGCGATCGCCGCCACGAACGCAGGCCCGAGCAGCAGCCAGCTCGGCCGCGCGCGCACCTTCGTGTCCTCGAGCACCTGCCACCCTTCTATCCGGTGTAGCGAACAGAAAAGTTAGGTTAGCCGAAATCTCGTGGACGCGCCAGGATGGGGCCGGTCTCTGGGGACCGTCCTACCACCCGATGGAGATCCCGCCCAGGCCGAAGCCCCAGCCGTACCACGGGCCGTAATTCATCGCCGGGGGCGACGTCACGATCTGGGTGCTGCCGTTTGTCTGGCACTGCGTGGTGTTGGGCGAAACGTTGGTGCATTGCGGTGCTGCCGCGCTGATGGGTGCTGCGAGAAGAGCCATGCATATCGCGGCAGCCGCCGCTGCCACGCACCGCACTGAATTGGTCATGACCTACTCCGATCGATGGAGTAAGTCTACGTCCGAGCAGAGGCCCGGGATCTTGTCAGACCAGATCAGATCAGAGAACGAAGAACTCGTCGTCCCACGGGAACATGCCGTAACCGGGCTCCGGCGGGGTGGAGTCGATCTGGACGTTGCCTTCCGAGGCGCAGTCGGTGGTCTGGCCGCCCTCGACGGAGCTGCCGCCGGTCACCTCGCACTGCGGGAGCAGATGCGGTTCCTTCGGGTCGACGGGCTCGGCGCCGGCCAGCGGCGCCAGGCCGATCGCCGCCGCGGCACCACCGACGAGCAGGCAACCGGCAAGCGTGCTCATGCGAAGTTTCATCTCTGGGTCCTCCTGGAAGTCGTTACCGGGCAGCGTACAACCCTTTGCCCGTGATCAGTGGCATGTCGAGCGTGGTACGAATGCCCGGTGGCGCCGCGAAGACCGCGGGTATCGCGTTGACGACGCGGGCTGCCGTCGCCACGAGGCCTGCATGATTGTGATCGCCGTAGGGGCTGCTGAGGCACAGATCGAGAGCGTACGACGGCTCCCCGGTCACCTCGACGCGATACGAGCCGCCCTCCTGCGCGGGCTGGGGCCACTCGGGGCACAGGTCGTCACGCAGGCGGGTCACGTGTTCCAGCACGACGGCCGGTTTCCCGTCGACCATGCCGCGAACCTCGAAACGCATTGCTGCCGTGGTGCCTTCGGAGATGTGTCCGGCCGCGATGTCGAAGTCCTCGGGCGCGGGGACGCGCGTGTGCTCCTCGGTGACCGCGTCGAGTTCGAGCCCCAGGCCGGCCGCGAGCTGGCGGACCACCGAGCCCCACGCGAGGCTCAGCACGCCCGGTTGCAGCAGCATCGGCGTCTCGTCGAGCGACTTGCCGAATCCCATGACGTCGAACATCACCGTCGCGCTGTCGTAGGTGGCGTAGTCGACGATCTCCATGCAGCGGATCTGTTCGATCTGCTGACAGGTGCCTGCAAGGGCAAGGGGCAGAAGGTCGTTAGCAAAGCCTGGATCGATGCCGTTGACGAACAGGCTGGCCCCGCCGGCGTGCGCGGCATCCTCGATGGGCTTCACCAGCTCCTCGGGGAGCACCTGCCACGGGTACTGCAGGAACACCGCGGAACTGCCGACGACGTTGACGCCTGCGGCCAGGATGCGCCGGTAATCCTCGAGCGCATCAGGAAGCCGGTTGTCGGCCATCGCGGTGTAGACCGCGCACTCCGGCGAGGTGGCCAGCACCTCGTCCAGACTGTCGGTCGCCTTGATGCCTGTCGTCACCTCAAGACCCGCGAGATCACCCGCGTCCTTGCTGGCTTTCTCCGGCGACGACACCCATACCGCGGTGAGCTCGTAAGCCGGGTTGGTGATGAGCTGGCGAAGGGCGTGCCGGCCCACGTTGCCGGTGCCGATTGCTGCGACGCGGATGGCCATACTGCTCCTTGTCTAGAGGTCCGGGATGGGCAGATCGAGGTTCGGCATGGTGAGACCACCGTCGACCTCGAGCGTCTTGCCGGTCAGGTACGCACCGGCCGGGGAAGCGAGATAGACCGCCGCCGCGGCGATATCGGCCGGATCACCAAGTCGGCGAAGCGGCGTCACCTTCTCCATGGGCTCGCGAAGCGCGTCGTTGGACGCCACCACGTCCAGCGCAGAGGTGAGGATCGATCCGGGTGCGATGGCGTTCACCCGGATGCGGGGGCACAGGTCGAGCGCGGCCAGCCGCGTGTAGTGCGCCAGTGCGGCCTTCGCTGTGCCGTACGCGACGAAGCCGCGTCCGGCCAGGCGGCCCATGGTCGAGGTGATGTTGATGATGCTGCCGCCGCCGGAGTGCTCCAGCATCAGTGGCACGGCTGCCGAGGTCAACGCGTGCGCCGTCGAGACGTTGAAAGTGAAGGCGTCGCGCAGGTCCTTCGTCGACGTGTTGAGCAGCGGAGCGGGCATGGTCCCGCCGACGTTGTTGACGACGACGTCTAGTTTCCCGAACGCCTCGATCGCGGCCTGCACAAGTTCGGCCGTCGCATCCGGGTGGGCGAGGTCGGCAACGACGACGTGAGCCTTGCGGCCGGCGCCGGCGACCTGACCCGCCACCTCGTCGAGTTGCGACTGCGTACGGGCCGCAATCACCACATCCGCACCGGCTTCAGCGAACGCGAGCGCGATCGCGGCACCGAGGCCACGGCCCGCGCCCGTCACGACCGCAACCTTGTCGTCGAGGCGGAATCTGTCCAGGATCAACACGTTCTCCTATCGCTCACCGCGGTCACGCTAGCAGCCTGAGCCGGGCTTTTCGGTGAGTTTCTGGAACACGTTCTAATTATGTGTCTACTTGTCGTACCCGTCTGTGATACTGGGTGCATGTCGTTCGAACATACGTTCGATTGCCTTGATGATGCGGCGTTGGTGGCCGGGATCGAGGGGTGTGAGCGTGCGCAGAATGCGGCCGCGGCGCGCAAGTTGGCGTTGGTGGCGCGGTTCACCGCGCGGCGGGCGGCTGATTCTGAGGATGAGGTGCTGCGGTGGGTGGGCGATGATTGGGCGGCGGCGGCGGCGGAGGTGGGGGCGGCGCTGAATGTGGGGCCGGCGGTGGCCTCGAAGTGGATGCGGGTGGCTCAGGAGGTGGGTGAGCGGTTGCCGCGGGTGCAGGAGATGTTCGCTGCGGGGTGGTTGAGTGCGCAGGTGGTGGCGACGTTGACCTGGGCGACGCATCTGGTGGGTGATGAGCAGGTGTTGGCGATTGTGGATGCGCAGTTGGCGGCGCGGGCGCGTGAGTTCGGGCCGATGACTGTCGACGGGGTGAAATCCGCGGTGGCCAGTCTGTTGGAGAAATATGATCCGGCGGCGGTTCGGCGGTCGCGGGAGGCCTCGCGGGATCGGGATGTGCGGTTCGGTAAGCCTGATGATGTGACCGGGACGGTGTCGATTTCGGGGCGGGTGAACACTGCTGATGCGGTGGCTTATCAGAAACGTAGTGCGCATTTGACCGGTGGGGTGTGTGGGGATGATCCGCGTACCGCGGGGCAGCGGCGTGCTGATGCGTTCGGGGTGATCGCGGTCCAGGGTGATCGGTTGGTGTGTTTGTGTGGGGATCCGCAGTGCCCGTGGGTGGGGGTGGATCCGCGGGCGGCCAACACGATGGTGCATATTTTCGCTGAGCCGTCGGTGGTTGATGCCAAGCCGGATCCGTATGTGCACGGTGATTACGCGTCGAACCCGGTGCCGTTTGTGGATCCGGAGTTCGATCCGTGGCCCGTCTACCCGGAGCGGGATTCGACACCACCACCAGAGCCGCCCTCGGAGCCGCAATGGGCACCGCAGTGGTGGTCTGAGATACCGCTGCCTCCAGAGCCAGAGCCAGAGCCAGAGCCAGAGCCAGAGCCAGAGCCAGAGCCAGAGCCAGAGCCAGAGCCAGAGCCAGAGCCAGAGCCAGAGCCAGAGCCAGAGCCAGAACCTGAGTTGCGGTTTGAATCAGAACCACAGACAGCGTCAGCACCGCAGCCAGAACCAGAACCAGAGGCGCGGCCGGAACCGCAGCCGAAGACAGGTTGATCCGCCCCGGCATGTCGGGAGGTTCTCTTATCTGAGTGCCTCCTCGGCATGAGGGTGCCGTTGGCGATGGTAGTAGAGCGCTTCGGCCCGATCGGGGGTCAGGTCCTGGCAGTAGCCGTTGGGTCGCTGACGGTTGTAGAAGGCCACCCATTCGGCGGTCCCCAGCGCCAGTTCGGTGGCACCGGGATAGAGCGGCTGGCGGTCGATGAGTTCGGTCTTGTAGCTGCTGTTCACCGATTCGGCCAGAGCATTATCGAAACTATCCCCGACGGATCCGACTGAAGGCAGGATCCCCTCAGCGGCCAGACGTTCGGTGAACGCGACCGCGGTGTATTGCGAGCCCGCGTCGCTGTGGTGGATAAGTGAATCCAAAGATGCTGCACCCGAACGCTTTCTGGTGTCGATAGCGTGGTCGATCGCATCGGTCACCAGCTTCTGGGTCATCTCGGTAGCCACCTTCCAACCCACGATCTTGCGGGCATAGACATCGGTGACGAACGCCGTGTAGGCCCAGCCGGCACGAGTCCGGCAGTAGGTGAAATCGGCCACCCACAATCGGTCAGGCGCACCGGCGACGAAATTACGCCGGACCCGATCCGGGGCTCGCGTCGCTGCCGGATCGGCGACGGTGGTGCGCACCCGCCGGCGCTTGCACGCACCCCGCCAACCCATCTCCCGCATGACCCGTTCCACGACACAGCGCGATACGTCGATACCATTGGTGCGCAATACAATCCATGTCTTACGAGCGCCCAGGACTCGGTACAGACTCTGCGATTGGCGAAGCTGCCAGATCGCATCGATCACCTGCGCATCGGCCCAGTCGGCTTTCGAGGGGCCCTGACGGGCGCGGTGGGCGTAATACGTCGACGGGGCGATCGTGACGCCGTACTCGGAAAGCACAGCGCACATCGACTCGACACCCCACTTGAGACCATCAACGCCCACCCGCATGTGCTGGTGGGCGCTGATGAACTCCACGACTACTGAGAGGGCCGGTCGAGCTCGGCGGCGAAGAAAACCGAGGCCGCCTTCAAGATCGCGTTGGCCCGCTTGAGTTCGGCATTCTCCCGGCGCAGCTTGCGCAGGACCTCGGATTCCTCGCTGGTCTGCCCCGCCCGAGAGCCGGCGTCGATCTCAGCCTGGCGGACCCATTTGCGCACCGTTTCGGCAGTACCGACGCCCAGCAGGTCAGCAACCCGGCCCATCGCCTCCCACTCCGAAACTGTCTCGCTGCGCAGATCGGCCACCATCTGCACCGCCCGCACCTTCAGCTCGTCTGGATACCGCCTCGATGACTTCGATCCCACGTGCCCATCCTTCCCAACGGAAGAACTCTCCAGACACGCCGGGGCGGATCACGTACGCGGTCAAAAAGCTTCTCGGTATCAGCTAGCCCAGAAGGGAACCCGATACAATGACTTTGCAACTCAACGACACCCAGGCTGCGGCGCTGTTCGAGGTGCTCGGCCTTTCAGCCGACACCGCCGACGTCGACCTCGTGGTCGCCACCGCACAGGACCTCGCCGCACAGGCAGACACCCTCGAATCGGCCAAGCCATCGGCCGTGGCCGCTGCCGCGGCGCGCAACGGCATGGAACTGCTTGATAAGGACACTGCCGAGGCGTTGCGCCGCGACGCGCAGGAAGGTCGCCGGATCGCCGCGGCCGCAGCACGCGCAAGAGTCGAAGCCGCGGTCGCCGATGCGATAGACAAAGGCAAAATCACGCCGGACCGACATAAGCATTGGGTAACGCTGATCGAGGCTGATCCCGGTATGGCCGACGTCCTCGCCGCCGTCCCGAACGAAACGGTGGTACCTATGTCAGAGATCGGCCACAGCACCGACAACCCGGACGTTGCACAATCCACCACGTGGTTCTACTGATGGCCTCTGCCTACAGACACGGGATGACCCTGATCTGTGTCAGAAGGCCCGACTGAGCGAGGTCAACGACCGCACCAGATCGGCAACGGGCTTCGAGTTCGGCGGGCAGCGGAGAGCCCGATCGAACGCACCTCGATCGGGTTGCGGCAGTCCCTCATCGGGACGAAATAGCCCCCTCGCCTGACGTTGAAGAACCAACGTCATAGCCATCTGTGGGTCCTCTGCTTGCTCTCCGTGGATGAAGCAAAGGTCGACTGTGTTCTTACCGAACAGGACTCGGAGCCGTCGCACCACAAGCGAACGCCGCCACCACGGCAGGTCTTCAGCGGCATTCAGGACACGCGCGCAAAATCCCAAGTCATCGACATGTAACGAATTGTCGTCATCGTCCCGGCCTACCGATGCCATCGCTCTCGCCTGATACTGACGGACCTTCGTGAGTTCGGGACGAACAAGGTCCCGAATGAGTCGTCGAGCCTCCACTGCAGAACGCCCGCGCTCTTGCCGACCCGCTACGTGACGAGCTGTAAACCATGAAACGACGCCACCGATAACCGCCGAAGCAGCTCCGGACGTCACAACGGTTGCCCAGTCCACATCCACCACCCCTAGTTTATCGAGCCCCCAGCCTCCGTGACTCCCACCGCGGTAGTCACCATTTTTTTATTGCGCGGGCGAAAAATCGGGCCGCCCTGCGGCAGGCGGGCCGATCGACGGGTGCCCGCCGGGCACTTCGGGCCGTGTGTGGTTGCACAGCAACCAATTTGGGCGGTTCACCGGATGCCCGGCGGCCGGATTCGCGCACGATCGACGCCGGAAACGGGTCGGCATCGGTGGGTCGCCCGTCTCGGCAACGACCTACGACGCGCCGATCGTGAGGTTAACCGGCGCGATCGGCTTGGACGTGTACGTGCGGCCGCCGCTTTCCACCGTGACGACTAGTCGTTGGCGACGTCGGTCGATCGCTCCGCTGGCTGCGGACAGGGCGCGGAGATTCACGAGACCGGTGAAGAATGTCGCATCGGCACCGGGCGCGATGTCGTGCGGGGCGGACGGGCACCCCTGCGGGTCATCGACCGATACGAAGGACGTGCCTGCCGGGTCAACACGTATCGCCCACTTGGCGACGTGGAACGGTGCGCGCCCGGCGTTGACGACGTTGACGCCTACGACGTAATGGCCTCCGGGTGGAAATTGCGCGGTGGCGGAGCGGAGTGACTCGCGTATGTCGCGGGTCGCGTCGTTCGTCAGCAATCCGCCGCCGTAGTGGTAACCGACGACCGGCGTCAGTTTCGGTCGCGCGCCCTGCATCAGGAACGTGTAGACCTGCCACGTCAACGACGAGACGGCGACGCCAAACCCGAGCAAGCCGAGAACGAACGCGGCGACCGTCATGGCAGGCCGCTGCCCGCGGACGGGTCGGGCGCTTCGATGAGGTCGCATTGGTCGACCCACCGTGCCAACAGGCTGAGTACCGCCAACCGTTCCGCCGCTTCTTGTTCGGACATCTCGGCCGTGCCGTGTGCCGCCGGGTTGCGGATCGTCATTTGCGCACCCGGCGCGAACTGGCGGAGACCGTCGTTCATCGACTTCACCGACTGGTCCGCCGGATTACCTGGCCACCGGAGACGCGGCTCACCCGGTTTCGGTGGGTTGTTCGAGAACGCCTGCTGCCACTGCGACGTGTCGGGGATGTCGTTGCGGCCGGTCCGGGCCTTCACCAGTGCGATCACGCCATCGGCCGCCGCCGACACTGCCTGGCGGTAATGGCCGTCGCGCCAGAGCCGCGAAGCCTGTCCCCACACCGCCGGATGCATCCCCGCTACACCGACCTTCGGTGGTGCCTCGGCTTCGGCCCGCACGATCAATTCGTCGAGTTGGCCGATCATTTGGTTGGCCGCGTCGATGATGTTCGAGGGCTCAAGCACCGGCTTCGGCTGTAGCACTGTCGCCCACGCCGCGATCGGATCGACCGCGCCCTGGACCCCTTGGACGTGATATTGCACGCCGGTGAGACCGGGTGCACGGCGAGCCCGTCCGGCGGCCTCGGCAACGCGTGTCCGTCGCGCCTGCAACTCGTCCTCGTCAATGCCCTCGCGGGGCGACACAGCAGGGAACAGTCCACGGCCCGTGCCCTCCCACGTCGGCGTGTGCAATTCCAGCAGCGACTCGAACGCGTCGCGGAAGTCCCGAACGAACTCGGCCAATTGCCGCAGGTAGTCGGGGTTCTTTTCTGCTTCCATGTCGCCGACGCTATCGGCGGGCACCGACAACCCGGCATGCAGACACGCCGGTCGCCGTTTCGCTCGTAGCGAACGATGTTCTCACCCAACATGGGTCTTGATCGGCGTCGGCGTCGGCGGCCTCGTCCGTAGACTCGCCTGGCATGGCCAAGAAGGATGTCACGCGCGAGGACGTACTGAAGGCGATCGCGGAGTTCGACAAGCTTGGTCGGGACGCGTTTCTAGCTAAGTACGGTATGGGGAAGGCGACTGGATACCTGCTGCACTGCGGCGGCAAGGAGTACGACTCAAAGGCCATCCTCGCGGCCGCCCACGGGCACCACCCTGGTCTCCCGCCTCTCACGTCGGACGAGTTCTACGGCGGCGAGAGCGATGCGGTCAAGTACTTGCGCCGACTGGGGTTCGTCGTGCCGCCTAGCCGTGAACCCACTTGGACGCGAGACGAATTGATCTTGGCCTGTGACCTCGTTCTCGAGAACGGGTGGAAGGGAATGGGCGCGAACGATGCGCGGGTCCAGGCGCTATCGGACCTGCTTCAACAGTTGCCAATTCACCCGATGGAGATGCGCGGACCGAAGTTCAGGAATCCGAATGGTGTCGGGCGCAAAACTTGGGACATCGCCACGCATCACCCCGAGTACACGGGCACGCCGACGAACGCCGGTGCGACTGACCTAGAAGTGCTCAACGACTTCCTTCAACGCGAGAGCGAGATGCGTCAGGCCGCGCAGTTGATCCGCGACGGCATGAGCACGGGTGATCTGGTCGACGCAACTGAAGTGGTGAACGACGTCGATGAGTTAGACGAAGATGAAGCGCCAGAGGGTCGACTTCTTGAACGGCGGCACTTCGCCCGAGAGCGTGATCGTGGACTGCGTGCCAAGAAGATCAAGAAGCACCTACAAAAGCACAAGTCCCTCGCGTGTTCGACGTGTGGATTCGACTTCAAAGCTGCGTACGGATCACACGGCGACGGATACATCGAGTGCCACCACGTAGTGCCGCTGCACGCGTCGGGGGAGGTGAAGACGCGCCTAGACGACCTAATCCTCATCTGCGCGAACTGCCACCGCATGATTCACCGACGCTCCCCGTGGCTCACGCCCGAACAACTTCGTGCGCTGGTGGAGGAGGCTCGAACATAACGGGTCGTTCGTTCCGCCGACGGCCAATCGTCGACTTAATCATGCGGTCACCGATTCCTCCGGGAAGGCAGCTATGAACGAGGTGAAGTACCCCGAGTACCGGCAGTATCAAGAGATCAGCATTGATGTAAATAATGCCGTAATGTCACTACTCGCAGGTTCCAGGATTGCCAACCACGCAATCGTGAATAACGGTACACAAAATCAACAGCTTGCAGACATTTTCCCAACGGTCGAGCACATCGATCGGTTCAACCTCCGGGTTGGTCCAGCAACGAAATACCTTAGTGCTGCGGATGATCACCTGGCGTCAATGGAGATAACATATGCGTTGGCAGTTCACGAGGACTTTGTGACATCTGCGATTGAATTCGCGCGGAGCGCGGGAGTCAACGTAAGTTCATCGAGACCGATCACTGCCAAAAGTATGCACAGGGTCTTGTTCAACGCGCTCGGTTACACCGCCCGACCGGAATCGACGGAATGTTTCCAGCTACTTCGATGCATGAGAAACGCCGTCGTCCATGCGGGCAGGAGGGTACAGCAGGAGTTAACGAACCAGATCAGCAACATGAGCCCTGCCGCGGTGCAAGAATGGCAGCGATTGAATGGTCAACCGCCCTCAGACGTAGTACAGCAGGCTGAATTAGTCCTTGTGGCGTCGCACATCTTTTCAGCCTTTGCCGTGATCAAACAGCTCGGGCGGGATATCAGCGCCGCATTGGCGGCAACGATACCTGTTCGAGTGTGGGCCGAAGTGTGTGTGCAAGACTTCCAAGAATCCACGAAGAATAATCGCAATTCATCCGGGTGGCGTCGAGCGCTTATCGGGTACGCGAGGAGCCGATACGGGCCGGTAAACATTCCTGAAAGCGATCTAGAGTCGGCCGCCAGGACTCTAGGGCTATGGACAATAGCCAGTTGGCAATAGTAAGAATAAACGAGGGCTCTTCCTATTGAGCTACTTCCGGCATCGGTACCGGAGCCGGGACTCGAACCCGGGTCTCCATCGCTCTGCGGTTGGTCATGGTCGTGAACCTGCGGAAGCTAAGACTTCGAACCACCTCAGATAAAGATACCTGACCGCTTCTGGTCCCACGATCAGCACCAGCCTGCCTGCAAATGAGCCATGAATGTCTTTCGTCAAATCTCTACCATCATTTGATCAAGACGTTCTGGGCGGGGTTCGTCGATACGCAGCTGCCCGATGGGCAGGTGGTGTGGACGATGCCCAGTGGTCGCACCTACACCACGGTGCCGGGCAGTCGCTGGGTGTTTCCGCAGTGGGACACCACCACCACCACACTGCCGCCACCACCGCCGCGGGCAACCTCACCGGCGCGCGGGGTGATGATGCCGCAGCGCAAACTGACCCGCGCAGAGCAACGGGCCCGCCAGATCCGCGCCGAACGCGCCCGCAACGAAAAGTACCTTTCCGAACGGAACAAGCCACCCCCGCAATGACCGTTCGGGGCGCACAATTGGGCCACGGATCAACGCAACGTGGGGAGCCGCGATGAACGATCAGGTCTACGACTACTTCGGCTCGATGTTCCAGCGCTACTTCAGACCGGCCGTCGACGAGTACCCGCAGACCGGTGGGGTTCTCGTGCACCGCCTGATGACGTCCACCGATGAGGTCCAGGATCGGGTGGCCGAAGCGCGCCATGCCGCGTACGCCTGGAGCAAGGTCGACCTGGGGACGGTCGACATCGCGTCCGAGTTCTTCATGATCACCCAGTGCGGGCTGATGTACGGCGCCCGGTTCGCGCACCCGGATCACCCGCACTACTACCTGGCGACCCCGGCCGCGCTGTTCGACGCGTTCGTCGACCAGGTCGAGTGTTGCGACGTGCACGCCGGCGACGTCATCGGCGTTGACCGTCGCTGCAGCCGCGACCTGTCCGCGGCGCACCCCATGGACGCCGCCTTGCGGCGGATCCTCGACGAACACGAGACTCTGCGCGTCAACGTCGGCTGAGCGACACACCCTGCGCGGACGAATCGATGAGCGTCTCTCGTTGTTAAGAATCGAGAGACGGAGGTCATCGAATTGAGTGCTGCGGAGCAGGAGTTCTCGGCGTACGGGCCGTCGCACCTGGTGGTGCTGGCCATCTTTGTGGTGGGCGCGGCCCTGCTCGTGTGGGCCGGACGCAGGCAGACAGAACAGCAGGCCAAGCTGCTGAGCCGAGTGCTCGCGGTGCTACTGATCGCCACATTTGCAGTGGCGCTGGCCTACAAGCTGGCGCGACCCCACCTCGACACGTCGGTACCGCTGCAACTGTGTGACGTCGCGGAACTCGTGGCGGCGTACGCGCTCTGGTCGCAGCGACATTGGGCTTTCGTGCTCACGTACTACTGGGGCCTGGTGCTCAGCTCGCAGGCGTTGCTCACACCTGACGTCGGCACGGCCGAGGAAGGCGCACCGGACTTCCCACACCATCTGTTCATCACGTTCTTCGTGCTGCACGTGCTGGTCGTTTGGTCGGCCATCTATCTGACCTGGGGGCGACGGGCGAGCCTGCGGTGGCGGGATTGGCGCTTCGCGGTGATCGTCACCCTGGCCTGGTTCGCGGTGACGTTCACGTTCAACACGATCGCCGGAACCAACTACGGCTATCTCAACGGCAAGCCGCCGACGGCCTCGATCCTGGACGCGCTGGGGCCGTGGCCGTTCTATCTGCTGGTCGAAGTGACGATTGTCGTCGCCGTGTGGGCATTGATGACGTGGCCATGGGTCCGCATCCGGCAGAACGCCGATGCGAAGGTGCCCTGAGTTACGACGATCTACGACTTCTTCGCAGCTGCCTTCTTGGCGGGCGCCTTCTTGGCCGTGGATTTCATGGCGGCCGCCTTCTTCGCGGGGGCCTTTTTGGCGGGCTTGGAATCCGACTTGGATTCCTTCGAATCGGACTCGGAATCGGAGTCGTCCTTTGAGTCCGACTTGCCACCCTTGCGCGCCTTGACGCTGGCCTCGAGCTTGGCCAGCAGATCGGAGACGTCCTCGGTGCCCTCGTCGAGTTCGGCAGGCTGCTCTTCGACCGAGAAGGCCTCGCCGCCTTCCAGTTTCGCCTGAACCAGCTCGCGCAGTTGCTCCTGATAGTCGTCGTGGTACAGGTCGGGTTTGAAGTCGTCGGTCATCGATTCGACGACCTGCCCGGCCATCTTGAGCTCGGCCGGTTTGATCTGCACTTCCTTGTCGAGGATCGGGAAATCGGGATCGCGGATCTCGTCGGGCCACAGCAGCGTGTGGATCATCATGACGTCGCGCTTGCTGAAGTCCTTGACACGCAGCGCCGCCAGCCTGGACTTGTTGCGCAGCGAGAAGTGCACGATCGCGATCCGGTCGGTCTCAGCGAGCGTCTTGGCGAGCAGCACGTACGACTTCGACGATTTCGAATCGGGCTCAAGGAAGTAGCTCTTGTCGTACATCAGCGGATCGAGCTGCTCGGCCGGGATGAACTCGACGACCTCGATCTCACGGCTGCGTTCCTCGGGTAGCGTCGCGATGTCCTCGTCGGTGATCACGACCATCTGGCCGTCGTCGGATTCGAAGGCCTTGTTGATGTCGCGGTACTCGACGACCTCGCCGCAGACTTCGCACACGCGCTTGTAGCGAATGCGCCCGTTGTCCTTGGCGTGGACCTGATGGAACTTGATGTCGTGGTCCTCGGTCGCGCTGTAGACCTTGACCGGCACGTTCACCAGGCCGAAGGCGATCGAACCCTTCCAGATGGATCGCATAAGGCCAGTATGGCCTACCGCACGGTTCATCCCGCCGTCTTTACCCGGCCCGGCGCGCCCGGAAACTGTCGTGCTCGGCCACTTCACGAATTTTCGATTCATAACTGACGCACCCGTCATACCATCCCGCCCCGTGAGCTCCTGGACCTGTTTGTGCGGTGGAACACGTTCTAAGGCGGTAGGGGATTGACGGATTCTCTGCCCGGTCTCGACAAAGACGAGAACAGGACGTGGGCGCATTTCCTGGAATCGACGACGTTGATTCTCGACGAACTCAACCGGCAACTCATGAGTTGTCACGACATGACCCTGCCCGACGTCCAGCTGCTGGATCTGCTCGCGAAGTCCGGGAACGGATCCGCTCGTGTCGGTGATATCGCCGACGAGCTCACTGCGCCGCCCAGCACGGCGACCGGCCAAATCGCCCGTCTGGAAGAGGCCGGGCTGGTGCGTCGCGGCGTCAGTTCGAAGGACCGGCGCGGGGTCACGGTGACGCTGACCCCTGCCGGTTGTCGCCGGCTGAAGCCGGCGCTCGCAACCTACGCCCGCTTTGTCCGGTTGAACTACCTCAACCCGCTGACGCGCAGACAGATGCTCGCCGTCGGCGACAACGGACGCCGAATCAGTGAGGGATTGAGGGGACCAAGGCGCTCGTGAACTTGTTTCAATTGTCGTCCACGATATTTTCGCTCTGAAACTGTCCGAACGTGCCACTTATGTGCCTGATCGAACCGGCACGCATCACGATCAGCGCATTCTTGAATGCATTGATGTTGCGCCGGTCGATGACCAGTCGGCAGTTGCGTGAGCGTTCGGGCAAGTCGGATTCGCTCAGGTTCTTCTCAGGTAGCTTTCGCTGTGCCCGGGCTCACATCCGAACAGCCTATGAAGGGATCTTCATGGAAGTAGCAGCTCGCTCGCGCCTCTTGGCCGGTGCCGCCATCATCGGCGCTGGTGCTCTGGTCGCGGCACCGATCCAACCAGTGCCCGACGTCATCGCTGCGCCGGTCATTCAAAGTGCCACTCCGGCAGTGGAAATGACGGCCCTGGTCAATCCGATCGAACTGTGGTCTGCGGTCATCAGCCAAGCGATCGCGAACACCGGCGCCATCGCCAACACTGTCCTGGAGAACCCGATACCGATCGCCCATAAGGTCATCGACAACCAGCTCATCACCGCCGATGTCCTCACCTCGTTCGTCGCGTTGTTCGGCGAAGGATTCGTGGCGAGCGCGGGAGGCGTCCCTGCCGCGCTCCAATCCGCGGTCGAGCAGATTCTTGCCGGCGAGATCTACAGTGGCGTCGAGAATTACGCTATCGCGATCCTCACGCCGGTGGTGGAGGGCGCACTGGGAGCGCTGGGGCAGCTCGACGACATCAGCGCTGTCCTGCAGAATCCGTTCCTCAACGCCGCCAATGTCGTGGGGACGGTGGTGAGCGTACCGACGCTGATCGGTGCTGGGCTGCCAATTCTGTTCGAGGCCCTGTCGCCGATCCTCCAAGTCGGACTCACCGCGCAGGGTGTCTACGACGGTGTGACCGCCGGTGATCTCGAGGCCGTGGCCAACGCCCTCATCAGTTTCCCCTCCGACATGGCGGGAACAATTCTCAACGGCAACCCCACCATCGGCAACAGCGGGCTGCTCGGTAGCGAGCTCGGGCTGATACCGAGCCTGCTCACTGTCCGGCAGTCGATCGCGGATGCGATCCAGCCACCGGCCGTCAGCACACTGGTTGGAGCGAAGATGGAGTCCGCGCCCGAGGTGAACTCGTTCACCTTCACCGTCGACGAGGATGGTGAACTCGGCGAGGTCACCAAGTCCACGACGGAATCGGGGACGACAGAGGGCAACGGCATCCAGGCGATCGCCGCCAAGAGCGCTGATGCTGAGGATGATGCAACGACCGGGACCGGCACCGAGACCGAACCGGAGAAGTCCGAGAAGCCGGTCGAGAAGTCGAAGAAACCGCTTGTGACACTTGGCAACAAGTTCTCTCCGACCACCACGGCCGGTGACAAGGCCAGGCCGGGGCAGCGGGCCGAGGCGGCGCTGAAGTCGATCGGGGACGAGGTCAACAAGACCGTCAAGAAGATCGGCGACGGCGTCAAGAAGGCGCTGGGTGTGAAGGGCAAGAAGAAGGCCGACTCCAAAGCCTCGTCGTCGTCGAAGGACAGCGCGGGAAGCGAGGACTGACCGCCGACCGGTAGGCCCCCGAGGCGACTCGGGGGCCTACTGCTGCGCGGCCCGCAAAGCGTCGCGATCGGGAAGATCGGCGCCGGCCTTGGCGACGGTGAGTGCCGAGGTCAGCGCGGCCGTCGACAACACGTGCTCGAGCGCATCGGTGCTGATGTGGGCCAGGTTGCGTCGCCTGTCGGCGCCCAGCAGGTCGAGTGACCACAGCGCGTCGAGCAGTCCGGTCATGAACGCGTCGCCCGCACCGACGGTGTCGATGACCTCGACGGTTCGTGCGGGCACCCGGACCATCCCGGCGCCGCACACCGCGAACGAGCCCTCGCCGCCCGCCGTGACGGCGACGATCGAGGGGCCCATGCTCAGCCAGGTCTTGGCGATCTGCTCGGGGGAGCGGCGTGAGTCGAGCCAGCGCAGGTCCTCGTCGCTGACCTTGACGACGTCGGCGCGCTCGACCAGGCGCTCGATGCGCCGGCGCGCGGTCTCGCCGTCGGAGATCAGTGCAGGCCGCACGTTCGGGTCGAACGTGATGGTGGCCGACAGGTGGTAGGCATCCAGCAGCGCCGCGGCGGCGCGGCACCCGGGTTCGAGCACCGTGGCGATCGAACCGGAGTGCGCGACGATCGGCGGGGCGACCTCGGCCGTGCCCGCGAGCTGCCAGTCGATGTCGAACTCGTAGGTGGCCGAGCCTGCGGCGTCGAGCCTGGCCTGCGCCGTCGGCGTCTTCTTGGCCGATGTCGATCCCGGAACAAGCTGCACGCCAGAGGCTTTCAGGTAATCGACGATGCGCCGGCCGCGGGGGTCATCGGCGATGTGGGTGAGGAAGTCGACGTCGCGGCCCAACCGGCCGAGCCCGACTGCGACGTTGAGCGGGCTGCCGCCGACGTGCTCGCCGACGACCTGCCCTTCTCGCTCGACGATGTCGATCAGTGCCTCACCGATGACCAGAGCACGGCTCATGAGCGCAATGATTCCAGGGTGGCCCGCGCCCCGTGGCGGTGTAGCGAATCCAGTGCCCACAGATACTCGTCGACGAACCGCTGCGACGACGCGAGGTCGCCGAACACCTCGGTGTTCTCGATGAACGCCGTCGGATGCTCACGCTGGCTGAGGGCGATCGGCACCAGGGTGTCGGCGAGTTGATCTTCGACGTTGATGGGTTCGCCCTGTTCGTCTACGCCTTCGGCGTAGCGTGCCCAACTTGCCACCACGGCCGCGGACAGGCGGATGGGCGCACCGGTCTTGAGGTTCTCGCGGATGACGGGCACCAGCCACTTCGGGATGCGGTCGGAGGATCCGTAGCACAGGCGCGCGATGGTGTCGCGCACGCCGGGATTGGCGAACCGCTCGATCAGTGTGTGCTTGTACTCGTCGAGGTCGATGCCGGGCACGGGTTGCAGGGTGGGTGTGGCCTCGGAATCCATGTACGCCAGCAGGAAATCGGCGAACAGCGGGTCGCTCGCGGCGTCGTGCACCAGCCGGTAGCCGGCCAGGTACCCGAAGTAGCACAGGGCCTGATGGCTCGCGTTGAGCAGGCGCAACTTCATGAGCTCATACGGCGTGACGTCGTCGACGACCATCACGCCGACCTCTTCATACGGCGGTCGGCCGTCGGAGAACGAGTCCTCCAGCACCCACGTGGTGAACGGTTCGGCCACCACGGGCCACTGATCGGCCACGCCGAACTCGCGCTCGACGGTGCTGATCACCTCGGGAGTTGTCACAGGCGTGATGCGGTCGACCATCGAATTGGGAAAACGGGTGTTGGCGGACATCCATTCGCCCAGACCGGGATGGACACGCTCGGCGTAGGTGGTGAACGCCTTGCGGGCGACGTCGCCGTTGCCCTCGATGTTGTCGCACGACACTATGGTCGGTGAGCCGATGCCGCGGTCGCGCCGGCGCACGAGGGCCTCGGTGACCAGGCCGAACACGTTGATCTCGGGGGCCGAGTCGATGTAGTAGCCGCCCTCGGTGATGGTCATCGAGATGATCTTGGTGGTCGGTGCGGCCAGCAGTTCGATGACACCTTCTTGATCGTCGGGTGCGTACCGGTAGTCGACGATCGACCCGATCACCCGCGCCTCGCGGTGGCCGTCGGGATGTTCGAGCAACAGTGTGTAGAGCCCGTCCTGGGCCTCCATCACCTCGGCCATCCGGCGGTCGTTCGCCAGCAACCCGACCCCGCAGATGCCCCACTCGGACGCCAGGCCCATCTCGAGCAGCTTGTCGACGTACATCGCCTGGTGAGCGCGGTGGAACCCGCCGACACCGAAATGGACGATGCCGATCTGCACCTTTGCACGGTCGTAGCTGGGGTGGGGGATCGTCAGCTGCTCGAGTGTCGACGACGAGAGCTTCGTCGGAGGTGTTGTGTACGTCACACCCCTCATGTTAGCGTGTTGAGCATCTACTCGCACCCGTGAGCAAGTGTTCACGGTCAGAAAGTGGTGAAAGTGCCCGAACCGACACCGGAGGATCTGCGGCTCGCGCTCCGCGCGGCGACGCTGTATTACCTGGACGGCCTCACGCAGGCCGAGATCGCTTCGCGGCTCGGCGTCTCCCGACCGACCGCCGGCCGGCTGGTGGCGAAAGCCAAAGCCAACGGCCTCGTGCGCATCGAGGTGGTGGTGCCGCCCGACATCCAAGACGACCTACACGCCGAGGAAGAGCGCGAACTGGAACGCCGGTTCGGGCTGACCGAGGCCGTCGTCGCGACCAACGCCGGCCGGGCCGGCGCGGCGCTGTTGATGCGCCGCATCGCCGCCGACGACGTGCTGGGGTTCACGTGGGGGCCCGAGCAGGTGGGCGTCGCGACAAACCTGGTGCCCGGCATCGCGAGTTGTCGTGCGGTGGTGCAGCTCGACGGCGCCATGTCCACCGCGGCGTATCAGACCGGCATGGAAACCATCCTCACGCGCTGCGCGGACACGTTGCGCGCCGAGACCTTCCGGCTGCCCGCACCGCTCTACGCCGACCCGGCGACGGTGGTGTCGATGCGCGAGGACTCGGTGATCTCCCGGACCCTCGACGCCGGACGACGCGCGCAGGCCATGCTCTTCGGTGTCGGCGCGGTGTCGACGTCGACGACGTTGTTCGAGGGCAGTTTCCTCGACATCCGGATGCTCGACGAGCTCATGTCGATGGGCGCCGTCGGCGAGATCGGCGGGCGGTTCTTCAACGCCCACGGCGAGCCCGTGCACGACGAACTGCAGCAGCGTGCGATGTCGGTCCCGTTGGAGGACATCCGCATGTGCGAGAAGACCATCCTGATCTCCGGGGGCGCCGGTAAGTACCAGGCGATCCTCGGTGCCCTGCGGGGCAAGCTGGCGCGGCTTCTGGTGTGCGATATCGATTGCGCCCGTTGGCTGTTGAACCAATGAGAGGTGATGAGAGGTGAAACGGTTGAGAAGATTGGCGGCCTGCATCGCAGCCGCGGGATTGACGGCGACGGCCGGATGCGCCGGAGCGGGCACACTCGGCGCCACCGATCAGACGGTCACCATCGCCATGGTGTCCAACTCTCAGATGACCGACGCGCGTGAGCTGTCCAGCCGGTTCGAAGCGGAGAACCCGGACATCAAGCTGCGGTTCGTCACGTTGTCCGAGAACCAGGCCCGCGCCAAGATCACCGCTTCGACGGCCATGGGCGGCGGTGAGTTCGACGTCGTGATGATCAGCAACTACGAGACCCCGCAGTGGGCCGAGAACGGTTGGCTGGTCGACCTTTCCGATTACGCCCGCAACACGCCCGGCTACGACGAGGACGACTTCATCCCGTCGCTCAAGGACTCGCTGTCCTATCAGGGCGACATGTACTCGGTGCCGTTCTACGGCGAATCGTCGTTCCTGATGTACCGCAAGGACCTGTTCGAGCAGGCCGGCATCGAGATGCCCCGCACGCCGACCTGGCAGCAGGTCGCCGACGCGGCCGCCGAGCTCAACGGGCCCGACATGGTCGGGATCTGCCTGCGCGGCAAGCCCGGATGGGGTGAGGTGCTCGCGCCGCTGGACACCGTCATCAACACCTTCGGCGGCCGCTGGTTCGACATGGACTGGAACGCCCAGCTCACCAGCCCCGAGGTGCGCAAGGCCGTGCAGTTCTACGTCGACACCGTCAGGGAATACGGCGAACCGGGCGCATCCGCAGCCGGTTTCGGTGAATGCGCGACGCAGTTCGCGCAGGGCCGCGCGGCGATGTGGTACGACGCCACCTCGGCGGTCTCGACGGTGGAGGACCCCGCGTCGTCCAACGTCGTCGGCAAGGTCGGCTACGCGATGGCGCCGACGATGGAGAAGCCCAACTCGGGCTGGCTGTACACGTGGGCGCTGGGCATCCCCAAGAGCAGCGACAAGCCCGACGCGGCGTGGAAGTTCATCTCGTGGATGACCGACAAGGACTACATCCACCTCGTCGGCGAGGAACTGGGATGGGCCCGCGTGCCACCCGGCAGCCGCCTGTCGACCTACGAGATCCCCGAGTACAAGGAAGCTTCCGCGGCGTTCGGCCAGGTCACCCTCGACTCCATCGAGGGCGCAGATCCGGCCAAGCCCACGGTGCAACCGGTCCCGTACACCGGTGTGCAGTTCCTGGCGATCCCGGAGTTCCAGGACCTCGGAACCCGTGTGAGCCAACAGATCAGCGCGGCCATCGCCGGGCAGAAGTCCGTCGACGAGGCGCTGGAGCAGGCGCAGAAGTACGCCGAAGTCGTCGGCCGAAGCTACCAGGAGAAGCCATGACAACCACCGAGGAGAGAGCCTCGGCCGAGGCGGCCGCCGAGGCCGAACACGTCGCACGTATCAAGAAGACGCAGGACCCCGGGGTTTCACGCGCCGAAGGCTGGCGCCGCCGCGGACCGCTGCTGCCTGCGCTGATCTTCATGATCGTCGTCACCCAGATCCCGTTCCTGTTCACGTTGTACTACTCGACGCTGTCGTGGAACCTGGTGCGACCCGGATCCCGCGAGTTCGTCGGGTTGCAGAACTACGTCGACGTCGTGCAGGACGCCACGTTCTGGCAGGCGGCCTTCAACTCGGTGTTCTTCATCGTGCTGACGGTGCTGATCTCGGTCGTACTGGGCCTGCTGCTGGCGCTGCTGCTCGACCGGGTGTTCCTGGGCCGCGGCGTCGTACGCACACTGCTCATCACGCCGTTCCTCGTGACACCCGTTGCGGGAGCGCTGATGTGGAAGACCGCGATGCTCGACCCGGTGTTCGGCTTCGTGAACTGGCTGCTGCCCGGCGGGGGCATCGATTTCATCGGTGAGTTCCCGCGCGCGTCGATCATCGTCGCCCTGGTGTGGCAGTGGACGCCGTTCATGATGCTGCTGATCCTCGCCGGCCTCCAGTCGATGCCGCGAGACGTCCTGGAGGCCGGTCGAGTCGACGGCGCCAACGCGTTCCAACTGTTCCGTGAACTGACGCTGCCGCACCTGCGCCGGTTCATCGAACTGGGAACCGTGCTGGGTGCCATCTACCTGGTCAACACGTTCGACCAGATCTACATGATGACGCAGGGCGGGCCGGGTACGGCCAGTGCGAACCTGCCGTTCTACATCTATCAGCGCGCGTTCCTGGGCTTCGACATCGGCCAGGCCGCCGCGATGGGCGTCATCGTCGTGATCTTCACGATGATCATCGCGACGTTCGCGCTGCGACTGATCTTCAAATCATTCTCCGGTGCACAGGAGGCGGCGTGATGACCACCGATACCGCAACCAAGACAACGGCTCCGGCCCCCACTCCCGGGCCGAGGACCAAAGTCAAGCGGCGCAAGTTCGATCCGTGGGGCGTGGTGGCCTGGATCGTCGGCCTCGGGTTCTTCTTCCCGGTGTTCTGGATGGTGCTCACCGCGTTCAAACAAGAGGTCGACGCCTACACCGTCACACCGAAGTTCTTCTTCGTCCCCACCCTCGACGAGTTCCGTGCCGTGTTCTCGCAGGGGGTCGGCACCAGCCTGCTGAACTCGCTGTTCGCCACCACGGCGTCGACCGTCCTGGTGCTCGTGCTCGGCATCCCGGCCGCGTTCGCGCTCTCGCTCAAGCCCGTGCGCAAGACCCAGGACGCATTGTTCTTCTTCATGAGCACCAAGATGCTGCCGATCGTCGCGGCGATCATCCCGATGTACGTGATCGTGTCGAACATCGGTCTGCTGGACAACATCTGGGCACTCATCATCCTGTACACGGCGATGAACCTGCCGATCGCGGTGTGGATGATGCGTTCGTTCTTCCTCGAAGTGCCCGGCGAACTCCTTGAGGCGGCAAGCCTCGACGGTGCCAGCACATGGCGGTCGATGCGTGAGGTGATCCTGCCGCTCGTGTCGCCCGGTATCGCGGCCACGGCGTTGATCTGTGTGATCTTCGCGTGGAACGAGTTCTTCTTCGCGGTCAATCTGACTGCGGTACAGGCCCAGACCATGCCGGTGTTCCTGGTCGGCTTCATCGCCGGTGAGGGTCTGTATTGGGCCAAGCTGTGCGCAGCGTCGACCATGGCTGCGCTTCCTGTGGTTCTCGCGGGTTGGGTCGCGCAGAACAAGCTGGTACGTGGACTGTCCTTCGGGGCCATCAAGTAAGGGGAGATATTCGCAATGGCTGCTATCACTTACCGCAACGCCTCGTGCATCTACGAGGGCTCCGACAAGCTCGCGGTCGACTCGCTGAACCTCGACATCGCCGACGGTGAGTTCGTGGTCCTGGTGGGCCCGTCCGGTTCCGGCAAGAGCACGGCGCTGCGCATGCTGGCCGGCCTCGAGGACATCGACGAGGGTGACATCGAGATCGGTGGCCGCAACATGCGCGGTGTGCCGTCGAAAGACCGCGACATCGCGATGGTGTTCCAGAACTACGCGCTGTACCCCACCAAAACCGTCGCCGAGAACATGATCCGCCCCGGCGTGTCTGGAGAGTTCTTCCGTTGGGAAGGATGGGCACGTGGGATCGAAGTCATCGAGGCGGTATCCAGACGAGCTGAAGGTGCGGGCGGTGCAGATGGTGGCCGATCTGCGCAGCGAGACAGTTTCGGAGTGGGAGGCGATGGGCCGGGTTGCTGACCTGCTGGGCGTCGGTACTGCCGAAACGGTGCGCAAATGGGTCCGCCAGGCTGAGATCGACGCCGGCTCTCGGGCGGGGCAGACCAGCGAGGAATCCGAGGTCCTGCGCAAGCTGCGCCGGGAGAATGCCGAACTCAAGCGGGCCAACGCGATCTTGAAGGCGGCCTCGGTTTTCTTCGCCGCCGAGCTCGACCGGCCCTCTCAGTAGTCGTGGAGTTCATCAGCGCCCACCAGCACATGCGGGTGGGCGTTGATGGTCTCAAGTGGGGTGTCGAGTCGATGTGCGCTGTGCTTTCCGAGTACGGCGTCACGATCGCCCCGTCGACGTATTACGCCCACCGCGCCCGTCAGGGCCCCTCGAAAGCCGACTGGGCCGATGCGCAGGTGATCGATGCGATCTGGCAGCTTCGCCAATCGCAGAGTCTGTACCGAGTCCTGGGCGCTCGTAAGACATGGATTGTATTGCGCACCAATGGTATCGACGTATCGCGCTGTGTCGTGGAACGGGTCATGCGGGAGATGGGTTGGCGGGGTGCGTGCAAGCGCCGGCGGGTGCGCACCACCGTCGCCGATCCGGCAGCGACGCGAGCCCCGGATCGGGTCCGGCGTAATTTCGTCGCCGGTGCGCCTGACCGATTGTGGGTGGCCGATTTCACCTACTGCCGGACTCGTGCCGGCTGGGCCTACACGGCGTTCGTCACCGATGTCTATGCCCGCAAGATCGTGGGTTGGAAGGTGGCTACCGAGATGACCCAGAAGCTGGTGACCGATGCGATCGACCACGCTATCGACACCAGAAAGCGTTCGGGTGCAGCATCTTTGGATTCACTTATCCACCACAGCGACGCGGGCTCGCAATACACCGCGGTCGCGTTCACCGAACGTCTGGCCGCTGAGGGGATCCTGCCTTCAGTCGGATCCGTCGGGGATAGTTTCGATAATGCTCTGGCCGAATCGGTGAACAGCAGCTACAAGACCGAACTCATCGACCGCCAGCCGCTCTATCCCGGTGCCACCGAACTGGCGCTGGGGACCGCCGAATGGGTGGCCTTCTACAACCGTCAGCGACCCAACGGCTACTGCCAGGACCTGACCCCCGATCGGGCCGAAGCGCTCTACTACCATCGCCAACGGCACCCTCATGCCGAGGAGGCACTCAGATAAGAGAACCTCCCGACATGCCGGGGCGGATCAACATGGGCTTCGCGCTCAAGCTGCGTGGCGTGCCCGCGGCCGAACGGCGCAAGAAGGTCGAAGAGGCCGCCAAGCTGCTCGACCTCGAACAGTTCCTGGATCGCAAGCCCGCCAAGCTCTCCGGTGGTCAGCGCCAGCGCGTGGCGATGGGACGCGCGATCGTGCGTGAGCCGCAGGTGTTCTGCATGGACGAGCCGCTGTCCAACCTCGACGCCAAGCTGCGTGTGCAGACCCGCACCCAGATCGCCGCGCTGCAGCGCAGGCTCGGCACCACCACGGTGTACGTCACGCACGATCAGGTCGAGGCCATGACCATGGGTGATCGCGTCGCGGTGCTGCGCAACGGCAAGCTCCAGCAGTTCGCCTCCCCGAACGAGCTGTACGACAAGCCCGTCAACGAATTCGTCGCGGGCTTCATCGGCTCACCCGCGATGAACCTGGTGAAGCTGCCGATCGTCCCCGACGGTGTGCGGGTGGGCGACAACTCCACCCTTGAGCTCGAACGCGACCAGATGACCCGGCTGAGCCAGCTCGGCCTGTCCGAGGTCACCATCGGCATCCGGCCCGAGCAGCTGGAGATCGAGGAGTCAGGCCGCGTCGAGGTGGTCGTCGACCTCGTGGAGGACCTGGGCAGCGAGGCCTACGTCTACACCCACGCCGCGTCGGGCTCCGGCGTCGAACTCGTGGCACGCTGCAACCCGCGCCGGGCGCCCAAGCTGGCCCAGACGGTGCGCCTGCGCAAGTCGCCCGACGGCGTGGTGCACCTGTTCCACCCGGACACCGGCGAGCGGATCTAGCTTTCTCTGCTGCGCCGATTTCTGCACCAGGGCTGTGGATAACTCGCCCACCACGACCCTGGTGTAGAAATCGGCGCGACGAGGCATCCTTGGGGGATGGAGCGCTATGAGCGGGTTCGCCTGACGAACCCTGACAAGGTGCTCTATCCCGCCACGGGCACCACCAAGGCCGAGGTCTTCGACTACTACCTCAGCATCGCGCAGGTGATGCTGCCGCACATCGCGGGACGGCCGGTGACGCGCAAACGCTGGCCCAACGGTGTCGCGGAAGAGGCGTTCTTCGAAAAGCAGCTGGCGTCGTCGGCGCCGAGCTGGCTGGAACGTGGCTCGATCACGCACAAGTCGGGCACCACGACCTACCCCATCATCAACACGCGCGAGGGCCTGGCGTGGATCGCGCAGCAGGCGTCGCTGGAAGTGCATGTGCCGCAATGGCGGTTCGAGGACGGCGATCAGGGCCCGGCCACCCGGATCGTGTTCGACCTCGATCCCGGTGAGGGCGTCACCATGACGCAGTTGTGCGAGGTGGCCCACGAGGTCCGTGAGCTCATGAGCGACCTGGAGCTGCAGACGTACCCGCTCACCAGCGGCAGCAAGGGCCTGCATCTGTATGTGCCGCTGGCCCAGCCGATCAGCTCACGCGGGGCGTCGGTGCTCGCGCGCCGGGTCGCGCAGCAGTTGGAGCAGGCCATGCCGAAGCTGGTCACCGCGACCATGACCAAGAGCCTGCGTGCCGGCAAGGTGTTCCTCGACTGGAGCCAGAACAACGCGGCCAAGACCACGATCGCGCCGTATTCACTGCGTGGGCGCGACCACCCGACCGTTGCCGCGCCGCGCACATGGGACGAGATCTCCGACCCGGAACTGCGGCACCTGCGGTTCGACGAGGTGCTGGACCGCCTCGACGAATACGGTGACCTGCTCGCGCCGCTGGACGCCGACGCTCCGCTCGCCGACAAGCTCAGCACCTACCGCAGCATGCGCGACGCGTCCAAGACGCCCGAGCCGGTCCCGAAAGAGATTCCGACGACGGGCAACAACGACAAGTTCGTCATCCAGGAGCATCACGCCCGACGGTTGCACTACGACCTGCGGCTCGAACGCGACGGCGTGCTGGTGAGTTTCGCGGTGCCCAAGAATTTGCCCGAGACCACCGCCGAGAACCGTCTCGCGGTGCACACCGAAGACCATCCCATCGAATACCTGACGTTCCACGGCTCGATCCCAAAGGGCGAGTACGGCGCGGGCGACATGGTGATCTGGGATGCGGGCACCTATGAGACCGAGAAGTTCCGTGTCCCCGAGGAACTCGACAACCCCGACGACACGCACGGCGAGATCATCGTCACGCTGCACGGCGAGAAGGTCGACGGCCGTTACGCCTTGATCCAGACCAAGGGCAAGAACTGGCTGGCGCACCGCATGAAAGACCAGAAGAATACGCGGCCAGAGGATTTCGCGCCCATGCTGGCCACCGAGGGATCGGTGCAGAAGTACAAGGCCACGCAGTGGGCGTTCGAGGGCAAATGGGACGGCTACCGCGTCATCGTGCACGTGGATCACGGGAAGCTGCAGATACGTTCACGCACCGGTCGTGACGTCACACGTGAATACCCCCAATTCAAGGCGCTGGCAGCAGATCTCGCCGACCACCATGTGGTGCTCGACGGCGAGGCGGTGGCCCTCGACAACAACGGGATTCCCAGCTTCGGCGAGATGCAGAACCGTGCCCGCTCGACCCGCGTCGAGTTCTGGGCGTTCGACATCCTGTGGCTCGACGGCCGGTCGTTGTTGCGCGCGAAGTATTCCGACCGCCGCAAGATCTTGGAGGCGCTGGCCGACGGTGGCAGCCTGATCGTCCCGGACCAGTTGTCGGGTGACGGGCCCGAGGCCATGGAACACGCCCGTGAGAAACGCTATGAGGGCGTCGTCGCCAAGAAACGGGACTCGACGTACCAACCGGGCCGACGCTCGTCGTCGTGGATCAAGGACAAGATCTGGAACACCCAGGAGGTGGTGATCGGCGGCTGGCGTCAGGGTGAGGGCGGGCGGTCCAGCGGCATCGGCGCACTTGTGCTCGGCATACCGGGACCCGACGGCCTGCAGTTCGTGGGACGCGTCGGAACGGGCTTCACCGAAAAAGAACTCGGCAAGCTCAAAGACATGCTGAAACCGCTGCACACCGACGAATCGCCCTTCGACGCGCCACTGCCCAAGGTCGACGCGCGCGGCGTCACGTTCGTGCGCCCAGAACTCGTGGGGGAGGTGCGCTACAGCGAGCGCACGTCGGACGGCCGGTTGCGCCAACCGAGTTGGCGCGGCCTGCGTCCGGACAAGACACCCGACGAGGTGGTGTGGGAATGACGCTCGCTCAGCACGGTGCCGAGCGTGCGATACTCGCGAAGTGGTGAGTAAGAAGGCGGACTCAACGGCCCGCGAGGTGGTCGCTGTTCAGCTTGTCACCAGCGACCTGGTGGGTGTGGCCCTGCGCAGCGTCGACGGCCTGGAAGTGTCTCTGCCACAGTTTCGGCTGCTGCGGGTGCTCGATGAGTTGGGCGAAGCCGGTGCCACCAGATGTGCGGAGATGCTGGGAATCGGGGGATCGTCCATCACCCGCCTGGTCGACCGACTCCACTCCTCAGGCCACCTGGTCCGTCGCCCGGATCCTGCCAACCGCAGTGCGGTGGTGCTCGCACTCACCGACGAAGGCCGGCGCTTGGTGCGAAAAGTGGAAAGCCGTCGCCGGCGCGAATTGGGTAAGGCGCTGGATCGGCTGAGCTCCGAGGAGCGCTCGCAGTGCATCGCCGCGTTGGAGCGCCTGCACGAGGTGCTGCAGGCTCCCGAGGACCCCCGAATTCCGTACTGAGACGGTGCTCGCTCCAGATTTGCCTGACGCAAGACTTGTCTTGTGCAAGACAAATGCGTTCGATAGTCTCGAGGCATCGATTGAACGGAGCATCGTCATGACCAGCGCGCAGACGCTCGACCGCACCACTGTCTCCGGCCCGCAGAAACTCGGACCATTGACCCCACTGGTCGGTGAGTGGGAGGGCGACGAAGGTGTGGACATCAGCTACCACAACAACGACGATGAGATCGGAAGGACCACCTACTTCGAAAAGGCCGTCTTCAAGCCGATCCCGCTCCAGGAGAACGGCCGGCAGGTGCTCTGGGGTCTCAGCTACTCGATGACCGCCTGGCGGCACGGGGAAGAGGCGATGGACCCCTTCCATGACGAGATCGGGTTTCTGCTCTGGGACAAGGCCGATGGTCAGGTCATCCGCAATGTGGTGTTCGGCCGGGGTATCGCGATCCTCGCGGGCGGTGACGCCGCCATCGGCGATCGCATCCTGCACTTCGACGCGACCCCCGGTGACCCCTGCTACGGCATCCTGCAGAACCGCTATCTGCTCGACCGTGCCGAGATCAAAGGCTTCACCAGCAGTTTCGTCTTCGACGAAGACGGCGCCTTCAGCTACACGTCGGATCTGCGACTGCGACTGGCCGCCACCGGTTCCGAGATGCATCACACCGACGAGAACACCTTGCGTCGCGTCAAGCGGTTCCATCCGGGTTCTGGGCTCAACTGATCACCGGTCGTGATAGTGCACCGATATACCTGTGGCGCCAGGCGCCAGTTCGGGCCGTAACACGAGATCCGCGTCGTACTCGCCGCCGTTCTGACGGCGGAACGGGATGGGCTCCTCGTCGTCGATCGCTTCGATCCGTCGGCGTAGTTCCGCTGTCGCCGAAGCGAACTCATCGCCGGAGAAACGGTCGGCACCATAGAGGCACATGGGCGCCAGGGGAGCGATGCCGACGTACCACAGCGTGCCGTGCAACAGCGGGAAGAGCACTTGGTCGAGTTGGCCGTTGATACCGCGTGGTCCCAGCGCCGCAGGCGGGCTGCCAGACGTCAGGATCGTCAGCGCTTTCTTGCCCGCGAGCGGACCGTCGCCGTAACGCGGTGTACGGCCGGGATTCTCAGGGTCGACGATGCCGTACGCGAAGCCCTTGACGAAGACACGGTCGATCCAACCCTTGAGGATCGCCGGAACGCTGTACCACCACAGCGGAAACTGCAAGACGAACAGATCGGCCCATTCGAGCTTGCGCTGTTCGGCAACGATGTCCGCGCTGAGCGTGCCCGTGCGGAACGCCTGCTGCGAAGCCCGGCTCACCGAGAACCGGCCCTCGGTGTCGCGCGTGTAGTCGTCTCGGTCCAGCGCGGCCTTCCACTTCATCGCGTACAGGTCCGAGACCTGGTATTCGTGGCCGAGTTCCTCGAGGATCCCCAGACCCTCCTGCATGAGAGAACCGTTGAGCGACGCCTGCTCGGGATGGGCGAACACCCACAGGACCTTCATGTGATCACCTCCTGACATCCAGCATCGTGACCCGCACACGGCCGCACTAGTGGCCCGCGAGTCAATATGCGCAAGAATCGGGCCATGCATCGAGTAGTAGTCCTGGTTCGCGACGGCATGATCCCGCTGGAGGTCGGGATCCCGCACCGCCTGTTCGGGCAGGCCCGATCGACCAGCGGGGAGCGCCTGTACGACGTCGTGACGGCGACGCTGACACCCGGGCCGGTGCGCACCGACACCGACTTCACCATCAACGTCGCCAACGGGCCCGACGTGCTGGCACAGGCCGACACCGTCGTCATTCCGGCCTCCGACGAGGACTACGCACCGCCCACGCAGGGCCGGCTGAGCCCCGAACTGGCCACAGCGCTGTCGCACATCAAACCCGGCACCCGGATGGCCTCGATCTGCACGGGCTCGTTCGTGCTCGCGGCCGCCGGGTTCCTCGACGAGCGCCGGGCCACCACCCACTGGCGCTCGGCCGGCGACTTCCGGCGCCTGTTCCCCCACATCGAACTGGACCCGAACGTGCTGTTCACCGATTGCGACGACGTCCTGACCTCGGCCGGTGTGGCCGCGGGCCTGGACCTGTGCCTGCACATGATCCGAAGCGACTTCGGAGCCGCGGTGGCCAACGAGGTGGCCCGCGGCACGGTCACGCCACCACACCGCGAAGGTGGTCAGGCCCAGTACATCCAGCGCCTGGTCCCCGAGCCCACCACCGCGGCGACCGGTGCGGCCCGCGCGTGGGCAGCGGAACGACTCGATGAGGCCATCACCCTCGACGACATGGCCGCCGTCAGCGCGATGAGCAAGCGCACCTTCACCCGCCGGTTCCGCGAAGAGACGGGGCTCTCCCCGATGCAGTGGCTCACCGAACAGCGCCTGCACCGGGCCTGCGAACTGCTTGAGCAGACCGACTTCCCGGTCGAGCGGGTCGCAGCCGAATCCGGCCTGGGCAGCGGCACGGCGATGCGCCAGCTGTTCCAGTCCGCGATGGGCGTGACGCCGAGCGCGTACCGCGCCACATTCCGCGGGCGCGAACTGTCATCGGGGGACGGCTGAGCGCATCGCCGCGACGGCAGCATGTTCCGCGAGGGGCCGAACACCGAGATCGACCCCGTGCAGTTGACCAAGGGACGCCGGCGCACCGGGTCCGACCACGGGCGATAACCGGTGTCGATCACCCTTCGGCGACGCGCCAGCAAATGCGTTGCGGGCCTTGATAACCAGAATGTATGACGCGATAACCGGCTTAACATTCCGTTAACATCGTTGGGGCCGTTAGCCTCCCGAAAGTGCGTTTCTCATTCGGGGAGGTCCTGTGACGGAGCCGTCGGTGACTTCGGTCGAGTTGCTCGATGCCGAGACATCCGGGACGTCGGGACCGAGTCGATCCAGTTGGTTCCGCAGCGCTGCCCCGCCACGTCAGCGGTTGAGCGTCATCGTGGTCGAGACCATCGTGAGTCTGGTGGCGCTCGCCATCATCGCGTCGCTGACGGCGATCACGCACGACCCGTGGTTGATCCCGCCGCTGGCGGCCAGCGCGGCGCTCGTTGTCGGAGGCGCGCACTTCCCCCTGTCGCAGCCTCGCAACGTCATCGGCGGCCACGTGATGTCGGCGATCGTCGGTGTGATGGTCGGTATGACGGCTCTCGACGCGTTGTGGGCCGGTGCGGTGGCCGGCGCACTGGCACTCGGAATGATGAAGCTGCTCAGGATGTCTCACTCACCGGCCGCGGCGACCGCGATGATCGCCGTGGTGCCCGAGATCCCGCGCTGGGAGTTCGTCGTCCTGGTCGGCACGGCCGCGGTGATCCTCGTGGTGGTCGGCCTGGCGGGCAACAAGCTCAACGGAGCGAAGTACCCGCACTACTGGTGGTGAGGCCCACTGCCTCCTGCAGTCCGCGGGTCGCGAGTTCGTCGGCCAGCTCGTTGTCGCCGATGCCCGAGTGCCCCTTCACCCAGAACCACTCGACCTGGTGGCGCGCGCACGCGGCCTGCAGGCGCTGCCACAGGTCGACATTCTTCACGGGCTGCTTGGCTGCGGTCATCCAGCCGTTGCGCTCCCAGCCCAGCACCCACTTGGTGATGCCGTTGCGCACGTAGGTGCTGTCGGTGTACAGGTGCACCGTGACGGGCCGGGTCAAGGCCTCGAGCGCCATGATCGGGGCCGTCAGCTCCATGCGGTTGTTGCTGGTCACGGCCGCTTCGCCGCCGAACATCTCGCGGACGTGCTCGCGGTGCCGTAGCACCGCACCCCAGCCGCCGGGGCCCGGGTTGGGGCGGCAGCCGCCGTCGGTGTGGATGATGACGGGATCCTGGCTCACGCTCAGAGGATAGGCAACGGCGTGGTGCCGGTGGTTCACCGACGCGCGGGCGTCAAGATCATCCCCGACGCGCGGGCGTCGAGATCACCACCGACGCGCGGGCGCTGAGATCACCGCGCTGCGCACGCTCAGCCCGAGCCGGTCGCCACGTAGCGTGGCGATCCGGCGGCCGGGCTGTACGGCATCTTTGACCGGCAGCGCGTTGTCACCGAAAAATGCTGCGGTGGCGTCGATGTCGTCGACCACGTACGTGATGCCCCACAGCGACGACGGTCCGTCGCCCACGGCGTCGGGTGCACCCACCACCTCGATGATCACCTCGCCGAACCGGAAGAAGATCTGGCGGATCGGCTGCCCGCCCAGCTCGCCGTCGCGTTCGCGGCGAGGCGCTTCGCCGAGCTCCGCGAGGGCGCCGACCGTACGGGTCAGGTTCGGCGACAGCAGCACGACGTGGTCGATCGAGACGACTCCGTTGGCGTGGGCCGCAGGCTGCGACGGTGGTGCGTCGGATGGCGACGTCGGGATGCCGTCCAGATCGGTCACCCGTTCGGGTACGCCCCGCAGCACCCATCCGGTGATCCCGGTACCCGCCGCACCCAACCGGATGCGTACCCCGCCGACGTGGCACACGCCGTCGTCGACCGTGAAACCGGCCCGTGCCCAGGCCGCGGCCGGATCGGCGATGTCGATCGAGGCGACCGTCAGCGTCATGCCTGGAGTATGGCGTGAGCCCTCAGCGCGCGAAGTCGGCGGGGCGGAACTTGCCGTCGCGCAGCTTGCCCTCGATCTCCTCGAGGCTGCGGCCGGTCAGGTCGGGCATCCGGAAGTACACGAAAAGCCATGCCGCGACGTTGAACAGCCCGTAGAGCCACATCGCGGGCCCCACGCCGATCCCGCTGATCAGCGTCAGCAGGGTCAGCGTGATGAGCAGGTTGGTGCCCCACAAGGCCGCCGACTGTGCGGCCGTCCCAGCCGGACGCACCGCCAGCGGGTAGGTCTCCGAACCGGTCAGCCAACCCATGAGTTGCAGGCCGCCTGCGTTGAACAGCATGAACACCACGAGGCACGCGACGATGAACGGCACCGAGTCGCGGCCGCTGTGGCCGGTGGCGAACAGCGTGCCGAGCACGAACAGGCTCACGGCCGCACCCGGGATCATGATGAGCGTGAGCCGGCGCCGCCCGACCTTGTCGATGATCGACAGGCCCACGAGTTGCGCCACCAGGTAGCTCACGCCGAGCGCGACCGAGACCTGAAGCGCCACCGATTCGGAGAATCCGTTGTCGGTGAGGATGGTCGGCGAGTAGTAGATGATCATCTCGATACCGCTGAGTTGCGTGAAAATCGCTATGCCGCAACCGAGTATGAGTGCGGGCCGTACCCAGGCCGCGCGCAGGCCGGGCCAGCCGCGGGTCTTCGCGGTCTGCTCCTTGCGCACCAGCGTGGTCATCTCGTCGAGTTCACCGTCGATGTCGTAACCGTCGGGCCGCACCCGCTCGAGCACCTCGCGTGCCTTGTCGGGATCGCCGTCCTTGATCAGCCAGCGCGGGCTCTCCGGCAGGCGCAGTAGCAGGACCAGCATGATCGCGGCCGGGACAGCCGCGGCGCCGATCGACCAGCGCCACGGAATGTGTTCGGACGCACCGACTATCGTCGCGATCACGATGCCCACGCCGATCGCGATCTGGAAACACAGCACCAGCCGGCCGCGGTACTTCGGCGGCGAGAGTTCCGCAACGTACATCGGCGCGGTCTGTGTGGCGCCGCCGACCGCGAATCCCAACACCAACCGACCGACCGACAGCAGCACCGGGTTGGGGGAGATCGCGCACCACAGCGAGCCGATCACGAACACCACGGCCAGCATCAGCAGTGTGCCCTTGCGGCCCCGTTTCTGTGACAGGTGACCTGCACACCAGCGCGCCGATGACGGCGCCGAGAAGGATGCTCGCCGCGATCACCTGTTTCCAGGCCTCGGCGATCGAGAAGTCCTTGGTGATCTGGAGCAGGGCTCCGGAGATGATGCCCGTGTCGTAGCCGTAGAGCATGCCCGACACCGCGGACACGAGTGCGACGATCACGACCGCGCCGGTGAGTTGTCCTGGCGTCTTCGCTCGCGCGTCCGCCGAGTCTTGGGTATCGGTGCTCATCGGGTCGGGCTCCTGAGGTTCGGGTTGGGGCCTCAGGAAGTTACCCGGTACATAGAAAAACAAAACAATCGGCCGCACAACATTGTGCGGCCGATTGTTTGGCGTCATTTACTGTCAAACCGCATTACGGTTTGAATTGCTGCAACAAATGCACGCCGGTGGTTATTCCCGATCAGCAGGCGACGTCGACATAGACGGTCTGCGAGATGATCGTGGTTTTGATGGAGCCCCCGCCCCGCGAATCATTGGTGGAGTGCGTCTGGCCCGGGCGGACCCCGACCACCTTGCAACTGGACAGGGGAGCGGCGCCGGTCTTGTTGACGATGACGTGATAGCCGCTGGTCTGAAGGCTCTTCACGGTTTGTTCCACCGACTGCTCTGTCGGTGCGGCCGAAGCGGTGCCCGCCATACAGAGGGCCGCCGAAGCAATGGCGCCCATCCCGAGGGCGCCGAGAGTGTATCTCTTCGTCTTCTCCGAACTCATTTCCAACCCTTCTTTTCAGACGGATCGGGAATCCCGCTCGCCCGATCACCGTCTACTGACTGCAATTTCGGAAGGCTGAAGAAAATTCCGCGAATTCACATGTTTTTCTCAGCAGTTTTCGAACGTGCTGCGTACTCTCCGGCGGGTTGCTAGCATCCCCGTCGACCGGAAAGCCGTAAGTGTGGTTACGAGAGCCGCAACGAGGAGTGACACATGACCCGCCACTTCGCTGAGTCGACAGCTGTGACTTCGGCTGTGACCGCTGCGGCCGTCGCCGCCCTGATGTTGTCGGCCGGGCCGGCCTCGGCGGAACCCGTGGCACCCGACAGCGGCACGATCCCCGAGAACGAGGTGTACGCGATCGGCATGTGCTACGACCCGGAGCATCCGCTGCCGCAGCGGCCCGAGGTGTTCGACTACAACTGCGACAAGACCGGCGTGCTGCAGGAGATGACGTGGACCCAGTGGGGTCCGGACGGAGCGCGCGGCACCGGCGTCGACAACGCGATCGAATGCCAGCCGAACTGTGCCGAGGGCAGGCGGCTGCTGAATCCCGTTGTGGTGCATGCCTGGAACCCGCAACCGTCGGAAAGCCCGACGTGCCCGGCGAACGCGCGGTTCTACTCCGACCTGACCATCGCATACCCGCACGACGTGCCGCCATGGATCACCCCTGGTGCCGAGTGGGCGCCGGGCACCGACTTCACGACGGTCGACGGCATGCCCGCCGTGCACTTCTCGGGGTTGACCTCCAGATGCGAGGACCAGCTCAGATAGTCGAGCTCAGGTCTTCGAGCGGCGCTGCACCGCGACCGACAGCGTGAGCACCAGCAGACCGCCGACCGCGAGCACCGCACCCGCGGCGGCTGGTGCGGTGTAACCGAAGCCCGCGGCGATCACCAGCCCACCGACCCATGCACCGGTCGCATTGCCGATGTTGAGCGCGGAGTGGTTGAGCGCGGCGGCGAGCGTCTGCGCGTCGTGCGCGACGTCCATGAGTCGCGTCTGCAACGCGGGGCCCACCGCGGAACCGGCGACGCCGATGCCGAACAGGACCAGCAGCGCCGACCACGGATGATGCGAGGCCGCCACGAACACCGCGAGCAAGATCCCGAGGGCTGCCAGCGACACGTACAGGGCGCGGACCACCGAGAGGTCGGCCAACCGTCCGCCGAGCAGGTTGCCGATCACCATGCCGAAGCCGAAGACCATGAGCGCGAGCGGCACGAGCCCGCGTGACAGGCCGGCGACGTCGGTCATCGTGGTGCTGATGTAGGTGTACACGGCGAACATGCCGCCGAAGCCGATCATGCCGACGAGCACCGCGAGCCACACCTGCGGGCGGCGCAGCGCGCCGAGTTCGGTCAGGGGGCTGGAGATGTGCATGGTGCGCAACTGTTCGGGCAGCCAGAACCACAGTGCGGCCAGCGTCAGCACGCCGACGAACACCACGAGCCCGAACGCGCTGCGCCAGCCGAGCGCCTGGCCGAGCCACGAGGCCATCGGCACGCCCAGGACCGTGGCGATCGTCAGGCCGGACAGCACGTGCGCGACGGCCTTGGCGCGGTTGGCGGGGCCCATCAGGTGCGCGGCCGCGAGCGCGGCGACACCGAAGTACGCGCCGTGCGGCAGGCCCGCGACGAAGCGCGCGACCACGAGGGTCGGGTACGACGGCGCGACCATGCTCGCGACATTGCCGAGCGTGAACACCGCCATGAGGCCGAGCAGCAACACCCGGCGTGGCACGCGGGCGGTCACCGCGGCGAGCACCGGCGCACCGACCACGACGCCGAGGGCATAGGCCGATATGACGTGACCCGCGGTCGGCTCGGTGATGCCGAAACCGGTCGCGATGTCGGGCAGCAGGCCCATCGCGACGAACTCGGCGGTCCCGATGCCGAAACCACCGAGCGCCAGTGCGAACACCGCAAGCCACCGAACGGTGGTGTCGGTGGCGACGACCGAGGCGGGCCGGTTCGGTTGCAGGGACGTCGTCATCAAATACAGCTCTTCCGATTGCTGGGGAATTCTCCTGAGCTCTCGGACGGCGTTGGCGAGAACAACGCGTGCAACGCTAGCGGGCGGGCCGATGTTCCGACAAATGAACGTGGTTCGGATTACACCGGCCCGTCGCCCGTGACCTCTACAGCCTGGAACTCACACCTTGGCGATCACGTTCTCGGCGAACCACTCGAGGTTGCGGATCTTCTTGTCCAGCGGCTCGGTGTCCTGGCCCTCGATGTAGGGGATGCGGAAGCCGACGATGACATCCGTGACGCCTTTGTCCTCAAGGCGTTTGATGCCGTCGACGGTGAACGCGTCGATCGAGATGACGTGGATCTGGAAGTCCTCACTCGGTGCCTCGCCGGTCTTTTCGGCGTGCTCTTCACGGAACTGCTTGAGCCGCGCGAGGAGTCGGTCGAGTTCCTCGGGCTCGCCGCCGCCGTGCATCCAACCGTCGCAGCGTGCGGCACGGCGCAGCGCGGCGTCGGCGTGGCCACCGACCAGGATCGGCACGGGCTTGGACGGCGCTGGTGTCATCTTGGTCTTGGCGATGTCGTAGAACTCGCCGTGGTACTCGAAGTACTCGCCGGTGGTCAGCCCGCGGATGATGTCGATGCACTCGTCCATGCGTTTGCCGCGTTTGGCGAACGGCACGCCCATCAACTCGTAATCCTCGGGCCACGGGCTGGTGCCGACGCCGAGACCCAGACGGTTGTCGAACAGTGCGTTGAGCGATCCGGCCTGTTTGGCCACCAGGGCAGGCGGGCGGATCGGCAGCTTGAGCACGAAGAAGTTGAAGTTCAGCGTCGTGGTCGCCGCGCACAGGGCCGACGCCAGCACGAACGCCTCGATGAACGCCTTGCCGTCGAGGAACTCGCGGTTGCCGTCGGGGGTGTACGGGTACTTGGAGTCGGATTCGAGCGGATAGGCGACGCTGTCCGGAATGGTCATGGCGTCGTATCCGGCGGCCTCGGCCGCTTGCGCGAGCGGGATGTAGTAGGTGGGATCGGTCATTGCTTCGGCATATGTGAACCGCATATGCACACACTAGAACGTGTTCTAAATTCGGTGTGGTCGGATCGGAATACCCGCAGGCCACGTTATCCTTGATCGATCGATGTCGACCGGAGTGGAACATGTCGGTGAGCCAGAACGAGGCGATCTCGCAGCAGATCAGCAATCTGATCCGCGACGTGCACACACGTCGCGCGACCGACGTCGACGCCGTACTGGGCGAGCTCACCGAGAGCGCCGTCGAATATGTCGCCGGCGCTCAGTACGCGGGTATCACGATCGCCGGACGCGACGGAAAGGTCCGTACGGCCGCAGCCACCGGCGAGTACCCGGAGATCCTCGACGAGATCCAGCAGCGTGTCGAAAACGGGCCATGCCTCGCCGCGGCGTGGGAACAGCACGTCATCCGGATCGACGACATGGAGTCCGAGCAGCGTTGGCCCGCGTACTGCCGCCAGGCGCTGTTAGAGACGCCGATCCGCTCGGTCGTCGCGTTCCAGCTCTACGCCGACAACCAGACCATGGGCGCGCTGAACTTCTACTCCGAGACCGCGGGCGCCTTCGATGCCGAGGCCGTGGAGTCGGGTCTGATCATCGCGACGCACGCCGCGCTCATGTGGAGCCTGATGCGCCGCGACGAACAGTTCCGCAGCGCTCTGGCATCACGCGATCTCATCGGCCAGGCCAAGGGCATGCTCATGGAGCGGTACCGGATCGACGCCGGGCAGGCGTTCGAAGTCCTCAAGAAGCTTTCGCAGGGCGCCAACACACCCCTGGTGGACGTCGCGCGCGAGATCGTCACCACCGCTGAACGGCCGGCCGATGTCAGCACCCAGTGATCCTCACGACGCCACACACGAGGCGCGTGCCAAAGCTGCAGACGTGAGGGCGAAGGAGCTCGCAGAGCGCCGCACCGCACTTGTGCAGGGTCGAGCTTCGACAGCTGATGACGTCGCAACGGCCAGGAAACGCGCAGAACAGGCCAGGCAGCATGCGCTGGACGCGCATCACTCGGCCGCTCGGCGGCACATGGATGCCAGAGCAGCTCACCTGCGCGCGGCAGCGATGCACGAGCAGGCCGCCCTCACGGCCGACGACGACGAAGCAGATATGCACCAGAACGCCGCCGAGGTACACCGCGCCGAAGCCGAGCGGCACGCAGCGGCTGCCGTCGCCGACGAGGCCGCGGGTGACGCAGGCTAGGAGTGCGCCGCGAGCTGGTCCTCCATCAACAACAAGGCACCCTTCACGCCGCCCTCGGGGGACCGGAACGGCGCGCACGTGACCCGGATGCGCGCGGCACGTCCGCGCCGGTTGACCGCATCGACGACGACCTCGCCCGGGTCGCCGGCGTCGACGAAGGCGTTCCCGATCAGCGGCCGCACCTGATCGAGCGGCAGGCCGATGTCCAGCGACGTCAACGGGGTTCCCACGGTCTCGTCGGCGCGCAGACCCCACAGGTCCTCGCAGTGCCGGTTCCACACCACCACGTGCATCTCGCGGTCGACGACCACCATCCCCAGCTGGATCGAGTTCACCATCGAATCGAGGAAGGTCCGTGCGTCCTCGAGTTCGATGCTGCGGTCACGCAGCGTGTCGTTGATGGTGTGCAGTTCGTCGTTGGTGGACTGCAACTCCTCGTTCATGGTCTCGAGTTCTTCGTTGGTGGACTGGAGTTCCTCGTTGGTGGTCTCCAGTTCCTCCACCGTCGACTGAAGTTCCTCGTTGGTGGTCTCAAGCTCTTCGTTGGTGGACTGCAGTTCCTCGTAGGCCGCCTCGAGCTGGCGGTTGGTCTGGACAACCTTGTCGACCAGCGCGCGGGTGGCCGAGACGTCGAAGAACACGATGGACACACCGAGCAAGCCGTTCTCGTTGTCCACGAGTGGGTTCACGTGAATCTCGAACCACACGGTCTCCGAGCCAGGACGCTGCCACTTCACGTCCTGGATGCGAGCGGATCGGCGCTCGACCTTGCACTGCTCGATGTAGGCGCGCAGTTCGACCGGCCGGTAGGAGATCTCGAGGTCGCGCAGCAGACGCCCGATGTCTCGGGCCGAGAGCCCGAAAATGGACTCGGCCTGCTGGTTGATCATCGCGACGGTGTCCTCGCCGGTCACCACGATCTGCGCGACAGGGCTGGCGCGGAAGGCCAGGTCCCGCACCGTGGTGAGCCCGGGCAGGTCGCCGTGACGGTCGTACATCGCGGCGGTCGGGTCGTAACGTTCGATGCCTGAATGCGACCCCGCGGCCTTGCGGAAGATCCGGTGCTTGAGGTTCAGCGGCGCGAACCGGTCGGCATGGCTCAGCAGCATCTCGGCGTGGCCGAGGAACAGCGTCCCCTGTGCCCCGAGCGCAAAGTGCAAGCGGCTGATGACGTTTCGCTGTGTCTCGGCATTGAGATACATCAGCGTGTTGCGGCACACGAGAAGGTCGACCCGCGAGATGGGTGCGTCCTTCACCAGATCGTTGCGGCCGAAGATCACCGCGCGTCGCAGGTCCTTGTGAAAGACGTAGCGGCCGTTGACATGTTCGAAGTACGTCGACAACAGCGTCGGCGGCACCGATTCGACGGCTCTCGCGTCGTACGAGGCGGCGCGTGCCTCGGTGAGCGCGTCCTCGTCGACATCGGTGGCGTAGATCTTGACGCGCTGACGGAAGGCGTCGGGTCCGAGCGCCTCGGCGAGCAGCATCGCCAGCGTCTACGCCTCCTGCCCGGACGCGCAACCGGCGCTCCAGACCCGGATGGGGTCGTCGGGTCCGCGTTCGGCGAGCATGCGCGGGATCACGTCACTGCGGATGAACTCCCACGCCTCCGGATCGCGGAAGAACGCCGTGACGTTGATGAGGATCGTGTTGAACAGCGCCGAGAACTCGTCGGAACTGGCCTGCAATACGTCGAGGTATTCCTCGAACGTGTCGTGACCCGCCTGGTCCATGCGGTGCCGCACGCGGCGCATCAACGATGTGCGTTTGTAACCGGTGAAGTCGAACCCACGCGAGTCACGCATGTAGCGCAGCAGTGCTTCGAACGATTCGTCGGCCTGTTCCATCTCATCCCATCGCCCGCGGTGTGTCGCGACTGTGACCTTACTAGCGGTCAGAAGCAACTCTCGGGACCGATCAGCGCCCAAACCGTTTTTCCGGTCGTGGTCGGTGTGCAACCCCAGGACCGGGCGATGCTGGCCACCAGGGCCAGGCCCGACAACCTGCCGCCGCCACGGTAGGGATCCTCGTGACGTACCGCCGGTGCCGGGCTCTCGTCCTCCACGGCGATGCTGACGGTGTCACCTCGGTTCTCGAGCATGATCTTCGGCGCGCTCAGGGTGTGCTCCAGGACGTTCTCCACCAGGGCGTCGGTGACCACGCAGGTCACCGGGATGTATTTGGTCAGCGACCAGTTGAGCAGCCAGTCGGTGACCAATTCCCGCGACCGTCGAACACTGGAGTGCACGGCGGGCAGATGCGCGCGCGCTCGGCGGCGCAGTGGGCTCATGCGATCGGCGAGCACCGTCGCGCACGCCTCGTCCAGTGTCGAGCACACCGGAACGTAGCGTTGAATTCCGTTGCGCCATAGGGAGGCACGACCCTGCTGATGATCGCATACGAGCAACACCGGGACATCCGGCCACACGCACACGTGCCACCGGGCGCTGGTGAACACCGACCACGCCGTTTCGGTGGGGACCACGAGCCTGCTGACGTTGACCACCACCGCGCGCGGTTCGGACAACGCGGCTTTGATCACCGTGTCGCGCACTTCGCGGTACGTGGTGCTGTCCAGGACACCGTCGACGGTCAGCAGGGTGATCTCGCCGCGGGAGGTGACCGAGATGGTGATCGGACTACGTGATCTGGTCACCGAGGTCCCCCACTTGCCTGCCCACCTCCGCCAGCCGTTCACTGAGCACCGACACCGCGTGCTCGGCCTCTGTGGCGAGTTCTTCATACCGCCGCGCCATCAGCCCTGCGCCGGCCTTCTCCGCGAGCTTCCTCGACAGCTTCGCCTTCTCCTCCAGGCTGCGCAGCGCGACCCACAGCGCGCCCTCGACCTCCTGGTCCCGCGCCCGCAGCAGCGCGTCCGCGGTCCAGGCGTGCCCCACGCGGCAGCGGAAGTTGCCCTCGCTGACGGTCGACAGTGACCCGTTGCAGTCCGGGCAGATGTAACCGGAGGGGGGACCGAGCGCCTCGGAATCGAAATCGGTCGAGAACCTGCCGGCCATGGCGATGCGGTTCTCCAGTTCCATGGAATCGTCGGGCTCCATGTCGCGCTCCTCGATCGTCCGCTCGCTCAGCTGCTTTATCAGCCCACCCATGTCGGCCGCGTCCGCAACATGGTCGACCACCCCGGCATGCATGGCGTTCGTCGGCATCGCGGGGAACAGCGCGTCTGTCGGCGACTGCGCGATCACCAGCCCGCCGCGTCTCTTGATGGCCGCGGCACCGAGAACACCGTCGTCGAGCACCCCCGACAACAGGACGCCGATCACACGTGGGCCCTACGCCAGCGCGACCGATCGGAAAAGTGCATTCACCGCGGGACGGTGCCCGTTCTCGGTGGGTCCTTCGCTGAGCACGACGTGTCCGTCGTGCACCATCAGGTGGCGGCCGGGCCGGGCGACGTGGATCGTGCCTGCCTCCAGGGAGGCGCCGTCGACAGCGGTGACCGCCGGGAGTGGCCCTGCGCGATCGAGAATTCTGGCCAGCACGCTGGGTGCATTGGCAGGCATGTGGAGGACTACCACGACGGCATAGGAAAGATCGCGAGACAGGTTGGCAGCCAACCGAGTCAACGCTTCCACACCACCGGCCGATGCGCCGATCGCGACCACCCCGTGCTTTGAATCGAAATTTGTCATATCGCCCCCCGCGGGCTCTTGTTACCCAAGTATGCGCGCAGGAAACGTCGCCGACGGGCAATCCCTGAAACCGCGGGAGTGATGACGCAGGTGGTAGCGCTCGGGCGTTGCGCTCTTACTCGGCGAGCGTGAACGGGGGTTCGCCGACACCGGCGATGGTGTACGTGCTCTGGGCCGTGCGTTCGACGATGCGCGCGTCGGCACTGCGCTGCCCGATGGTCAACCGCACGGGCCCGGTGCCCGCGACCATGTCGGCGTCGAGTATCGAGCCCTGCCAGTGGTACCGGCCGTCGATCGGGTCGAGGTGGCCGGTCAGACGGACACGGACCCGGCTGTCACGATCGCCGTTGTCGAGGACCGCGAAGCCGTCGTACACGTCCTCGTCGATCGCGGGTTCGGTCCCCGCGGCGATGCCGCGGTGACGCACGGTGGGGGTGTGGTCCTGCGGCAGGAATCCGGAGCGCCGCCACATCCGTCGCCCGATGCGGCCCATCAGGCCGACCTCCTCGAGGAACGCCGCAAGCGGGGCGAACCCGGCGACCTGCACCTCATGGCGGTGTGCGCTGGCCCTGGCGAGGCGCCGGCCCGCGCGGCCGTCGAGGCCTGCGCGCCGGTACTGGATCGGGTGGCTGAACAGGTGGCGGAAGAACAGGCCGCCGAGGCCGTTGAGGTTGCTCACCCACACGCGCGTGGGCCACCCCATGTCCGACGTGCGCTTGCGCAGGCCGTCGCGCGCGAACTGGATGTGCCGCGCTTCCTCGGTGACGTGGATGCGCATGACCCGCTGCACGAACGGCTGGAGTTCGGGATCGTCCATCATCTGCCGCTGCAGTGAATCGAAGATCTCCTCGCCGATCAGCGCGGCCACCCACAACACCGAACCGCGGAAGAAGAACGGCAGCGTGTTGATGATCATGCGCTGGTACAGCCGCGGGCGGACCGGTTTGGCGCCTATGCGCTCGATGGCCCGGCCGAACATCACCATGTGCCGGGTCTCGTCGCCGAGTTCGGTGAGCTCGTAGTGCGTCGCGCGGGCCGTCGGGTCCTGGTGCATCATCTTGCGCAACAGCGCCTGGTTGAGGATGTTCTCGAACCAGATGCCCGCCGACAGGGTGTTGGCCAGCTCCTGGCGCGACAGTTCGATCTGCTGTTCGCGGGACATGCTCTCCCACAACGGTGTTCCGTACAGCGACACGAGCTTGGGCGGCAGGAAGAACTTGTCGGGCTCCAGCGGCGTGTCCCATTCGATGTCGACGACCGGGGCATAAGACCTCTTCACCGAGCCCTTCAGCAGGCGTTCGGCGTACTCATCGCGGGTGGCGGCAGATCGAACCGAAGTGGTCACCGTTGACGTTCCCTTCGTCGGGTTCCTACTTCGAAGGTAGGCAAGGAAGATCGACAAGTCAATACCAGCGGTACCGGGTACTTGGGGTAACGACGGTCGGGTCGTTAGCCTTCGCGTGTGCGTCGCATCCACGTCATCGGTATCGGAGCCGGAGATCCGGACTACGTCACCGCGCAGGCCGTCGCCGCGCTCAACGACACCGAGGTGTTCTTCGCCATGGACAAGGGCCAATCGAAGGACGAACTGGTGGCGCTGCGGCGGTTGATCTGCGAGCGGTTCATCACCGAGGCCCGTTACCGCTTCGTCGAACTCGCCGACCCGAAACGGGCCGAAGATGGTGACTACCGGCAGATCGTCGCGGACTGGCATGCCGAACGCGCACGCATCTGGGCGCGCGCGATCGAGAGCGAACTCGGACCCGACGGCGTGGGCGCGTTCCTGGCGTGGGGCGACCCGTCGCTGTACGACAGCACCCTGCGCATCCTCGAGATGGTCGGCGAGCACGTCGAATTCGACTACGACGTGATTCCCGGTGTGACCGCGATCCAGGCACTCACGGCGCGTCACCGCATCCCGCTCAACGACGTCGGCGAACCGGTCCTGATCACCACCGGCCGGCGCCTTCGCGAGCACGGCCTGACCGGCAGCGCCGTGGTGATGCTCGACGCGGACTGCTCGTTCCGCACGTGCGATCCGCGCACGCGGATCTGGTGGGGCGCCTATCTGGGCACGCCCGACGAACTTTTGGTGGCCGGCACGGTCGGCGACGTGGCAGAGGACATCGTGCGCATGCGCGCCGAGGCCAGGACACGCCACGGCTGGATCATGGACACCTACCTGCTGCGCTCGGCAGACTGAGCCATCATGAGCTCATTTCTGTTGCGCGCCGCACTGACCGGATTCGCGCTCTGGGTGGTCACTCTCATCGTCCCGGGGATGAGCTTCGTCGGTGGTGACTCGACGCTGACACGGGTCGGCATCATCTTCGTGGTCGCGGTGATCTTCGGGTTGGTCAACGCGATCATCAAGCCGATCGTGCAGATCCTGTCGATCCCGCTCTACATCCTCACGCTCGGACTGTTCCACATCGTCATCAACGCGCTGATGCTGTGGATCACGTCGCAGATCACCGACCACACCACGCACTGGGGTCTGCACATCGACGACTTCTGGTGGACCGCGATCTGGGCGGCCATCGTGCTGTCGGTCGTCAGTTGGCTACTGTCCCTCGTCAAGGCGGCCGCGAACGTCTGAGGCCTGCTCGGCCAGTGCGTCGGCAGTGTCGCGCGCCGCGTCGACGTCGCCGTCGCGTTCGAGTGCCCAGCACGCCGCCAGCGTGCGGTACGCCAGCTGCTCGGCGGCGACGACCGTGGGCCACAACCGTTCTGCCGCGCGCCGTTGGGCGGCCGAACCGCCGACCGCGGCGTCGTATGACGGCAGCAGCGCCATCGCGCGCACGTGGAGGTCGCGGCGGTGGGTGCGGGCCGCACCGGTGGTCGCCGCGCCGGCGCCGAGGTGGGGCAGGGTCGCGTCGACCGCGTCGAGGGTCCGCGTGATCGCCGTCGACAATGCCGTCGGGGCGCGCATTCGCTGCGTCGCCCGGTAGGCGAGAAGCGCCACCGCACAACCGATCAGCGTGTCCACACCGCGGGCCCACAGGAGCGCACCGAGATCGGTGATCGCCGCACCGCCGGACGAGATGGTCAGCGCGGCCGGGGTGATGAACACGACGGCCAGGGTGTAGTTGCGCACCACGTACATCTCGATGACGAACTGCAGCACCCCGATGGTCAGCGCGAGCCAGACGCCCTGCGGATGCACCGCGAGGATCGCGCCCGCGACACCGAGGCCCAGCCATGTGCCCACCATGCGTTCGACGCTGCGGGTCACGGTGCGCACCCACGCGAAACCCTGGTGCAGCATGAGCACTGCCGCGGCCATCGCCCAGTAGGCGCGGTCGATCGCGAGCGCCTCGGCGAACCCGACCGCGATGGCCCCTGAGATCGCCACGGCCACAGCGACTCTCGCGGCCAGTCGCAGCGACATCGACCCCGGGCGCAGCGCCTGGCGCAGCAGTTGGCCCGCGCCGGGCCTGCCGAGCGGAACGCCTTCAGCGCCATGCTCATCGGTGAGCGGGGGGATGGCCGCGAGTTCGCGGGCGAACGCGGCACCGCCGGGTGGGGGAGCGGTGCCTGCGTCGGCGGCGCGCATCGCGTCGGCTAAAAGCACATGCAACCGCCGGTTGACCACCCGCAGCCGGTACAGCGCCTGATCGGGTTTCGGTTGCACGGGCTGGAACGTCACGAGCGTCACCCATGCGGTGTGCAGCAGCGTGGCCGCGCGGTGGCGGGCCTGCCCTTCGGCATTCGCGTCGCCGCCGATGCTGTCGATGTACTCGGCGATCGCCAGCGCGGCGTCGCGCACCGCGGCCCTCTCCGGACCGCGCGGGCGGATCAGGGCACCCAGCATGTGCACGCACCACGCGAACGATCCACCCGCGAGCACCAGCAACGCCATCCGCACCGGGCCCAGGTCGGCGGTGCCGGGCGCGCCGGTCCCCGCCGCGCAGGCCAGCACGAACATGTACGCCCCTGGCGGCCCGACCGACAACGCGTGGCACACCAGCACCGTGACCATCGCGATCACGGTCACTGTGGCCACGCCGAGCCACACGTGCCGCGACGCCCAGTCGCCGAGGGCCACCACCACCGCGAACGTCACCGCCACGCCGCCGAGGAACACACCGCGATTGAGGTAGGGCCGTCCGCTGCCGTAGAGCGACGTGAACCCGCCGATGGTGGCGATCAGGCCGGCGGACGTGTTCCCGGCCGACCAGCCGACCAGCACCGGCACCGCCATGCAGATCGCCGCACGCAGCGCGAACGGCCAGCGCCCCGCGACCCGGTTGACCACGAAGATGCCGCGCAGGGGATTACCGACGGGTTCCGGCGCGTGCCGTTCGGACATGGTTACCAGCATGGTCGGCGTTCGGCTGACACACTGGAAGGCATGCCCGAACTGCCCGAGGTCGAGGCACTGGCCGATCACCTGCGCCGGCACGCGGTCGGCCGGGTGGTGTCACGCGTCGACGTGTCCGCGTTGTCGGTGCTCAAGACGTTCGATCCGCCGGTCGCGGCGCTGCACGGCAGCACCGTCACGGCGGCCCATCGCTGGGGCAAGTACCTCGGTATGGAAGTCGAATCCGGCGGCGCGCCGCTGCACCTCATCACGCACCTGTCACGCGCGGGGTGGCTGCGGTGGTCGGACAAACTCGCACCCACGCCGCTCAAGCCGGGGAAGGGGCCGATCGCCCTGCGCGTGCATTTGGGGGACTCCCAGGGCTTCGACCTCACCGAGGCGGGCACGCAGAAGCGGCTCGCGGTGTGGGTGGTCCGCGATCCGATGGACGTCCCGCAGATCGCGAGTCTCGGTCCCGACGCGCTGTCGCTGGATTCGACGGCCCTGGCCGGGGTGCTCGCGGGCAACTCCGGGCGCATCAAGACCGTGATCACCGACCAGAAGGTGATGGCGGGCATCGGCAACGCCTACAGTGACGAGATCCTGCACGTGGCCAAGCTGTCGCCGTTCGCGACCGCGGGCAAGCTCACCGATGCGCAACTCGGTGCGCTGCACGACGCCATGATCACGGTGCTCACCGATGCCGTGAGCCGCTCGGTGGGGCAGCAGGCCGCGACGTTGAAGGGCGAGAAACGCTCGGGCCTACGGGTCCACGCGCGCACCGGCCTGCCGTGCCCGGTGTGCGGCGACACCGTGCGGGAGGTCTCGTTCGCCGACAAGTCCTTCCAGTACTGCCCGACCTGCCAGACCGGCGGTAAGGTGCTGGCCGACCGGCGGATGTCGCGCCTGCTCAAATAGCGGGCGGATTCTTGACAGTTGTCTAACCCGGTTATCCTGCTGCGGTGACCCGTCAGAACATCCTCATCACCGGTGCCAGCTCAGGCCTGGGCGCCGGTATGGCCCGTCAATTCGCAGCCAGAGGCCGCAACCTGGCGCTGTGCGCGCGCCGCACGGATCGTCTGGAGGAGCTCAAGGCCGAGATCGCCGACCGACACCCGTACATCAAGGTGGCCATCGCCGCGCTGGACGTCAACGATCACGAGGCCGTGCCCCGGGTGTTCAACGAACTGTCCGAGGAACTCGGCGGTATCGACCGCGTCATCGTCAACGCGGGCATCGGCAAGGGCTGGCCGCTGGGCGAGGGCAAGCCGTGGGCCAACAAGGCCACGCTCGAGACCAACCTGGTCGCCGGTCTGGTGCAGATCGAGGCCGCACTGGAGATGTTCAAGAAGGCAGGCGGTGGACACCTGGTGCTGATCTCCTCGGTGCTGGGCAACACGGGTGTCCCCGGCGGCAAGGCCGCCTACTGTGCGAGCAAGGCCGGTATGACGTCGCTGGGCGAGTCCCTGCGCGCGGAGTACGACAAGGGCCCCATCAGGGTCACGGTCGTCGAACCGGGGTACATCGAATCCGAGATGACGGCCAAGGCCAACTCGACGATGCTCATGGTCGACAACGAGACCGGCGTGCGCGCCATGGTCGAGGCCATCGAGAAGGAGAAGGGGCGCGCCGTCGTGCCGCGCTGGCCGTGGGCGCCGCTGACCCAGGTCATGCGGCTGTTGCCACCTAAGTACACCAAGCGCTTCGCATAGTTCGCCTGTTGTGCGTTTCGACATGCGTGAAGGCTGGGTAGACCTCATGCATGACCTCAAAGACGCTCACCTCGATGATTTTTGCAGGCGCGGCGGCAGGGGCTCTGGCCTTTGCTCCCATGGCGATGGCCGAGCCGGCCCCGCCGCCGTGTGTCAACGCTGACGGCACACCGTGCTCGGACATCGGCACCGCCGGTCCCGGCGGCGCGACCGGTCAGATCCCCGGTGGTCCGGGTGGCACGGCCGGACCGGGCGGCGCCAGCGGTGCCATCCCCGGTGGTCCGGGAGGTGCCGCAGGACCCGACGGCGCAACGGGCTCCATCCCCGGTGGACCGGCCGGTACCGCCGGACCTGACGGTGCGACCGGCGTGATCCCCGGTGGCCCGGGTGGTACGGCCGGACCCGGTGGCGCCAGCGGTTGCATCCCGAACGTCGGATGCGCCACCATCCCCGCCCCGTAAGGGCCTGAACAGCAACTTCCTTTCGGACGGCCAAACAATTCCATGGATCATGTTGACACATTGTTGGGTTTTCCCAACAATGTGTTGCATGAGTCCGGTGAGGCGCGGGGAAACTCTCCCCATCTACAACCGCATCGCGGTGCTACGCGCCGAGCGGCGGATGAGCCGAGCGGAGCTTGCGGGCCTGATCAACGTCAATCCGCAGACGGTCGGAGCGCTGGAGCGAGGCGACCATTACCCCAGCCTCGATCTGGCGTTCCGCATCTGCGACGTGTTCGGCCTGCCGGTGGAGGCGGTGTTCTCACGCACCGCCTTCACTCCGCTGTCCACCGAGCTCTATGGGAGAACGGGCCAACCGGAAGGAAGTGCTGATGACTAGATCGACGCGCACCACCCCGAAGCCGACGCTCATCGACCGGTACCAGGACCACCGGACGGGCCGCTTTCTCAAACACCAGAGCACATACGCCAACTCGCTGCCCGGCTGGCGCACACAGGGCCGTCGCCGCCTGCTCGTCGGTGTGCTGGCCGCCTCGCTCGCACTCATGGTGATCACGAGTGTGTTGTGCGCCACGGGTTTTCGGCAGGCCGCGTTGATGTGGCTGCCTGCGGTCGCAGTGTTCTTCCCGGTCTGGTTGATGTTGCAGATTGTGCTGGGGCGTCAAAGTGACGCTCCCAGTGCGACACTCGACGAATATGAGATCGCGCAGCGCAACAGCGCACGGTCCATCGGGCTGACCGTCATCCAGTCGCTGATGCTGGTACCGATCTTCTTCCTGATCATCGTGTCGACGCAGCTGACCGGCGCCGACGCCAAGACCATCCGCGACCTGGCCTATGCCGGTGCGCTGATGGCCTTGGCGGCCTTGATGATCGGCAGCTGCCTGCCCGCGATGATCCTGGGCTGGACCAGGCGTTCGGACGCAGAAGCCGACGCCGAAGCCTAAGCGGGCCGGCCCCGTTCGGTCCGGTAGCGCCGCACCAGGGCGTCGGTGGACGTATCCGACTGCGCGGCAGGAGATTTGTCGCCGGTCAGAACCGGGAGCAGGGCCTTGGCCTGCGTCTTGCCCAGTTCCACGCCCCACTGGTCGAACGAGTCGATGCCCCAGATCACGCCTTCGGTGAACACCTGATGTTCGTAGAGGGCGATCAACTGCCCGACGACCGACGGGGTGAGCTTGGTGGCGAGGATGCTGGTGGTGGGCCGGTTGCCGGGCATCACCTTGTGCGGCACCACATCTGCGGGGGTGCCCTCGGAAGCTATTGCGTCGGCGGTCTTTCCGAATGCCAGCACCTGGGTCTGGGCGAAGAAGTTGCTCATCAGCAGGTCGTGCATGCTGCCGGTGCCATCGGCCGTGGGCAGGTCGTCGGTGGGCTGGGAGAACCCGATGAAGTCCGCGGGCACCAGTCGGGTGCCCTGGTGCAGCAACTGGTAGAAGGCGTGCTGGCCGTTGGTGCCCGGCTCGCCCCAGAAGATCTCACCGGTGTCGGTGGACACCGGTGTGCCGTCGGCGCGTACCGACTTGCCGTTGGATTCCATGGTCAACTGCTGCAGGTACGCCGCGAACCGTGACAGGTCGTTGGAGTAGGGCAGCACCGCACGGGATTGCGCGCCAAAGAAATTCGAGTACCACAGCCCGATCAGCCCCAGCAGCGCCGGAGCGTTCTGGTGCAGCGGGGCGGTGCGGAAGTGCTCGTCGACGATGTGGAACCCGGCCAGGAACTCGGCGAAGCGTTCCTTGCCGATCACGGCCATCACGCTCAACCCGATCGCACTGTCCACCGAGTAGCGCCCGCCCACCCAGTCCCAGAACCCGAACATGTTGTCGGTGTTGATGCCGAACTCGTCGACCAGCTTCTTGTTGGTGGACACCGCGACGAAATGCTTGGCCACCGCGGCGTCACCCAGGGCGTCGGTGAGCCAGCGCCGCGCCGCCGTCGCATTGGTCAGCGTCTCCAGCGTCGAGAACGTCTTGGAGGCGACGATGAACAACGTCTTCGCCGGATCCAGGCCGTCGAGTTTGGCGACCAGATCGGCGGGGTCGACGTTGGACACGAAGCGCGCCGAGATGCCGGCGTCGGCGTAATGGCGCAGCGCGTCGTACACCATCACCGGACCCAGATCCGAGCCGCCGATGCCGATGTTGACCACCGTGGTGATGCGTTCGCCGGTGGCGCCGGTCCACTCTCCGCTGCGCAACCGGTCGGTGAAATCGCCCATGCGGTCCAGCACGTCGTGCACATCGGCGACCACGTCCTGACCGTCCACCACCAGCTTGGCGTCCCGCGGCAGGCGCAGCGCGGTGTGCAGCACCGCGCGGTCCTCGGAGGTGTTGATGTGCTCGCCGGCGAACATCGCATCCCGGCGCTCCTCCAACCCGGCCGCGCGCGCCAGGTCGACGAGCAGGTCCAGGGTGCGCCGCGTGACGCGGTGCTTGCTGTAGTCGATGTAGAGATCCCCGACGGTCAACGCCAACTCGGTTCCCCGCGCGGGATCGTCAGCAAACAGTTCTGTCAGATGCCGGTCGCCGATCTCGGCGTGGTGGTCCGACAAAGCCTGCCATGCGGGAGTTTCGGTGATGTCAGCGCTCATTGTGTCGACCTTAGTGCGGTGAACGTGTCGAGGGTGTACATGATGGATGTATGCGCATCGAAGACCTGATTTCATCCGTCCCCACCGGACTGTGGATCGGTGGTGAGGAGCAGAAGGCCGCGTCGACGTTCAACGTGCTCGATCCGAGCGACGATCAGGTGATCACCGCGGTCGCCGATGCCACCGCCGAGGATGCGATCGCCGCACTCGACGCGGCATGCGCCGTGCAGGACGAGTGGGCCGCGACGCCTGCGCGCACGCGGGGCGAGATCCTGCGGTCGGTCTTCGAGAAGATCACCGAGCGTGCCGACGACATCGCCGCGCTGATGACGCTCGAGATGGGCAAGGTGCTGCCCGAGAGCAAGGGCGAGGTGGCCTACGGCGCCGAGTTCTTCCGCTGGTTCTCCGAGGAGGCCGTGCGCATCGACGGCCGCTATACGCACGCGCCCGCGGGCACCGGACGGATCCTGGTGACCAAGCAGGCCGTCGGCCCGTGCTACGCGATCACGCCGTGGAACTTCCCGCTGGCCATGGGCACCCGCAAGATGGGCCCGGCGTTCGCGGCCGGCTGCACCATGATCGTCAAGCCCGCACAGGAAACCCCGCTGACCATGCTGCTGCTGGCCAAGCTCATGGACGAGGCCGGGCTGCCCAAGGGCGTCCTGTCGGTGCTGCCCACCAGCAACCCGCGCGGGGTCACGGGCGCGCTCATCGACGACGGCCGGCTGCGCAAGCTCACGTTCACCGGCTCGACCGGTGTGGGCAAGGCGCTGGTCAAGCAGTCCGCGGACAAACTGCTGCGGACCTCGATGGAACTGGGTGGCAACGCGCCGTTCATCGTGTTCGACGACGCCGACGTCGACGCGGCCGTCGACGGCGCGATCCTGGCCAAGATGCGCAACGGCGGCGAGGCGTGCACCGCGGCCAACCGGTTCCACGTCGCCAACTCGGTGCGCGAGGAGTTCACCGAGAAGCTCGTCAAGCGCATGAGCGAGTTCACCCTCGGCAAGGGCCTCGACCCGTCGTCGACGCTGGGACCGCTGATCAACTCCAAGCAGGTCGCCACGGTCACCGAGCTCGTCTCCGACGCGGTGTCACGCGGCGCGACGGTCGCGGTCGGCGGCGTCGCACCGGGCGGCCCGGGCAACTTCTACCCCGCGACCGTTTTGGCCGACGTGCCCGCCGACGCGCGCATCCTCAAAGAGGAGGTGTTCGGGCCCGTCGCGCCGATCACCGGATTCGACACCGAGGAAGAAGGCATCGCCGCGGCCAACGACACCGAATACGGCCTGGCCGCCTACATCTACACGCAGTCGCTCGACCGTGCGCTGCGCGTGGCCGAGACGATCCAGTCCGGCATGGTCGGGATCAACCGTGGTGTGATCTCCGATCCGGCAGCACCTTTCGGCGGCATCAAGGAATCCGGGTTCGGGCGCGAAGGCGGTATCGAGGGCATCGAGGAGTACCTCGACACCAAGTACATCGCGCTCACGAAGTAGCGCGGCTCGGGGCGGCCTCCGCCGCCCTGTCGGAGTGGCGGCCCAGCAGTGCTTCGGCCGTGGTCACCACAGCGGCCACGGCCAGCGCACCGAGAACGGTCCACAGGATCCGCTCGGCGCCCGTGGTCAGCACGTCGGCGCGTTCGGCGTTGACCAGCACGAGGGCCGCGGTGAGGAACCCGGCGAAGTACGCGTAGCGGGCATGCATGAGCTGCAGCACCGCGGCCACGACCATGGCCGCGGTGCCCAGAAGCACCAGTGCCAGGCCGTTCTGCACCACCAGCGCGACACCGGCCGCGGCGAGACCACCGACAACCGTGCCCAGCGACCGCTCGACGATCATGCGGCGTGACTCGTCATAGGTAGGGCGGGTCACCAGAACGATCGTCGCGAGCAGCCACCCCGCGGTGGTGTGCAGGAACCACGACGCCGCCACCACGGTGCCCGGCACGAGCATCAACAGCAGTGCCGCGGTGTAGAACCCGACGATCGGCACCGGCACCGGATCGGGCGGGCCGACCACCTCGTCGCGCAGCATCAACGCGCCCACCGCCAGCGCCCACAGGCCGCCGCCCAGCGCGAACACCCCACACAGCACCGCCTGGCCACCGGTGCCGGGCGTCTGACCGCTGAGTTCGACCGTCGGGAAGCCCGCGACGAGCGTGATCAGCGGTTGCACCGCGATGAACATCCCGACGATGTGCAGACCGCGCCGTGCACTCAGCCCCACCAGCAATGCGAGCGCGCCGGCCAGCAGGGCCGTGAGCGCGAGGTTGCCGAACGCGAGCACCGCGAGCGTATTCGCCAGCGCCGCAAGCACTGCCGCGCCTGCGGCGTAACGCGGAGCGAACACCCAGGCCAGCACCGTCGGCAGCATGCCTGCCATGACCATCGCGGCGTCGGCGTGAAACGGCGTGAAGCTCAGCACCACTTCGGGGACGAACAGCGGCACGACGACGGTCAGGACCGCCGCGACCTGCTTGACAGTGGGCGAAAGAGTCATGGCCGGACTTCGCGATGGGGTGTTGCGCAGATCCTAAACCGCGAACCGCCGACCCGTGGCGCGCCTTCCGGATTCGACCGTCACCGACCCCTAAACTTCTGGGCTCATACGCCAGACAGGAGGTCATGACGTGACTGCGGCGCCAGTCCGTGCTGCCGGTCGCCGTCGGACCCTCCCTGCGCGCGGCGAGATCCCCGCACTCGACGGCATCCGGGCCATCGCGGTCCTGTTGGTCCTGGCCGGCCACGCCGGTGTGCCCGGCGTGGCGGGGGGATTCATCGGCGTCGACATCTTCTTCGTGCTCAGCGGATTCCTGATCACGTCGTTGCTGCTCGACGAGTTCGCCCGCACCGGCCGCGTCGACCTCAAGGGCTTCTGGATCCGTCGTGCCCGGCGCCTGCTGCCCGCGCTGCTCGTCATGACCCTCGCGGTCGTCGCCGCGCGCGAGCTGTTCCCGCCCGATGCGGTGACCTCGCTGCGCGACGACGCCGTCGCGGCGTTCTTCTGGGTGGCCAACTGGGCTTTCGTCGCCCAGCAGGCCGACTACTTCTCACAGGGCGCGCCGCCGTCGCCCCTGCAGCACACCTGGTCACTCGGGGTCGAAGAGCAGTACTACCTCGTCTGGCCGCTCCTGGTGCTGTTCGCCGTGCTCCTGTTGCGCCGGCGCGGGGCCCGCGCCGTGCGCATCGCGGTGGTCGTGATCGCGACGGCCGGTGCGGCCGCCTCGGCGGCCTGCGCGATCGTGGCCGTCAACACCGACACCCTGAACCGCGTCTACTTCGGCACCGACTTCCGCGCGCAGGGTCTGCTGCTCGGCGCCGCGGCCGCGGCGCTGCTGGTGCGCGACTGGTCGGCACTCACGGTGTCGGGGACCCTGATCCGCGCGCGGTGGCGGCGCTGGATCGCGTGGGTGCTCCCGGTGTTCGGACTCGCCGTGCTGGGCGCCGCCGCGCACTTGGCCACAGGCGACGCCGAGGACTTCCGGCACGGCCTGCTGATCATCGTCGCGGCCGCAGCGGTGCTGGTGATCGTGCCCGTCGCCCTCGACCAGTACGGCTGGGTGGCCAGGGCGCTGGGGTGGCGGCCACTCGTCGCGCTCGGTGCGATCTCGTACGGCGTGTACCTGTGGCACTGGCCGCTGTTCTTGATCCTCAACGGCGAACGCACGGGGCTGACGGGATGGTCGCTGGTCGCGCTGCGCTTCGGGGTGACGATCGCGCTCGCGTGGGTGTCGTGGCGGTTCGTCGAACAACCCGTGCGGCGCTGGCGGCCACAGCATGTGCCGATGCTGCCGCTGGCCGCGGCCACGGCGGCGACCGCTGCCGTCGTCACCCTGACCGTCGTGCCCGTCACGCCCCCGCAGCCCACGCCGCTGGGGCCCGACGTCATGTCGGCCGCCGCGGTGCAGCCCGACGTGGGTGCCGAACGGCCTGTTCTGGGACCTGCGCCCGCACGCCGGGCACCGGGAACCCACAGCGTCGCGGTGTTCGGTGATTCGGTCGCGTGGACGTTGATGCGTTATCTGCCCGCCACGCCGGGCCTGGCGTTCAGCAACTACACGACCATCGGCTGCGGTATCGCGCGCGGCGGGCCGTACCGGTCGGCAGGGGAGACCCTCAACCAGAAACCCGAGTGCGACACGTGGCCCGCCCGCTGGACCCAGCGCATCCGGCACGACCGCCCCGACACGGTGCTGCTGATGATCGGTCGCTGGGAGATCGTCGACCGCAAGCACGAGGGCCACTGGACCCACATCGGTGAGGACGCCTACGACGACTACCTCACCGCCGAACTACAGCGGGCTCTGGACATCCTCGGTTCGACCGGCGCACGCGTCGTCGTCACGACCGCGCCCTACACGCGCCGCGGCGAACGCGCGGACGGCAGCCTGTACCCCGAGGACCAGCCGTCACGCGTGCGGGCGTGGAACACGATCCTGCGCGACGTCGCCGCCAAGCGGCCCAACGTGTCGGTGCTCGACTTCAACGCCAAGCTCAACCCCAACGGCGCCTACACCGCGCGCGTGGACGGCATCCGGATGCGCAGCGACGGTGTGCATCCCACTGCCGAGGCCGTGGAATGGCTGACGCCGTGGCTGGTCGACTCGCTCAAGAAGCTGCCGCCGGGCAAGCCACGCTGACTTCCCGCTGACTTCCCGCCGACCGTGCGGTTTCATCCCCGACGCGCCGCCGCGGGCGTATGAAAGCGCACACTCGGCGCACGAGGCCGAGCGCTAGTACCCGAGGCGGCCGCGGCCGAGGCGCAGCAACAGCATCGCGAGGTCCTTGCCCTCCGGGCCGAGCGCGTCGATGTAGCGCTCGATGACCTTCATCTCACGGCTGTGGACCAGGCGGGTACCGCCCGATGCCATGCGTGCTTTACCGATGGTCTTCGACACTTCGGTGCGCCGCTGGATGGCGGCGATGATGGTGGCGTCGAGTTCGTCGATCTCACGACGCAGGTCATCGATCTCAGGCACGGCATCGATGGTCTCAGGCATGTGAGGCTCCTCATCGTGTGGGGGTCCCATCCGGTGATCGGGCCTCACACAAGAGACGAGCCCCGGATCCGGATGCGGACCGCGGGGCTGGGAAGGGGAAGGCAGCTAGACCACGGGCACCGCAGGCCGGTACCCGTAGAAAAATCGCCTCTGCTCAATGAGCACGTATCGAGTGTGCCACCACATGTCGTCCCATCGCAAAGGATGTCGGCGACGCGCGGTAGGTTTGAGCCGAGATGACTTCCCCCTCTGCCACCCCCTTCGCCGCCGAAACCGACCAGCTCCTGGACGGCCTGAACCCGCAGCAGCGTCAGGCGGTGCTCCACGAGGGTTCGCCCCTGCTGATCGTCGCGGGCGCGGGTTCGGGAAAGACTGCCGTGCTGACCCGGCGCATCGCGTACCTGCTCGCTGAGCGCGAGGTCGGGGTGGGGCAGGTACTGGCCATCACGTTCACCAACAAGGCCGCCGCCGAGATGCGCGAGCGCGTGGTGCAACTGGTGGGGCCGCGGGCCAAGGCCATGTGGGTGTCGACGTTCCACTCGACGTGCGTGCGGATCCTGCGCAACCAGGCGTCGCTGCTGCCCGGGCTGAACTCGAACTTCTCGATCTACGACTCCGACGATTCCCGGCGCCTGCTGATGATGATCGGCAAGGATCTGGGCCTGGACACCAAGCGGTACTCGCCGCGGCTGCTGGCCAACGGGATCTCCAACCTCAAGAACGAGCTGATCGGCCCCGAACAGGCCGCCGCCGAGGCGTCCGAGGCCTCCGACGAGATGGCCACCGTCATCGCGCAGGTGTACGGCGAATACCAGCGCCGGCTGCGCGCGGCCAATGCGCTGGACTTCGACGACCTCATCGGGGAGACGGTCGCGGTGCTGCAGGCGTTCCCGCAGATCGCGCAGTACTACCGGCGCCGGTTCCGGCACATCCTGGTCGACGAGTACCAGGACACCAACCATGCGCAGTACGTGCTGGTGCGTGAGCTCGTCGGGCACCACCTCGAGGACCACGACGGCGTGCCGCCGTCGGAGCTGTGCGTGGTGGGTGACGCCGACCAGTCGATCTACGCGTTCCGCGGCGCGACGATCCGCAACATCGAGGACTTCGAGCGCGACTTCCCCGACGCGACGACGATCCTGCTGGAACAGAACTACCGGTCGACGCAGACGATCCTCAACGCCGCGAACGCGGTGATCGCCCGCAACACCGGGCGTCGCGAGAAGCGCCTGTGGACCGACGCAGGCCAGGGTGAGCTGATCGTCGGCTACGTCGCCGACAACGAGCACGACGAGGCCCGGTTCGTCGCCGACGAGATCGACGCGCTCACCGACCGGCACGGCTACAACTACAACGACATCGCGGTGTTCTACCGCACCAACAACTCCTCGCGTGCGCTGGAAGAGGTGTTCATCCGCGCGGGCATCCCGTACAAGGTCGTCGGCGGCGTGCGGTTCTACGAGCGCCGCGAGATCCGCGACATCGTCGCCTACCTGCGCGTGCTCGACAATCCCGGCGACTCGGTGAGCATGCGGCGCATCCTCAACACGCCGCGCCGCGGCATCGGCGACCGTGCCGAGGCGTGCGTCGCGGTGTACGCCGAGAACACCGGCGTGAGCTTCAACGAGGCGCTGCAGGCCGCCGCCGAGGGCCGCGTGCCGATGCTCAACACACGCTCGGAGAAGTGCATCGCGAGCTTCGTACAGATGCTCGACGACCTGCGGGGCAAGCTCGACGAAGAACTCGGCGACCTCGTGGAGGCCGTGCTGGAACGCACCGGCTACCGCCGTGAGCTCGAGGCGTCGAGCGATCCGCAGGATCTGGCCCGTCTCGACAACCTCAACGAATTGGTCAGCGTCGCACACGAGTTCAGCATCGACCTGGCCAACGCACAGGCCCTGGCCGAGGAGAGCGACGAGCCCGTCGACGAGGACATCCCCGACACGGGCGTGCTGGCGCAGTTCCTCGAGCGGGTGTCGCTGGTCGCCGACGCCGACGACATCCCCGAAGAGGGCTCCGGTGTGGTGACGATGATGACGCTGCACACCGCCAAGGGCCTGGAGTTCCCCGCGGTGTTCGTCACCGGTTGGGAGGACGGCATGTTCCCGCACATGCGGGCACTCGGTGACCCTAACGAACTGTCCGAGGAACGCCGCCTGGCCTACGTCGGCATCACGCGCGCCCGCCAGCGGCTCTACCTCAGCCGGGCCAAGGTGCGCTCGTCGTGGGGGCAGCCCATGCTCAACCCGGAATCGCGCTTCCTGCGCGAGATCCCGCAGGAACTCATCGACTGGCGCCGCATCGAGGCGCCCACGCCGGCGTACGCCGCACCGGGCCGCATGTCCTCCTCCGGCGGCGGCGGTATCGGCTTCGGTTCACCGCGGCCCTCGCCGAACCGCCCCGGCGGTGGCCGCAACAAGCCGTTGATGGTGCTACAGCCTGGTGACCGCGTGACCCACGACAAGTACGGTCTCGGCCGCGTCGAGGAGGTCGCGGGCACCGGCGAATCCGCGATGTCGCTCATCGACTTCGGCAGCGCCGGCCGCGTCAAGCTCATGCACAACCACGCGCCGCTGCAGAAGCTCTGACGCCTACGCGTGACTCCACGGATCGTCGGCAAGCTCGGCGGGAGCGGGTAACCGCGACTCGGACAGCGGGGGCACCGACGTGAGCACCGCGTTCTTGTCCAAGCGTGCCCCCGGTGTGCGGCCCTGCCCCCAGCCGATGAGCGCGCGGTACTGCCCGAACAGCCCGGCACTGCGCACCGCGGTCTCGTCGGCGTGCGGGCTGTCCGGGCCGACCGGCTCGGAGACGGGTGCGACGTAGAGCGCGTCGGTGGGGCAGTAGGCCTCACACATGAAGCACGTCTGGCAGTCGGACTGCCGCGCGATCACCGGGATGCCGTCGTCGCCGCGGTCGAACACGTCGGTGGGGCACACCTTGACGCACACGTCGCACGCGATACACGCCGAGCGGCTGACGATCTCGATCATGCGACTGCCTCCGACACCAGCCGGGGCGCAACGGGATCCGGTGCGGTCCACACCTCGTCGAGCCCGCCGACCAGGATGCGGTGATCGAACCGGGCGTCGGTGTCCGGGATGTCCTCACGCCGATGCAGGCCGCGGGTCTCGGCGCGCGCCAGCGATGCCGCGGTCACCCAGCGTGCCGCCGCCACGAGCGCGACGGCCTGACGCACTTTGTAGGTGTCGCGTGGGGCGACCGGGGCCAGACCGTCGGCGATGTCACGCCACACCGTTTCGAGTGCCGCGGCCGACTCGGCGAGGCGCTCCGCGGTTTTCAGGTAACTGCGCAGCGGCGGCAGCACGTGTTGCTGAGCGGCGCGCACCACCTCGTCGACCGTCGGTGCCCCATTGCGGGTGCGCACGTTGAGTGGGCTTTCGGCCCCGGCCCGTGCGGCCCGTGTGGTGCGTCTGCGGCTGAACTCGGCCGCGCCGCGCCCCGCGAAGGTGCCCGACGCGATCGCCCACGAGCCGTTGTGGCTGCCCCCGCCCGAACGCGACCCGGTGATGAGCTCGCGGGTCGCGGCGTCACCGGCCGCGTACAGGCCGGGAACCGTTGTCGCGCAGTCGGGTCCGGTGAGGCGCAGACCGCCCGTGCCGCGCACCGAACCCTCGTGGACCATGCGGACCGGGTACGCCGTGGTGAACGGGTCGATGCCGGCCTTGTCGAGGGGCAGGAAATAGTTGGGCTGCGCGTCACGCATGGTCTGGTGGATGTGCGCGGGCGCCCGGTCGATGCGCGCGAACACCCGCCTGCCGTGCGCGAGTTGGGCTTGCGCGTCCTGGCGTCCACCCAGGCCGAGCTGCGTGGGCAGCGGCTGTCCGTGCTCGTCGAAGAAGCTGCCCCACTGCAGCATCCGGCCTTTCGTGTGGGTGCCCCATTCGGGGGCCAGCGCATACGCCGTGCTGAACTCCATGCCCGACAGCGCAGCGCCGTGTTCGGCGGCCATGAGCAGGCCGTCGCCGGTGTCGACGTTGGTGCCGAATGTGCCGGACAGGAACGCGGTTCCGCCCGTGGCGAGCACGACCGCGCCCGCGGTGACCCGCCAGGGCCGTCCGCCCTCCTGGCGCGCGATACCGGTCGCGCCGTCGACGACGCCGTCGTCGTCCACCGTCAACTCGAGCGCGGGATGATGGTCGAGGATGCGGACCCCGCTGCGGTGCACCTTGCGGCGCATCCGGCGCATGTACTCAGGGCCCTGCAGGCTGCTGCGCATGGGCCTGCCGTCGGAGCCGGCCGGAAAGGGGTAGCCCCACGCGGCCAGTTGGTCGACGCGGTCCCACGCGGTGGCGAGAACCCGGAACATCCAGTCGGCGTCGGTGATCCGGCCCGCGGCCTTCTCGCGGTCGCGCACCGATTCCTCGCGGCGCGGCCCGGGCGGGATGAGCCACAGGTTGTTGCCGCCCGCCGCAGTGGCGCCGCTGGTACCGCAATATCCCTTGTCCACCAGGATGACCCGGGCGCCGGCCTCGGTAGCCGAGATGGCCGCCCACGTCGCGGCCGGGCCGCCGCCGATCACGAGCACATCGGTGGTGAGGGTGTCCGGTCTACCGGTCATGTCCCACCTCTTCACGCACACCGAGTTCGGCGAGCAGCACGCGGCGCAGATCGTCGAAGCCGTCGTCGCCGCGGCTGCGGGGGAACGGCAGGTCGACGCGCCGGTCGAGCGAGACCTGGCCACCCGAGAGCACCACGACCCGGTCGGCGAGCAGGATCGCCTCGTCGACGTCGTGGGTGACGTGCAGGACGGCCATGTGCCGTCGCGCCCACAACTCGTGAAGCAGGCGGTACATCTTGAGCCGGGTCAAGGCGTCGAGCGCCCCGAACGGTTCGTCGAGCAACAACAGATCCGGTTCCCGCACCAGTGCCCGCGCCAGGGAAACGCGTTGCGCCTCACCGCCGGACAGCGACAGCGGCCAGCTCCTGGCCTTGTCGGAGAGCCCGACCTCGTCGAGCGCGGCGCGGGCCCGCGCGGTGCGGCTCGGCTCGTCGGGACCGCCGTCGCGCAGCGCGAACGTCACATTGGCCAGCGCGCGACGCCACGGCAGCAGGCGCGGGTTCTGGAACACCACGGCACGCGAGCGCGGCACCACCACGGATCCTGTGACGTCGTCGTCGAGGCCCGCGAGGATGCGCAGCAGCGTGCTCTTCCCGGAGCCCGACCGGCCCAGCATGGCGACGAATTCGCCGTCGTCGATCTGCAATTCGAGATCGTCGAGCACCTGCTGGGCCCCGAATGACCGGCGCAGGCCGCGCACCTGAACCACGGCGCTCATGAGACCCCGTCGAATCCGTTGCGCCACGACAGTAGAAGCCGCTCCAAGAGGCGCACCAGGCTGTAGGACAGCAGGCCTGCGATGGCGTAGATGACGATGACCAACAGCGACACGTCGAACTGCAGGTTGGTCTGCGCGCGTGACATCAGGAATCCGATGCCCTCGGTGGTGTTGATCATCTCCGCGAAGATCAGGCTGAGCCACGCGCTCGACAGCCCGAGCCGCAGTCCGACAAGGAAATTCGGCATCGCGCCGGGCAGGATCACCTGCGTGATGAGCGTGCGGCGCGGCGCTTCGAGGGTCTGGGCCATCTCGACGAGTTGGCGGTCCACGCCCCGGATACCCGAGTAGGTGTTGATGTAGATCGCGATCGCGACGCCCGTGGTGATCAGGACGATCTTGGGTCCTTCACCGATGCCCATCCAGATGATCAACAGCGGTGTGAGCGCGAAATTCGGTACTGCCTTGAGGATCTGCATCGTCCAGTCCAGCAGGTCCTCGCCCGTGCGGGTCAGGCCCGCGAGCACGGCGAGCACCACACCGATCAGGATGCCGAGGACCGTGCCGACCAGCACCCGCACCGCCGAGGCGCCGATGTGCGTGGCGAGTTGACCGTTGTCGAACAGGCGCCATGCCGTGGCCGCGACATCGGTGGGTGGCGGGAACAGGTCGGTGTTGAGCAGGCCGGTTCCTGAGCCCACGGTCCACGCGAGCAGGATCAGGGCCGGGCCCATCAGGCGGCGCAGCGGCCGGGGGATCAGCGCCCACAGGCTCTTTCGCCTGATGTGGATCGCCGTGATGTCGACGAGGTCGGGTCCCGCGGCCTCGGGTGCGACGGCGGTGGCCGTCATGACTTGGCCCCGGCCCACTCGGCCACCGAGTACTCGTTGTCCAGCGAGCCGTCGGCCTTGAGGAAGTTGTACGCGGCCTCGAGCTGTTCGACGCCTTTCTGGGGGAACGGTTCGGTGTTGAACTCGCCGGCCTGGGTGGACTGGCGGACGTACTCGACCTCGGTGTCATCGGTTTCGGCGACCCACTGCGTGTAGGCGTCGAAGTTCTCGGTGATGTCCTTGTTGACCGCGGTGACGGCGTTCTGCCAGGCCTCGGCGAATTCGGGGTGCGCTTCGGTGAACGACGTCAGCGCGATGTTGGTGCCCGTGCTGCCGAACCCGTGCTGCGACAGGCTGTCGATGATGGGGAAGCCCCGGTCCTTGAGTTCGGCGGCGCTGGCGCCGGTGACCACCGTGGCGTCGATCTGGCCCGAACTCAGACCCGCGATGGACTCCGGTGTCGGGACGTCGCGTACCTCGATCTTGCCGCTGAGACCCGCGGCCTCGATGAGCTGGCGTGCCGCGCGGTCGCGGATGGTGCCCTGCGGCGCGGTGACCGACTTGCCCACCAGATCGCCGATGGTGGCGGGGCCGCCCTTGGCGCCGACGATCCACGCGTCGCCGTTGATCGAATCGAGAGACAGCAGAACGACTCTCGCGTCGCGGCTGCGGGCACGCAGGGCCGGGTTGTCGCCCACGGCGGCGACGTCGATCGCGCCGGCGAACAGCGCCGAGACCACGTCGCTGCCCGACTGGAAGAACGAGTACTCGATCTTGTCGATGCCCGCGGACTTGAGCTCGTCGGTGAGGATGCCCTCCTTGTCACCCCAGCCCAGCGATCCGGCCGGGGTGCCCGTCACCGACGTCGCACCGACGCGCAGCGTGTAGCCGCCCGTGTCGTCGCTGCTGCTGCACGCGACGGCGCCGACGGCAAGTGCCGACGCGGCGGCGACGGCGGATAGAGAGCGCAACAACCGGCTGAGCATGAGCGGGCCTCCGAGGTGGTGATGGGGTGTGAGAACACCAGACAGAGGTCAGTAGAAGTCGGCGGTGCTCGACCGGTCGACGGTTTGGCTCATGCTGACCCGAACAGCGCCCGGGTGCTGACCTTTCGACGAGCGTGACGTAAATGGGACGCGGCAGCGCCTGGCAAAGCCGGGCTATTCGCTGCGCACGGCCCATCTGCCCGTGGCCGGCAACACGGCGAACAGGATGGCGGAGACGGGCAGCACCGGGATCGCGTAGACCAGCGGGTGCAGCTTGGCGCCCGCGATGAACAGGCTGCCGAAGATCAGCAGCGCGATGACCGCGCCGACGACGATGAGCAGCCGGCCCAGGCGCCGGCGCAGCAACAGCGCGATGAGGCCGCCGATGGTTGCTGCGGCCGATACGGCGGTGAGGAAGCCGACGGCCACGCAGAACAGTTGATCGGTGCGCCACCATCCCGCGATCAGATCGGTGGCGATGACGGCCGTGCCCCAGCCGCTGAGGATGCTCAGCGTCGCGGCGGTCACCGCGGTCTTGGGATCGTTGGCCGACGCGCGGCGGGGGATCACGAGGGGACGTGCCCGGGGCACGTACGCGGTGGCCGCCTCTCCGGCGTCCTCGGGCCCGGAAGCGTCGCTCTGCGCCCCGATGAGGCTGGTTTGTGGTTCGGCGTCGGGCGCGGTGGGTATGGCACCTGTCGGATGGCGCCGGATGATGCTCGTCTTCGGCACATCATCGGACAAAGGGTCGGAAGTGGGCACGGGACCCGAGAGAGGAGACGAAGGTTGTCGGCGGATGATGCGGGTGCGGTCGTCCTCACCGGACTGGTCGGTGTCGAGGGGACCGGAGTCGCTCACTCAGCCAACATAGCTGCCCGGGCTGAGCCCGCGCTTGGCCAGCCAACCGACCGGATCGATCCGGTTCGTGCCGTTGGTCAGGACCTCGAAATGCAGGTGGGGACCCGTGGAGTAGCCCCGGTTGCCCATGGTGGCGATCTGATCGCCCGCCATCACGCGCTCGCCGACGCTGACGAGCCACGTGTTGATGTGACCGTAGAGCGTGACGGTGCCGTCGGAGTGGCGGATCTTCACCCACGCGCCGTAACCGGCCGTCGGGCCCACGTCGGTGACCACGCCGTCGGACGCGGCGTAGATCGGCGTGCCGATCGAGTTGGCGATGTCGATGCCGCCGTGCAGCACGCCCCAGCGGTAGCCGAAGCCCGACGTCCACACGCCTTTGGTCGGCATCACGAACAGCGGGCGCGAAAGGCGGGCCTCACGCTCGGCGCGCTCCTGTGCGAACGCGGCGGCCTTGGTGATCTCCTCGGCGTGCACGGCCGACGAGATGTTCGACGCGACCGAGACGATCTGCATGCCGTCGTTCGAACCGCTGACCGAGGCTCCGTCGACCGTCGTCTGGCCGGTGGCCAGCACGGTGTCGTCGGCGGCCTGGGCCTCGGTGCCGTTCCCGAACGAGTACGCACCGGCGGCGGTGGCGCCCGCGGCCACCGCCGCGATCATCAGCCGGCTCTTGAGCGCGCCGGTGGTCTCTTTGCGGTGAGCGCCGCGACGGCCTGTCATGTCGATGACGTCGGTTGCTGCGGTGCCGTCGCTGACGTCGGTGTGGCTGTCGCGGTAGGCGTGGGTGGCGTTGCGCTTGCGGCGTGAGGCGCTGCGCTCACCGGCGTCGCGGGCATCGGCCAGGAACTCCGACGGGATGTCCAGACGCACCGGCTCGAGGTCGTCGGTGTCGTTGAGATCGTCGAGCTCAGGGGCCTCGATGACGCGGGCCTCGCGCTCGAAAGCGCTCAAATTGTCGTAGGCGCTTGAGATTTGGGTATCCAGAGCAGCGAACTGGTCGAACGCCTTGGAGAACTCGCTGAACGGGATGATGTCGGTCACTTCAGCGGCGTCGAGGTCGTCGGCCTGGGCGGACTTGCGTTCGCGAGCGTTCGTCGGATTCCCCTTCAGGGACGCGGACGAACGATGCTGCAACAAAACCCGGGGATCCTTCTCGTGACCTCAGCGTTATCTGGACCAGAGGCACGTTAACCAAATCCCAATGTTGGTGGCAACTTATGTGAGCATTCCCCGGGGGATTGTGATGTGTATCACGGTTTGGTACCGGTGAGATCTACCACATGAGCGGAAGGCGGTGCCGAAGCATCACTACGCGGTCGATAAAGTGCCAACGGGCCCGACAGGCGTTTTCCCCGGCCGGGCAACTTCGAAGTCAACGCAGACAGACAGTGAGCCAATGGATCTCTTCGAATACCAGGCGAAAGAGCTGTTCGCCAAGCACAACGTCCCGACATCACCCGGCCGGGTGACCGATTCCGCCGAGGACGCCAAGACGATCGCCGAGGAAATCGGCCGCCCCGTGATGGTGAAAGCCCAGGTCAAGACCGGTGGTCGCGGCAAGGCCGGTGGCGTGAAGTACGCAGCCACCCCCGATGACGCGTTCACTCACGCAAACAACATCCTCGGCCTCGACATCAAGGGCCACGTGGTCAAGAAGTTGCTCGTGGCCGAGGCGAGCGACATCGCCGAGGAGTACTACATCTCCTTCTTGCTCGATCGCGCCAACCGCACCTACCTGGCCATGTGCTCGGTCGAGGGTGGCATGGAGATCGAGGAAGTGGCCGCCACCAAGCCCGAGCGTCTCGCGAAGGTTCCTGTCGACGCCGTCAAGGGTGTCGACCTGGCGTTCGCCCGTTCGATCGCCGAGCAAGGCCACCTGCCCGCCGAGGTGCTCGACGCCGCCGCGGTGACCATCCAGAAGCTGTGGGAGGTGTTCGTCAAGGAGGACGCCACCCTGGTGGAGGTCAACCCGCTGGTGCGCACCCCCGACGATCAGATCCTCGCCCTCGACGGCAAGGTCACCCTCGACGAGAACGCCGGCTTCCGTCAGCCCGGCCACGCCGAGTTCGAGGACCGCGACGCCACCGATCCTCTTGAGCTCAAGGCCAAGGAGAACGACCTCAACTACGTCAAGCTCGACGGGCAGGTCGGCATCATCGGCAACGGCGCCGGTCTGGTCATGTCGACGCTGGACGTCGTCGCCTACGCGGGTGAGAACCACGGCGGCGTGAAGCCCGCCAACTTCCTGGACATCGGCGGTGGCGCCTCGGCCGCCGTGATGGCCGCGGGTCTGGACGTCATTCTGGGCGACAGCCAGGTCAAGAGCGTGTTCGTCAACGTCTTCGGTGGCATCACCGCGTGTGACGCCGTCGCCAACGGCATCGTGCAGGCCCTGCAGATCCTGGGCGACGAGGCCAACAAGCCGCTGGTCGTGCGTCTGGACGGCAACAACGTCGAAGAGGGCCGGCGCATCCTGGCCGAAGCCAACCACCCCCTGGTCATCCAGGCCGAGACCATGGACGCCGGTGCCGACAAGGCCGCCGAGCTGGCGAACAAGTAAGGGACACTTCACATGTCGATCTTTCTGAACAAGGACTCCAAGGTCATCGTCCAGGGCATCACCGGTGGTGAGGGAACCAAGCACACCGCGCTGATGCTCAAGGCCGGCACCCAGATCGTCGGTGGCGTGAACGCGCGCAAGGCCGGCACCACCGTGTCCCACAAGGACAAGGACGGCAACGACATCGAACTCCCGGTGTTCGGCAGTGTCGCCGAGGCCATCAAGGAGACCGGCGCCGACGTGTCGATCGCCTTTGTGCCGCCGGCCTTCTCGAAGGACGCCATCATCGAGGCCATCGACGCCGAGATCCCGCTGCTGGTGGTCATCACCGAGGGCATCCCGGTGCAGGACACCGCCTACGCGTGGGCCTACAACGTCGACAAGGGTCAGAAGACCCGCATCATCGGCCCCAACTGCCCCGGCATCATCACCCCCGGTGAGGCGCTGGTCGGCATCACGCCGAACAACATCACCGGCAAGGGCCCGATCGGTCTGGTGTCGAAGTCCGGCACGCTGACCTACCAGATGATGTACGAGCTGCGCGATTTCGGTTTCTCGACCGCCATCGGCATCGGCGGCGACCCGGTCATCGGCACCACCCACATCGACGCCATCGAGGCGTTCGAGAAGGACCCCGAGACCAAGGTCATCGTGATGATCGGCGAGATCGGCGGCGACGCCGAGGAGCGCGCGGCCGACTACATCAAGGCCAACGTCACCAAGCCGGTCGTCGGCTACGTCGCGGGCTTCACCGCCCCGGAGGGCAAGACCATGGGCCACGCCGGCGCCATCGTGTCGGGTTCGTCGGGCACCGCCGCGGCCAAGAAGGAGGCCCTTGAGGCCGCGGGCGTCAAGGTCGGCAAGACCCCGTCCGAGACCGCCAAGCTGGCCCGCGAGATCCTGCAGTCGCTGTAGTTCTCCGCGAGTTTTCGCACAAGCTGCCCCTTTTCGTCGGAAAAGGGGCAGCTTTGTGTTTGGCGGAATCAAAGGTGCTCGGCGAGGAAGCGTTCGACGGCATGGAACAGGTCGATGCGGTTCTCGGGGTTCACGAAGCCGTGGCCCTCGTCGTCTTTGACCATGTACTCGACCTCGACGCCGCGGGCGCGCAGCGCCTCGACGAGGTTGTCGGATTCGGCCTGCACCACGCGGGTGTCGTTGGCGCCCTGGATCACCAGCAGCGGCGCGCGGATCTGATCGACGCGCGTGATCGGTGACCGCGCGAGCATGTCGGCCTCCTGCACGGGGTCGTCGTGGTCGCCGACGTAGCGGTGCCAGTTGTTGGCGAGGAACGGTCGCGCCACGTCCGGCAGCGTGCGCATGAAGTTCGCGAGGCTGGAGATGCCGACGTAGTCGATGGCCGCGGCGAACACGTCCGGGGTGAACGTGACGCCCACCAGCGCGGCGTACCCGCCGTAGGAACCGCCGAAGATCGCGACGCGGTCCCGGTCGGCGTAGCCCTGCTTGACCGCCCAGTCCACGGCGTCTATCAGGTCGTCGTGCATCTTGCCGGCGAACTCGCCGATGGCGGCCTTGGTGAAGGCCTTGCCGAACCCGGTCGAGCCGCGAAAGTTGACCTGCAGCACCGCATATCCGCGGTTGGCGAGCAGTTGCACCTCGGGTTGGTAATACCAGCAGTCGCGAGCCCACGGTCCGCCGTGCACCAGCAGGACCATCGGCAGGTTCTCCTGCGGGATGCCCACCGGCAACGTCAGGTACGACGGAAGGTCCAGGCCGTCGCGTGCCGGGATGGTCACCGGCGTCATCGGGGCCAGCGTGTCGGGATCGAGATGCGGGTGTGGCCGGAACAACTTGCGGCTCTGTCCTGTCGCGTGGTCGTAGAAGTAGGTGACGCCGGGATCGCGGTCGCTGAAAAAGCTGACCACCCAACGCGCTCCGCTGCTATCGGACGAGAGAGAACCGATGTCGCCGCTGTTGAGCCGGCTCACACCTTCCAGCACCGCTGCGAACTGCGGATCCAGCGCGTGGATCACCTGACGTTCCCCGTAGTAGCGGGCGCCGATCAGCTCACCCGTCGCTTCGCTGAGGATCAACGGAAACGGCAGCATCACCTGTGTGGCGAGGTCGAATGACGGGTGACTGTCCACCTCGGTCTCTTCACCGGTGGCGACGTCGAGTCGCACCAGGCGGGTCCGGTCGGTGCCCTTGTTCGAGCCGAACCACAGCCCGGTGCCGTCGGGGCTGACCGATATCGGGTGGATGCCCAGCGGGTAGTCGGCTCCGTCATAAGTCGCGATCGTGCGCAAAGTCTTTGCAGCGCTGTCCCATCGGGCGATCTCGATGTCGCCCTCGGCGGTCTGCGTCGAGGTGAACAGGTCCCCGTTGGGCCCGGCCTGCCAGTTGGTGACGGTGCCGGGGTTCTGCGCGAGCTCCGTCAACTCACCGGTCGCGATGTCGAGTTCGGCGGCGTCCATCAGCGTGGACGTGCGCTTGTTCAGTTGCACCATCACCTTGCCGGGCCGACCCTTGAGCAGTTCGAACGACGTACGCACACCCGGAAACGGCGTGAGGTCGACAGCCGTGGCGGCCGGGTCGTCGGGGTCGGCGCGGTAGACGTGGAAGTACTCGTCGCCACCTGTGTCCTGCATGTACAGCAGCCAGCGAGAATCCCCGGTCCACTCGTAGATGTAGATGCTGCGGTTCTCGTCGGCGGTGACGCAACGGGTTTCGGATCCGTCGACGTTCTCCACCCAGATGTTGAGCCGGTTCTGCCATGGTGCGAGGTAGGCGATCCTGGTGCCGTCGGGCGAGATCTTCGCGGCGGCGCGAACAGGCGGTCTGAAGAAGTCCTCGACCGAGATCGGCTGCGGGAGCGGCATGATGGTCCTTCCGGATGGTGGGCGGCGTCGAGCACCGGGCCTGGGGTGCAGGTCCGGGATGGTGCGGGTGGATCAGGTGACGGGTCCGCCGAGGCGGCCGTTGGTGGCTTCGCGGATTGCGCGGTCGATGAGTGCCAGTGTCTGTTCTTCGGTGACGTTCTCACCGTCGACGATCACTGCCCGGCTGACGTCCTCGTCGACCACGCGGAACGCCCCGGTGACCGCGGCCGCGCTCAGTCGCACGGTGAGGTCGGTTTCGGGGAGGCCCAACCGGTCGGCGATCACCGGGATGAAGCCTCGTTCCATCTGGTCGTGGACCATCAGATACGCGGTGCGCAGGGCAGGCTCGGACGAGGTCATGGTCGCGATACGCATCGCGCTGATCTCGTCCTCGATGTCCTGTGGTGAGAACGGGTGTGAATAGTTGTTCACGGCAAGGTGTTCCGACAATGACAGCTCGTGTGGCCACCGTCGGAGGACCTCGATGAACCGCTCGGCCGACCGTGCGAGCAGTGGTTCGACACAACTCTCCTTCGAGCGGAAGTACCGCCAGATCGTGCGCGTCGACAGCCCGCACGCCGCGGCGATGTCGTCGCCGCTGGTGCCGGAGACCCCGCGTTCCCAGAACAGCTTGCAGGCGTGCCGTGACACGTCGAGACGGGCCTGCTCTTGTTTCTCGCTGATGCTCACCTCCTGTCACTTAGTGACAGCTCCACAGTGTCACTAAGTGACAGGTTTGGCAAGGGATGCCGGGTGCGATCCCCTCGCGAGCAGACGTAAACCTGACCTTTTCGGCGCGGGAAGCGACAGTTTTGCGTCTGGACGGCGTTCGGTTAGCCTGGCGAATTGACACCTGTCAAGGAGGTTGCACATGGTCGATCCGCGTACGCCTGTCATCGTCGGCGTGGGACAGTTCACCGAACGCATCGATCTCGACGGTTATCGGGGCATGTCGTCGGTCGAGCTGGCGACCGAGGCCGCGAAGGCCGCCCTGCATGACTGCGGGGCCGACGCGGATACCGTGGCGCGCGCCATCGACACCGTGGCAGGTACCCGGCAGTTCGAGATCTCCGGCCCGGCATCGGCCCCGCTCGGCGTCTCCAGCAACTACCCGCGCTCGGTCGCGCGCAACATCGGCGCCGACCCGGCCCATGCCGTGCTCGAGGTGATCGGCGGGCAGAGCCCGCAGCACCTCGCGACGGAGTTCGGCGGCAAGATCGCGGCCGGTGAGAACGACGTCGTGCTGATCTTCGGCTCGGAGAACACCTCCACGCTGCGCCACTTCTCCAAGGCCGAGAACAAGCCGGACCACTCCGAGACCGTCGACGGGCAGTTGGAGGACCGCGGCTACGGGTACGACGGAATCTTCGACGAGTACACGATCCGCCACGGCCTGATCGGTGCCCCGGTGCAGTACGGCCTTCTGGAGAACGCCCGCCGCGCCCGCCTGGGCCTCTCGGTTGCCGACTATCGCCTCGCGATGGCCGAGCTGTTTGCCCCGTTCTCGAAAGTGGCCGCCAAGAACCCGTATTCGTCGGCGCCGACGGAGCGCTCGGTCGAGGAACTGCTCACCGTCACTGCATCGAATCGCATGATCGTCGACCCCTACCCGCGTCTGATGGTCGCGCGCGACCAGGTGAACCAGGGTGCCGCGCTGCTGATGATGTCGGTGGAATCCGCACGCAAACTCGGTGTGCCCGAAGAGAAGTGGGTGTACCTGCGCGGGCACGCCGACATGAAGGAGCCCAAGCTGCTGGAGCGCGCCGACATCGGTGCCAGCCCGGCCTCGGTGACCGCGGTGAACGAGGCGCTGCGCGTGGCCGGTATCGGCTTGGACGACGTGGCGGCCTTCGATCTGTACAGCTGCTTCCCGTTCCCGGTGTTCAACATCTGCGACGGCACAGGGCTGGCCACCGACGACCCGCGTGGCCTCACTCTCACCGGCGGACTGCCGTTCTTCGGCGGCCCGGGCAACAACTACTCGATGCACGGCATCGCCGAGGCGGTCAACGAGATGCGTGACAAGCCCGGTCAGTTCGCGCTCGTCGGCGCCAACGGCGGCATCGCCAGCAAGTACTCGGTGGGCATCTACTCGACCGAGCCCGCCGACTGGGTCGCCGACAACAGCGCGCAACTGCAGGCCGAGCACGACGCGCAGCCCAAGGTCGCCATCACCGAGAAGGCCGACGGCACAGGCACCATCGAGACCTACACCGTGCGCTACGACTGGACGCCGCACACCGGCATCATCATCGGCCGTCTCGACGACGGCAGCCGCTTCCTGGCCAAGACCAAGGACGAGGACCTGGTCAAGCTGCTCAGCGAGGGCGACCCGATCGGCGCGAAGATCGTCGTCACCCCCGGCGAGAAGAGCAACCGCGCCGTACTGGCGTAACGCTAGACCAGCGCGGAGAGCTTGCCCGCCAACCGCTCGACGTACGCCGCGACCTCGGCCTCCGACTTGTCGGGCAGGCCGAACACCACCTCGGTGACGCCGAGATCGCGCCAGTGGGCGAGCTTTTCGGCGTCGGGCTTGTAGTCCAGCGCCCGGATCTGCGGGGCACCCTCACGTCCGGCCGCGGCCCAGATGTCCTGCAGCAGTTTGACGGGCTCGTCGATGTCGAAGTCGCGGGGCGTGGTGATCCAGCCGTCGGCGCTGCGGGCGATCCACTTGAAGTTCTTCTCGTTCCCGGCCGCGCCCACCAGAACGGGGATGTGTGCCTGCACCGGCTTGGGCCACGCCCATGACGGGCCGAAGTTCACGAATTCCCCGTCGTACGAGGCCTCTTCCTGTGTCCACAGCGCCCGCATGGCCTCGAGGTATTCACGCAGCATCGTGCGGCGCCGGCCCGCCGGAACCTTGTGATCGGCGAGTTCGTCGGTGTTCCAACCGAAACCGACACCCAGCGATACGCGCCCACCGGAGAGGTGGTCCAGTGTCGCGATGGACTTGGCCAGCGTGATGGGGTCGTGTTCGACGGGTAGCGCGACGGCCGTCGACAACCCCACCCGCGAGGTCACGGCAGCGGCCGTGCCCAGCGACACCCACGGATCCAGCGTGCGCATGTAGCGGTCGTCGGGCAGGGACTCGTCACCGGTGGTGGGGTGGGCGGCCTCCCGCTTGATCGGGATGTGGGTGTGTTCAGGCACGTAGAACGTGGTGAAGCCATGGTCGTCGGCGAGTTTTGCGGCTGAGGCCGGCGTGATGCCGCGGTCGCTGGTGAAGAGAACGAGCCCGTAGTCCATGACCAGAATTAGAACGTGTTTCAGTCTGAGGGGCAATAGCCGTGCCGATCGTCGGGGCAACCCGATGGCGGGGGTTGTCAAGAAAAGTTCAGCGCGAGTGATACCTGTGACACCCGCATCGGCTTTTGCTGAGATGTCAGCCCATGACCACCGAACGCATTGCTGACCACATCAAGTTCGCGTACTGGGTGCCCAACGTCAGTGGCGGCCTGGTCACCAGCGACATCGAACAGCGCACCGACTGGAACTACGAGTACAACAAGAAGCTCGCGCAGACCGCGGAGAACAACGGATTCGAGTACGCGCTGAGCCAGGTGCGCTACGAGGCCAGCTACGGCGCCGAGTACCAGCACGAGTCGACGAGCTTTTCGCTCGCGCTGCTGCTGGCCACCGAACGCCTCAAGGTGATCGCCGCGGTGCACCCCGGGCTCTGGCAGCCGGGAGTGCTGGCGAAACTCGGCGCGACCGCCGACCACCTGAGCAACGGTCGCTTCGCGGTCAATGTGGTCAGTGGGTGGTTCAAGGACGAGTTCATCCACCTCGGTGAGCCGTGGCTCGAGCACGACGAGCGTTACCGGCGCAGCGCCGAGTTCCTGCAGGTCCTGCGCAAGATCTGGACCGAGGACAACGTGGACTTCCGCGGCGACTTCTACCGCATCCACGACTTCACCCTCAAGCCCAAGCCCGTCGACGTCCCAGGCCGGCCGCATCCGGAACTGTTCCAGGGCGGCAACTCCACCGCCGCGCGGCGCAACGGCGGTCTCTATGCGGACTGGTACTTCTCCAACGGCAAGGACTTCGACGGGTTCACCGAGCAGGTGGTCGACGTGCGTGAGCATGCCCGCACCGTCAACCGTGAGGTGAAGTTCGGGCTCAACGGCTTCATCATCGCCCGTGACACCGAAAAGGAAGCCAAGGAAGTGCTGCGGGAGATCGTCGCCAAGGCCAACAAGCCCGCCGTGGAAGGCTTCCGCAGTGCGGTGCAGCAGGCAGGCAACTCGACCGGTGACAAGAAGGGGATGTGGGCCGATTCGACGTTCGAGGACCTGGTCCAGTACAACGACGGCTTCCGCACGCAGCTCATCGGCACGCCCGAGCAGATCGCGGAACGCATTGCGGCGTACCGCAAACGCGGTGCGGATCTGATCCTCGGCGGGTTCCTGCACTTCCAGGAGGAAATCGAGTACTTCGGCGCCAAGGTGCTGCCGCTGGTCCGTGAAATCGAGGCGTCCGAACAGAATTCGGCCGACGAACCCGTACTGGTATCAGCTTGAGACCTGCCTGACACCGAGAGCGTGTGCTCCGGGTCCACTTGTGTGCGCTAGCGTGGAGTCTCGATCGCTTACGTGGTCCGTACCAGGTCCGCATCCATGCCTGCGTGGAATGCACGACGCGACGCTCGATCAGCACAGGAGAGGTCATGACCTACCCGCCAAGTAGCCCCGGATATCCGCCCGCGCCGCAATCGGGGTCCCAGTACGGCGCTACCCAGCCGTTCGGCAAGCCGGCCGAAACCGCCCCCGCGGGGGAGAGCAGCCTGCCGCAGATCCTGCTCGGCGTCGCGGCGGCCGCCGGCCTGATCGCCTACTTCGTCAGCTACGGCATCGAGGACGCGCAGTTCGCCGTCGGCGCACCCATCGTGCAGGTGATCGTGGTGGCCGCCCTGGCCGGCGCCCTGCTGGCCGGCGTGAGCCTGCTTCCCAAGCAGAAGAACCACGCGGGTGTCGCCTCGGTGCTCGCGCTGGTCGCGTTCCTGCAGTCGGTGTACCTGGTGATCCTCGCCGGAAGCGATTCCGGTTGGGCGTTCATCACGATCCTGGTGCTCACGCTGATCCAGGCAGGCGCTGCCCTGACGGTGCTGCTGTTCGACTCGGGCATCCTCACCCCGCCGCCGCCGAAGCCGGCCTACGAGCAGCAGCCGCAGTACGGCCAGTACGGGGCCCCGTCGCAGTACTACGGTCAGCAGCCTGGTCAGCAGCCTGGCCAGCAGCCCGGTCAGCACGGACAACAGCCCGGCCAGCAGCAGGGGCAGCCGTCCTACCAGCAGGGGCAGCGCCCCGGTTACCCGTCGCAGTACGGCGGCTACTCGGCAGGCCCGTCCACGGGCGGTTTCCCGACGCCGGGCTCGCAGCCGGGCGGTCAGCAGCACGGTCAGCAGAGCGGCCCGCCGACGCCTCCCACCGGCTTCCCGACATACGGCCAGCCGCAGCAGTCGTCCGGTCCGTCGTCCGCGCCGACGTCGCAGGTCCCGGCTCAGCCGCAGCAGCAACAGCCCGGACAGCAGCCGTCCTCACCGCAATCCGGCCAGTCGTCGTCGTAAGCTGATCCGCGCGTGCTGCGACTTGTGCGCGCGGATCATCGGCGAGGAGCGGCTTAGCTAGTGAACAACGGGCCAGTCGGCACACGCCAGGCACGTGAGCTGCTTCGGGTCGCGTTCGGGCCGTCCGTCGTGGCGTTGGTGATCATCGCCGCTGTCGTCCTGTTGCAGCTGGTCATCGCCAACAGCGACATGACGGGCGCGTTCGGCGCGATCGCCAGCATGTGGCTGGGCGTGCATCAGGTCCCCGTCTCGATCGGTGGCCGCGAGCTGGGCGTCATGCCGTTGCTGCCGGTCCTCGCGATGGTGTGGGGGACCGCGAAGACCACCGCGGCTGCGACAGCCCCGAACTCGTCGTGGTTCGTCACGCGCTGGGTGGTCGCGTCCGCGCTCGGCGGTCCGCTGCTGATCGCGGCGCTGCTGCTCGCCGTGATCCACGACGCGGCCTCGGTGATCACCGAACTGCAGACCCCGAGCGCGCTGCGGGCCTTCGGCGGCGTCCTCGCTGTGCACGCGATCGGCGCGCTCATCGGCGTCAGCACCAAGATCGGGCGGCGCACGCTGGCCGCGTCGCCGCTCCCGAAGTGGTTGCCCGACGCGGTTCGTGCCGCATCCGCGGGTGTGCTCGCGCTGTTCGCGTTGTCCGGAATCGTGACGGCCGGATCGCTCGTCGTGCACTGGGGCACCATGCACGATTTGTTCGCGATCACCGACACGGTGTTCGGGCAGCTCAGCCTCACCGGGCTGTCGGTGCTGTACATCCCCAATGTCATCGTCGGCACCTCGGCGATCGCCGTCGGCTCCAGTGCCCACATCGGGCTCGCGACGTTCAGTTCGTTCACGGTGTTCGGCGGCGACATCCCGGCCGTGCCGGTGCTGGCCGCGGCGCCGACGCCGCCGCTGGGCCCGGTGTGGGTGGCCCTGCTGATCGTCGGCGCGGCCTCGGCCGTCGCGCTCGGCCAGCAGTGTGCGGCGCGGCCGCTCACGCCGTTCGCGGCGCTGGCCAAGCTGATCGTGGCGTCGCTCATCTCGGCGGTGACGATGGCGCTGCTCGGCTACGCGGGCAGCGGCAGGCTCGGGAACTTCGGTCACGTCGGCGTCGACCAGTCCACCTTCGGGCCCGCGGTGTTCCTGTGGTTCGTCGGCATCGGCGGGCTGACGGTCGTGATGAGCGGCGGCATCGTCCGCCGTGTGCGGGTCGCGCCTGCCGCCCCGCCCCCTGCACCCGAGCCCGAACCCGAACCCGTCGTACCGGGCGAGGTACTCGGCGAACCGGCAGAAGCCGACGAACCCGACGACGAGCCGTTCGGGGACGAACCGTACGAGGAGACCCCGGAAGAGCCGCTGGTCTCGTGGCACGCCGACGAACCGCCCGAGCCCGCTGAGACCGACGACGACGCCGGCGCGCCCGTCGCGCCCCGCTCGCCGCGCGACCTGCTCGACGAGGACCCCGAGGACCACTTCTTCGTCGACGAGTTCGGTGACGAAGAAGTGTCCGGCGATAAACCGCGCAATGCAGAGGACTAGGCTGCTGCGAGTGCAGCAACCACTACGAGTGCCTCCGAGTGCACCGGCACGGCTGGTGGTGCTTGCTTCAGGCGCCGGATCGTTGCTCGCGTCGCTACTGGAAGCCGCCACGGGCGAATACCCCGCGCGGGTGGTCGCTGTGGGCACCGACCGCAAATGCGCGGCCCTCGACGTCGCCGCCGCCGCGGACGTGCCTACGTACACGGTGCGCCTCGCAGACCATGCCGATCGCGCGGCCTGGGACGCTGCGCTGACCGCCGCCACCGCCGAGCACCACCCGGATCTGGTGGTCTCCGCCGGGTTCATGAAGATCCTCGGCGCCGAATTCCTCTCCCGTTTCCCGGGTCGCGTGGTCAACACCCATCCGGCCCTGCTGCCCGCGTTCCCCGGCGCCCACGCGGTACGAGAGGCGCTCAACTACGGCGTGCGGGTCACCGGGTGCACGGTGCACCTGGTGGATTCGGGCGTCGACACCGGGCCGATTCTGGCCCAGCAGGTCGTCGAGATCGACGACGATGACACCGAAGAGACTCTGCACGAACGCATCAAGGTCGTCGAACGACGGCTCCTGGTGGACGTGCTGGCAGCGCTGGCGACACGCGGCGTGATCTGGACAGGACGAAAGGCGACCTTCGGATGAGGAGACATCGATGAGCGACAAGAAACCGGTCCGGCGGGCCCTGATCAGTGTCTACGACAAGACCGGTCTCGCCGATCTGGCGCGCGGCCTGCACCAGGCCGGCGTCGCGATCGTCTCCACCGGCTCGACCGCGAAAACCATTGCCGCCGCCGGTGTTCCGGTGACGCCGGTGGAACAGGTCACCGGTTTCCCCGAGGTGCTCGACGGCCGGGTCAAGACGCTGCACCCGCGCGTTCACGCAGGGTTGCTCGCCGACACCCGCAAGCCCGAACATCTCGCGGCGCTCAAGGAACTCGACGTCGAGGCGTTCGAACTGGTGGTGGTGAACCTCTATCCGTTCAGCGAGACCGTGGCCTCCGGGGCGTCGGTGGACGAGTGCGTCGAGCAGATCGACATCGGCGGACCGTCGATGGTGCGCGCTGCGGCCAAGAACCACCCGAGCGTCGCGGTGGTCGTCGACCCGCTGGGCTACGACGGCGTGCTCGCCGCGGTGCGTGCCGGCGGCTTCACGCTCGCCGAGCGAAAGAAGTTGGCATCGGTGGCGTTCCGCCACACCGCCGAGTACGACGTCGCGGTCGCGAGCTGGATGGGCTCGACGCTGTCGCCGGAGGAGGGCTCCGCCGAAGGTGGAGCCGTCGAACCGTCGCTGCCGCAGTGGTTCGCCGGTACGTGGCACCGCGCCGCGGTGCTGCGCTACGGCGAGAACCCGCACCAGAAGGCCGCGGTGTACCGCGACAACGCGGCGTGGCCCGGTCTGGCGCAGGCCGAGCAGTTGCACGGCAAGGAGATGTCCTACAACAACTACACGGATGCCGACGCGGCGTGGCGCGCTGCGTTCGACCACGAGCAGACGTGCGTGGCGATCATCAAGCATGCCAACCCCTGTGGCATCGCGATCTCGTCGACATCGGTGGCCGACGCGCACCGCAAGGCCCACGAGTGCGACCCGCTGAGCGCGTTCGGTGGCGTCATCGCGGCCAACACCGAGGTGAGTGTCGAGATGGCCGAGACCATTTCGGAGATCTTCACCGAGGTGATCATCGCGCCGGCCTACGAACCCGGCGCGGTCGAGGTGCTCGCCCGCAAGAAGAACATCCGCATCCTGGTGGCCTCACAACCGCCCATCGGCGGCACCGAGGTGCGCCAGATCAGTGGCGGTCTGCTCCTGCAGCAGCGCGACGCGCTCGACGCCGACGGTGACGACCCCAACAACTGGACGCTGGCCACCGGTGAACCGGCCGACCCGAAGACGTTGGAGGACCTCGTGTTCGCGTGGCGCGCGTGCCGCGCGGTGAAGTCCAACGCGATCGTCGTCGCGCGCGACGGCGCCACGGTGGGCGTGGGCATGGGCCAGGTGAACCGCGTCGACGCCGCGAAGCTCGCGGTGCAGCGTGGCGGGGACCGTGTGGCCGGTGCCGTCGCCGCGTCCGACGCGTTCTTCCCGTTCCCCGACGGGCTGCAGGTACTCACCGAGGCCGACGTCAAGGCCATCGTGCACCCCGGCGGATCGGTGCGCGACGCCGAGGTGACCGCCGCTGCCGAGCTTGCCGGCATCACGCTCTACCTCACCGGCGCAAGGCATTTCGCGCACTGACCACCGGTCCCTTCTCGTGAGGAAGGTGCAGTCGTGACGACCGCTCCGAAAGCAGCAGCCGTTCTGTTCGCACTCACGCTGCTCACGGCGTCGTGCACCCGGGTGGTCGACGGTCGGTCGGTGGCCGGCCCCGACCTGGCGGGCGGGGCCGCAAGCGGTGCCTCCGCCGCGGAATGCGAAGAGGTCGACGCGCCGCTCACCGACATCGACACCCAGGCGGCCGGGGAGCCGATCCTCCGGATTCCCCAGCCGCAGGGCTGGACCCGCAACACGATGCTCGACTCGGAGTTGATCCGGTTCGCGATGAGCAACCCCGCGCTGGGCACCGAGGAGTTCGCGCCGACGGCGGTGGTGACCCTGGAAACCGCCCGGGGCGAACAGGATCCGGAGTTGGTGTTCGAGAACCAGCGCGAGGCGCTCGAGACGGGCCTGGGCGCGACGAACATCTCGTCCGAAAAGCACACCCTGTGCGGGCTGCCCGCCGAGACCATCCACTACCAGATGCCCCAGATGGGCGGTCTGGAACCACATCCGGCGATCGTCGTCGGCGCGGTGCTGCACACCGAGACCAAGACGTTCGTCGCCGCGGTCACGGTGCAGACCACCGATCCGGACAATCCGGCCTATCAGCGTGACGCCGAGACGATCATCAAGGGTTTCCAGATCCTGCCGCCGGGCGAACGCTGACGCGCCTCACGGTTTGATCGTGGCCTCTTTGTCGATGGCCTTGTTGACGTCGACCAGGGCCCCGAAATCGCGGTAGAGCGAATCGGCGTTGATCTGCAACACGTAGATACCCGACGGGATGTCGACCACCACGGTCTTCTGCGTGATGGCCCTGCGCTTGCCGTCCTTGAGATAGCTTCCGCCGAGTTGCACCGACGGGAACCCGCTGAGATTGCTGCGCGTCACGCCGCCGATGGGTTCCCACTCGGTCAGGTTCTGCAGTTCGTTGGGCGCGAACTCCAGCAGCTTCTCGGGGTCGACATTGCCGTCGAGTTTCGAGATCAGCGAGATCACCGACGGCGGATCGGTGGGCGAGGCGGGATCGTTGACGATCGCCGAATACGCCCACGCCGGGGTGCGCGTTCCCGCGTCTGCCCAACCCGGAGGGGTCGGCATGGTCAACTCGGGCGTGTTGGGATCGCCGCGGTGCACCGGGGTTTCGGAGATCTTGTTGTCCCGGATGTAGTCGGCGATCGTGTAGGCGTGCTCGCCCGGTTTCTTGGGCGTCGTCGTCACGGGTGTCTCGGACGCCGTCTCCGACGTCGTGGCAGCCGCGCCCGCGGAGTCGTTGTCACCGCCGGAGGTGACAGCCAGCGTGATGCCGCCCACCAGCAGCACCACGGCCCCGATCGCCGCGGCGGCGATGATCAGCTTGCGGCGGTCACCTCCTGACTTGCGCGGAGGCGGGCTGTAGGCCGGCGGCGGTGGACCGAAGTTCGACGGCGGAGGCGGTGGCGGTGGGGCGGGCGCCGGGACCGCGACGGGCTGCCTGCCCGACGGATCGTCGTGGCCTGCCCACGACGAGGTGAACACCGGCGGCTGGGAGGCCGTGGGCGCCTGCGGGTTCGATGGCGACAGAGGCGTCGGGGGTGTCGGGGGAGCCGGCAGGGTCTGCGCCTTGAGCGGCGTCGTCGGCGGGGCCGTCTGAACCGGCGGCGTGATCACCGGCGGCGGGGCGGCTGTCACGGGTGCGGCCGACTCGTCGCCCTTGTTGGCCTCGGCGAGCGCCACCGCGAAGTCGTGGCACGTGTCGAACCGGTCCTTGGCGTCCTTGGCCAGCGCCTTGGCCATCACCGAATCGAGCTTGGCCAGTGCGGGTTTGGTGTCGCCCAGTTTCGGCGGCGGCGAGTTCAGATGGTGGCTGATCACCACGGCCGGGTTGCTGTGCGAGAACGGCGGTGCGCCCGTCAACAACCGGTAGGCGGTGGCCGCCAACGAATACTGGTCGGCCCGGCCGTCGAGCGGCTGGCCCATGAGCTGCTCGGGCGAGGTGTAGGACATCGATCCCACCGTGATGTTGGTGGACGTGAGCCCGTTGACATCGTCGGTGCGGCGCGCGATACCGAAGTCGGTGAGCATGATCCGCCGCTTGGTGCCGTGCTTCTCGGTCACCAGGATGTTGGCGGGCTTGACGTCGCGGTGCAGTAGCTGGCGCTGATGCGCGTAATCGAGCGCGTCGCCGACGGCCGTGACGATCTCCACGACGTCGTCGGCCGGCATACCTTTGGGGTACTTGTCGTGCAGCAGACGCGCCGCGTCGTGGCCGTCGACGTAGTCCATCGAGATCCACAGGCGGCCTTCGAACTCCCCGCGGTCGTGCACGCCGACGATGTGCGGATGCCACAGGGTGGCCGCCATGTCGGCCTCGCGGATGAACCGCTGCCGGAACTCGTCGTCGGCGCTGACACTGATCGGGAGGACCTTGAGGGCATCTTCGCGAGGCAACCGCGGATGCTTTGCCAAATACACTTCGCCCATGCCACCGGTGCCCACCAACCGGACGATGGTGAACCCCGCGAAGACCTGACCGCTAGCCAACGGCATGGCCCGCAGACTACCGGTCGGAGGGCACTCGCCACGACTTTGGCGGGGCATGCACGACGACGCGTCTGAGGCGTACCCATGCCTTACTGCCCACATAGTCGTAGCTTGGAGTGGTGAGTCAACCGAAGGATCTGCCCCGCACGGTCGGTGAACTGCGAGCTTCCGGGCACCGCGAACGGGGTGTGAAAGCCGAAATCCGGGAAAACCTGCTGGCCGCGCTGGCCGAGCGCCGCGATGTTTGGCCTGGGATTCTCGGCTTCGAGGACACCGTGATCCCGCAGCTCGAACGGGCCCTGATCGCCGGGCACGACGTGGTGTTGCTGGGCGAGCGCGGTCAGGGCAAGACCAGGCTGCTGCGGGCGCTGACCGGGCTGCTCGACGAGTGGACACCCGTGATCGCGGGTTCCGAACTGGGCGAGCATCCCTACAGCCCCATCACGCCGGAGTCGATCCGCCGTGCGGCCGACTCCGGTGACGACCTGCCCGTCGAGTGGCGTCATCGCAGCGAGCGCTACACCGAGAAACTCGCGACGCCCGACACCAGCGTCGCCGACCTGGTGGGCGACATCGACCCGATCAAGGTCGCCGAAGGGCGCAGCCTGGGTGACCCCGAGACCATCGCCTACGGGCTCATCCCGCGGGCGCACCGCGGCATCGTGGCGGTCAACGAACTTCCCGACCTCGCCGAGCGCATCCAGGTGGCGATGCTCAACGTGATGGAGGAGCGCGACATCCAGGTGCGCGGCTACACGCTGCGGCTGCCGCTCGACGTGCTCGTCGTCGCCAGCGCCAACCCGGAGGACTACACCAACCGCGGGCGCATCATCACCCCGCTCAAGGACCGGTTCGGCGCCGAGATCCGCACGCACTACCCGCTGGAACTCGAGGCCGAGGTGGGCGTCATCCGGCAGGAGGCCGAACTCGCGGCCGAGGTGCCCGAGTACCTGCTCGCCGTGCTCGCCCGGTTCGCGCGCAATCTCCGTGAGTCGAACTCGATCGACCAGCGTTCGGGTGTGTCGGCGCGGTTCGCGATCGCCGCGGCCGAGACCGTCGCGGCCTCGGCGCGGCACCGCGCGGCCATCCTCGGTGAGGACGATCCGGTGGCCCGTGTGGTCGACCTCGGGACCGTGATCGACGTGTTGCGCGGCAAACTCGAATTCGAGACCGGCGAAGAAGGTCGGGAGCAGGCCGTGCTGGAGCATCTGCTGCGCCGCGCCACGGCCGACACCGCGCAGCGCCTGCTGGGCGGTATCGACGTCGGCCCGCTCGTCGCGGCGATCGAGGAAGGCTCCCCGGTGACCACCGGTGAGCGCGTCTCCGCCAAAGACGTTGTGGCGGCGCTGCCGGACCTGCCCGCCATCGACGCCATCGCGCACCGCCTCAACGCGGTGTCGGTGGGCCAGCGTGCCGCCGCGATCGAATTGGCGCTGGAGGCGCTGTATCTGGCGAAACGGATCGACAAGGTGTCCGGGGAGGGCGAGACCGTCTATGGCTGACAACGCCTCGGGTCGGGGGCACGGGCACACCTCGCGGTATTCGCGGTACACCGGTGGCCCCGATCCGCTGGCGCCCCCGATCGATCTGCGCGAGGCGCTCGAGCAGATCGGCCAGAACGTCATGGAGGGCAGCTCACCGCGGCGTGCGCTGTCGGAGTTGATGCGCCGCGGCACGCAGAACATGCGCGGTGCCGACCGGCTCGCGGCCGAGGCCAACCGGCGCCGCCGGGAGCTGTTGCAGCGCAACAACCTCGACGGGACGCTGCAGGAGATCAAGAAGCTGCTCGACGAGGCCGTGCTGGCCGAGCGCAAGGAACTCGCGCGTGCGCTCGACGACGACGCGCGTTTCGGGGAACTGCAACTCGATGCGTTGTCGCCGTCGCCGGCCAAGGCCGTGCAGGAGCTCGCCGAGTACGACTGGCGTTCGCAGGAGGCACGCGAGAAGTACGAGCAGATCAAGGACCTGATGGGCCGCGAGATGCTCGACCAACGTTTCGCAGGCATGAAGCAGGCGCTGGAGAACGCCACCGACGAGGACCGCCAGCGCGTCAACGACATGCTGGATGACCTGAACAATCTGCTGGACAAGCACGCCGCCGGGCAGGATACGCAGCAGGATTTCCAGGACTTCATGGACAAGCACGGCGAGTTCTTTCCGGAGAACCCGCAGAACATCGACGAGCTGCTCGATTCGCTGGCCAAGCGTGCCGCGGCGGCTCAGCGGTTCCGCAACAGCCTCTCGCCGGACCAGCGTGCCGAGCTGGATGCGCTGGCGCAGCAGGCATTCGGATCGCCGTCGCTCATGAACGCGCTGAACCGCCTCGACGCGCACCTTCAGTCCGCGCGGCCCGGTGAGGACTGGAACGGGGCGCAACGGTTCTCCGGCGACGATCCGCTGGGCATGGGGGAGGGCGCGCAGGCGCTCGCCGACATCGCCGAGCTGGAGCAACTGGCCGACGCGTTGTCGCAGAGCTACGCGGGCGCGACCATGGACGACGTCGACCTGGAGGCCCTCGCGCGCCAACTCGGTGACGAGGCCGCCGTCGATGCCCGCACGCTCGCCGAACTGGAGCGTGCCCTGGTGAACCAGGGTTTCTTGGACCGTGGTTCCGACGGGCAGTGGCGGCTGTCGCCCAAGGCCATGCGACAACTCGGGCAGACCGCGTTGCGTGATGTGGCGCAACAGCTTTCCGGGCGCCACGGTGAGCGCGACACGCGCCGCGCCGGGGCGGCCGGCGAGCTGACGGGTGCGACCCGGCCGTGGCAGTTCGGCGACACCGAGCCGTGGAACGTCACCCGCACCGTGACCAATGCCGTTCTGCGGCAGGCCGGTACCGGCCTGGTGGAACGGCCCATCCGGTTCGCGGTCGACGACGTCGAGATCTCCGAGACCGAGACCCGCACGCAGGCGTGTGTGGCGCTGCTGGTCGACACGTCGTTCTCGATGGTGATGGAGAACCGTTGGCTGCCGATGAAGCGCACCGCGCTGGCGCTCAACCATCTGGTGTCCACCAGGTTCCGATCGGATGCGTTGCAGATCATCGCGTTCGGCCGCTACGCCCGCACCGTCAGCGCGGCCGAACTGACCGCGCTGGAAGGCGTCTACGAGCAGGGCACCAACTTGCACCACGCCCTGGCCCTGGCGTCACGGCATCTGCGTCGCCACCCGAACGCGCAGCCCGTGGTGCTGGTGGTCACCGACGGCGAACCGACGGCACACCTGGAGAACTTCCGGATCTCCGAAGACGAAGGCGCACAGGTGTTCTTCGACTATCCGCCGCATCCGCGGACCATCGCCCACACCGTGCGCGGGTTCGACGAGGTCGCCCGCCTCGGCGCACAGGTGACGATCTTCCGGCTCGGCAGCGATCCGGGGTTGGCGCGGTTCATCGACCAGGTGGCCCGCCGCGTGCAGGGCCGTGTGGTGGTGCCCGACCTCGACGGTCTGGGCGCGGCCGTGGTGGGGGACTACCTGAGGTCGCGTCGGCGCTGAGTCTGCGTGCTTCGCTTGGCGCCGAGAGTGACGCAAATGTCGTTCGCGGGTGCTCGTAGCGACAATTTCGTCGCTCTCGACGTCGCAGGGAGCCGATCCGGGCTGCGCTGCGTCCTATATACGTGGACATTCCGTTCGTCGGCAGTGACGCGATAGTGGCCGGGTGGCTCACGCCGTCGCAGCTGCGGCATCGCTATCACGTGCTCTACCGCGGGGTCTACGTCCCAAATGGGCACGCGGTCTCGCTGCGCGACCGCATCATCGGGGCGTCGCTCGCGTGTCCCAGTGCGGTGATCACCGGTATCGCGGCCTCGGCGATGCACGGGGCGAAGTGGGTGGGCCGGATGTCACCGTCGAGATCGTGGCGCCGGTCCGACGACAGGCCGGGCTGACCGTCCGCAGGGAGAGGCTGCACGACGACGAAATCACTCAGATTGCCGGCATTCGCGTCGCGACACCGGCTCGGGCGGCCTTCGACCTCGCCCGCCACCTTCCCCGAGACCAGGCAGTTCCGCGTTTGGACGCGTTGATGAACGCCAGGCCGTTCTCCACCGAGGATGTTGCACTGCTGGCCAAGCGTTACCGCGGCGCACGCGGATTACAACGACTGCGGACAGCGCTTCCGCTTGTGGACGGCGGTGCCGAGTCACCCCGGGAGACGTGGCTGCGGCTGCTCTTCGTCGATGCCGGGTTGCCCTACCCCACAACGCAATACGTGGTGCTCGATGAGAGCGGACGCTATGTCCGCAGGCTCGACATGGTGTGGGAAGAGTTCCGCGTCGGCGCCGAGTACGACGGCGAGCAGCACCTCACCAGCCGCGGGCAGTATGTGCTCGACGTGCAGGTGAGTCGGGTTTTGCAGCGGCTCGGCTGGCACGTCATCCACGTCATCAAGGAGGATTGGCCCACCGAAGTCGTCGCTGAGGCCCGCACCGCGCTGTTGGCCCGGGGGTGGCGTCCACGAAAGTGACGTAACTGTCGCTACGCCACGGGCGAGCGACGTTTACGTCGATTTCGAGGCTAGATCGCACACATGTGGCCCAGCGGGGCGCTGCACAGCCTGTCACCGATGCCGGCAGCGTGGAACGCCGCGGCAGTGTCGGCAGCGCCCTGCCGGAAATGGGCCCAGCCGTCTTGGTGCGCCACGACCACGTGCGGTGAGCCCAGGACCTCTGCGGCCGCGGCGGCGCGTTCGGCGGTGAGGCTCAGCGGACGCCCGTCGAACTTGGCGGGTACCGAAGCGGATCCGGCGAACAACACCGCGCAGTCGATCCCGCCGATGCGCTCGCGGATCTCGCGGACGATCTCGACAGAAGCGTTGTCGCCGCTGAGATAGACCGTCGGGCTGTCCGGGGCGGTGACGACGAATCCGATGACCTCGCAGTTGACGAAGCCCTCCTCGTTGAGTTCTCCGTCGGCGGGGCCGTGCCGCGCAGGCACTGCGGTGATCGCGAGTCCGTCGGGCGACTCCCAAGTTGTCCACGGCGCCAACGGCACTGACGGTGCGCCGAGACGTGTGGCGGCGGTGGCCGTGGTCAGCAGGACCGGTGCGCTCAGCGCGAATGCGCGGCCCGCGACGTCGAGATTGTCCGGATGCAGGTCATGGCTCACCAGTGCGACGTCGACGTCACCGACGGCGGACTCATCGGCGGCAGGCCCGGCGAGCTTCTGCAGATAGCCGTAGTCGGTCGGTGGGTCGAACGTGGGATCGCAGATCAGCCGATGCCCGCCGATGTCGACGACCGTGGTCGGACCGCCGAGAACCGCGACGCCGAATGGCAGTCTTCGGGTGGTCAATGGAGCATGCTCGCAGGTCATCTGTTGATCCTTGCGCAGATTCGTGCCGAAACTGACGCAAATGCCGCTGGACGTCGCGGCGAGCGACATTCTCGTCGACCTCGGCACAAACGAACGCGAGTTAACCCAATCGATGCCTGTCCCTCACCGCACGTTGGGCATTGGGACGCACGGACGCCGCAGGCTGACGCGCATGCCTGACACCGACCGTCTGATCATCTCTCGTCGTACCCTGCTGCGCGCGTCCCTGGCCGGGGCGCTGCTGGTGCCCGCCGCGGCGTGCGGCACGCCGAGCAGCGCGCCGTCGAGCACCGGTCTGATCGCCAACCGGCCGCGGCTGACCCACGGCGTCGCCACCGGAGATCCCCGCCCCGACGGTGCGCTGGTGTGGGCACGTGCGGATGAGCCTGCACGAATGATCGTCGAAACCGCTGCCACCGAATCATTCTCGAATCCGAATCGCATCGAGGGCCCGCAACTGACCCCGGAGTCCGACGGCACCGGGCGCGTGCGCATCACAGGCCTGGAGCCGGGGCAGACCGTGCACTACCGCGTCACCCTGGAAGGCGAGGACGGCGCCACCTCGGAACCGGTGACCGGCGTGTTCAAAACCGTTCCCACACAAGCACAGGACATCACATTTGTGTGGGGCGGTGACGTCGTCGGACAAGGCTGGGGCATCAACAAGCAGGGCGGGATGTCAATCTTCGGTGCGATGGCCGACCGCAACCCGGACTTCTTCATTCACTCCGGTGACGCGATCTATGCCGACGGTCCCGTGCCGGAGACGCAGAAACGAAACGACGGCGGTATGTACGTCAACCTCACCGACCCGGCCAAGGATCATGTGGCGCAGACACTTGCCGACTATCGCGGGAACTACGCCTACAACCTCACCGACCAGCACTACCGGCGCTTCAATGCCACTGTGCCGCAGTTGATCCAGTGGGACGACCACGAGGTGATCAACAACTGGTTCCCGCACGAGTCGCTGGTGGGCCAGGGGCGTGCGGGTTACACGGAAACCGACGTCGACAAACTCGCCGGCTACGCGTACCAGGCGTGGCGCGAATGGCAGCCTGTGGACCCGTCCGAAGCGGTCGACGGCCGCCTGTACCGCAAGGTGTCCTACGGGCCGCTGCTCGACGTGTTCGTGCTCGACATGCGCACCTACAAGAACCCGAACCCGCAGGCGTGGGCCACGTCGGATGACGACGGGATCCTGGGGCGCGAGCAGACGCAGTGGCTCATCAACGGTCTGAAGAACTCGACGGCCGCGTGGAAGATCGTCGCCAACGATCTGCCGATCAGCATCGTGGTCCCGGACAAAGCGACCAACCCCGAGCAGGGGCCCGCGTCGATGGAGGCCGTCGCGCAGGGTGACAACGGGCGTCCGCTGGGACGGGAGATCGCGTTCTCCCGGATCCTGTCCGCGACCAAGGATGTGCGGAACATCGTCTACCTCACCGCCGACGTCCACTACACCGCGGCGATCTCGTATCACCCGGATCGGGCTGCGTTCGGCGACTTCACGCCGTTCTGGGAATTCGTCTCCGGGCCGCTGAACGCCGGAGCGTTCCCGCAAAGCCCACTCGACGGCACGTTCGGGCCTCGCTACGAGTTCGTCCACGCGCCCGAGGTGGAGAACACCTCGCCGGCCGAGGGATTCCAGCACTTCGGTGAGGTGCACATCGACTCTGACACCCGGGTGCTGACGGTCAACCTGCGCGACGCCACCGGAAAGTCGTTGTACAGCACAGACTTGGCTCCGGCATAGCACCGGCGCGGGTATCGGTCAGGTCGAATCGCCTCCGCGGTTCTTGAGCTCAGGACTGTCCTGGACAGAACCTGGTGAGGAACGTGGTTGCTGGGCCCCGCGAGCTGCCAGGCCGGATGACGCCGAAGCGGCCCGCCACGTCCGCTGAATCGGTCCGGACGTAGAGTCCGGCGAAAACTGAGAATCTCTCAGCCTGCTCTCAGGGTGAGCCGCGTATATGCCGTTTGCACCGCTCGGGTGTCGCGGGATCAGCAATTGCACTGAATCGTCGGCCGACTCAATGTGGTGACCATTCAGTGAACGGCAGGGTGATTGCAACGTGATCGGCGCGACGCGCCGGTTCCGGGGCGGCCTGTCGGGTTGTGCGGTGTGTTTCTGCCTGGGTGGTTTGTCCCAGGTGTCGCGGCGACGGGGCAATGGCACGCGGGTACGTGTTCGGGTCGATGGCAACTGCTCTGAGGTGCGGTGAGCAGATGAGTTTCCAGGTCAATGGTGATCGATGGCCCTCCAACTGTCTGTAGGCAAACAGCTGACACCTGATCTCACGTGCGGGTTTCGACAGCCTGGCTTGTCGCGCCCGGGCGACGTCGTAACAAAGTGGCTGCCCACTCACCTTTCGTTAGTGGGCGGTTATCACTGGATGCATGGCAGAAGCTCCTGTGATGGAAGCGCTGACGGATGCGCCTTCGGCTAATTCTCGTCAGGAGTTTCGCTTGCGATGGGGCAAACCGCAGCTTAAAGTTCTCAGGAACTTCTCAGTAGTACGCAAGTACCGCTGAATATCTCTCAGAAACTGGTCACCCGACCTTAGCTAGGGGGCATAGAACAGATGGCAGTTCGTCCGCTCGTCACTACTGGCGCAGCACTGATCAGCGCGGGTGCGCTAGTTGCCGCCACACCGGCTTTGTTCGTCCCGAACGAAGAGGTGAAGATCGCGTCGGTCGCGCCGGCGCCCGGAACTCAGACGATGACGGTTGAGCAGCTCAAGCTGCTGGCCTCGCTGCAGCAGATCTCCGATGCTTTCTTCCAGGGCTTTGGCGGCAAGGTCACCGGAGATCCGGAAAACCCGAACAACTGCGCGGAAGATGACGACGCGGTATGCCCGGCGGGATTCGTCGGCGTCCCGTACCTGCTGATCGATGAGGCCCTCGGACCCAACGTCCTGGTCGACAACTACTTCTTCGAGACGGGGTTCATCGGCACCGCCCAGTACATCCTCGGCGATGCCGGTGTCCCAGAGGAAGTTCTGGCTCTGATCTTCGACCCGGTAGGGACAATTCAGGCGCTCGTCGTCGGGGGCGTGAACACGGCGTTCCCCGATACGTTCGTCGCGGGCATCACCACTGCCTTCTTGGCGGAGTACGGCGGCAACGCAGGCTTCGTCGGTGCCATCAACTATGTCGTCGATGCGATCATCCAGGGAACCGTGACTCCGACGCCGGGCGGTGTCGTGGAAGACGACGAGGACCAGGAAGACGAAGGGGACCAGGAACAGGAGAACCAGAGCTTCCTGAAATCCAGCACGAAGCAGGACACTACGGGTGACACCGGCGGGCTCGTTGGGGGACTCCTCGGTGGCCTGACGGTTTTCGGCAAGAGCGCCTCAGCGCTGTCCCAGACTCTCGATACCGACCCGTCCTCTACGAGTACCGGTACCGGCACCCTCATCGACATCGACAGTGCAAAGCCGGATTCCGGAAAGTTGGAGAACAGCACGACGCTGGAAAAGGTCGAGGTCGTCAAGGGTGGCGAGGTCGGCCTGGATAGCTCGGGCGACATTACCGAGTCGGTTGGACATACCGGTGACACCACGGGTGGCGTGACTGATCCTGAGGGTGGCGAGGACGAGACCGGCGGCAGCGCGGCCAAGTCGAACACCAAGCCAGAAGCGGTCACCAAGGACGGCAACAAGTTCACGCCGGGCGTGATCCTGTCGCCCGGCGGCCGCAAGTCGTCATCCGCCAACGGTTGGGAGAAGCTGGAGCAGGACGTCAAGAAGGGCATCAACACCCTTGGCAAGATCTTCAACAAGGGTAAGACGTCAAAGCCCGCTACCAGCTCCACCACCGACAACGCCGGCGAAGGCGGCGAAGGTGGCGGAGACGAGTAAGTAATACCTCCGCATCACAACGGCCCCCTCCAAAAAGGAGGGGGCCGTTGTGTTTTCGCGTTGTCAAAGACATCCCAATCCCGTTGCTGAAAAGTGGCTCAGCGACGGCATTGGCAGAGTTATGTTCCTAGGTGACCGCAGGGATCATCCATGGTCAGGTCCAGATCGGCCGATGAGAGGAGCCGAGGATGTCGACCGAGCCGCCACCGACGTGGGACCAACGGCAGCCGTGGGACCAGACCCAATACCCGCCTCCGGCGCCACAGCAGTGGGGGCAGCCGCAGTATGGTGCCGGCCCGCCGGCGACGGGAAAACAACCACCTCGTAAGGCCTGGTTCGTGATCGGAGCCGCGCTGATCGTGGCAGGGCTCGTCGCCATCAGTTTCGGCGGCTATTCGATGGCCAAGGTGTTGCAAGCATCGCCCGGCGCGAACGACACCTTTGAGAACAACGGCGCCACCACCGTCGATCTTCAACCTGGCGAACACCGGATGATCTACATCTTCGCCGGGGAGGACGGCCTGGAGCCACACGACATCGACTGCGTCGTCACAAGCGTCGACACCGAAGCCACCCCCGAGATCACGCCCGTCGGTCCGGACGTCACCGTCAATCAGTGGCAGGCTGTGTTCACCTTCACCACCGACCGCCCTGGTTCACACGAAGTCACTTGTACCGGCATGGAATCCGACAGGTTCGGTGTCGGCGGGGAAGTGAGCATGGGCACATTCGGTGGTGCCTTCGTCGCGATCATCGCCGGTATCCTCGCGGCCGGCCTCGGGCTGATCACGCTGATCATCGTCGGCCTGCTGCGGTATCGTCGGCGAGGGCACCAACCTGGTTGGCAGTGAGTCGAGAAGTGCTCACCGATAACCAATCTGGGTGTGGCAGGAGCCATTCGGTGGGCTCGGTTTGAGGGTCTCAGTTCTCGTGAGGCTTGCGGCGATGCTTGCGCTTGACGCTGACGGTGCCGCCGACCGAGAAACCGCGGATGTGGACACGCGGTGCGCCGGGCACACCTTCACCGTGAACGTGGCGGTCGAAGTTGCCCATGATGCCGATGCCATGACAGTCGACGTTGACCTCGGGCGGCACCAGGATGGTCTGCCCACCGAAGATCGAGTAACAGCGGATGTCGACGTCGGCCGACGTGAAATCGGCGTACCGCAGATCGATCACTCCGCCGCCGAAAAGAGCAAACGTTGTCAACTTCTTCGGCACGTTCCAGCGGCCACGGCGCTCGAAGCCGCTCATCAGACCCAGCAGCGTGGTCGACGGCGCGGGCCGGCAGCCGGCGTTGAGGTAGGTGGCGGCCCCGGCCAGGTCGGAGCTGAGGCGGGCTAGTTCGTTACGGGTCTCGGCGGTGTAGGCCTTTGCCAGGCGGTCCTCGTACTCGTCCATCGGGAGGCGGCCCGACGCGGCGGCATCAGTGAGCTGCTGCGCCACCTGAATGCGATCGGTGTCGGCAGCGCGCATCGACCCGTTTTGCGGCGCTGAGGTGCTCATCAGTGTTGAGCCTACGACTATCCGCCATACATGCAAGAGCCTATGTAAAAGTGTGCCTTTTCGATCTGAGAGCGAATCCGGTAGGCGGCCAAAGTTTATGTACCTGAAGCCAGGTATTGCTGGAAAGTTACCGTTCCGACCGCGTTATCCGGGGTCAGATGCGCTCCAGACCTGTAACCCGCAGCGATGCGGCCGGGCGGCGTGAATCTGACCACGCGACGCCTGCTGCTGTGTGCTGCGAGATACATCTGTGCCAAATCCGGGTGTTCGACGACCTCCGGTCCACCCATGTCGGTGACCCGTCCGCCAGGCTCTTGATCGATTAACTCGACGAGGCGTGACGCGACGTCGCGCGTGTCGATCGGCTGGAACCGCACGTCCCGCAGCGCCACCAAAACCGGCGAGAAGCGTTGTATGTCGAATATCTTTTTTATTAGCTCGTGGAACTGTGTGGCGCGCTGAATGGTGTGCGGGACGCCCGAGTCGGCCAGCAGTTGTTCCACTCGCAACTTGGTGCGGTAGTAGGGCAACGGGATCTTGTCGATGCCGACGATCGAGACATAGATGAGATGCCCGACGTTGTTGCGCCGGACGGCGTTGGTGAGGTTCCGCGCAGCAACGATGTCTTTGTCGCCGGTCGGCTGGGTGGCGCAGTGCACCACCGTGTCGATCCCGTCGAGGGCGGCGTCCAACGTCCCCGCATCTGACAGGTCGCCCTGCTGCCAGTGGACCCCGGTGTAGCCGACGCGTGGGCGCCGGCTGAGCGCTCTGACCGCGTGACCCGCTTGCGTCGCCTCCGGAACCACATGGTGGCCCAGAGTGCCGGTCGCTCCGGTGACGAGCACGCTGCGAGGCATAGGCGACACGCTACCGACGCGTGCGGAGGCTGTCAGGTGGTCGGGAGCGGGCCTACCGCGGGGGCGCCTCCCCAGGAGCTGCCAGCGACGTCAGTTCCGTACCGTCTCCTGACGAGCGGATCAGTGTGTCGCCGACGCGCCACACTCTCTCGTCTGCGCCGGAGGAGGGCATCTTCCACAGGCGTTCGCAGGTGTTCTTGTCGTAGGCGCTGAGCAGCACCTGCGAGTTGGGCATGTTTGGCGCGAACAGCATCGTTGTGTAGTTGAACCCGATGAAGTTCTGCATCGCGAAGTCGCAAACGGGCCCTGTCTTGCCTGAGGGGAGGTCGTACTGCTGCCACTCCGGAAACGCCTGGCTTCCGGATGCATTGACGTAAAGCGTGGAGTCCACGATGTACAGCGCGCCTCGCGGAATGTTGAACAGCCGACGACCGTCGACCGAGAAAACGGAGTACTCCCCGTCCGAGGTGACGATGGGCAGCCCCGGCGTGCCGTCCGGCAATGAACCGTCTCGAACGGAATCGCCGACCCTATTACCCGTGCTGTCGAAGAACTGCACGCCCAGGTCGTCGTCATTCCTGTCGACGTGAGCGGCGAAACCGCCGGGATACACCAGGGTTTTCTCGAGCCGGTCGCTCTCCGTCGATCCGTCGTGGAGCACCTTGCCGTCCTTGACCGAGAACACAGTCGTGCTCCATAGACGAGGATTGCGATGTCCCTGTGTGGTTATCTCTTGCGGTGGAAGTCCGAACTGCGTGAGATCGTTCACCTGGATCGATCCGTCACCGGGCACAAACCATGTCGTCTCGGCCCTCGGTCCGATGCCGTACACGCCTTGGTCCTGTGTTCTGGCCACGGCGTACATGCCGACTTGGTGGACTTCGAGTCTGCCCATGCCAGTGCGGAGATCGGTGGCACCTTCGAACGTCACGGCGCCGGTTCGAGAATCCACCACCGAGGCAGTGACTGAGGAATCATCATGCTCCCGGAGGCACAGCACCTGCTCACCTCCATTGAGGAAGCATTTCGGTGACCGAACTCCTGAACCCAGGCTGACGGCAGGGAACAAGCTGTCGCCGGTCAGGGTGTCCACGGCGATCAGCCACCAAACAGGCTCAGGCGCAGCAGAAGTTGTCGCGATGAAGTAGGCGTTCTTATCGATGGCGCCGACGAACGGCCGGGTGCCCCTCCGGATGTCAATCGATGCTAGGTGAGCTGTCGGGTCTGTGAGCCCCCATCGTGGCGAGGTGCTCCGCCACCCAGTGACAGGCGTCTCGTGCATGGGTGAGGACAGAAAGGCGCCGGACGCCGGTTCCCATTGCGGCATGGTTGTGCTCAGGCGATGGCCGCGCTGTGACCAAATGCCTACTGCGACAAGAATGGTGAGAACAGTGCCAACGACGATCGCAATACGTATGCGCTTCCTGTGTGGATGGGCCGCTGGCCTCTCATGCGGGGCAGGTCTCAACTGACGGTGTAATCGCCGTAGTCGTCGAGTAGCCCTGGTGCCTTTCCCGTCAAGTTCATGGAACCCCCTCCTGGTGAAGGGAGCTTATCGCGCACCAGCGGGCGGCTCCTTCGCGCGAGACACGACCGTGATGCGACCTATCGATGTGTCCGCGGGGCCGGCTCCTTCTGTCGCCGGCCGCACGTGGAACGTGCCTATCAGGCCGCGGCTTTGTCGTCGGAGGCTTCGCTATCGGCGCCGCCGGACTTCTTGTCCGAGTCCTTCGACGCTGAGGCCTTGGCCTTCGCCTTGGCTTTCGCGTCCTTGGCCGCCTTCTCCAGGTTCTTCACGGCGTCGGTGACACCGGCGTTGACCTTCTCGACGGTCTCCTGCACCGACTTCTTCACCGGGTTGTTCGCGTCCAGGGCATGCTTGCCCGGTGTGGCCTTGAACGACTCGGTGACCTTTTTGAGCCCCCGAGGCTGCTTCTTGGCGTCCTTCTTCTCGGAGTCCTTCTGCGAATCCTGTTCACCGACGGGCTCTTCGGCCTTCTCGGCGACAGGCTCGATGTCTTCCTTGGTAACCGTGATGGTGCGGAGTTCGGCGTCATCGGACGAGAAGTTGGTGATCGACGGGGCGGAGCGCTGGTTCAGGTTGAGCGGGCTGCCTTCGGTCGGCTTCGGTTCGGTCACCTTGAACCGAGAATCGAGGGCCTTGGTGACCTGCTCATCGATGTCATCGAGCACCTTGGTGACCGGAGCGAGGCCGGTTCGGACCGCGGTGAAGGCAGGATTGGCGGCATCCTGGAAGCCCTCCAAGGCATCTCGGAGCGCAGCCATGAGCGCAACCGAGGCCGCATTCTGGACGATCGGCTGGAAATCGATACCCGGGACGGAAATTGAGGGAGTCCAAGCCGCCGGATTCAGTGCGTGCTCTTGGATGCCGTCGACGAGCGCATTGAAGATCTTCTGCTGCGCGGCAAGCTGCTGCGTGGGGGTCAACGGGTTGTCGTAGAAGTAGGCCTGCTGATCGGCCATGTCGAAGCCACGCTCAAGCGTGTCGGGATCCACATCCTGGTACCCCATGTTGACCATCATTCGAAGGGCATCTTCGATGCTGTCGGTCAACGGTGTCGGGATGTTCGTCCCCGGAATGAGATTGAGCAGATGCGGCATCACCCGGAACGGCTCAAGCAGCGGGAGATTGCCTGAGTCATAGGTGATGTAGGTGCCGGTGCCGGGGAACTTGGTGGCGCCGGAGACGTCATCCAGTACGTCCGCCAACTTTCGGCCGAGCAGCGGCAATTTGCTGATCGCGGTGACGAGTTCCGTCCAGCCCGGGACCATATCGAGTCCCTGGCCACCCGTCGGGTCGATCATCACTTTCGCGCCGTCGAGCACCCCTACGAGGAGGAGGGGTGCCACGTGGTTGAGGATGTTGTTGCCTTCGTTCGGCAACAGGTACGTCAGGAAAACTGCGCCGGTCGCGGCATTCGCCCACGCTAACGGATTCGCCGTTGTTGGTGCATCGGACAGGATGTTGTAAGCCCACGTGACGTCCAAGATCGACGTGTTGAGGACTTTGGTGATCTTGCCGTTGTTTTCGTCTTCGTTGGTGTAGCTACCCGCTGGCGGCGTTGACAAACTAAGACCGAACTGATTGGTGAAGGGTGTTGCGAGAGCGAATAATCCACCACCGGGTCGGCTCGGGTTGTTGAAGAAGATCAGCCATTGACCGGTGACCCCCTCTTCCCAGTCTGCGGCGTTGGACCGCACCGCGTTGATCATGTCGCGGTACGCCAAAGAGGTAGTCACCCCGCCGAGGCTCTCAGAAAAGACCACAGCACGGCGTTGATTCAGGATGGGTGCGGCCTTGATGATCTTCTCGACCAGGCCGTCGATCGCATTCCAGACCGTATTGCCCACTAGCGGAATCGATCTGATCGGATCCCCGAGCATGTCGATTACGCCGTTGGTCGAGTAATCGAGTCCATTGACTGCGTCGTACACGTCGCCAGGCAGTGGGCCCTTGATCCCAGCCTCGATCGGTGAAAGAAGCTCGAGCAGATCCAGCAGATCTGTCACCGCACCTGCGACTTCGCTACCACCAAGCAATCCAGCGGCCGCTTGGATCACCCCTGTCGGGGTAAGCCCCAGAAGGTCGGCGGCCCAGAAAATCGGGCCGACGCCGTAGATCCCGACGATGTCGGGGACGGCAGGGATGTTGGGCAACGCCGCCAGCGCCACCTCGGCCTCGACAGTGCGCTTCTGCGCCAACAACGCCTCCGGGGCTGCCGACCCGACGCCGGCCGTGAGCGCGGCGGTGGTGGCGACGACGGCGGTGGTGACCGCGGCAGCCTTGGCCTTCTGGAGACGAGGAGGGGTTGGCCGTGTCATGAAGCGCTCCGCCTTAGGTGTGTGATCTTGGTTATAGGCGGAGACACTGTAGCAACAAGATCGAAGGTCCAGCGAAAGTTGCTGTCATTCACTTTCGGCGTCGTAAATCCATGCGCGATTGCAACTGAATCCGCAGCTGAGTCCTCGTAGCCAGCCGGTCTTGACGCATGTCGACTTTGCTTCAGGTTGTCTCTGGTCAGCGGATTTAGCTGACCTATGTAAACGATCTTGAAGGTGGGGTGCTGCTTGTCACCGGCCGTACTTGGTTGCGCGGTGAAACACGGATCTCGTTGCCGTCGCCCGGTCATTGCATCTAAGGCGAACGTTGAAGTGGCAGCTCACCCCGCCGGGAGCGTGGCGACGCAAAAGACGCCGGTGTCCGTCTCGGGTGAGACGGACACCGGCGCCCGATGGTGGGTGTGTGGTGTGACTAGGCAGCGGCCTTGTCGTCGGAAGCAGATTCGCTGCTCGCGGCGGTGGAGGTCGTCGACTCGTCGTTGTTGTTCTTGCTCGTCCTGGACGCCCGGGTCTTGGACTTGGCCTTGATGTCCTCGGCAGCCTTGGTCAGAGTGTCGGTCGCGTCGGTGGTCTCCCCGGCCACCTTCTCGACGGTCTCCTGCACCGTCTTCTTCTCCGGGTCGTTGGCATCGGCGGCGTGCTTGCCGGGGGTGGCCCTGAACGACTCGGTGATCCGCTTGAGCACCGGCTTCTTCGGTTTGGCGGGTGCGTCCTGCGCGTCGGCGGTCGTCTCGGTGGCGGCTTCCTTCGTCTGCTCCGATGCCGTCGTCTCGGTCTGGCTCTTCTCGGCGGGCGTGGTTGTGGGCTCCTTGGGAGTCACGACCTCGGCCTCGGGTGCCGGTGAAACGTCGGCGTCCTTGGCGTCCTTGGTTTCTTCGACCGTCTCGACGACCGTTTCTTCGCCCTCGACTTCTTCGCCCTCGACTTCTTCGCCCTCGACTTCCGTGACCTCGGGGACCGGAGTGATGTCTTCCTTGGCGACGAAAAGCGTTCGCAGCTGGGCTCCTTCGAGCGGAGCGAGGCTGTTTGCGTCCTCCGATTCGGTGGCGCGGGCCAGGATGCTCGTGGTGGGCTCGGGTTCCTTCACCTCGAACACGTTGTCGAGGGCGTCGGTGATCTGGCCTTCGATGTCGTCGAGCGCATCGGTGACCGGCTTGAGCCCCGTTTCGACCGCCCCGAATAGCGGGTTGACGGCGGCACGAATGCCTTCCACGATCTGCGTCAACGCGGCGGCGATCGCGTACGTGATGTCGTTCTCGAAGATCGGGGCGAGGTTCAGGCCCGGGATCGTCGGAGTCCACTTGGACGGTGTCAGGGCGTTGGCCACGATGCCGTCCAGCAGCGTGTTGAAAATCAGCTTCTGCGCCGCGAGGCGCTGCGTCGGGGTGAGCGGGTTCTTGTAGAAGTACGCCTGATCGCCGGCCATGTTGTACTGGCGCTGCAGCGTCAACGGATCGACGTCCTGGTACGCCATGTTGATCATCATCCGCAGCGCCTCTTCGACACTGTCGGTCAAGGGCGTCGGAATGTGAACGCCCGGAATGAGACTCACCAGTCGCGGGATGATCCGGAACGGCTCAAGCAGCGGAAGGTTGCCGGAATCGTAGGTGATGTAGCTGCCCGTACCCGGGAACTTGGTGACGTTGGCGATCTCCTTGAGAACCTCGTCCACGCCGATGCCCAGCAAGTCGAGTTTCTCGACGACTTTCACGATCTCGGACCACCCGGGCACCATCTCCAGGCTCTGGCCACCGGTGACGTCGAGGATCGTCTTGAGCCCGTCGATCGTGCTGAGCGCCAGTTCGGGGATGACATGGCTGAGGATGTTGTTCTGGGGCTTGGTGCTGGGGAGCAGGTACGTCAGGAACACCGCGCCGACAGCGGCGTTGGCCCACGCCAGTGGGTTCAGCGTGGTGGGCGCGTCCGAGAGGATGTTGTACGCCCAGGAGATGTCGAGGATCGAGGTGTTGAGAACCTTGGTGATGTCACCACCGTTCGCGGCCCCGTTCGTGTAACTGCCCGCAGGTGGGGTCGACAGATTCAGCCCGAAGAGGTTGGTGATAGGCGTTGCGAGAGCGAACAATCCACCACCGGGGCGGCTGGGGTTGTTGAAGAAGATCAGCCACTGGCCGGTGACGCCTTCCTTCCAGTCCGCGGCGTTGGACTGCACGGCCTTGATCATGTCGCGGTAGCCGAGCGACGTGGTCAGTCCACCGAGACTTTCGGAGAAGATGGACGCACGCCGCTGGTTCAGCACCGGTGCCGTGTCGACGATTTTTTCGACGATGCCATCGATCGCCTCCCACACGATGGGGCCGACGATCGGGATGGCCTGGATCGGTTCCCCGATCATGTCGACCAGACCACTCACCAGGGGATCGAGATTGTTGACGGCGTTGTAGACATCGCTGGGCCAGGGGCCTTTGACGCCGAGGTCCACGGGGGAGAGGAATTCGAGCAGGTCGAGCAGTTCGGTGACGAGACCCGCCACCTCGCTGCCACCGAGCAGGCCGGCAGCGGCCTTGATGACATCGATCGGCATGATGCCGAGCAGTTCGGCGGCCCAGAACACCGGGCCGACCGCGTAGGCGCCACCGAGCTTGGGGATACCGGAGAGGTCGAGATCCTCCAACCCCGGGATGTTCGGGAGGCCGGGAACCGAGGCGGTCAACGCCACCTCGGCCTCCATGGTGCGCTTGTGTGCCAACAGTGCCTCCGGGGCTGCCGAACCGACACCGGCGGTGAGCGCGGCGGTGGTTGCGACGACGGCAGTGGTGACCGCCGCAGCCTTTGCCTTCTGGAGACGGTGAGGGGTTGGCTTTGTCATGAAGCGCTCCGCCTTTGTGTGTGAATCGGGAAATAGTTCGCGCACACTGTAGCAACCCGATTTCGGCTGAATCTCAAATTTGCAACCGAAAATGCCCCCGGCGTCAATGCGCAGGTCGACGACGGTTCTGAGCACGTCGCGTGGGACAAGTTCGGCCAAAAGTCCTCGCAATGAAATTGCTGGCATTTGCGCTCGAAAACGCAGCATCAGCAAACTTATGTAAGCATCAAGATCAAATGGTACTCCGGTACCATTTCGTTTGCTGGGCGCGCCGTGGGGGCAAATGCGCCGAGTGTTGCCCACGGGTCCGGGCGACCCGCCGGTGGCGAACCCGGGCCCCTGTTGCCGGGCGCACGGCACCGCGACGCGTAACCACAGAATATTCGAAAACGTCAATAACGTGATCCTGCGCTGATCCGCGTGCTTACACTCCGCCACATAGGGGTCATGGGATCCCACCGATCCGAGGAGGTGGTGGGGCCGTGCGATCAACACAGCGCTACCTGATCACAGGCTTTGCCTTGGCGTTGGCGCCGTTCGGCACCGTCGTCGTCGACCCGCCTCCCGCGCGCGCCGACTGCACGTCGTCCGGGTACGCCACCGTCTGCGCACAGGGCGAGGTGCGCGGAACCGACGGCGTGCCACGGGCGGCGACTCCTGTGGTGCCGTATCCATGCGAATACGACTGGTACTGCGGCACCGACGTGGATCTCGACATCGGTTGGGACCCAGGTCGTCCTGACCGTCCGAACCGGCCGAACCGGCCAGGAGGGGGAGGAGGCATAGGCCCCCGTTGACCGGTCCGTTGACCAGTACTCACCGAACATCACCCTTCAGCCAAGGAGTCATCATGCCTTCGAAGATTCGCCACATCGCCTGCACGGCAACGGGAGCAGTCGGATTTGCCGGCCTCATGCTGTTCGGATTCACAGGGGCTGCCGTTGCGCAGCCGCCCCCCGTCCCGCCGCCGTGCACGGCAGCGGAAATGGCGCGGGTGATGTCCGGTGTCACGTTCGACACGTCGAACTATCTCACCGAGCATCCCGATGTGAACGACTTCTTCACCAGCCTCAAGGGGCAACCCAAAGATCAGATCGCGGAGAATGTGCGCGGATACCTGGACGCGAATCCAGCTGTGCGCGATGATCTTCAGCGCATCCGCCAACCCGCGGCCGATTTTCGCAACCGCTGCGGACTGCCCCCGACGCCCTGAGCGATCAGGCCGGCTGCTGGGCGCCTGACGACGACGGGACCAGCCCGAGCTGCTGCAACATCCCGAGTGTGTCCCAGATGGCCCAGCTCTCGGCGATCTTGCCGTCGGCGTGGCGATCGGGGATCGTGATCATGACGCGGGCGTGCCTGCCCGTGGCAGGGCGGCCCATGATCTCGCCGGCGTTGTCAACACTGCGTCTGACCAGCGGCGACAGGCACCGGCTCGGTCTTCTTTGCGTCATCGCCGTCGGCATGGTCGAACGACCGCCCCCGTCGCTCCGCCTCCGGGTTGCCGGTGAACAGACCGGAGTCGGCCTGGGCGTACCCGCCGGCGGCCGTGTCCGAGATCCGTGTGTCACGGGCGCTTTCGTGTTCGATGCGCTGTCGCGGCAGCGCACCGGGATTGGTGCGCTGCAACCACTCGACCAGACCCTCGCGCACGTTGCACTGCAGATCCCACAACGCCCCGGCGTTCGGCGCGCTGACGAGTACCCGTACCCGCACCTGCCCGCCGACGGCATCGGTCACCTGGAGCACTCCGACGCGCTGATCCCACAGCGGGTCAGCGCGCAACAACCGGTCCAGTTCGGCGCGCATGGCATCGAGCGGCACCGTGAAGTCGGCGTCGAGTTCGACGGTGCCCAACAGTTCGGTCGCGTTGCGCGTCCAGTTCTGGAACGGCGTGGTGGTGAAATACGTGCACGGCAACACAAGGCGGCGCTCATCCCACAGATGGACGACGACGTAGGTGAGCGTGATCTCCTCGATGCGGCCCCACTCGTCCTCCAGGACCACCACGTCGCCCACGCGGATCGCGTCGGAGAACGCGATCTGGATACCGGCGAACACCGCTCCCAACGACGTCTGTGCGGCCAGGCCCGCGACCACCGACAACACGCCGGCCGACGCGAACACCGTCTTGCCGATATCGCTGAACGACGGGAACGTCATCAGCGCCGCCGCGACACCCAGCACGGCCACCACGGCGACCACCAGGCGGCGGACCAGGGTGACCTGTGTGCGGACCTTGCGTCGGTGCAGGTCTGCATCGGTGAGCCCGGTGTCCCCGCCGGCGAATCGCGTCAACGCCTGTCGTTCGGCCACCATGACGAGCGCCGCGATCAACCACGTGATCGTGGCGATCAGAGCGATCACCAGCGAGTGATCCAGCCAGCCGCGCCAACTCGCCTGCTCATCGGAGGTCCGTTGCACGGCGACCGTGGCGGCGATCACCATCAGCGTCGCGCGCACCGGCCTGCGTGTCAGTTGCGCGGCGTCGCGCAACACCGCGCTGCGTCCACCCACGCGTTGCACCAGCCAGTTCAACCCGAGGCCGGTGCCATAGGCAAGTGCTACGGCACCCGCGACCCATGCGGCGGTGACGGCGAAATTCGTTGCAGATTCGAGCTTGATCGTCTCAGACATCAGAACCTGCGTTCCCACGCACGGCGGGAAGTCAAACAATCCCGGACTGCGTACCTAATCCGCCCAGTTCGGCGGCCGCTTCTGTAGAAACGCCAGCATCCCCTCGCGGGCCTCATCGGAGACGAACAGGCGTGCGGACTGCTGGGTGAGTTCCTCGGCGTGCTCGTCGAAATCGCGCAGGATCGCCGCGGTGGTCAGGGCTTTCGACGTTGCGAGGCCCTGTGGTGACCCTCTGGCTATCTCACCCGCCAGTGCCGCCACGGCCGTGTCGACGTCGTCGGCGGCGACCGTGACCAGGCCGACCGCGGCGGCCTCCTCGGCGCCGAATCGCTCACCGGTGAGGAAGTAGCGGCCCGCCGAGCGGGGTGTCATCTTGGACAGCAGCGTGAGCGAGATGATCGACGGCGCAACCCCGATCCGTGCCTCGGTCAACGCGAACGTACTGCCGGGCCCGGCCACCACCACGTCGCACGCCCCCACCAGTCCCAGACCGCCGGCTCGCACATGACCGTCGATAGCCCCGATCACGGGTAGGCGCAACTCCAGGATCGCGCGCAGCAGCGTGGTCATCTCGCGCGCCCGGTCGACGGCGATATCCGCAGGGTCGCGTCCGGCTGCCTCACTGAGATCGGCTCCCGCGCAGAATGTTCCGCCGGTGTGCCCCAGGACCACCACGCGGACGCCGGATTGCCCCGCGGCGCGGGCGAAACCCTCGTGCAGTTGTTCGACCAGCGCCGTCGAGAGCGCGTTGCGGTTGTGCGGAGAGTCGAGCGTCAACCGTGCGACGGCGCCGTCGACCTCGTAGCGTACGAGAGTGTCCATCAGTATGAGCGCGGGAGTCCGAGTGAGGTCTGCGCGACGAAGTTGAGGATCATCTCGCGACTGACCGGTGCGATGCGCGCCAACTTCGATGCCGTGACCGCCGCGGCGATGCCGTACTCCTTGGTCAAACCGTTGCCGCCCAGGGACTGCACGGCCTGGTCGACCGCACGGACCGAGGCCTCGCCTGCGGCGTACTTGGCCATGTTGGCGGCCTCGGCGGCCCCGAGATCGTCACCCGCGTCGTACAGTGCCGCGGCCTTCTGCATCATCAGCTTGGCGAGTTCGATCTCGATGTGGTTCTGCGCCAGCGGATGTGACAGACCCTGGTGCGAGCCGATCGGCACCTTCCAGACCTGGCGGGTCTTGACGTAATCGACGGCCTTGTGGATCGCGAACCGGCCCATGCCCACCGCACTGGCCGCACCCATGATGCGCTCGGGATTGAGGCCGGCGAACAGTTGCGCGAGCGCGGCGTCCTCGGAACCCACCAGCGCATCGGCGGGTACCCGCACATCGTCGAGGAACACCTGGAACTGGCTCTCCGGGCTGATCAACTCCATCTCGATCTTCGTCCAGTGCAGTCCCGGGGTGTCGGTGGGGATCACGAACAGTGCGGGCTTCAGATTGCCGGTCTTGTGATCTTCCGTGCGGCCCACCACCAGCACGGCCTGCGCCTGGTCGATGCCGGAGATGAACACCTTCTGACCCTTGAGGATCCAGTCGCTACCGTCGCGGCGGGCCGTGGTGGTGATGCGGTGGCTGTTGGATCCGGCGTCGGGTTCGGTGATGGCGAATGCCATGGTGATCGACCCGTCGGCGATGCCGGGAAGCCAGCGCCTCTTCTGCTCCTCGGTGCCGAACTTGGAGATGATGGTGCCGTTGATCGCGGGGGAGACCACCATCATCAGCAGGGCGCACCCGGTGGCGGCCATCTCTTCCATGACCAGGCTGAGTTCGTACATGCCTGCCCCGCCGCCGCCGTACTCCTCGGGCAGGTTCACCCCGATGAAGCCGAGTTTGCCCGCCTCGTTCCACAATTCGGTGGTGTGTTGGCCGGCGCGGGCCTTCTCCAGGTAATAGTCCTGCCCGTAGTTGGCCGCCATGGCCGCGACAGCGCGGCGCAGCGCCTGCTGTTCCTCGGTCTCGACGAAACCGCTCATCGTTGTTCTCCTTCGGGATCTTCCACACGGGCGAGGACTTCGCCGACATCGACCTGCCGGCCGGGTTCGACATTGAGTTCGGTGAGCACACCGTCGCTGGGCGCGGCCACGGTGTGCTCCATCTTCATGGCCTCCAGCCACACCAGAGGTTGGCCCGCGGACACCTTCGCGCCGACCGTGGCGCCGACACGGACCACGGTGCCGGGCATGGGGGCCAACAGCGAACCGTGCGCGACGGCGTCCCCGGGATCGGGGAAGCGGGGCATCGCGGTGAACCGCACCGGGCCCAGCGGTGAGTCGACGAAGACATCGAAGACGTCGTCGCCGTGGCGGGCCACGTCGAACGTGTACTCGACCCCGTCGAGACCCAGCACCACGCGGGCCGGCGTCGCCGAGACCAACGCGACGTTCTCGTCGTCGGGTAGCCGCAGGCCGTCGCGCGCGAACCGGTACCGCACCTCGACCTCCTCACCAGAGGCATCGTGGTAGCGACGCTGCTGATAACCCGAGGCCAGGTTGCGCCAGCCGCTGGGTGCGGGCAGGAAAGCCTCTGCGGCGCTGCGGTTGTGGGCGGCATCGGCCAACGTGGCGGCGATCGCCGACGCCCGGGCCGCGACGGGTGTGGTCAGCGGAGCGGCCAGCACGTCGAGCCCGTGGGTGTCGAAGAACGCGGTGTCGGTGGCGCCGTCGAGAAACGCCGGGTGTCGCAGGACGTTCACCAGCAGGTCCCGATTGGTGCGGACGCCGTGGATCCGGGCACGGGCCAACGCATCCGCGAGAACCGCTGCGGCGCGTCGCCGTGTCGGGGCGTGTGCGATGACCTTGGCGAGCATCGAGTCATAGAAGACCGACACCACCGAACCGTCGACGAAACCGGTGTCGGTGCGCACATTCTCGGGAAAGTCGAACCGGTGCAACGTGCCTGCCTGGGGCTGCCAGTCCTTGGCCGGATCCTCGGCGTAGATGCGGGCCTCGATGGCCGCGCCGCGCGTCGGCGGGGGCTCGGGGTCCAACCGGCCGCCGTCGGCGACGAGCAGTTGCAACTCGACCAGGTCGAGTCCCGTGGTGGCCTCTGTCACCGGATGTTCCACCTGCAGCCGGGTGTTCATCTCCAGGAAGAAGAAATCGCCGTTGTCGTCGGCCATGAACTCGACCGTGCCCGCCCCGGTGTACCCGATGGCCTGCGCGGCCAGGCGGGCCGCGTCGAACAGCTTGGCGCGCATGCCCGGTGTGCGTTCGACGAGCGGGGACGGTGCCTCCTCGATGACCTTCTGATGGCGGCGCTGGATCGAGCATTCACGTTCGCCGACAGTCCACACCGTGCCGTGCGCGTCGGCGAGCACCTGCACCTCGACGTGGTGACCTGCCGCGAGGTAGTGCTCGCAGAACACGGTCGGATCACCGAAGGCCGACTGGGCCTCTCGTTGCGCCGCGGCCACCTCGTCCGGCAGCGCCGCGAGATCACCCACCACCCGCATACCGCGACCGCCACCACCTGCCGACGCCTTCACCAGCACCGGCAACTGTTCGGCCGTCACCGTGTCGGGGTCGAGTTCGGTGAGCACCGGCACACCCGCGGCCGCCATGAGTTTCTTGGCCTCGATCTTGGAACCCATGGCACTCACCGCGGCCACGGGCGGTCCGATCCACGTCAGCCCCGCGTCGATCACGGCGGCCGCGAAATCGGGGTTCTCCGAGAGGAATCCGTAGCCGGGATGGATCGCGTCGGCGCCGGATGCCTGCGCCGCGGCGATGATTTGCGCGATGTCGAGGTACCCGTTGCGGCCCTGCAGACGCACGCGAGCGTCGGCCTCGGCGACGTGCGGCAGATCTGCGTCGGGATCGGTGTACACCGCGACCGTGCCGATGCCCAGGCGGCGGCAGGTCGCGAACACCCGCCGGGCGATCTCGCACCGGTTGGCCACCAGAACTCGTGTGATCATGCGCGGACTCCGCGTCGCCGAACGTGGGCTTGTGTTCGAGAAATCGACGAGAAATGGGTCATAGGCCCACATTCGACGGCGTATCGGTGCATCTAGACCTCACATCCGGAAGACGCCGAAGTTCGACGTCCCCTCCACGGGTGCGTTCGCGATCGCGGACAGGCACATTCCGAGCACCGTGCGGGTGTCGCGCGGATCGATCACGCCGTCGTCGTACAACCGCCCGGACAGGAACATCGGCAGCGACTCGGCCTCGATCTGGGCCTCGACGGCCGCGCGCAGTGCCGCGTCGGCATCCTCGTCGACCGTCTGCCCGCGGGCCTCCGCCGCTGCGCGGCTCACGATCGACAGCACCCCCGCGAGTTGCGTGCCACCCATCACCGCGGACTTGGCGCTGGGCCACGCGAACAGGAACCGCGGATCATAGGCGCGCCCGCACATGCCGTAGTGCCCCGCGCCGTAGGATGCGCCGATCAGCAGGCTGATGTGCGGCACGGTCGAGTTGGACACCGCATTGATCATCATCGAGCCGTGCTTGACCATGCCGCCCTCTTCGTACTGCTTGCCCACCATGTAGCCGGTGGTGTTGTGCAGGAACAACAGTGGGGTGTCGGCGCGGTTGGCCAGCTGGATGAACTGTGTGGCCTTCTGCGACTCCTCGCTGAACAGCACACCGCGCGCGTTGGCCAGGATGCCCACGGGATAACCCCACAGCCGGGCCCACCCGGTGACCAGCGACGAACCGTAGAGCGGTTTGAACTCGTCGAAATCTGAGTCGTCGACGATACGGGCGATGACATCGCGCGGATCGAACGGCACGCGCAGGTCGGCGGGCACGATGCCGATGAGTTCCTCTGCGTTGTAACGCGGTTCGACCACTTCGGCCGGGGCGGGGCCCTGCTTGCGCCAGTTCAGCCGCGCCACGATGCGCCGCCCGATGCGGATGGCGTCGGGTTCGTCGAGCGCGAAGTAGTCGGCCAGACCCGAGGTGCGGGCGTGCATCTCGGCGCCGCCCAGCGACTCGTCGTCGGACTCCTCACCCGTGGCCATCTTGACAAGCGGCGGCCCGGCGAGGAACACCTTGGAGCGTTCTCTGATCATCACGACGTGATCGGACATGCCGGGCACGTACGCCCCGCCCGCCGTCGAGTTGCCGAACACCAGCGCGATGGTCGGGATCCCCGCGGCCGACAACCGGGTGAGGTCGCGGAACATCTGCCCGCCCGGGATGAAGATCTCTTTCTGCGTCGGCAGATCGGCGCCGCCGGATTCCACCAGCGAGATCACCGGAAGCCGGTTCTGCAGCGCGATCTGGTTGGCGCGCAGGATCTTCTTGAGCGTCCAGGGATTGCTGGTGCCGCCCTTGACGGTGGGGTCGTTGGCGACGATGAGGCATTCCACGCCCTCGACCGCGCCGATGCCGGTGACGACGCTGGCGCCCACGGCGAAGTCGGTGCCCCACGCCGCGAGCGGGCTCAGCTCGAGGAACGGCGAGTCCGGGTCGAGCAGCAGTTCGACACGCTCACGCGCGGTGAGCTTGCCGCGCGCGTGATGGCGGTCGACGTACTTGGGCCCGCCGCCCCCGAGGGCCTTGGCGTGTTCGGCATCGAGTTCGGAGAGCTTGGCCGTCATCACCGCGGCGGCCTCGTTGAAGCCGGGGGAGGTGGCATCGATCGTGGAGTGCAGGGCAGTCATGACTGGAACCCCAGCGTCTTGGCGGCCAGGCTGGTCAAGATCTCGGTGGTGCCGCCGCCGATGCCGAGGATGCGCATGTCGCGGTACTGGCGCTCGACCTCGGACTCGGCCATGTAGCCCATGCCGCCGAACAATTGGACGGCCTGGTTGGCCACCCACTCGCCGGCCTCCACGGCGGTGTTCTTGGCGAAGCACACCTCGGCGATCAGATTCGTCTCGCCCGCGAGTTGTCGTTCCACCACGTGCCGCGTGTACACCCGCGCGACGTCGATGCGCCGGGCCATGCCCGCGAGTGTGTTCTGCACCGCCTGCCGTGAGATCAGTGGACGCCCGAACGTGTCCCGGTTGCGGCACCACTCGACGGTGAGGTCCAGGCAGCGCTGCGCGCCCGCGTAGGCCTGCGTGGCCAGGCCCACCCGTTCGGCCACGAACGCGGCCGCGATCTGCGCGAACCCCGTGTTCTCGCTGCCCACCAGGTTCGCCACGGGCACCCGCACATCGGTGTAGGACAGCTCGGCGGTATCGCTTGAGCGCCAACCCATCTTGTCGAGCTTGCGGGTCACCTCGAATCCCGGTGTGCCCTTGTCCACCACGATCAGCGAGACGCCGCCCGCGCCCGGGCCGCCTGTGCGTGCGGCGGTCACGACGTAGTCGGCGCGCACACCCGAGGTGATGTAGGTCTTGGCGCCGTTGATGACGTAGTGGTCGCCGTCCAGATCGGCGCGGGTGCGCAGATGCCCGACGTCGGATCCGCCGCCGGGTTCGGTGATGGCCAGCGCGCCGATCTTCTCGCCGCGCAGTGTCGGCCGCACATAGGTGTCGATGAGCCGCTGGTCGCCCGAGGCGATCATGTGGGGGACAGCGATACCGCACGTGAACAGCGATGCGTACACCCCGCCGGGTGAGCCCGCGTAGTGCATCTCCTCGCAGATGACCACCGGATCGGCGCCGTCCCCGCCGCTGCCGCCCGCATCCTCGGGGAAGCCCGCGCCCAGCAGACCCAGTTCCGCGGCCTTGCGGTGCAGTTCGCGGGGGATCTCCCCGGCGCGTTCCCATTCGTGGGCGTGCGGAAGCACCTCGCGTTCGGCGAAGGCGCGCACGGTTTTTCGCAGTGCCTCGCGTTCTGCGGTGGTCCAGATGCTCATGGCAACAGATCCTTCGGGATGTCGAGGTGACGGCTGCGCAGCCATTCACCGAGGCCTTTCGCCTGTGGGTCGAAACGTGCCTGACAGGCCACGCCCTTCCCCAGAATGTCGTCGATGACGAAGTTCAGCGCCCGCAGATTGGGCAGCACGTGTCGTGTGACGGGCAATTCGGCGGCCTCGGGCAGCAGGTCGCGCAGCACGTCGACGGTCAGTGTGTGCACCAGCCACCGATACGACGCGTCGCTGCGCACCCACACCCCGACGTTGGCCGATCCGCCCTTGTCGCCGCTGCGGGCCCCGGCGATCAGGCCCAGCGGCGCGCGCACTGTCGGGCCCGGGTCGGGCGGCGCGACAGCGGGTTCGGGAACCGGTCCCAGTTCCCGCGTCTCGGACGTCGGCGGGATCGCGACGCGGGTGCCGTCGGCGTGCACCGCGACATGCGCGACCTCGGCGGCGGCCACGTAACCGGGCGTGAAGATCCCGTAGATCTGGGCGTCACCGGGCGGGGCGGTGGCGGTGAAGCCGGGATAGCTGGCCAACGCGAGTTCGACGGCCGCCGAGGAGAACTGGCGCCCGACGGTGTTCGGGTCAGGATCGCGCACCACGCAGTGCAGCAGTGCGCTGGCCGCCTCCTCGGTGCCGGCGTCGGGATGGTCGGTGCGCGCCAGCGTCCATTCCAGTTCCGCGGGTTCGGTCTTGAGCGCGCACTCCAACTGGTTGCGCACCAGCTGAGCCTTGGCCTCGATGTCCAGGCCGGTGAGCACAAACGTCGTCGCGTTGCGGAACCCGCCGATGCGGTTGAGCGACACCTTGTACGTCGGCGGCGGGGGCTCGCCGACGACGCCCGAGATGCGCACCCGGTCGGGCCCGTCGGGGTCGAGTCGCAGCGAGTCGACACGGAGCGTGACGTCGGGGTTCGCGTAGCGTGCGCCGCCGATCTCGTAGAGCAATTGCGCGGTCACGGTGCCGACGTCGACACGGCCGCCGGTGCCGGGATGCTTGGTGATCACCGAGGACCCGTCGGCGGCGATCTCGGCGATCGGGAAGCCGGGATGCAGCAGATCCTCGATCTCGGTGAAGAACGCGTAGTTGCCGCCGGTGGCCTGGGCCCCGCATTCGATGACGTGCCCGGCGGCCACCGCACCGGCGAGCGCGTCGTAATCGGTGCGGGCCCAGCCGAAGTGCGCGGCCGCGGGTCCGACGGTGACCGAGGCGTCGGTGACGCGGCCCGTGACAACGACGTCGGCGCCGGCGTTCAGACAGTCGACGATGCCCCAGGCGCCCAGATAGGCGTTGGCGGCCAGCGGGTCGCCGGACTCGGAGAAGCCGAGTTCGGCGGCGCGGGGAAGCAGGTCGTCGCCCTCGACGTGGGCGACGGCGACGCTCAACCCGAGCCGTCCGGCCAGCGCCCGCACCGCCTCGGCCAGGCCCGCGGGGTTGAGCCCGCCCGCGTTGGCTACGATCTTCACGCCCTTGTCCAGCGCGAGCCCGAGGGACTCCTCGAGTTGGCGCAGGAACGTCCTGGCGTAGCCGCGCCCGGGATCCTTGGCGCGGTCGCGCGCGAGGATCAGCATCGTGAGCTCGGCGAGGTAGTCGCCGGTGAGGTAATCGAGCTCGCCCCCGGTCAGCATCTCCCGCATGGCGGCCATGCGGTCGCCGTAGAACCCGGAACAGTTCCCGATCCGGACCGAACCAGAAGTCACGCATACTCCCGTCGACGCCGACTGAGCCCAACCAACCGGTAGGTTATCCGGTACCACCGGTCACGAGTCAAGGATTTCTGTGACGGACCGCGGCGCGGGCCGCGGTTGTGCCGCCTGTCACGCCAGCGTATGGCGTATCCGACCAGTTCCGTCGGGCGTTTTGGAGCCGACCCAGGTCAACGGTTACTCTGTAGTGCAATCGTCGCCGTCGGCGAGTGAACACGTTCGCGCGGCAACAACCCTAAGCAAGGAGATGCACGTCATGGCTGTGCCCAAGCGCAGAATGTCGCGCGCGAACACCCGTAGCCGGCGCGCGCAGTGGAAGGCCGAGGCCCCCGGTCTGGTGACCGTGAGCGTCGCCGGCCAGCAGCGCAAGGTCCCGCGCCGCCTGCTCAAGGCCGCGCGTCTGGGTCTGGTCGACCTCGACAAGCGCTGAAACGCGCAACACCACAAAAAGCGCTATCACTTGTGATAGCGCTTTTTCGTGTGCTCCGGGTCAGGTCTCATCGCAGAGATGTGCGGCAGATTACGACAGACACAGGGTGAATTTGCGGCGCGCCTCTCAGCCCTCTCTCAGATAGTGAGTCAAAACTGTGGCTGTGCGCATACTTGTCGTTGACGACGATCGCGCTGTGCGCGAATCCCTGCGCCGGTCGCTTTCCTTCAATGGTTATTCGGTCGAACTCGCCCAGGACGGGGTCGAGGCTCTCGACGCGATCACCAACAACCGGCCGGACGCCCTGATCCTCGACGTCATGATGCCCAGGCTCGACGGCCTCGAGGTCTGCAGGCAGCTTCGCAGCACGGGCGACGACCTGCCGATCCTGGTGCTCACCGCGCGCGACTCGGTGTCCGAGCGCGTCGCCGGCCTGGACGCGGGCGCCGATGACTACCTGCCCAAGCCGTTCGCACTCGAGGAACTGCTGGCGCGGATGCGCGCCCTGCTGCGCCGCACGGTCTCCGACGACAGTGGCGACTCGCAGAAGATGACGTTCTCCGATCTGACGCTCGACCCGGTGACCCGCGAGGTCACGCGCGGCGGACGGCAGATCAGCCTGACGCGCACCGAGTTCTCGCTGCTGGAGATGCTCATCGCCAACCCGCGGCGTGTGCTGACCCGCAGCCGCATCCTGGAAGAGGTGTGGGGATTCGATTTCCCGACCTCGGGCAACGCCCTTGAGGTCTACATCGGATATCTGCGCCGCAAGACCGAGGCAGAAGGCGAGCCGCGGCTGATCCACACCGTGCGTGGCGTCGGCTACGTGCTGCGGGAAACGCCTCCGTAGCGAGATGGCCTTTCCTCCGAACTCCTGGCGGCCCACGGGCCCGCTCCCCACCAGCTCACTGTCCTTGCGCTGGCGCGTGATGATGCTCGCGATGTCGATGGTGGCGCTCGTGGTGGTGCTGATGGCCGTCGCGGTGTACGCCGTCGTCTCGCGCGCGCTCTACGACGACCTCGACAACCAGCTGCACAGCCGGGCCCGGCTGCTCATCGAGAGCGGGTCGCTGGCCGCCGATCCGGGCAAGGCCATCGAGGGCACCGCCTACTCGGACGTCAACGCGATGCTGGTGATCCCGGGCCGGTCGATCTACACCGCCAACCAGCAGGGTCAGACGCTGCCGCTGGGAGAACCGGAGAAAGACGTCATCTCCGGCGAACTGCTCATGTCACTGCGCACGGCCAATCATCAGCGGGTGCTCGCGGTGCATCTGGCCAACGGCAGTTCACTGCTGATCTCCAAGAGCCTCGCGCCGACCGTCCAAGTGCTCAGACGGCTCGGCACGGTGCTGCTGATCGTCGGCGGTATCGGCGTCGCCGTGGCCGCCATCGCCGGTGGGGCCGTCGCCAGAGCGGGGCTGCGTCCCGTCGGCAGACTCACCGAGGCCGCCGAACGGGTGGCCCGCACCGACGACCTACGACCCATCCCGGTGGTCGGCAGCGACGAGCTCGCGCGCCTCACCGAGGCGTTCAACATGATGTTGCGGGCGCTGGCCGAATCCCGCGAACGCCAGGCCCGGCTGGTCTCCGACGCGGGACACGAACTGCGCACGCCGCTGACCTCGCTGCGCACCAACGTCGAACTGCTGATGGCCGCGCAGGAACCCGGTGCACCGCCGCTGCCCGAGGACGAGATGGCCGGGCTGCGCGCCGACGTGATCGCCCAGATCGAGGAGTTGTCCACGCTCGTGGGCGATCTCGTGGACCTCACCCGCGAGGACGCGGGCGGCATCACGCCCGAGCCCGTCGACATGGCCGACGTCATCGACCGCAGCCTCGAACGGGTCCGCCGCCGCCGCAACGACATCGAGTTCGATGTCGACGTCATCGGCTGGCAGGTGTTCGGCGATGCACAGGGTCTGGGCCGCGCGGTGCTCAACCTGCTCGACAACGCCGCGAAGTGGAGTCCGCCGGGCGGACGCGTGGGCGTCCGGCTGCATCAGGTCGACCACATGCATGCCGAAATCGTCGTCTCCGACCAGGGACCCGGCATCCCGCCGGAGGAGCGGCGCCTGGTGTTCGAGCGGTTCTACCGCTCCGACGCGGCGCGTGCGATGCCCGGATCCGGTCTGGGCCTGGCGATCGTGCAGCAGGTGGTCCTGAAACACGGTGGCGCGCTTCGCATCGACGAGACGGTCCCCGGCGGCAACCCGCCGGGCGCCTCGGTCCACATGCTGCTGCCCGGCCAGCGGATCCCCGATCCGGGTGCGACACGCTCCGCCGAGGGGTTCGTCGACGACCGGGGCGGGCATACTGTCGCCACCGAATAGGTGAGGCAGGCAACAGCGCCGGGGGGCAACTCATGGACGGGTCCGAATGATCTCTAAGTGGATTCTCAGCCCAGCTATGCAACCTGTTACGCAGCAGCTTCGTTGGTTGAAGTAGAAGTGCCGCAGCCGCAACAACAGCAGGACCCTTTAGAAGAGAAGAGCACCGCAGCGAAATGACCAACCACCCGAGGTACTCACAGCAGCCGGACCCCCGCACCGGCGCCACGCCCGGTTACCCGGGTGGGCGCCCCGACCCGTATCAGCAGACGTCCCAGTACGACTGGCGTTACGCCCAGCAGGTCCAGCAGGCGCCCCAGTCGCCTCAGACGCATCAGACCCAGCCGGGCTTCCGCCCGGCGTATGACCCCTATCGCGCGCCCAGCACCGCGCAGCCCGTCGCGATCCCCGCGAAGAAGCGCTCCAGGGCCGGGCTGGCCGCGGGCGCCCTTGCGGTGGCGGTGGTTTCGGCGGGCATCGGCGGCGGCGTCGCGACGCTCGTGCACAACGAGAGCCCGCAGTTGGGCTCCCCGGCCATCGGTGCGGCACCGACCGTGCCCGCGGCCGCGCTGCCCGCAGGCAGCGTCGAGCAGGTCGCGGCCAAGGTGGTGCCGAGTGTGGTCAAGCTCGAGACGGATCTGGGCCGCGCGTCGGAAGAGGGCTCGGGCATCATCCTGACCGCCGACGGGCTCATCCTCACCAACAACCACGTCGTCGCGGCCGCGAAGGGCGACGGTCCGGGACCGGCCGCCCAGACCAAGGTGACCTTCGCGGACGGCACCACACGGCCGTTCACGGTCGTCGGCACCGACCCCAGCAGCGACATCGCCGTGGTGCGGGCGCAGGACGTGTCCGGACTGACCCCGATCACGCTGGGCTCGTCGGCGAACCTGCGCGTCGGCCAGGACGTCGTCGCCATCGGGTCCCCGCTTGGCCTCGAGGGCACCGTCACCACCGGCATCGTCAGCGCGCTCAACCGGCCCGTGGCCGCAGGCGGTGACACCCGTAACCAGAACACCGTGCTCGACGCCATCCAGACCGACGCCGCGATCAACCCGGGCAACTCCGGTGGCGCACTGGTCAACATGAACGGCGAACTGGTCGGCATCAACTCGGCGATCGCGACCATGGGCGGCGATTCGCCCAACGCCCAGAGCGGGTCGATCGGCCTCGGCTTCGCGATTCCGGTGGACCAGGCCAAGCGCATCGCCGACGAACTGATCCAGAACGGTGTCGCCTCGCACGCGTCGCTGGGTGTGCAGGTGGCCAACGACAGGAGCAGTGACGGCGCGAAGATCGTCGAGGTCAACGACGGCGGTGCCGCCGCGGCGGCCGGCCTGCCCAGCGGTGTCGTGGTCACCAAGGTCGACGACCGCGTGATCGGCAGCGCCGACGCGCTCGTGGCGGCCGTGCGGTCCAAGGCTCCCGGTGAGAAGGTCACGCTGACCTACCTCGACCAGGCAGGCAAGCCGCAGACCGTGGACGTCACGCTGGGGAAGGCCGAGCAGTGAGGCCGCCGACGGGAACGCTGACCGCCACCCGCGGGCCGGTGACCCTGACAGTGGCCGCACCGCTGTCGCCGAGCACATATACGGTTGCAGACATGGAACAGCCAGGGGAGTTGGTCGGCCGGGCCCTCGTGATCGTCGTCGACGATCGCACGGCTCACGGCGAAGAGGACCACAGCGGCCCGTTGGTCACCGAACTGCTGGGTGAGGCCGGGTTCGTGGTCGACGGCGTTGTGGTCGTGGCATCCGACGAGGTCGAGATCCGCAACGCGTTGAACACCGCGGTGATCGGCGGCGTCGATCTGGTGGTGTCGGTGGGCGGTACCGGGGTCACACCTCGCGACGTCACGCCCGAGGCGACCCGAGAGTTGCTGGATCGTGAGCTCCTCGGGATCTCGGAGGCACTGCGCGCGTCGGGTCTCGCGGCGGGCATCGTCGATGCCGGACTGTCGCGTGGACTGGCCGGAATCTCGGGCAGCACCCTGGTGGTGAACATTGCCGGATCGCGCGCAGCAGTGCGCGACGGTATGGCCACGCTGGGTCCGCTGGCCGTGCAGATCATCGGACAGCTATCAAGCTTGGAGATCTAACGACAACGAACTCGGCGGCCATCGGCCGCCGTTTTCGTATGTTTGGCGAAGATCACCAGACGTGCGTCGAGCCGCCGCCGGAAGGGTTACCAGCAGGTTAACCTCCGGGGCGGCAGGCGCTACGCTGGAGTGTGATCTTCATCACAAAGAGGTATCGCAATGGGAAAACCGGACAAGCCCAACCGTCACACAGTTAACAAGATCTTCGGCGAAGCGCTGCCCGAAATCGCGCCCGACGAACGTGACACGGCTTCGCCAGAAGACGAGAACGAGCACGATCGCTGGCTGCGTCAGAACGTTCCGCCGCACCACGAGTGACCTGCGACACCTTTGGGTAATGCGTGCCAGAAATCGGCATCGTCGCATCAGGCGCGGGTCGCGTCCTGTGTCGCCGTGAGGCGCGTCGCGGCATTGCCGACCCGCCGACGCTCATTCTCGGCACCCCCTCCGCTCATTTGAGCACTCCCGATTAGCAAAGTCCGCACGGGCGAGGCGACATGAACGCGCCTTTGTCCCCCTGCGTTGCCGGTCCGTGGCCTCCCCGTTATGTTCCTCGTGTCAACGATGAGCAGAACGTAAGAACAGAGTGTGGAGCTTTTAATTCGCGCCACATGACGGTCTTGCCGGGTGGACGGTCGTAGTCGGGCCGGGCACCTACACCACAACATCGGTGGACCCGAGGGGCCGCCGGCGACATAGCTAGGGAGAACATGAAGGCAATCAGTCGGGTGCTGATCGCGATGATTTCCGCGTTGGCTGCGGCCGTCGCGGGGTTGTTCGTGAGCGCGGGCACCTCTCACGCGGGTCTCGACAATGAGCTCAGCCTTGTCGATGGTCAGGACCGCACCCTCACCGTGCAGCAGTGGGATACGTTCCTCAATGGTGTGTTCCCCCTGGACCGCAACCGTCTGACCCGTGAGTGGTTCCACTCCGGTCGCGCGAAGTACATCGTGGCCGGCCCCGGTGCCGATGAGTTCGAGGGCACGCTGGAACTCGGCTACCAGATCGGCTTCCCGTGGTCGCTGGGTGTGGGCATCAACTTCAGCTACACCACCCCGAACATCCTGATCGACGACGGTGACATCACCGGTCCGCCCTTCGGCCTCGAGTCGGTCATCACCCCGAACCTGTTCCCCGGTGTGTCGATCTCGGCCGACCTGGGCAACGGCCCCGGCATCCAGGAAGTCGCGACGTTCTCGGTCGACGTCTCGGGTCCCGCAGGCGGAGTAGCGGTCTCCAACGCGCACGGCACCGTCACCGGTGCGGCCGGCGGTGTGCTGCTGCGTCCGTTCGCCCGCCTGATCGCCTCGACCGGTGACTCGGTCACCACCTACGGCGAACCCTGGAACATGAACTGACGCCTTGCAGGCGACAAAGCAGCCCCCGGATTTCTCCGGGGGCTGCTCTGTTTCTGTCTTCGGTTTTTCAGAGGTGACTCAGGAGGTGCGGTCGCCGCTGGTGTAGGTGGCGGTGTCGGGGCTGGGGCCGGTGCCTGGGCCGCTGACGTGCTTCCCTGTGGAACCATTGCTGTTCTCCGCCAACAGATCCCGGATCTCGGTCAGGATGCTCAGCTCGGTGTCCTGCGCCTGCTCGACCTCGCCGCGCTCACGCAGCTTCTTGTAGGGCAGCATGATCACGAAGTACAGCACCGCCGCGACGATCAGGAAGTTGATCGCCGCCGACAGCACGGCATTGAGGTCGACGAACTGCTCCGGGTCGCCACCGAGCGGGATCTTGAGGATGCCGTATTCGCGTTCGCCGCCCGCGCCGATGCGGTCGATGAGTGGCTGGATGACCTTTTCCGTGAACGCGGTGACCAGGCCGGTGAAGGCAGCGCCGATGACCACAGCAACTGCGAGATCGATGACGTTGCCTCGGGAGAGGAACTCCTTGAAGCCCTTCAACATGCGGGGACCCTTCCTGCAGTAACGGTTCCGTTGGTCGGATAGGCAAACCCTAACCCCGTCCAGCATGCGCCTGTGGTATTCGCCTGTTAGCGTCTTCGCCGAGAATCAGACCGCTTGCGCGGCAATCGCATCGAAATGGAGAGACATGAACCGACGGATCGGTCGTGCGGTTTCGGGTGTTTTGGCCGGTGTGGGACTCGCCGTGGTGGCCGTAGGTGTGTCGGCCGCGGTGGCGGCAGCCGAACCGGTGCCGACGCCGACCCCCGCTCCGGGGTCTTCGGCCACCTCGACGGTCGACGAGTTGACCGACATGGTGCTCGACGCATTGGAGGACGCCAAGCAGGGTCAGTGAATCGTCAGCGTCACGGCCTGCGTCAGGCTGGCTGCGGCAACCTCATGCGCTGACCGTGCGGGCAACGCCACCAGCGCCACCCGATCTTGGCCCGCCCCTTTGGGTTTCTGCGATACCAGCACCACCACGGCGTCGCTGGCGATCAGCCGTGGTGTGGCGCTCTTCGCCTCCTCGTCGTGCGTCGTCAGGACATCGACGACGTCACCGGCGCGAATGACATCCAGCAACGCCGCGTCCCCGAGGGACAGCGGCACGATCCGCGCGTCGGGTCCCACGGCCAGGTCGGCCAGGCGCGACCCGATGACCCGCACGTCGGTGAGGACTTCGCCGCGACGCATCGGACCGGCGAGCGTCGCGCCGACGATGGCGCCCACGTCGCTCTGTGCCCCATCGGGCAAAGTTGAGGCACTGCGGCTTTCGAGCCGGACATCCTCGGCGGTGAGCGCGGTTCCCGGCACCAGATCGCGCGCGGCGACAGCGACGTCGACGTGGTCTCCGCGGGGATCGGAACGCACCGCGGCGACGGCCGCGAGCAGCACCAGACCGGCAGCGGCCGCACGGCGCGCGGCCACGGTTCGCGTCCAGTCCGGGCGCATGGCGGCGGTCAGCCGATGCCACGCCGTGGGGTTGAGGAATTCGGCCATGCCGTCACGGTAAGCGGCTTCGCCCGTGGTGATGACCGCAAAAAGCCGGCCTGTGGATAACCAGGCCGGCGGCAGCGTCTAGCTGGAGGCGGCAGCGGCCGGTGCGGCGCTGCTCGAAGAGCTCGACGAGGAGCTGTCGGACGAGCTCGACGACGATCCCGAGGACGACGAATTCTCGGAAGACTTGGACGACGATCCGTTGGAGGAACTCTTGCCGGAGTCGCTGCGATTGTCCGTGCGGTAGAAACCGCTGCCCTTGAAGACCACACCGACGGAACCGAAGAGCTTGCGCAGGCGGCCCGAGCACTTCGGGCACGTGGTCAGCGCGTCATCGCTGAAAGCCTGAACCGCGTCGAACCGATTGTCACATTCGGTGCACGCATAGGAATAGGTAGGCACGCGAAAACCTCCGAGTCGATCAAACTAGTTAGCACTCTACCGCCTCAAGTGCTAGAGGCGCTATGTGGGGCGCGTCATCGGCGGTCTCCTCAGTACGCCCGTACTCCAAATTCCGAACCGGGACGGGCGTTTTCGTGCCGGAAAACTGTTGACATGACGCTGTGTGAGCCTGTTCACTGTTCCTCATAACGAAACTAGTTTTCCGCAATACGGAAAATTGAACGTGAGGAGCCTCCGCGAATGCCGGCAAGCCCGTACACCGTCAATTGCTCGATCCTGTTGACCGAGCTGCCACTGCTGCAGCGCCCCGAGGCCGCGCGGGCCGCGGGCTTCGACGCGGTCGAGTTCTGGTGGCCTTTCGCCGAGGCCACCCCGTCCGACCGCGAGGTCGACGAGTTCGTGAGCGCGATCTCCGACGCGGGAGTGCAGCTCACCGGTCTGAACTTCGCCGCGGGGGACATGCCCGGTGGTGAGCGCGGCATCCTGTCGCATCCGGGACGCAGCGCAGACTTCCGCGCGAGCGTCGACATCGCCGTCGAAATCGCCAAGCGCCTGGGCACCAAGGCTTTCAACGCCCTGTACGGCAACCGCCGTGACGACGCCGGCGTCGACGAGCAGGACGCGGCGGCGGTGGAGAACCTGATCTACGCCTCGGAAGCCACCCGCGCCATCGACGCCGTCGTCCTCATCGAACCCGTCAGCGGGTCACCGCTGTACCCGCTGAAACTCGCCGCCGACGCGGTCGCCGTGATCGACCGCGTCGCGGCGCAGTCCGACGGCACCGCCAACAACCTGCGTCTTCTGGCCGACGTCTATCACATGAGCGTCAACGGCGACGACGTGCCTGCCGCGCTGGAAGGCCATGCCGACCTGATCGGCCACGTGCAGATCGCCGACGCGCCGGGCCGTGGTGAACCGGGGACCGGGTCGCTGCCGCTGGCGGGCTACCTCGAACAGCTCGCAGGCTACGGCTACCGCGGCTACGTGGGCCTGGAATACAAGGCCAGCCGCGAGGATCCGTTCGACTGGCTGCCTCTCGAACACCGCTCGGTGCACGCCCGCGCCGACCGCTGACCACCGACTGACCACCGAGAAGGAGGGGATATGAGCACGATCGCATTCATCGGGCTGGGTATCATGGGGAGCCCGATGGCCGTAAACCTCGTCAAGGCCGGCCATACGGTCAAGGGCTACAACCGGTCGCCGCACCGCACCGCCGACCTGGTCGCCGCGGGCGGCACCGCGGCCGACTCGATCGCCGACGCCGTCGACGGCGCCGAGATCGTCGCGGTGATGGTGCCGGACTCACCGGACGTCACCGAGGTGCTCACCGCCGACGGCGGCGTGTTCGCGAGTGCCGCACCGGGAACGCTGATCATCGATTTCTCCAGCATCCGGCCCGACGTCAGCATGGACCTGGCCAAGCAGGCCGCCGATCACGACCTGCGCCTCATCGACGCGCCCGTGTCGGGAGGTGAGATCGGCGCCAAGAACGCGGCCCTGTCCATCATGATCGGTGGCGCCGACGAGGACGTCAGCCGCGCGATGCCCGTGCTCGAGGCCGTCGGCAAGACGATCGTGCACGTCGGGCCCAACGGAGCCGGGCAGACCGTCAAGGCCGCCAACCAGCTGATCGTGGCGGGCAACATCGCCCTGCTCGCCGAGGCCATCATCTTCCTGGAGGCCTATGGCGTCGACACCACCGCTGCGGTCAAGGTGCTGGGCGGCGGGCTCGCCGGATCTGCCGTGCTGGACCAGAAGGCCCAGAAGATGCTCGACCGCTCATTCGACCCCGGATTCCGGATCGAGTTGCACCACAAGGACCTCGGCATCCTCACCAACGCCGCGCGCGAGGCCGGCGTGGTCACGCCGATCGGCGCGGCCGTCGCGCAGCTCATGGCGTCGGCACGCATCAACGGCGACGGCGCACTGGACCACTCCGGACTGTTCCGGACCATCGCCAAACTCTCCGGCGCCTCCACCGAGCCCGGGTCCTCGAACACCAAGGAGCGGCCATGACCCGCATGCGCGCTGTCGACGCGGCAGTCAAGATCCTCGAACTCGAGGGCGCCACACAGGCTTTCGGGCTGCCGGGGGCGGCGATCAACCCGTTCTACGCGGCGATGCGCGCACACGGGGGCATCCGGCACGTGCTGGCCCGCCACGTCGAGGGCGCCAGCCACATGGCCGAGGGATACACCCGGGCCAAGGCGGGCAACATCGGCGTCTGCATCGGCACGTCCGGCCCAGCGGGCACCGACATGATCACGGGTCTTTACTCGGCCATGGCCGACTCGATCCCGATCCTGGCCATCACCGGGCAGGCGCCGACCGCGCGCCTGCACAAGGAGGATTTCCAGGCTGTCGACATCGCCGCGATCGCCAAGCCCGTGACCAAGATGGCGATGACGGTGCTGGAACCGGCGCAGGTGCCCGGTGCGTTCTCGCAGGCGTTCCACCTCATGCGATCGGGCAGGCCCGGCCCGGTGCTGATCGACCTGCCGCTCGACGTGCAACTCGCCGAGATCGAGTTCGACCCCGACACCTACCAGCCGCTCCCGGTGTACAAGCCGCGTGCGACACGGGCGCAGGCCGTCAAGGTCCTCGACATGCTGGCCCAGGCCGACCGTCCGGTGATCGTCGCAGGCGGCGGCATCGTCAACGCAGGCGCCGAGGATCAACTGGTCGAACTCGCCGAACTGCTCGACGTGCCGGTGATCTCGACGCTCATGGGCTGGGGGACCATCCCCGACGACCACCGGCTGGCCGCGGGCATGGCCGGTCTGCAGACCGCACACCGCTACGGCAACGCGACCATGCTGGCGTCGGACTTCGTCCTGGGCATCGGCAACCGCTGGGCCAACCGGCACACCGGTGGGCTCGAAACCTACCGGCGGGGACGCAAATTCGTCCACATCGACATCGAACCCACACAGATCGGCCGGGTGTTCGCGCCCGACTACTCCGTGGTGTCCGACGCGCTCGCGGCGCTCGAGCAGATGCTCGAGGTGGCCCGGGAGCGCCGCGCGAGCGGTGCTCTGCCCAGCCGCGCCAACTGGGTCGAGGAGTGCCTGTACCGCAAGCGCACCATGCACCGCAAGACGCACTTCGACGACATTCCGATCAAACCGCAGCGCGTCTACCAGGAGATGAACTCAGCCTTCGACCGCGACGTGCGCTACGTCAGCACGATCGGCCTGTCGCAGATCGCCGGCGGCCAGTTCCTGCAGGTGTTCCGGCGCCGTGGCTGGATCAACTGCGGCCAGGCCGGTCCGCTGGGATGGACGCTGCCCGCGGCGCTGGGTGTGGTCGCGGCCGATCCATCGGCCACCGTGGTCGGGCTGTCCGGCGACTACGACTTCCAGTTCCTCATCGAGGAACTCGCGGTCGGCGCGCAGTTCAACCTGCCGTACATCCACGTGGTGGTGAACAACTCCTACCTCGGGTTGATCCGCCAGGCCCAGCGGCAGTTCGACATGGACTTCCACGTGTCGCTCGCCTTCGACAACATCAACGCGCAGGAACACGAGACGTCCGACTCCATGCCCAAGGGCTACGGCGTCGACCACGTGCGCGTCGCAGAAGGATTGGGCTGCAAAGCGATTCGTGTCACCGAACCCGATCAGATCGGGCCGGGGCTGCGCCGCGCGCAGGAACTGATGCGCGAGCACAAGGTGCCCGTCGTCGTCGAGGTCATCCTCGAACGCGTCACCAACATCGCCATGGGAACCGAACTCGACAACGTCACCGAGTTCGAACCGCTCGCCGTCGACCTCGACGACGCCCCCGCGGCGCTGGCGCTGTTCGATTAGTGAGACCGGCCGCCCCCCGCCCGGGGCGGCCGGCTCTCCCAGCAAAGTTGGAACCACTATTCCGCGGTGTGGAATAGTGGCCGGGGGCGAACCTGGGAGAGTGACGTATGGGGAAACCGCCGTCCACGGGCGGGGTGCAGTCGATCGAACGAGGCTTCGAGCTTCTGGAGATCATGGCCTCGGTGAGCAGTTCGATCGGGGTCAGCGAACTCTCCGAGCGCACCGGTCTGCCGGTTCCCACCATCCACCGGCTCATCAGGACCCTGCTCAACAACGGCTACGTGCGCCAACTGCCCAGCCGGCGGTATGCGCTGGGGCCGCGCCTGATCCGGCTCGGTGAGAGCGCGACTCAGCAGTTCGGCCGTTCGTCGCGGGAGCGCCTGGCCGAACTCGTCGAGGCGATCGGCGAGACCGCCAACATGGCCGTGCTGGACGTCAACATGGCCGTCTACGTCGCGCAGGTGCCGTCGGCCCACACCATGCGCATGTTCACCGAGGTCGGTCGTCGCGTACACCTGCACTGCACCGGTGTCGGCAAGGCGCTCTTGATGCAGATGCGCGACAACGACGTCCGCGATCTGCTCACCCGATCCGGGATGCCGGCCTACACCAAGGCCACCATCACCGACGTCGACGCGATGATCGACGAATTGCAGCGCAGCCGCGAACGCGGGTATGCCGCCGACGAGGCCGAACAGGAGATCGGAGTCCGTTGCTTCGCCGTGCCGGTGCCCAACGCGCCGACGCTCACCGCGATCTCGGTGTCCGGTCCCGACGGCCGGGTCACGGTCGACGCCGCGACCTACGTGGTGCCGATCCTGCAGCGCGTCGCGGGTGAACTCAGCGCGGAATTCCAGCGCGAACCGCAGTAAACCTCAGCCCTCGTAGCGCGGTACGACCATGACCGGCACGGGACAGTTGCGCAGGATCCGGGCCGCCGCCGAACCGAGGAACACCTGCGCCGACTGGGCCGCGGCGCCCGAACCCAGCAGCAGCATGTCCCCGGCCTCCCACGGCACGCTCTGCACCGCGGTGTTCCAGTCCGCGCCGGTGCCCACCACGACGTCGACGTCGTCCAGGGGGCCGTCGTTGCGCACGTCCGCGCGCACGGTATCGAGCAGGCGCACGATGTCGTCGTGGGTGCGCCGTGACCACTGCTGCACCACCAGATCCTCTGCGGCCGATTCGATCCGGCCCGAGAATGCCGCGACGTTGCGCACGGTGAACGACACGATGCGCAGCAGCGTCGACCAGTCCTTGGCCAGTTGCGCCGCGGCGGGGATGAGCCCGTTGACGTCGGCCTCACCGCCGTACGCCGCGGTGAGCCTGCGGATCTTTCCCGAGCCCTGCGCGTATCCGCGGGGCGCGATCGCCACCGGAACCTGAGCGGTGTGCACCAGGCGCTCGGTGACGCTGCCCAGCGCGACACGGCCCAACAGCCCCGACGAGGACGAGCCGACCACCACGATCTGTGCCCGGTGCGACGCCGCGAGCTCCATCAGACCCTTTGGCACCGAGGTCGATTCGTGGACCAGCGTCGAGAACTCGATGGTGGCGGGGAACACGGCCGCGGCCGAGTCCAGCGCGTGCGCGGCCTGACGGCCGACGTAGTCGAGGTACTCCTTCTCCACCGGGTCGCCGCGCGGCGGCCACGGCCGTTCGATGACCGCCGCGGCCAGGACGTTGTCACCCGTCGTCCGCGCGATCTGGGCCGCCAGGTACAGCGGCGCGCGGGCGTGCCCGCTCGCGCTGAACGCGGCCAGGATGGTCACGGCGCGGGTTCCGTTGCGCGGACCCGCGATACGACGTGGGTCACCGGCAGGCGGTGTTCGGCCCTGGCCCGGTCGACGACGTCGAACCGCTGCCACACCGACTCTTCCGGCGGCAGCGTCGAGATCACGATCTGATCGGGACGGAAGGTCTCGACGGCCTTGGCCAGCGCGCGCAGCGGCCGGTACTCGCCGAGCGTGCCCGTCGCCTCGTAGTCCTCGGAGCGCAACGTGGCCAGGGTGCTGTCGAGGCGTTCCTGCGCCGCCTGCTGCGTCGCCTCCGAGATGTCCAGCGGGCCGTGCGTACTGGCCACACCCGTGTCGATCGGGCTGGCCGGGACGACGACGTAGTACGTGGTGTCGCGGTCGGCGCCGATCCGGCGGAGTTCGTCGAGTAGTTCGTCCGATTCCACGGTCTGGTTGGCGAGCACCAGCACGCGGTGCGGATGCTCCGAGGTCGGCGCGACGTCGGGCGTCTGCGGGCGACGGCTGACGAACATCCGGTTGAGCCAGAACAACACGATCACCACGGCCCACGACGCCAGGCTCAGCACCAACGCGCTGCGGTTGTCGCCGCCCTGTACGAACATCTGCACCAGGATCGCGAAGATCGCGGCGGCCGTGAGAATCGACAGCACCGGGAACAGCCACATCTTGACCTTGAGCGTCGAGTCGTCGGTGCGGCGGCGCAGCACGATCTGCGAGATCGCGATCAGCAGGTAGACGAACAGGATGACCGCACCGCTGGAGTTCAGCAGGAACTGGAAGATGGTGTCGGGGAAGAACGCCGCGGCGATCACGCAGATCAGGCCGATCACCGACGATGTCAGGATCGCCGTGGCGGGCACGCCTCGCCGGGTGACGGCGACCAGCTGCGGCGGTGCCTCACGGCGCGCGGCGAGCACGAACAGCATGCGCGACGCGGTGTACATGCCGGAGTTGAGACAGCTCAGCACCGCGGTCAGCACGACCGCGTTCATGATGTGGTCGGCGTAGGGGATGCCCATCTCGGTGAACGCGGCGACGAACGGCGAGGCCACGGTCTGGTCGCTGTTCCACGGCAGGATCGTCACGAGCAAAAACGCCGATCCGACGAAGAACAACGCGATGCGCAGGATCACCGAGTTGGCGGCCTTGGCCACGGCCCGCTCGGGATCCGAGGACTCCGCGGCCGCGATCGTCGCGATCTCCGCACCCACCATCGAGAAGATCACCGTGACCACGCCGACCGTGACCGCCGTGGCGCCGAGCGGGAAGAAGCCGCCGTGCGCGGTGAGATTCGAGAAGTCGAGATCCTTGTCCGGCCACACGCCCAGGACGTAGAACGCGCCCAGGCCGATGAACGCCAGGATCGCGGCGACCTTCACACCCGCGAACCAGTATTCGAACTCGCCGAACGACGACACCGAGAACAGGTTCGTCGCCGTCATCGCGATCAGCAGGATCAGCGCGGTCAGCCACAGCGGCAAGTCGATCCAGAACTGGATGATCTTGGCCCCGGCGATCGCCTCGAACCCCACGACGATGACCCAGAAATACCAGTACAACCAGCCGACCGAGAAGCCCGCCCAGTTGCCCAGTGCGTTGCGCGAGTAGTCGGCGAACGACCCCGTGGACGGGTTGGCCACGGCCATCTCGGCCAGCATCCGCATCACCATGATGATCAGCACGCCGGCCAGGCCGTACGTGATGAACGTGCCCGGCCCGGTATCGCCGATCACCACACCGGACCCGACGAACAACCCTGCCCCGATGACGCCGCCGATGGCGATCATCCGCAACTGGCGCTGGCTGAGCGCCCGTTTCAAAGCCGGTGTATCGCCCATCGATCCGCGACCCTTCTCCCCGTGCACTCGACGCTATGCCTGGCGCGTGCCCTATACCCGGATTCGACCGCGATAACAGGACTTATTTGCGACTGCCCTCGGAGCGGGAGGTGTTGCGCGTCAACGCAAGGCGACGATGCCCCGCTTCGGTGTGAGCACGTGCGTCATCGCGACGTCGTGCGGTTCGGCGGGGATCTCGTCGAGCAGTTCGTCGTCGCGCACCACCGCGATCACCTGCGCCGTCGCCGCGGCGTGGTGCAGCGTCCGGTCGTAAAAGCCCGCGCCGCGACCCAGGCGCGCCCCGGACCGGTCGACCGCCAGGGCGGGGACCAGGATGACGTCGGCCTCACCGATCGTCTCGGCGGGCAGCCACGGCGGCGGGGGCTCCCGTAGCCCGAACTCGGCGGCGACCAGGGTGCCTGGCCGATATTTGCCCCATTGCAGTGGAAGGGGGATTCCCGCGGCGTCGTTGCGCGCCACCGGCAGCAACACCCGCGCGCCGAGTTCCAGCAACGTGTCGAGCAGCGTGATCGAGCCAGGTTCGGACCCCACCGGCACATACGCGCACACTGTCCGGCCGCTGATCTTGAGCCCGCTCAGCCAACCGCGCAACGCCTCGGCCTCGCCCTCGCGCACGGCCTCCGGCACGCTCCGGCGGTTTTGCAGAAGCGCGGTTCTTAACTGGGACTTCGACCTCGGGGACACAGCCTCCACCATTTCAAATTGGGCGTTAATGTGTGAACGATGAGCACGCCTTCGAAAGCCCCTACGGTGTCGATTCCTCATACCGCAGTCGTCCCGGCGGCCGGTCTGGGAACTCGTTTCCTGCCGGCAACCAAGACTGTGCCCAAAGAACTGTTGCCGGTCGTCGACACGCCCGGTATCGAACTCGTCGCGGCAGAGGCCGCCGAGGCCGGCGCGGAGCGCCTGGTCATCGTCACGTCCGAGGGCAAGGACGGTGTCGTCGCGCACTTCGTCCAAGACCTGGTGCTGGAGGGCACCCTGGAAGCTCGCGGCAAGAAGACCATGTTGGAGAAGGTCCGGCGCGCGCCTGCCCTGATCAAGGTCGAATCGGTGGTGCAGGCCGAGCCGCTGGGCCTCGGCCACGCCGTGAGCTGCGTCGAGTCCGTCCTGGCTGCCGACGAGGACGCCATCTCGGTGCTGCTGCCCGACGACCTGGTGTTGCCCACCGGCGTGTTGGAGACCATGTCGAAGGTGCGGGCCAAGCGCGGCGGCTCGGTGCTGTGCGCGATCGAGGTGCCCGGCGACAAGATCAGCGCCTACGGTGTCTTCGACGTCGAAACCGTGCCCGACGCCGCCAACCCGAACGTGCTGCGGGTCAAGGGCATGGTCGAGAAGCCCAGGCCCGAGGACGCGCCGTCGCACTTCGCCGCGGCCGGCCGTTACGTGCTGGACCGCGCGATCTTCGACGCGCTGCGCCGCGTTCCCCGCGGTACCGGTGGCGAGATCCAGCTGACCGACGCCATCGCGTTGCTGATCGAAGAGGACCATCCCGTGCACGTGGTGGTGCACCGCGGTGCTCGACACGACCTGGGAAATCCCGGCGGCTACCTGAAGGCTGCGGTTGACTTTGCGTTGGAACGTGACGACTACGGCCCAGAACTGCGGCAGTGGTTGGTTGAGCGACTGGGCTTGGCAGAGAAGTGAGCTAACTGCATAGCTGCGCGCCGAGCTCGGCAGACGGACGGGTAGAAAGGCGTGTTGTGCGTTCGGTTGAGGAGCAGCAGGCCCGTGTGGCGGCCGCCGCGGTGGCGCCCCGACCGGTACGGGTGGCCATAGCCGAATCGCAAGGGCTGATGTGTGCCGAGGAGGTCGTCACCGAACGACCCATGCCGGGATTCGATCAGGCCGCCATCGACGGCTATGCCGTGCGCAGTGTCGACGTGCTCGGGGTCGGTTCGGATTCCGAGGACGGCGGTGAGATCAGCCTGCCGGTGATGGGCGTGATCGAGGCCGGTGCGCGCACACCGAGCCGGCTGCAGCCGCGGCAGGCCGCACGGGTTCAGACCGGCGCGCCGATGCCGACGCTGGCCGACGCGGTGCTCCCGCTGCGCTGGACCGACGGCGGCGAGAACCGCGTGCGGGTGTTGCGCGGCGTGCGCTCTGGCGCGTACGTGCGGCGCACGGGCGACGACGTGCAACCCGGCGATGTCGCGGTGCGTGCGGGCACGATCATCGGCCCGGCCCAGGTGGGCCTGCTCGCGGCCGTCGGACGTGACAAGGTGCTGGTGCATCCGCGGCCGCGGCTGTCGGTGATGTGCGTGGGCGGCGAGCTCGTCGACGTGTCGCGCACCCCGGGTACCGGGCAGGTGTACGACGTGAACTCCTATGCACTGGCCGCGGCCGGACGTGATGCCGGGGCCGAGGTGAACCGCGTCGGCATCATCAGCACCGATCCCCGTGAACTGCGCGAAACCGTTGAGGGACAGGTCAACCGCAACGAGATCGTGGTGATCGCGGGCGCCGTGGGCGGGGCCGCCGCGGAATCGGTGCGCACGGTGCTGTCCGAACTCGGCGACATGGAGGTCGCGCGCATCGCGATGCACCCGGGCTCGGTGCAGGGCTTCGGGCAGCTGGGCCGCGATCGCGTCCCGGTGTTCCTGCTGCCTGCCAACCCGGTCAGCGCGCTCGTGGTGTTCGAGATCATGGTGCGCCCGCTGATCCGGTTGTCGCTGGGCAAGCGTCAGCCGATGCGGCGCATCGTGCAGGCGCGCACGCTGTCGCCGATCACCTCGATGCCGGGCCGCAAGGGGTATCTGCGCGGACAACTCATGCGCGATCAGGACACCGGTGAGTACCTGGTGCAGGCGCTCGGCGGTGCGCCCGGCGCCTCGACCCATCTGCTCGCCACTCTCGCGGAGGCCAACTGTCTGGTGATCGTGCCCGCCGACGTCGAAGAGGTACGCACGGGGGAGACGGTCGACGTCGCGTTCCTGGCGCAGCGCGGCTAGCCAGATGGGGATCTTACGAGCGAGTGCGGTGCATCCGGGATGGCCGGACACCGTGGGCCCGTTGCGGGTGCCTGCCGGTGTGGTGGGGCTGCGTCCGGTGCGCATGCGCGACGCGGCCGCGTGGAGCCGGATCCGTTTGGCCGACCAGCACCACCTGGAACCGTGGGAGCCCATGACCGGCATGGATTGGAAAGTGCGCCACGCGGTTACGTCGTGGCCGTCGATCTGCTCGGGTCTGCGTGCCGAGGCGCGGCACGGACGCATGCTGCCGTTCGTGATCGAGCTGGACGGCGAGTTCGTGGGGCAGTTGACCATCGGCAACGTGACGCACGGGGCCCTGCGCTCGGCTTGGATCGGCTACTGGGTGGCGAGCTCCAGGACCGGTGGCGGTATCGCGACGGCCGCGCTCGCGATGGGGCTCGACCACTGCTTCACCGCCGTGCAGTTGCATCGCATCGAGGCCACGGTGCGCCCGGAGAACACGCCGAGCCGGGCCGTGCTGGCGCACGTGGGCTTCCGCGAGGAGGGGCTGCTGAAGCGCTACCTCGAGGTCGACGGCGCGTGGCGCGATCATCTTCTGGTGGCCATCACGGCCGAGGAATTACCGCAATCGGCAGCGCACCGGCTCGTGGCGGCCGGGCGCGCGGAATGGTGTTGAGCGGGCACGCCGGTGTGTCGGCGCGTCGAGATTGCGTCCACGGTCGCGATTACCCCGAATCCACAGCCCTGTAGGCAATCTCAAAGCAAAACAATTTCATCCGCTGTTACTGATGTGACACCTGTGACAGTTGGTGCTTGTATCGAGTGAATTGCAGGTGTGTAATTGTGGTCGGCGCGCCGCCCATGGATGCGCTGGTCACAGACCTAGCCTGGAGGGGAAAGGAGCAGGCGTCATGCCGAGCATCCCCCAATCACTACTGTGGATCTCCCTCGTCGTTCTCTGGCTTTTCGTGCTGGTTCCGATGCTGATCAGCAAGCGCGAATCCGTGCGGCGCACGAGCGATGTCGCATTGGCGACGCGCGTGCTCAACAGCGGCCGTAATGCGCAGCGGTTGAGGCGGGGTCCCGCGGCCGGGCACAACAGCGATCCGCACTGGCGTCCCACGCCCGATCATCTCGACGACGAGTTCGAAGCCGAGCTCGAGGAGACCGAGCCTTCCCGTCCGCCCAAGCGTGCCGTGGTCGTGGCGGCAGCCGCGACCGAGCCCGCCGAGCCCGACTACCTCGACGTCGACATCGTCGAAGAGGACTCCGGCGCGCTGCCTCTCGGCGCGACCCACGCCCCCGAGATCGAGGACGTCGAGGTGGTCGAGGAGGTCGAGCCCGCCGACGACGCGCAGACCGACCAGCTTTCGCTCGACCTCGACGAGGCCGGCGACGAGGCCGGCGACGAGGCCGATGAGGCGGTGGAGGAGCCAGAGCCCGTCGCGGAGGTCGCCGAAGAGCCCGAAGAAGCCGACGAGCCCGCGGCGCCTGTCGACGAGGACGACACCGCCGACGACCAGTCCGATCTCGCGGCCCACGAATACGAGTACGTCGCCGACTCGTCGGGTCTGGAGGAGCCCGAGACCGAGCCGGAGACCGCCGAGGACGAGGCACCGGCCGCGGCGATGAGCTCATCGCGGCAGCGGCGCATGGAGTCCAAGACCGCGGCCCAGGTGAGCGAGCGCAAGTACCGGTTCCGCAAGCGGGTGCTCGCCCTGTTCGCGTTGATCCTCGTGGCCTCGGCCGCCGCGGCGTTCCTGGTGACGCCCACGGCCTGGTGGGTGTGCGGCACCACGGCGACGTTGACCGTGCTGTACCTGGCGTATCTGCGCAGGCAGACGCGCATCGAGGAGCAGTTGCGGCGCCGTCGTGCGCAGCGGCTGCGTCGCTCGCGGCTCGGTGTGGAGAACACCGACGATCGCAAGCTCGACGTCGTGCCGGCGCGGCTGCGGCGTCCCGGCGCGGTGGTGCTCGACATCGACGACGAGGACCCGATCTTCGAGCACCTGGAGTACACGACGTTCGCCCGCGAATACGATCTACCACGGGCTTCGGGCCAGTAAGGCGGATGTCGGAGGCCCGGTTTCATATCTCGGGCCTCCGGCTGGTAGCCTTTCGTTCCGGCACAAGGGGCTATGGCGCAGTTGGTAGCGCGACTCGTTCGCATCGAGTAGGTCAGGGGTTCGATTCCCCTTAGCTCCACAAGATGGCAGGTCAGGCGACTGACCTGCCTTTTGTGTTTCTTGATCGGGTCCCGTCCGCGATACGGACACCACGGTCGTGATTTCAAGCTGAAGCTCCGAAATCACAGCCATGAGGTCGGGCTCGGCGACGGGACGCTGCCGACTATTCACAGGAACTGCTCGAAAATCCAGGCCAGATGCCGCGAACTGGACCGAGTCCCACGCGGCAACTCGGGGTGTAATCGGTTCGTGGCATCGAACATGCGGACCGGTGCGCACTTCACGCCGATCGGCGGTGCGCCCGGCATCGAGCGGTTGCAGGCCCGCCTGCGCGGCGAGGGGTTCACGCCGCACCGCCACGACACCTATGCGATCGGCATGACTCTGTCTGGTGTGCAGACCTTTTCGTACCGCGGCACCAAGCGGGTGTGTCTTCCCGGGCAGTGGCATGTGCTGCATCCCGACGAACTGCACGACGGAGTTCCCGGCACCGACGACGGGTTCGCCTACCGCATCGTCTACGTCGACCCGGCCCTGGTCTTCGAATCGTCGGGCAGGCACCTGCCGTTCGTCGTGGATCCGATCGTGGACGGTGCGAAGGTGCCACGTGCGCTCACCCGGTACCTGCAACGTGACGGCACCGACGACGAGGACGACGACCTGGCCGCGACCGACGTCGTCACCGTGATCGCCGACATGCTGAGCGCCCACAGTAGTGCCGGTCGCGTCGTCCCACAGAGACTGGACCGCGCCGCGATCACGCGGGTGCGGGAAAGCCTGATGGACAACCCGTCTCGCCGTTACCGCGCCGCCGACGTCGAACGTATCGCGGGCATGGACCGATGGTCGGTGGCCCGCCAGTTCCGGGCTGCGTTCGGTACCAGCCCCAGCCGGTTCAGGACCATGCGCCAGTTGCAGTTGGCGCGCTCACTCATCGTCGGGGGAGCGGCGCTCGCCGAGGCCGCGCACGCCGCGGGCTTCGCCGACCAGGCGCACTTCACCCGCAAGTTCAAGGCCGCATACGGTTTGACACCCGCCGCGTGGAGCGGCGCGGTGCGTCACAAGCCGCCGGTGACGTCGAGCACCGACCCGCTCACGTAGGCGGCGTCGGCCGACAGCAACCACGCGACGGCAGCGGCGATCTCACCGGGTTCGGCGACCCGCCCGAGGGGGACGTGCCGCGCGACGCGTCGGGGTCGGTCGGGGTCACCCGCACGTGCGTGGATGGTGGTGTCGGTGGTGCCTGCCCGCACGGAGTTCACGCGGACACCCGAAGGGCCCAGCTCTTTTGCGAGGCCCAGCGTGAGCGTGTCGAGTGCGGCCTTGGTCGCGGCGTAGACGACGTACTCTCCGGGCGAGGCGGTGCGGGCCGCGACCGAGGACACGTTGACGATGTCGCGGCGCTCTGCAGGCCGGGGCTGCCACCGCTGCGCGGCCTCCCGGCACAACCGCGCCGCCGCAACGAGATTCACCTCGACGGTGCGGCGCAGTGCGTCGTCGTCCAGCGCGGTCAGCGGTCCCAGGGGGCCGGTCACGCCCGCGTTGTTCACCAGGGCCGTCACCGTGCCCGTGGCTTCCGCCGTGTCGAACAACCGGCCCGGTGCGTCGGCATCGGTGACGTCGAGTCGCACACCGCGGGCCCCCGCACCGCACGTGCGCTCCACCTCGGCCGCGTCGGCCTCGGAATCCGAATGCGTGAACACCACGTCGTGACCGTCGCGGACCAGTCGCTCGACGATCTGACGACCGATACCCCGGCTGCCGCCGGTCACGATCACCGTCATGTGTTCCTCCCGTATTCAGCTTCGTCGTGCGGTCAGGATGGCAAGCCCGCCGAGGACGGCGAAAAGCGCCGCGGCGGTTCGGTAGGAGCCCAGCGCGGCCGCGATTGCCGATCCCGTGGCCGGTCCGAGCGCCATCGCGATCGCGACGGGGCGGTGGAACCGGCCGAGGATGGTGGCGTAGGACTCCGCGCCCCACCGGTCGGTGACCGCGTTGGCGACCGACAGGGTGTGGGTTCCGCGCGCGGCCCCGGCGAACATCGCGGCCGACGCCGCCAGCGCCAGGGGAGCGGTCACGACGGCCAGGATCCCCATTCCGGCGGTGCTCGCCGCGACCTGAGCCGTGGTGCGGGCCCGCGGGGTGCCGAGGCGGCGCAACGGCAAGTACAGCACGCGGCCGAAGACCTGCCCGACGCCGATCAACCCGAACACGATTGCCGCACTGTGATAACCGAATCCGAGCTCGGTGAGCAGCGGGATGACGTTGAGCGTCACGGCATAGAGCCCGAGGGCCGTCATCGCCAGAGCGAGGCGGCTGCGGCGGAACGGTGCGCTGCGCACGATCTGCCTCACGTACTCGGCATGCTCGGCGCCCTCCCGCACCGGGCGGCGCCACCGCGACGTCAGCATCAGGGCAGCCGCCGCGGTGCTCACCACGCCGTATCCGGTCCCCAGCACCACGAGTGTGGTCTGCCAGCCCAGCTTTTCGTTCAGCGCGGCGGTGAGCGGCGCGAACGCCGTCGACGAGACCCCGCCGGCCAGCGTGATCGCCGTCAGCGGCCAGGCCCGCACGGTCCCGAACCACTGCGTCGCCGCGGCGAACGCGGGCGGATACAGCGTGCCTGCCTGCGCGACACCCACAACCAGCCAGGCCACCGCGAACAACGGCAGCCATCCCGTGACACCGGCCAGCACGAGCGCGCACGCGCCGACCAGCGAACCCAGCGTCATCACGGGTCGCGGCCCGTGGCGATCGACCATGCGGCCCGCCCACGGGGTCGCGAACGCCGCACACAACAGGCTCGTGGTGTAGACGACCGGGACGACCAGCGGTGGCCACCCGGTCGCCGCGGTGATACGGACCCCGATCACCGGAAGCGTGTAGTACAGGATGCCCCAGCTGAGGAACTCGACCACGCACAGACCGACCAGCGGCGCGGGCGAGCGCGTCCTCACGCGGCGGCGGTTCGAGCACGGACGGCGTGGATCACCGCGGCCATGTCCTCGGTCAGGTGGCCGAGCGCGACGGCCTCGCCGTAGAGCGCATGGCACGCGTCGAGCACCGGGGAGGCGATCCCGCGCGAGCGTGCGGCTCGGGTGATCAGATCGGTGTTCTTGTGGACGTCGGCGAGACCGGCCTGCACCTCGAAATCCCGGCGCGCGAGCTTGGCCGATTTCGCCCGCGACACCGTCGATGCCATCGGGCTCGCATCCAGGATGCGGTCGAGCAGTGCCGGGTCCACGCCGTGGCCCTCGGCGAAATGGTAGGCCTCGGCCAGTCCGGTCACCATGGCGATCATGAACAGGTTCACCGCGAACTTGGTGAGCAGTGCGTGTGGCGGTGTGCCGCAATCGAACACCGCTCTGCACATGGGTGCGATGATGGCACGGACGTGCGTGCAGTCCTCGGGTGCGCCGGCGAGCATCGCGACCAGTTCACCGGCCTCGGCGGGGCCGCGGGAACCCGATACGGGCGCCTCGACGTAGCACCCACCGGCGCCGGCAACCCGGTCGGCGAGCCGCCGCGAATAGCCGGGGTCGACGGTGCCCATCTGCACGATCGTGTGACGGCGCACCAGACCGTCGAAAGCGCTTGTCTGGCAACCCAGGACGTCGTCGATGGCGGATTCGTCGGCCAGCATGAGGATCACGGTCTCGCAGCGGTCGAACACCTCGCCGACGTGTGAGGCCACGCGTGCCCCCGCGGCCTCGACGGGCAGACAGCGTTCGAGCGTGCGGTTCCACACCACGAGTGGTGTTCCCGACCACGCCAGGTTGAGAGCCATGGGCCGGCCCATGATGCCCAAACCGACAAACCCCACCGACGTCACGTGATCGTGCCCTTCCGAGTCACACGGTATCGCCGCGGCCCGGCGGCCGCTCACCCCGTTGTAGTCACGCAGTCCTCGGGTTGTCTTGAACGACTGTGCACGGTGGTGCCGGCCCGGCGTGCGGTGCGGAATCCGTCGGTCGCCAGGATCGCCAGCGCGACGGCGAGCATCGCGTACACCACGAGATCGGGAGCCTGGATCCGCTCGCCGAGGAGTATCGCGACTCCCACCAGCAGCACCGGTTCGCTGTACCCGAGCAGCCCGAAAACCGGCAGCGTGAGGAGCCGCGACGCCGCGAGGAACGCGGCCATGCCCGCCGCGCCCGCGAATGCCACGGCGGCCACCCCGGCGTATCCGGACGGGCTCACGCCCGACGTGTCGGCGAGCGCGACGAGGGCGATCGCGACGGGTCCCAGGACCGCCATCTCCACACCGAACGCCGCGGGCCCGTCCAGACCCGCGCGTCGGCGGATGACGAAGTACAGCGGGTATCCGAGGCACACCGCGAACGTGGTCCACGAGACGTCCGGGGACAGGGAGATCTTGGACGCGACGGCCACACCTGCGATGGCCACGGCCACCCACTGAGCGGTCGTCACATGTGCGGACAACACGAACCGGCCGGCGAGCACCAGCACGATCGGCAGCAGCAGATACCCCAGCGAGATGCTCAACGCGTGGCCGTGCATGGGGCCCCAGATGAACAGCCACAGCTGAAGGCCCACGAGCAGTGACAATCCGGCGAGCAGGGCGGGGTTCCAGCGCGCGGCTCGCAGCGCGGCCCAGTATGCGGCGAGCGCCGCGCGCGCGGTCGGATGCAGCAGGAGCACGGCGTAACAGCCGAAGGTGACCAGGATCCGACAGCCGAACACCATCTCCGACGGTGCGTCGACGACACCGGAGATGTAGAAGATCAGCCCGAACAATGCCGATGCGCCGAGCGACGCGGCCACACCGCGCACGGGATGACCCGGCTGGTGACCCGACACTGTGCCGCCTTCCCCGCCGGCCGCATCGCCGAGCGGGCCACCATGTTGCCACAGGGGCCGGTGTGTCTGAATGGTGATCGGGGCAGTTCTCCCGGTTGGGGCAAGTGGGACATCTGGTGTCATCGATGCTCTTGCGACCCAAGTGGATCCGACGCGCCCGGGCCGGTTGGGGTTACCGCCCCAAAAAATCCGCTGACCGTGCAGTTTCATACGCAACAAGCCGCGGGAGGCGTATGAATCTGCACTCTCGGCGTCGGTGAAAAAGTCATACGAATAAAGCGGCTGGAGAGATGTTCGCGGCATGTCATACGAACGTACGTCGGAATCCGTAGCCACCCGTCCGGCAACGACCCGCCAATCGGTCGTGACGTGGCACGAAACCGGCACAATGCGAGCTAAGTCACAGCGTATGAGCATGTGCGGTTTGTATCGCAGCAATTTGCTGATTTCGTGTGGGACAAAGGTTGATCATTAGCGCAGAACCGTTGGAATTCTTTGCCAGAACTGCTGGTACACGTGTAACTGACGGAAGTGTAAGTAAATTCATTGGAGGGGCGCTCAAAAGCCGCCTCAGGCAAGCGATCTGCGATGTGCGATATTCGCCGACATTCGGGCGGAAGGAAACGAAATCAATCGTCCCCCGTTGTAGAGGACAGACGATTCCCGATGTAGATTGCCTTGAGCAGATTGGCCAGTTGGGGGATTGCAATGGCAAGCGATCTGAGAGTCGATTCGGGCGGGCTCAGAGCGGGTGCGGTCAGCAGTGAGTTGATCGCAGCTGAATTGACGGTCGGCCATGTCGGCGTGGGCGCCGACAGCCCGACCCACGCGGGTGTGTCGGCGATGGACGCTGCCATCACGGCGGCACGGGCCCGCCAGTCCACCCGGATCAACGCTCAGGCGGCCGACATGCTCGCCGGCGCGCTTCTCTTCGAAACTGCCGACGAAGACTCTGCTGGGGGTATGGCGGAGTTGATGTGAGCACCACCCACACCGCCGGAAGCCCCGGCGCCATACCCACGCGTTCCCAGATAGAAAATTGGGACACAAGCCATCTCGATGACGCCGCCATGCGCTGGCGTCAGATGGCCGCACAGTCGGAGGAACTGTTCGAGTGGCATCGGCAGAATGTCGCCGCTCCCGGCGGAAGCGAGTGGTCGGGAAATGCCGGCGAGGTCGCACTCGAGCGGGTGACGGCCGACGCGGCGCTCGTGCGGCAGCAGGGTGACATCCAGCGCGAGGCCGCCAACATCGCCGAGGACGGCAGCCGCGACATCCGGCGGTCGGTGAACCAGGTTCTCGAGGCGATCGCCGCGGCTGAGGCCGACGGATTTCGCGTCGGTGAGGACCTGTCCGTCCGTGACACCCGGCGAATAGATGTCGCGACGATGGCGAAGCGTTTCACGGCCTCGCGTGAGCATGCCGAAGACATTCGCTGGCACGCCGAGAGGCTGGTGCAGGCCGACATCTATCTGGGGCAGAGGCTCGAGATGAAGGCTCTCGAGCTCGACGAAATCATGTTCGGGAGCTGACCCCGCCGGGGCCCGGAAAATCGGTGGCCGACGGCGTCCAGTTGTGTTCGCGGCAGAGTAGCGGTCCCGAAACTCCCGCGATAGCTGTCGTCCGTTCGGGCGACACCTGGGTGGCTTTGCCTGCCGGTTGCGACCCGCGCAGCCTAGGCCGTCTGGCGCGTGTCGTGGACGGAATCGCCAAGGTCTGACCGGCGGAGAAGCCACGTCGTAGCCTGGGAATGTGGCGGAACTGACCGAGGTTCGCGCCGCCGATCTGGCGGCCCTTGAGTTCTTCACAGGTTGCCGACCGTCCGCGCTCGAACCGCTGGCCACCCAGCTGCGTCCCCTCAAGGCCGAGCCCGGTCAGGTGCTGATCCGGCAGGGCGACCCCGCGTTGACCTTCATGCTGATCGAGTCGGGCCGCGTCCAGGTGAGCCATGCGGTCGCCGACGGCCCGCCGATCGTCCTCGACATTGAGCCGGGCCTCATCATCGGCGAGATCGCGCTGCTGCGCGACGCGCCGCGCACCGCGACGGTGGTGGCGGCCGAACCGGTCATCGGCTGGGTGGGGGACCGGGACGCGTTCGACACGATCCTGCACCTGCCCGGCATGTTCGACCGGCTCGTGCGCATCGCCCGTCAGCGGCTGGCGGCGTTCATCACGCCGATCCCGGTGCAGGTGCGCACCGGCGAGTGGTTCTATCTACGGCCGGTGCTTCCCGGCGACGTGGAACGCACACTCAACGGCCCCGTGGAGTTCTCCAGCGAGACGCTGTACCGGCGTTTCCAGTCGGTACGTAAACCCACCAGGGCACTGCTCGAGTACCTGTTCGAGGTCGACTACGCCGACCACTTCGTCTGGGTGATGACCGAGGGGGCGCTGGGGCCCGTGATCGCCGACGCCCGGTTCGTCCGCGAGGGGCACAACGCGACCATGGCGGAGGTCGCGTTCACTGTCGGCGACGACTACCAGGGCCGGGGCATCGGCAGCTTCTTGATGGGTGCTCTGATCGTCTCCGCCAATTACGTTGGAGTGCAACGTTTCAACGCAAGGGTCCTCACCGACAACATGGCGATGCGCAAGATCATGGATCGGCTGGGGGCGGTGTGGGTGCGAGAGGATCTCGGGGTGGTGATGACGGAGGTGGACGTGCCGCCGGTCGACACGGTGCCGTTCGAACCTGAATTGATCGACCAGATCCGCGACGCCACGCGAAAGGTGATCCGGGCGGTGAGCCAGTGAGTGGGGCGGACAACAGGCGGCCACCAATCAACAAAGACACCAAGGTCTGCATCTCGCTGGCCGCGCGGCCGAGCAACCACGGCACGCGCTTCCACAATTATCTCTACGACAAACTCGGGCTCGACTTCCTGTACAAGGCGTTCAGCACCACCGACATCGCCGCGGCGATCGGCGGTGTGCGTGCCTTGGGCATCCGCGGCTGCTCGGTGTCGATGCCGTTCAAGCAGGATGTCATGGCGCTCGTCGACGAGATCGAACCGTCGGCGCGGGCGATCGATGCGGTCAACACCATCGTGAACGACCTTTCGGTGCCGGGCGGATACCTGGTCGCGTCGAACACCGACTACATCGCGGTGCAGGCGCTCATCGAACAGCACGGGCTCGCCGAGGACGACCCGGTGCTGATCCGGGGCAGTGGAGGCATGGCCAACGCGGTGGCGGCGGCCTTCCGCGACAACGGCTTTCGCCGTGGGACCATCGTCGCGCGCAACCGCGACACCGGAGCCGCACTCGCGTCCCGGCTCGGCTACGAGTACACGCCTGAGGTCGCCGAGCGCACCGCGGCGATCCTGGTCAACGTGACGCCCATCGGGATGGCCGGCGGGCCCGAGGCGCAACTCAGCGCGTTCGAACCCGGCACCGTAGAGGCGGCGGCCGTGGTGTTCGACGTCGTCGCCATGCCCGCCGAGACCCCGCTGATCGTGGCGGCCCGGTCCGCGGGCAAGCCCGTCATCACCGGAGCCGAGGTGATCGCGCTGCAGGCCGCCGAACAGTTCGAGCGCTACACCGGGGTGCGCCCCACGGCCGAGCAGATCGCGGAGGCCTCGGCTTTTTCTCGGGCCTGAATCACGAATCAGGGTGTGATGACGGTCTTCTCGTCGATGACCGACGTCGCGTCCAGCAGTGTGCCGAGCTGATCCTCGGTGCCGTCGGCATTGAGTTGCAACACGTACAGCCCGTCCTGTCCGGGGATCACCACGGTCTTCTGGGCGATCAACCGTTGCTGACCGTCCCGGACGTACATGCCGCCGATCTGGTAGGCGTCGAAACCGCTGAGTTCGTCGGCGGTACCTTCGCTGCCCTCGCCGTCGTAACCGGGCAGGTTCTTGATCTCGTTCGGCGCGTATTCGAGGATCTTGGCCGGGTCCACATCACCGGTGAGCCGTGACATGAGCGCGATGATCATCGGCGGGTCGTCGGCGAACGCGGGATCGGTCGACACCATCGCCGACCATGCCCATTCGGGTGTGTCCGGACCTGCGTCGGCCCACCCCGGCGGAATCGGGATGTCGAGCACCGGCGTGCCCGGATCGCCGCGGTGCACGGGCGTTTCGGTGATCCCGTTGTCGCGGATGTAGTCGACGATCGTGTAGTGAGGACCGGACGTACCTTCGGCTATCGGCTCGGGGGCGGCCTTCGCAGAGGTCTGCGCCGCCGTGCTCGTCGCGGATGTCGTCTGGTCCCCGGTCGTGGCCTGCCCGGCCGTCACGTCGGATCCGCACGCGGACAGCGCCGTCGCGAGCGCGCAGGCGGCCAGAACTGCTCCGCCCGATCGAAATGTCGTGATCATCGGGGGGCTCCCGTCGGTAGGGGAATTGGCACACCCGTAAGTGGCGTAAGCAGATGATACGGCGACACGGCGATTATGTTTGCCAGAATTGCATGATCTTGTTTCGGTTGCGTTTTCAACGAAACTTGTTTGCGGATGCAAAGATTGCTCTCGCGGTTCCGTTTCCGGCTTTTCTTGACCGCCGGTTTCAGGCAAGATCCTGGTCAGCGCGCGCCGTATCGAGTTCGGCGATAACTCTCACGGGGTGCCGTCGTGTTGCCGTGGATATGCAGTCCCGTCGGGGAGGGGTCGAGGGTGGGGCGCCTGCTTCATTCGCTGAGTGCAGCATTTCTGGTCTTTGTCGCAGTGGTTGTGCTGTGCGTGTCCACATCCATGTCCACCGCGGCGCATCTACTGCTCAGCCATCCGCGCGCGCTGGTCATCGGTGGCACCGGAACCCCTGCTCCGCCACCGGAATACGTCAATGGGCAGACCGACAACTACATCGGTGCCGAGTTCCCCGGCGAGTACCGCTACGCCGTGCACACGCCCCAGAACTTCTGGCCTGTCTACGGTTCCATGAGTTTCGACGAATCGACCGTCGCGGGCCTGGCCGCACTGCAGGCGGAGATGGCCAAAGAGGGACATTTCGGAAGTCCGCTGGTGATCCTCGGGTACTCGTCGAGCACGCGGATTCTCACGGCGGACAAGAACAGACGCATCGCCGACGGCGACTACGCCGTCGACATCAACTACGTGCTGGTGTCCGACGTTGCGAAGGGAAACGGCGGCGTGATGGCGCGCTTTCCCGGATGGCACATCCCGATCCTCGGGGTGACGTTCGACGGCGCCACCCGCACCGACAGTGACGGGTACGCCTTCGACACCAAGAGCATCTCGTTCGTGCACGACGGCTGGTCCGACTTCCCCGTCTATCCACTCAACGTCCTGGCGCTCGCCAACGCCGTGGCGGGGATCGCGGTGCTGCACCCCACCTATCCGGAACTCGACAGGCCCGACCTGGTTCCGGTCGGAAGCACCGGCGACACCGAGTATTTCGTCATCGGCACCGACATCATGCCGCTGCTCATGCCGTTGGAGACCATCGGCGTGCCACGACCCATCCTGCTCGCGGTCGACGAACCCCTGCGCGTGCTGGTTGAGGCGGGTTACCGCCGCGACATCGCTCCCGGTGCGCCGACGCCGGCCCGTCTGATCCCGATCGTCAACCCGATCACGCTCACCCGGAACTTCATCGCAGCCATCCCGGTCGGTGTCGACGACGCCATGGAAGAACTCGGGCACGGCCGGCCACTGGGCACCCAACCGTCGGGTGTTTTCGGTGTCGGCGGCGAGGACACCGAACTGAAAGGTCTTCCCGCGGGCGTGATCTCACTCGCCAAGCCCACGCTGCCTGTGTCGTCGCACACGACCGTCGTCGAGAAGACCGAGCGCAAGGATCTGGCGAAGCCCGCTGCGGAACCCGAGCCCGTCGTCGAGGACGAACCCGCGGTCGAGGACGAGACGCCCGTCGCCGACACCAAGAAGGCATCACCGAAACCGTTGCGGCCCAAGGTGCGCGGACCCATCAGTTTCGACGCACCCAAGCTCCCCACGATCCGCAAGGCCACCGGCGACCGCCCGCTCAAGCGGTTGTTGAGCGCCCTGACCCCCAAGCGCCCGAAACCGGCGTCGTCGCACGACGCCGGCCCGGCGGCTGGGAACAAGGACACGGACAACGCGGACAAGCCCGCGGCCCGAGCGGACGACGCCGCGTGATCAGAACGCGAGTTCGCGCGGCGTGAAGCGGTCCGTGACGTTTCCGGTGAGGGTCTCGTCGTAGGGGTCGATCGCGACGGCCTGCCCGGCTGCGGGCAGTTCGAGATGGTCGAATTCGACCCAGATGACGCTGGGGCTGGTGCTGAGTTCGAAGAAGTACAGCTTGTGGGTCAGGTCGCTCACCGTGCGGTATTCGGTGTTGTAGACGCCGAATTCACCGTAGGGCGCGCCGAACGGCACCGAGACGTTGCGCATGATCGCCATGACGCTCGCGACGCCTTGCCGGATGCCCGTCGGCTCGGGCAGCAGCGCGGAGTAGTAGGCCGCGCGCTGGAACCGGTCGACGGGGTTGACATTGCCGGGCAGCGGCAGTTCACGCGTGGGATGCGAGAAGTCCTGCTTGGCCAGCAGTGCGAGTTGCTCGTCGTAGGTGGGGTCGTTGGTCATCAGCGTGAACTGCCTGCCGTGGTGCACCGCGAGCTTGCCTGCCTCGAGCTCCAGGATCGCCGAGTCGCCCGTGGCGTCTTCGATGGCGAGGTGCAGCGTGGCCTCGCGCCCGCGGGCGCCGACCATGACCAACTGGACGTCCTGCATGAGCGCGAGCGCCTCTTCGACAGTGGCGGCCTGGTCCAGCAGGTACTGCGCCCACAGGCCCGTGTGCAGGCCGGGCAGGTCCGGATTGCGTGGGCCGACATCGGTCGACTTGAGGTACAGCGCGTGGACGCCGAGGCCCGCGGCATTGATGCCGTCGACGGTTCCCAGGCCGTACACCGTGGTCGCCAGGCTCGCGTGGCGACTGGTCCAGCGCAGGGGATTCTCCGGGATCACCGGATGACCCGCCAGCAGCCCGCCGTCACGGTCGCGTCCGCTCGCAAACGCCACGATGAGCGGTTCGGTCGACTCCGGCCAGTCCATGCTGCGTCCGCTCAACACGGCCAACTTGTTGCTGTTCCACAGAACCCGAGTGCACATGGCCCGCACCCTAGTTCACTGTGCTCCGGTTCCGTGCGGCACCTCGCCGAAATTGACGCGCGACATGTGCGCAAGGACTCTTCCGGGTAGCAACTCGTGTGGTATCAACGCGCCGTGCGCCTCTGTGCGGTGGCCGTCGCGATGTGCATCGCTGCGGCGCCCGTCATCGCGGCCTGCGGCGAGCAGGCCCCACCCGCCGCGTCGTCTGCGCCGCGTCCGACCAGCGCCCGCGGGCCGGTCGACCCGGCCAGAATCGACCGGGTGCGCTACGACCTACCGCCCGGCTACGAGGTCAGCGGGTTGGACGGCCGTGTCGACCCGGTCTCACAGTGGGGCTTCGGTGCGGGCTGGGGCGCCGCGCCACCGGAATGTGGCCAGGCCGCGCTCGGCGCCGTCGATCCCGCGAGTGCGCGGGGCTGGACCGCGTCCGGCCCGGGCGGCATCGTCTACGCCGTCGTCGCTGATGTCACCGCGCCGATCCAGGACGCCGAGTGCGGCGTGTGGACCGTGACGGGCGGGCACTCCACCGCGACCGTGACGCGCCTGGACGCGCCTGCGATCGACGGAGCGCGGACCGCGGGCATGTCCGCGACCATCGTGACCGTCGTCGAAGGCGGCACCGAGACGCAGAGCCGCGCCGACACCTTCGCGGCCGAGTCGGAGCACCACCGCTGCGCGGTCACCGTCATCACCGATCCGGGATCGCCGAACCCCGCGCTCGACGCCGGCTTCGCGGCCGCGTTACTGGTGAAAACCGTGTCGGCGTTACGGGGCTGAACCGCGTGCGCCGGGTACATTTACCCGCGATGTCCAACCCCACCCGCACCCTGGCACTCGTCACCTCGGGCCTGATGGCGTCTGCCATGGCGCTCGCAGGCTGCAGTTCGGACGGGCCGGCGTATCCCGACGCCGACATCGCCAAGGTGGCTCAGCTGAAATCGTCGTTCGGCCCCGAGTTCAAGGTCAGCGAGGTCGCGCCCACCGGTATCGACCCGAAGCTGCTGTCACCGCAGAAGTTGCCCGAGGGCGTGAAGTTCGAGCCCGCCGACTGCGCGAAGTTCGCCGAGGGACAACAGTTTCCGCCGGGACTGCAGGGCAACATGGCCGCGACCGCGGCCGAGGGTGAGGGCAACCGGTTCATCGTGATGGCCGTGGAGACCTCGGAGCCCGTCCCGCTGAGCGATCCCGGTGACGAGTGCAAGCGCGTGAAGTTCCTCGGGACAGGCGCGCGCGGGCAGGTCGACGTCGTCGAATCGCCGCAGATAGACGACGCCCGCACGGTCGGTACGCACCGCATCATCCAGACGATGATCCAGGGGCAGCCGCGCACCGGTGAGCTCTACAACTATGTCGCGAGCTTCGACAACTACATGGTGATCGTGACCGCCAACCCGCTGGTGCTGCCCGACAAGCCCGTGGCCAAGGTCGACACGGAACGTGCCCGTGAACTGCTTTCGGCGGCCGTGGCCGCGGTCCGGGGATAAGTGCGGGGACGCGTCAGCGGACGTTGTGCGGGCGGAACTGGATGCTGATCCGCGGCCCGATCAGCCTGCTGGTCTTCGGGACCGAGTGCTCCCACGTGCGCTGACACGATCCGCCCATCACCAGCAGATCGCCGTGTTGCTGCTGCAGGCGCAGGGCATGACCGCCACCGCGGGGACGTAGCGCGAAAACCCGTGTCGCGCCCAGACTCACGATCGCCACCATGGTGTCGCGGGTGCGGCTGCGGCCGATCGTGTCGCCGTGCCAGGCCACACTGTCGTCGCCGTCGCGGTACAGGCACAGCCCGGCTGTGGTGAACGGTTCGCCGAGTTCGCGGCCGTAGGTGTCGTTGAGCCTGCGGCGGATCTGCTTGAGGCGCGGGTGCGGCGCGGGCTCATCGACCAGATTGTGGAAGCTGACCAGCCGTGGCACGTCGACCACGCGGTCGTACATCTCGCGTTGCTCGGCACGCCACGGGATGGTGTCCATGAGCTCTTCGAACAGCGAATCGGCGTCAGCCAACCAGCCCGAACGCAGCTCGATCCAGGCGCCATTGCCCAGCGGGCGACGTTCGGCATGCTCGAACAACGAGCCTTGCACCGCCAGCTCCATGCGCGCGAGTGTATCGCACACACGTTCGATGTGTCAGAGGCGTGCGGCGCCCGGTCCGCGTTCGGCCAGGACATCTCCCGGATTGGTCAGCTGACACGTCTTGAGGCTCAGGCAGCCGCAGCCGATGCAGCCAGTCAGGTTGTCGCGCAAGCGTTGCAGATGCATGATCCGGTCGTCGAGGTCCTGGCGCCAACCCGCCGACAGGCGTGCCCAGTCCTTGCTGGTGGGCACGCGGTCGTTGGGCAGCGTCGACAGTGCCTCGCGGATGCGGGACAGCGGTATGCCGAGACGCTGGGACATCCGGATGAACGCCACGCGGCGCAGCGTCTCGCGGGCGTAGCGGCGCTGGTTGCCGGATGTGCGACGGCTCGTGATGAGACCTTCGCGCTCGTAGAAGTGCAGAGCCGACACCGCGACGCCACTGCGCTGAGCGAGCTCACCTGGGGTCAGTTCGTGCATGTCCATGACACCTAAACCTTACTTCAGGTGAAAATGGGGTTACCGTTCTAACGTGACTGATGTCGTGTTGGGTGTCGACTCCGAGGTGGGCACGCTGCGCGTCGCGATCCTGCATCGGCCGGGCCCCGAACTCAAACGCCTGACGCCACGCAACAACGACGCCCTGCTGTTCGACGGTCTGCCGTGGGTGTCCAAGGCCCAGGAGGAACACGATCAGTTCGCCGAGATGCTGCGCTCCCGCGGCGTCGAGGTGCTGCTGGTGGCGGATCTGCTCACCGAGGCACTGGCCCACAGCGGGGCAGCCCGCATGCACGGCATCTCCGCGGCCGTGGACGCGCGCCGGCTCGGTGTGCCGTTGGCGCAGGAACTCTCGGCGCATCTGCGCACACTCGAACCCGCGGCCCTGGCGCACGTCCTGATCGCGGGGATGACGTTCAACGAGCTGCCGTTCAGCGGCAAGGAACTCTCTCTTGTGCGCCGCATGCACCACGGCGGCGACTTCGTGATCGACCCGCTGCCCAACCTGTTGTTCACCCGCGACTCGTCGTTCTGGATCGGGCCGCGCGTCGCGATCACGTCGCTGGCGTTGCCCGCCCGGCACCGCGAGACCTCGCTGACCGACGTCATCTACGCCCACCACCCGCGGTTCCTCGGCGTTCGACGTGCCTACGAGTCCCGTTCCGCCCCGGTCGAGGGCGGTGACGTGCTGCTGCTCGCCCCCGGCGTCGTCGCGGTCGGGGTGGGGGAGCGCACGACGCCCGCCGGTGCGGAAGCGTTGGCGCGCAGCCTGTTCGACGACGCGCTCGCACACACCGTGCTCGCGGTGCCCATCGCGCAGGAGCGTGCGCAGATGCACCTGGACACCGTGTGCACGATGGTCGACGTCGACGCCGTGGTGATGTACCCCAACATCGTCGATTCGTTGTCGGCGTTCACCATTCGCCACGACGCCGGCGGCGTGCACATCAGCGACGCCCAGCGGTTCGTGGACGCCGCGGCAGAGGCCATGGGCATCGACAAACTGCGCGTGATCGATACGGGCCTGGATCCCGTGACGGCCGAACGCGAGCAGTGGGACGACGGCAACAACACCCTTGCCTTGGCCCCTGGTGTCGTCGTGGCCTATGAACGCAATTCGGTGACCAATGCCCGGCTTCAGGATTCGGGTATCGAGGTGCTGGCGATCCCGGCGTCGGAGCTCGGGACCGGCCGTGGCGGACCGCGCTGTATGTCCTGTCCGGCCGCGAGGGACCCGTTGTAGGGGTACAGGGCACCCCGCCTCATCAACGCTCGCCGCACGCGGTAGAGGATCGAGCGTGGTGAGTGACGCGGTACCACCCGCACGCGAAACCAGCCCAACCGCTGCAGACACTCATCGTGCGCGGCGTTGACCACCATCCCGCACTCCGAGGTGTCGGGGTCGTCGTCGATGACCACCGCGACCTTGGCGTCGGGCCAGCCCATCGGCACGAAGGTCTCCCAGTCGTCATCTGCGAGAACCAGACTCGTCTTCGGCTTCGGTAGCCCGGCGTCGAGGAGGATCAGGCGCACCTGTGTCTCCCGCGCCGACTGCGCACCGCCGTCCATCAATTCGACGATGTCGCGGGCCTGCCGCACACCGCGCGCCCCCGCATACGTGTCGGCGAGGGCCAGAACCTCGTCGATGGTCACCCCGGTGATTCCCGCAAGCGCATCCAGGTGCGCGAGGGCGCGGCTTCGCGGTAGTCGACGTCCCAGATCCAGCGCAGTGCGGGCAGGTGACGTCACGGGAAGATTCATGACGGTGCTGACTTCCGCGGGATCGATGCGTTCCTCGCGGATGATCACCCCACGGCGTTCGCGGCGGCGCCTGCCGATCATCTCGATAGGTGTTTCGGGATCGATACCCCGCACGCCGTACAGCCCGGCAGCAGCCTCCCCGGCGATGATTCCCGTCCGGCCTGTCCACAGCCACGCGGCCGAGGCGTAGGTGCTGAGAAATCGGCGGACGTCTTTTGCCACATACACGTTCGGGTGAATCGCTGTGTAGTTCCACCGCAACTGACCGCGGGTGAGCTCACCTGCCGCGATGGCCTCGGTGCCGATGAATGGGTACATGCGGGCATCGTCCGGGGCGGCACCGACATCATCGGGCCGTGGCGCATGTCGGGAGAGGTGGCCTGTGGACAACGACTTGTCGGCGTCCCGTCGTCGAGTGTGACCTCATGGCTGTGGTTTCACGGTTTCGCCGAGAATTCACGACCATGGTGTGCATCTCGAGGGCGGGAACCAAAAACGGAACTACTGGTGGGCGACCTAGGTTTTCGCAGTGATGCACCGCGGGTTACGGGTCAGTACCACTTGTCAGCGTCCCGTCGTCGAGTGCGACCTCAGGGCTGTGGTGTCACGGTTTCGCCGAGAATTCACGACCATGGTGTCCGTTTCGAGGACGGGAACCAATACAGAACTACTGATAGGGGAGGACGCCGGAACAAACAGAAGCTAGCGCCAGCTCGGCAACCAGATCTGCAGGTTCCAGGTGGTCTGTGAGATCGGCAGGCCCGTCAGGATCGGGTACATCCAGGCGAAGTTCGTGATCACCAGCGCGACATAGAAACACACCGTCAGCAGGCCGAGTGTGCGGCGTTCGGGGTTCTGGTTGGGTTTGTAGAGGATGTCGCCGAGGATCAGCGCGATCGCGAGCACGAGGAACGGCGCCATTACCGTGGCGTAGAAGAAGTACATCTGGCGATCGATGTCGGCGAACCACGGCAGGAACCCGGCCATGTACCCGACGAGCACCGCGCCGTAACGCCAGTCACGTCGCACCACGGTCCGCCACAGCGCCCAGCCGAGCACCGGCACCGCGATGAACCACATGGCGGGCGTGCCGACGAGCATCACGGCCTTGACGCAGGACTGCGCGCCGCAGCCGGGCACGTCCTGGTTGTCGATCGCGTACAGCACGGGTCGCAGCGACATCGGCCACGTCCACGGCTTCGACTCCCACGGGTGGTGATTGCCGTCGGCGTTGGTCAGGTTCGAGTGGAAGCGGTAGGCGGCATGGGTGTAGTGCCACAGCGAGCGCAGTGCGTCGGGGATGGGCAGGATGCTGTCCGGCCCGATGGAGCGCCCGACCTCGTAGCGGTTGACGGCGGTCTCGGAGGCGAACCACGGCGCGTACGACGCCAGGTACACCGCGAACGGGATCAGCCCGAAGACGTATGCGGCAGGTCCCAGATCGCGTCTCAGCATCCCCCGCCACGGATGCGGCACGTGGTACTGCTTGCGCGCGATGGCGTCGAACACGAGCGTCATGACGCCGAAGAACAACACGAAGTACAGCCCGGACCACTTCGTCGCGCACGCCAGGCCCAGCAGCACGCCCGCACCGAAACGCCACCAGCGCACACCGAGCCGGGTACCCCAGCGGGTCTCGGCGATACGGCCGTCGAGAAACGCGTGGTACATCCGTTCGCGCACCTGGTCGCGGTCGACCATGAGGCACGCGAACGCCGCGACCGCGAACATCACCAGGAACACGTCGAGCAGCGCTGTGCGCGATGACACGAAGCTGACCCCGTCGGCGATGATCAACAACCCGGCGATCGCGCCGACCAGCGTCGAGCGGCTGATGCGCCGCGCGATGCGGGTCACCAGCATCACGATGATGACGCCGCACACCGCGCCCGAGAACCGCCAGCCCAGGCCGTTGTAACCGAACAGCCACTCGCCGATGGCGATCAACTGCTTGCCGACGGGCGGGTGCACCACCAGCCCGTAGCCGGGATTGTCCTCGACACCGTGGTTGTGCAGCACCTGCCAGGCCTGCGGCGCGTAGTGCTTCTCGTCGAAGATCGGCGTGCCGGCATCGGTGGGCGACCCCAGGTTCAAGAACCGGGTGATCGCGGCCAGAGCAGTGATGATGGCCGTCATCGCCCAGCCCTGCGCGCGGTCCAGCGGACCGAAATCGGGGGGCGGGATCACGGGACCGGGACTGATCAGTGGAGCCGAGCGACCAGCCGTCGGCGTATCGGTGTCGAGGGCGGTCACGCAAGCGATCGTAGGCTGTCGGTCGTGACACTCGGCAAACTGCTGATCGGCGCGACGCCGTTGGGCCAGCCTTCCGATGCGTCGGCGCGGCTGGTCAGGGCCTTGAGAGACGCCGACATCGTCGCCGCCGAGGACACCAGGCGCATCCGGTCGCTCGCGCAGGCGCTCGAGGTGACACCGACCGGGCGGGTGCTGAGCTTCTTCGACCAGAACGAGGCGAGCCGGGTGCCCGGGCTGGTCGAGGAGATCCGGGCGGGCGCGACCGTGCTGGTGGTCAGCGACGCGGGCATGCCGCTGATCAACGATCCGGGCTATCGGCTCGTCGCGGCGTGCGCCGAGGCGGGCCTTCCGGTCAGCTGCCTACCGGGACCGTCGGCGGTGACGACGGCACTCGCGGTGTCGGGCCTGGCGTCGGATCGCTTCTGCTTCGAGGGCTTCGCACCACGCAAACACGCCGCCCGCATGACATGGCTTCAGACGCTGGCCCACGAGATGCGCACGTGCGTGTTCTTCGAATCCCCGCGCCGGCTCGCCGAGACGCTGCGCGACGCGGTCGACGCGCTCGGAGCGGACCGCCGCGCGGTGGTGTGCCGCGAGCTGACCAAGACGCACGAGGAGATCAGGCGCGGCTCGCTGGCCGAGCTGGCGGACTGGGCCGACGACGGCGTGCTGGGGGAGATCACCGTGGTGCTCGCGGGTGCGACGCCGACCGCGGATCTACCGACGCTCGTGGCCGAGGTCGAGGAACTCGTCGCGGCGGGCACGCGCGTCAAGGACGCCTGCGCGCGCGTCGTCGCCGACAACCCGGGCGCGCCGTCCAAGCGCGAACTCTACGACGCCGTGCTGCGCTCAAGGGACTGATCGGTCACCGGCCCCACGATGCTGGCGGCCTTGTGCAGACATTCCTCCCACTCGCGGTCGGGGTCGGAGTCCGCGGTGATACCGCCGCCCACGCCGAGCACAGCCGATCCGTCGGCGCCGAACTCGACGGTGCGGATCGCGACGTTCAACTCGCAGCCCGCGACGGGTGAAGCCAGACCGACTGTCCCGCAGTATATTCCACGCAAACCAGGCTCCCAGGTGCGCAGCAGCTCACGCGCGCGGCCCTTCGGCGTGCCGGTGACCGACGCGGGCGGGAAAGCGGCATCGAGCAGCGCGCCCATGGGCACGCACGGGTCGACCTCGGCCGCCACGGTCGACACCAGATGCCACACGCCCGGCGCGGGTCTGACCGCGAGGAGTTCGGGCACCGTCACCGTCCCGGTCCGCGCGACGCGACCGAGATCGTTGCGCACCAGGTCCACGATCATGACGTTCTCGGCGACATCCTTGACCGACGCCCGCAGTCCGGCGGGGTCGGCGTGGCGCGGCAGCGTCCCCTTGATGGGGCTCGACGACACCGACGATCCTCGCCGGCTCAGGAACAGTTCCGGTGACAGTGAAGCGACGGCACCCCAGTCGCCCGCCAGGTACGCCGCGCGCGCAGGCGCGGTGCGCGCCACCGCGTCGGCGAAGAAATCCGACGGCGAGCCGTCCAGGCGCCCGGTGAACCGGGTGCACACGCATGCCTGATACACCTCGCCCGCCGCGATGGCCTCCAGGCAGGCCAGCACGCCACGGCGGTGCGCGCCACGATCCGGCGGCACCCAGTCGACGATGTGTGGGCGGGGAGGTGCGGGCTCCAGATCACGCAGCCATGCGGGAAGTGGTGCACCGCCGAGGCTTTCGTACCACCACTGTCCTGCGGCGTCCTGCCGCAGGACGCAGTCCGACCACCCGCCTGCGGCCTCGGGGATGCGTGGTGCGCTCTCGCAGGCCCCTGGATCGGGATACGACAGGTAGCCGAACCAGCCACCGCCAACGGCTGTGCCCTCGGCAGAACCCTGAGGCACATCGAACACCGCGTCGGGTTCGGCGGGCTGCGCGGTGACGGTCGGCGCGATGACGGCACGCGAGCCGAACCAGTCACCGATCAGTGCGGCAGGCGGTGCCAGGCCTGCGGCAGACGCGGCGGCGGCGACGCTGCGCAGCACGGAAGGGGCTGACGTGGCCCCGTCCGGCGTGCAGAACCGCTCGATCCGCATGCCATCAGCGTGGCAGATTGCTAGCGGCTGATCACCCGCGGGATGTCGACGCCTGCGAGCTTGTCGGGGTTGCGCATCGCGTAGAAGTGCGTGATGCGCCCGTCGACGATCTCGATGGTGATCACACCCTCGAAACTGTCGCCCAGGTACAGCTTGAGCGCGGGGGCGTTGTTGTACATGGCCGGTTCCACGCGCGCGCCTTCACCGCCCAGGCGCACGAGCCCGGAGACCAGGCGGGCCACGGCGTCGGCACCCGAGACCGGGCGGCGCGCCGCACTGCGCTTGCCCGCACTGTCGGCGGTCCACACCACGTCCGGGGCGAGCAACTCCATGAGCGCGTCGATGTCGCCGGTCGAGGCCGCGGTGAAGAAGCGCTGCGTGATCTCCATCGACACCTGCGGGTCGACGGGTTCGAAGCGTTTGCGACGCGACTGCACGTGATTACGTGCACGGTGTGCCATCTGGCGCACCGCGGCCGCGGACTTCCCGATGGTGGAGGCGATCTCGTCGTGGCTGAACCCGAACACGTCGTGCAGCACGAACACCGCGCGCTCGTCGGGGGTCAGGGTTTCCAGCACGACGAGCATCGCCATCGAAACCGATTCGGCGAGCACCACATCCGACGACGCGTCCGTGGTCTCGGCCACCAGCAGCGGTTCGGGCAGCCACGGGCCCACGTACTCCTCGCGCAGGCGCGACCTGGCGCGCAGCGCGTTGAGCGACTGGCGGGTGACCAGCTTGGCCAGATAGGCCTTGGTGTCGGTCACCGTGGCGAGGTCCACCTCGGCCCAGCGCAGGTAACTCTCCTGCAGCACATCGTCGGATTCTGTTGCCGTACCCAGGATCTCGTATGCGATGGTGAACAGCAGCGGCCGCAGGGCCGTGAACCGTTCGGCGTGCTCGGTCGAGTTGCCTGCGCTGGGATTGTTCATCGGTGTGCTGCTCCCACGGTGTCCTCGGCTGCCTCGGCGAGTTGGCGGGCGCGGTTGCGTCCCTTGAACCAGAAATAGGATCCCGGTTTGCGCCCTTCCTTGGCCATGAATGTGATGGTCGCCTTGCACACCTGCTCCTTGATCGCGGCGCCGGTGCGCCCGCCGAAGTACAGCCGCCGCGGGGTGTCGTCGGAGTGCGCGATCTGCACGGTGCCGTAGGTGCGCCCGACGCTCACGCACTGGCCCGTGAACGCCTGGTTGAGCACCGCGGGTTCGGTTCCGGCCAGGCGGGCCAGCACGGTGTTGGCGGCCTGGATGCCCATGGGGCCCGCGGCCTGGCAGCTCATACGCAGCGGGATGCCCGACGGTGAGGCGCAGTCGCCCGCCGCGACGATGCGGTCGTCGTCGACGCTGGTGAGCGTCTCGTCGGTGATCAGCCGTCCCAGTTCGTCGGTGGTGAGCCCGCTGGCCGCGGCCAGGCCGGGCACCCCGAAACCGGTCGTCCACACCGTCACCGCGCTGGGCAGGCGTGTGCCGTCGGCCAGGGTCACGTCGGTGGCCCCGACGGACGCGACGAGGATGTCGGGCCCGCTGACGATCGTCACCCCGAGCTTGCGCAGTGCCTTGACCACCGAGCGGCGGGCCTGGTCTCCCAGCGATGCGCCGACCACGTCGGTGACGAGCGTGACCGGCCGGCCGGCCTCGGCGAACTCGCCCGCGGCCTCGATGCCGGTGAGGCCACCGCCCACCACGACGACCGGGGCCGACATCGGGATGTCCTGCAGCCGCTCACGCAGCCGCTGTGCCTGCTCCAATTCGCTGAGCGGATAGGCGAATTCGGCCGCACCGGGAACCGACGTTGGCACACCGCCGGTGCTGCCGACGGCGTACAGCAGGTAGTCGTAGTCGACGACGTCACCGGAGGCCAGCTGCACCTGGCGGATCGGGGCGTCGATGCGCTCGACGCTGTCCACGAGCAGGCGCACCCGGTCACCCAGCACCGTGTCGTAGCCGGTGGTGGCCGAGTGGTTACCGACGGCCAACTGGTGCAGGCGGATGCGTTCGACGAACTCCGGTCGCGGATTTACCAGGGTGATCTTCGCGTGTGCAGCCTGCTGCAGATGGTTCGCGGCCAGCACCCCGGCGTAGCCGCCGCCGATCACGACGATGTGAGGGGCATTCGGCGTCATGGTGTCTCCTTCTCGAATGGGCTTGTGCCCTCAAGACACCGCGCGCCGCCCGAGTGTGACAGATCGGCGCCGAATGTGGCTCAGATCACTCGATCAGATGAGCCCGAGTGCGAGCATGGCGTCCGCGACCTGGGTGAACCCGGCGATGTTGGCGCCTGCCACGTAATTGCCTGGCTGGTCGTACTCGTCGGCCGTGGTCAGGCAGCGGTCGTGGATACGGCGCATGATCCCCGCGAGGCGGCCCTCGGTGTCGTCGAAGGTCCACGAGTCACGCGAGGCGTTCTGCTGCATCTCCAGCGCGCTTGTGGCCACACCGCCTGCGTTGACGGCCTTGCCCGGTGCGAACGTCACCCCGGCCTGGTCGAACAGTTTCACGGCCTCGGGTGTGCACGGCATGTTCGCGCCCTCGGCGACGATGCGGCAGCCCGATGCGATGAGCGCCCTGGCGTCGTCGCCGGACACCTCGTTCTGCGTCGCGCACGGCAGCGCGATGTCGCACGCCACGTTCCACACGCTGCCGCCGGAGACGAACCGCGTTGCGCCGCCGCGGGCTTCGGCGTAGGCGTCGATGCGGGCGCGCTGGACTTCCTTGACCTCCTTGAGCAGGTCGAGGTCGATGCCCTTCTCGTCGACCACGTAGCCGCCCGAATCCGAGCACGCGACCACGATGCCGCCGAGCGCGTGCACCTTCTCGATCGCGTAGATCGCGACGTTGCCCGACCCGGACACCACGACGCGCTTGCCGTCGAACGACTGCCCGCGCGACTGCAGGATCTCGTCGACGAAGAACACCGTGCCGTAGCCGGTGGCCTCGGTGCGCACCCGGGACCCACCCCACGTGAGGCCCTTGCCCGTCAGCACGCCGGACTCGTAGCGGTTGGTGATGCGCTTGTACTGGCCGAACAGATACCCGATCTCGCGCGTCCCGACGCCGATGTCACCCGCGGGCACGTCGGTGTATTCACCGATGTGCCGGTACAACTCGGTCATGAACGACTGACAGAACCGCATGATCTCGGCGTCGGAGCGGCCCTTGGGGTCGAAGTCCGAACCACCCTTGCCGCCGCCGATCGGCAGGCCGGTCAAAGCGTTCTTGAAGATCTGCTCGAAGCCCAGGAACTTGACGATCCCCAGGTACACCGACGGGTGAAACCGCAGCCCGCCCTTGTACGGCCCGAGCGCGGAGTTGAACTCGACGCGGAACCCGCGGTTGATCTGCACGTGACCGGTGTCGTCGACCCACGGCACGCGGAAGATGATCTGGCGCTCGGGTTCGCACAGGCGGCGGATGATCGCGTTGTCGGCGTATTCGGGATGCTTCTCGACCACCGGACCGAGGCTCTGGAGCACCTCGAAAACGGCCTGGTGGAACTCTTTCTCACCGCCGTTGCGGTGCGAGACCTCTTCGAATACTGCCTGCAGTTTGGGGTGTAGTTCGCTCATCTCAATCGTTCTGATAGCGCGGGAAGATCCCGCTCGGCGCGGGTAACGAGGTGCCCGGCTTGATCCGGTTGGCGATCGCGGAGAAGTCGCGCTCATCGGTGGGTTGCCCCAGCAGATCGAGCAGCTTCGCCGTCGACTCCGGCATCACGGGCTGCAGCAGGAGCGACGCGATGCGCACCACCTCGAGGGTGGTGTACAGCACTGTGCGGAAGCGCTGTTGATCCTCGGCGGCGTCGGATTTACGCAGCACCCACGGCTCCTGCGCCGAGAAGTACCGGTTGGCGGCCCCGAGCACCGACCAGATCGCCTCCAGCGCAAGGTGCATCGCGGGGACGTCGAAGTGTTCGCGAACCCGTTCCAGCAGGGCGTCGGCGGCCGCCAGCAGCGCGGTGTCCTCGTCGGTGAACTCGCCAGGATCGGGCACGGCCGCGCCGAGGTTCTTGGCCACCATCGACAGCGAGCGCTGCGCGAGGTTGCCCAGTTCGTTGGCGAGGTCGGCGTTGACGCGGCCGATGATCGCGTCCTCGTTGTAGGAGCCGTCCTGCCCGAACGGCACCTCACGCAGCAGGAAGTAGCGCACCTGGTCCAGGCCGAAGGTGTCGACGAGGTTCACCGGGTCGACGACGTTGCCGATCGACTTGCTCATCTTCTCGCCGCGGTTGAGCAGCCAGCCGTGCGCGAAGATGCGCTTGGGCAGCGGCAGGCCCGCCGACATCAGGAACGCAGGCCAGTACACGGTGTGGAACCGGATGATGTCCTTGCCGATCATGTGCAGATCGGCGGGCCAGTAGCGCCGGAAGGACTCGGATTCGGTGTCGGGGAAGCCGACCCCGGTCAGGTAGTTGGTGAGCGCGTCGACCCACACGTACATCACGTGGTCGGGGTGGTCGGGGACCGGCACACCCCAGTCGAACGTCGTCCGCGAGATCGACAGGTCCTTCAGGCCGCCCGAGACGAAGCTGATGATCTCGTTGCGGCGCGCGTCGGGGCCGATGAACTCGGGGTGCTCCTCGTACAGCGCGAGCAACCGGTCGGTGTAGGCCGACAGCCGGAAGAAGTACGTCTGCTCCTCGGTCCACGTCACGGGCGCACCGGTCTCGGTGGCGATGCGGGTGCCGTCGGGCTGCTCGGTGGTCTCGTTCTCGGTGAAGAACCGCTCGTCGCGGATCGAGTACCAGCCCTTGTACGCGTCGAGGTAGATGTCGCCGGCGTCGGCCATGCGCTTCCAGATCGCCTTCGACGCCTCGTAGTGGTCGGCGTCGGACGTGCGGATGAACCGGTCGAAGGAGATGTTGAGCTTCTCCTGCAGCCGCTGGAACACATCCGAGTTGCGCCGCGCCAGTTCCGCGGCGGGGATGCCTTCCTTGGCCGCGGTCTCGGCCATCTTCTGCCCGTGCACGTCGGTGCCGGTGAGATACCGCACGTCGTAGCCGTCGAGGCGCTTGAATCGGGCGATGGCATCGGTGGCGATGTACTCGTACGCATGGCCGATGTGCGGCACACCGTTGGGGTAGGCGATGGCCGTGGTGATGTAAAAGGGCTCGCTCATTTGCTCCCACCTTATGGTGTTGCGGTGAGTGCGAAACGTTCAGCCAGGGAGAAACCGCCAGCTCCGGAACCGTTGACCCCGCTCGTCGACGCGCACACCCACCTCGACGCGTGCGGTGCCGACAACCCGGAAGACGTGCGCGCCATCGTCGATCGCGCCGCCGCCGTGGGCGTCGGGCGCGTCGTGACGATCGCCGACGACCTGGACGCGGCACATTGGGTGACCCGCGCGGCCGACGCCGACGACCGCGTCTGGGCCGCGGTGGCGCTGCATCCGACGCGGGCCGACACGCTCACCGACGCCGCGAAGGCTGATCTCGAACAGCTGGCCACCCATCCTCGTGTGGTCGCGATCGGCGAGACCGGGATGGACATGTACTGGCCCGGTCGCCTCGACGGATGCGCGACGCCGGCCGAGCAGCGCGACGCGTTCGCGTGGCACATCGACCTGGCCAAGCGCAGCGGCAAACCGCTCATGATCCACAACCGCGACGCCGACGCCGAGGTGCTCGACGTGTTGCGGGCCGAGGGTGCGCCCGAGACTGTGATCTTCCACTGTTTCTCGTCGGGTCCGGCCATGGCGCGAACGTGCATCGACGCGGGCTGGGTGTTGAGCCTGTCGGGCACCGTGAGCTTCAAGAACGCCCGTGACCTGCAGGAGGCTGCCCGGCTGATCCCGCAGGGGCAGATGCTCGTCGAGACCGACGCGCCGTTCCTCACGCCGCACCCGTTCCGAGGGGCGCCCAACGAGCCGTACTGCCTGCCCTACACTGTGCGTGCACTGGCGACGTTGCTGGACCGCCCTGCCGAGGAGATCGCCGCCGAGACCGCGGCCACCGCCGAACGGGTGTACAGGCTTAGCGAGAGTTGCCGCTTCTAGACCTTTTCGTTACCGTCTTGTGATCAAGGACTCGGCCGGCATGGTTTCGCAGGCCTGCAAGACCCGAGAAACACGAGGACCACACGACAGCCGTGGAAGCACTCAACAAACTTCATGAATCCCGCTCGCCGTTGCTTCGAGGAGTTGTGGGTGCCTTTCTGGTCTCCCTGACGGTTGCAGGCAGCTACGCCGTCGCCTCCCACAAGACCGTGACCCTCTCGGTGGACGGTGCCCCCATGACCGTCACCACCATGAAGTCCCGTGTGATCGACATCGTCGAGGAGAACGGCTTCGAGGTTTCTGATCGCGACGATCTTTTCCCCGCCGCGACCGAGACCGTGCACCAGTCCGACACCATCGTGTTGCGCCGCAGCCGCCCGCTTGAGGTGTCGCTCGACGGTGAGGGCACCAAGCAGGTCTGGACCACGGCGTCGACCGTGGACGAGGCCCTGGCCCAGCTCCGGATGACGGACAAGGCACCGGCTGCGGCCTCCCGCGGCAGCCGTGTCCCGCTGGCCGGAATGGCGCTGCCGGTCGTCAGCCCCAAGACCGTGCAGATCGACGACGGCGGCAAGGTGTCCACGGTGCACCTCGCGGCGCCCAACGTGGCCGGCCTGCTCGAGGCCGCGGGCGTGCCGCTGGAGCAAAACGACAAGGTGGTCCCCGCCGCGTCGTCGCCGGTGGTCGACGGTATGCAGATCCAGGTGACCCGCATGCGCATCGAGAAGGTCACCGAGCGCCTGCCGCTCGCGCCGGGCAACGAGCGCATCGAAGACCCCACGATGAACATGAGCAGGCAGGTCGTCGAGGACCCGGGTGCCCCTGGTCTGCAGGACGTCACATTCGCGATTGCGAAGGTAAATGGCGTGGAAACCGGTCGGCTGCCAGTAGCCAATCAAGTAATTGAGCCCGCACGGAATGGCGTCCTGCGGGTTGGCGCAAAGCCCGGAACAGAAGTTCCGCCGGTTTCCAATGGACACACCTGGGACGCGCTCGCGCAATGCGAAGCGGGTGGTAACTGGGCCATTAACACCGGTAACGGTTTTTATGGCGGCGTCCAATTCGATCAGAACACCTGGGAAAGAAACGGCGGTCTGCGGTATGCTCCGAGGGCCGACTTGGCGACCAGAGAAGAACAAATTGCGATTGCTACGGTGACGCAATCCCGGCAAGGTTGGGGAGCCTGGCCGGTGTGTAGCGGGAGGATTGGGGCGCGCTGACTATTCGACTGCTCGGGCGGACCGAGATACGACGCTTGGCGAAAGAGATCGACTTTCGCCCACGAAAGGCATTCGGACAGAACTTCGTTCACGATGCCAACACGGTGCGGCGCATCGTGTCGGCCTCTGGAGTCCATCGGCACGACCATGTCCTCGAGGTCGGGCCAGGACTCGGTTCTCTGACTCTGGCGCTGCTGGATCGGGGAGCCCGCGTCACCGCGGTGGAGATCGATCCACTGCTGGCGCGTCAGCTGCCGACGACGATCGCCGACCATTCGCACAGTGAGATCAACCGGCTCACGGTGCTCAACCGGGACATCCTGACGCTCATGCCGGGCGACCTGGAGGAGCAGCCCACGGCACTGGTGGCGAACCTGCCGTACAACGTGGCGGTGCCCGCGTTGCTGCACCTGCTCGCGGAGTTCCCGTCGATCCGGACGGTGATGGTCATGGTGCAGGCCGAGGTGGCCGAGCGCCTGGCTGCCGAACCGGGCGGCAAGGACTACGGCGTGCCGAGTGCCAAGGTGCGGTTCTACGGCAACGTGCGCAGGCACGGCATGGTCTCGCCGACGGTCTTCTGGCCCATCCCGCGCGTGTACTCGGGGCTGGTCCGGATCGACCGGTACGAGACGTCGCCGTGGCCCATGGAGGCGGCCTTCCGCGACGAGGTGTTCAACCTCATCGACATCGGCTTCGCGCAGCGCCGCAAGACCTCGCGCAACGCGTTCGCCGAGTGGGCCGGTGGCGGCAACGAATCGGCCGAACGCCTCCTGGCTGCCAGCATCGACCCGGCACGTCGCGGTGAGACGTTGAGCATCAACGACTTCGTCCGGTTGCTGCAGCGGACCAAGGAAGCACTGGGCGAGGACTACACCAAGCAGGTCGTCAGGCCTTCTGCATCAACGCCTTCGGTGTCAGCCGAGGCCTGAGCGCTCGAAGCGCCCGACGCCGAGACCGGCGAAATGGTGCCCGACGGTGTCCGTCGGCGACCATTTCGCCGGTCTCGGCGTTTTCCGGACGATTCGCCGATCACCCGAGTGCGGCGGCGAGTTCGTCGACGAACTTCGTGCACGATTCATGACGTCGCTCGGGATCTTTCGACAGTGCCTTCGCGAGGATCGAATCCACCGCGTGGGGAATCCATGCGGCGCGTCGGGAGATTCGCGGCGGCGGGCTGTTCAACTGCTGATCGACCATCTTCACGGCCGTGGTGGCCGTGAACGGCGGCAGGCCGGTGAGGATCTCCACCGCGGTGCACGCCAGCGCGTACTGGTCGGTGGCCGCCGACAGCGCGCGCCCGGTGATCAGTTCGGGCGCCGAGTAGGGGAGCGACGCCTGCACCTGAGGCCGTGGTCCCGCGCTCTGATGCGTGATGCGCCGGGCCGGATCGAGGGTCAGGCGCCCGGTGGTGTCGGCCGCGAGGCGCGCCGCGACATCCTCGGCGAGCGAGTGCGCGACGCCGAAGTCGATCAGCACCGCGCGCGAAAATGGTTTGTCCACAAGGATGTTCGTCGGCTTCA